>NZ_JAODNK010000027.1 GCF_025465275.1 Nocardia sp. | reverse complement strand
AACATCGTCGTACTGATCAAGCAGGTTCCTGACACCTGGTCCGAGCGCAAGCTGACCGATGGTGACTACACCCTGGACCGCGAGGCCGCCGATGCCATCCTCGACGAGATCAACGAGCGCGCTGTCGAAGAAGCGCTGCTGATCAAGGAGGCCCAGGGCGGCGAGGTGACCGTGCTGGCCATGGGCCCGCAGCGTGCCACCGAGGCCATTCGCAAGGCGCTGTCGATGGGTGCCGACAAGGCCATCCACATCAACGATGCCGCCATCCACGGCTCGGACGCCGTGCAGTCCGCCTACGTGCTGGCCGCCGCTCTCGGCCAGATCGAGGGCATCGAACTGGTCATCGCCGGTAACGAGGCCACCGACGGTCGCTCCGGCGCCGTGCCGGCCATCATTGCCGAGTACCTCGGTCTGCCGCAGCTGACCCACCTGCGCAAGCTGGTTGTCGACGGCGAGCGCATCACCGGTGAGCGCGAGACCGACGAGGGCGTCTTCAAGCTCGAGGCCACCCTCCCGGCCATCGTCTCGGTGACCGAGAAGATCAACGAGCCGCGCTTCCCGTCCTTCAAGGGCATCATGGCCGCGAAGAAGAAGGAAGTTCAGACCTTCACGCTGGCCGATCTGGGCGTCGACCCGGAGACCGTGGGCGTTGCGAATGCCGGCACCCAGGTGACCGGTGTGACTCCGAAGCCGGCACGCACGGCGGGCGCGAAGATCGTCGACGAGGGTGAGGGCGGCCAGCAGATCGCCACCTACCTGGTCGGTCAGAAGATCATCTAAAGCCCCCGAGCCGGACTGCGGGGGCGCAGTGCTTGCAGCTCGCCCTCAAAGACACAGTAGGAGAAAGACAATGGCAGAAGTACTGGTGCTCGTGGAGCACGCCGATGGTGCGCCCAAGAAGGTCACCACCGAACTCATCACCGCCGCCCGTAGCCTGGGCACCCCGGCCGCCGTCGTGGTGGCCACCCCCGGTACCGCCGACAAGCTGGCCGACGCGCTGGCCGCCGCCGGCGCCGAGAAGATCTATGTCGCGGAATCCGATGAGGCCGAAGGCTTCCTGGTGACCCCGAAGGTCGACGTCCTGGCCGCGCTGTCCGAGACCGCCACTCCGGCCGCGATCCTGGTCGCCGCCACCGCCGACGGCAAGGAGGTGTCGGGCCGCCTTGCCGCCCGCATCGGCTCCGGCCTGCTGATCGACGCCATCGAGGTCAATGCCGACGGCTCGGTCCTGCACTCCATCTTCGGTGGCGCGTTCACCGTTGCCGCCAAGGCCACCGGCGATGTCCCGGTCATCTCGGTCCGCCCGGGCGCCATCGAGGCGGCTCCGCAGGCCGGTGCCGGCGAGAAGGTCGTCGTCGAGGTTCCCGCCCAGGAAGAGGGCGTCACCAAGGTCGTCTCGCGTGAGCCGAACGTCGGTGGCGATCGTCCGGAGCTCACCGAGGCCGCGATCGTGGTTTCCGGTGGCCGTGGTGTCGGTTCGGCCGACAACTTCGGCAAGGTCATCGAGCCGCTGGCTGATGCGCTGGGTGCCGCTGTCGGCGCCTCGCGTGCCGCTGTCGACTCGGGCTACTACCCGGGCCAGTTCCAGGTCGGTCAGACCGGTAAGACGGTCTCCCCCCAGCTGTACATCGCCCTCGGCATCTCCGGCGCGATCCAGCACCGCGCCGGCATGCAGACCTCGAAGACCATCGTCGCTGTCAACAAGGACGAGGAAGCCCCCATCTTCGAGATCAGCGACTACGGCATCGTCGGCGACCTGTTCAATGTCGCCCCGCAGCTGACCGAGGCAGTGAAGGCACACAAGGGCTAATCCGCCTCCCCGGGACTCTTGCGGACCGGTCAGGCGCGACTTACGTCGCGTCGCCGGCCTGCGGGATCCCGTAAGCCGGGTTAGCGCGTACCCGGTGAGTCACCCTCGACTCGCCAAATCTGTTGTTGCGAAAGCAGCTTCGGGTTTGGCGAGTCGTTTTGTATCCGCACGCATATGTCTGAAACGAATTTGCTTTAGATTCGAGCGGCGGCCGCGCGGCGGTGCGGGCTGCTCATCTAGGCTCTCGGTGCGGGCCGATCGGGCTCGCTGAGATCCAGATTGCCAGGTATGTCTGCAATTCCCGACTTGACCGAAGTGGTTGCCGCCCTGCACTGGGACCTGGCCGAGTGGCTGGGGTCCGATGCGCTGCCCAAGGTCTTCGACCGCATCGGTATCGCACTGGACGACCAGTTCTCGTCGGTGGTGACCACCGGTCAGGCCGTCGACCGGGAAACCTTTCTGGCCGGGATCTGGTCGGCGCGAAATGTGCAGCCGGGCTTGGAGATCGAGGTCTCCGAGGTGCGGGAACTCGCCCGCAGCGGCAATCTCATCGTCGTCCGATTCGTCGCCGAGAACGTGGTCGGCGAGATCCGGGCCGGTCGCCTGGTGACGGCCGTGCTGGTGACGGACGGCCGCACCTACCAGTGGCGATCGGTCCACGAGACCGCGGCGCCGGCCGCCCCCTGACACCACCGCTCAGGATGATTCGGGTACACCCACACAGGTCAGGGTGAAGTAGGAGTACGGGCTGGGGTGCCGCCAGGAATCGTGCGTCACCTCGCCGGGGGACTCGAAACCGAAGTGCCGCAGGAAGATCGCGGTCAGCTGGGCGGCCTCGGTGATAGCGGCGGGGTCGGCGGTGTAATCGCGGGCCTGGACGCCGTCGCCGTAGGGCTTGAAGCCCTTGGCGGTCAGCTCGTCCTGCCACTCGTCGCCGTCGCTGACTAGCAGGAGCAGGGTGTCGGGGTACAGCACGATCTGCACCTTGAGATCGCTGTCGACGGTGCTCGCGTCCCGGTCCTCGTCGTCCTCCTCGTCGAGATCCGTATCTGCCTGCAGGGTGATCACCAGCCGATCGGGCCCGAGTTCGGGATCGGGATCGGCGGTACCCAGCGCCCACATTCCCAATTGCACGTCGAGCAGTGTGTTCGCGAGGGCTTCGGCGACATCGTCCCAGTTCGAGACCACCTTCTCGCCCATGGCGAACCCGTCCATCCCGGGTCCGTCCTTATCGCCCATCCAGGTGAAGGGCACCTCGGTGAGGTCGTCCTCGAAATCCCAGGCGCGATAATCCCATTCCTCGAACACCTCGGTGGAGGCCGCGCGCAGATTGATCTCGCCGGAGTGGTCCATGGACAGCTCGCGGAAGGTCACCTTGTCGCGCCACCGTACGAAGACATTGCGGCTGCCGCCGAACATCGACGGCTCACCCCACACCTCGGTCGCGGCGGCGAGGTATTTCGGGAACTCATCGGGCTCGGCGTGCCCCACGTACATGCCGACCGCATCGTATTCGGGCGCGCCGGGATCGGTCCGGTGGTCGTTGTCCGACATCCAGCCGCCGCGCTCGGCCCCCGGGATATCGGCGATCTCGTCGTCATCGTCCACGCTCCAGCCCGCTGTTGTGCAGGCCGTGACCACCGCGGCGCGATCCCACGCGCCGAAGTCGGCGGCCAGCCCAGTCAGTGCGGCGTGAAATTGCTGATCTGTCATCCCTTGCACGGCCGGACCCTATCGCGTCGATCCGGCTGTGCCGCCGAGGCAGCGCCTTGTCCACTGCACCGGATTGCTCGACCGGTGCGTTTTCGGGCAGGCTGGTTCGATGTCGATCACACTGCCGCCGGAGGTCTCCGGCAATATTGCCACGGCATTCGGGGAGCGCGGCCGGCAGTGGTTGCGGGATCTGCCCGGGGTCGTGGCGGAGCGGTGTGCGGCCTGGGAGCTCGAGGTGGTGGGCGATGGCTTCGGTGGCGGGACGCATTCCTATGTCGCGCCCGTGCGGCGCGCCGACGGCTCCGCCGCGGTACTGAAGGTTCCGGTGGTGGACGAGGAGAACCTCGGCGAAGCGGCCGGAATGTTCTGCTATCGCGGTGAGGGTGCGGTCCGGCTGTACGAATTCGATTCCGCCAGTAGCTCTTTACTGCTGGAGTGGGCGCGGCCGGGCACACCGCTGCTGGAGCAGCCGGGATTTCCGAGCATGGAGGGTCGCGCCGAGAACATCGGCAAGGTCGAGTTCGCCTGCGAGCTGTACCGGCGATTGCGGCGGGAACCGACGGATATCCCCGACGGATATCCGGCTCTGCCCACGGCGGCAGGCATGGTGGAGCAGTGGATCGAGATGTTCATCGACCCCGAAGCTGCGGTATCGCAGGTGATTCCGGCTCGTTTGCTGCAGCGGGCTGCCGAATGGTGCGGCAAGCTGGCGATACCCGACGGCCCGCTGCTGATCGTCAATCGGGATACGCATCTCGGCAATATCGTTGCGGCGGAACGTGCGCCGTGGCTGCTGATCGACCCCAAGGCCTATCTGGGCGAGGCCGCATTCGATGCGGGATTCCTGGTGATGATCCAGGTGCAGAGTGCCCTCGTGGCCGAACATGCACGCGCGGTGGTGGACCGGACGGCAACAGCCCTGGACGTCTCCGCGGATCGTGCACACGGCTGGGCATTCATGCGGTCGATGGAGGAGATCGTCTGGGCCGTCGAGGACGACGAGCCCGAGGATCTGCGGCTGCACCTGGCGGTAGCTACCGCACTGGCGTAAACCTCAGTGGCGGTGCTGTTCTCGCGCCTGCTCGGTCCGGCTGTTGTCCCGGCCGACAACGAGGCCGATGGTACTGGGAATCAACAGCGCCAGCCCCCACGGCACCTCCACCCAGAACGGCCAGAAGTACCCAGCGCCGGTCGCCAGCCAGATGACCAGGCACAGAATATTCACGAAGACCCACGGGATCCACATAATGATCACCCAGGTCGGCAGCCCACCCCTGCCGGTCCCGCTACCCGCGGTTGATCGGGAAACCCGTTGCACGGGAAGGTCGGACAGCACCGGTGCCAGCTCGCCATAGGTCTTGGCGGCATACACCTGCTGTAGTCGCTCATCGAATTCGTGCAGATCGATCCTGCCGTCATCCATGGCCGTTTTGAGTTTGGCGACGATCTGCTCGCGGTCGGCATCGGACGCCCGCATGTGCTCCTGGCTCACATCTGCCAGCGTAGGTCGCACCCGGTTCCGCTGTCGCTTCAATGGCGTGCGCTTCGATCGGTCTGCGCCACATATTCGCCCTCGGGGATCTGGTGGAACAGATATCCCGTGATCCCCTCGGGCGGAAAGTGCGCACCGCTGCGCGGGTCATACGCGAGATGATCACGGCCGCAGTAGGCGAGCGTCTCCCACAGCGCCGCCCGCTGTCCGGCGCGTTGCCGTCCCTGCTGTTTCGGTATATCCGCGGCGGTGGCGGCCTCGTCGAGCCGCTGGGCGACCAGCCTGGCGAGCGGTACCACCAGGACCCACACGAACACCGGCAGGAAAATCCAGCAGGCCAGTAAGTCTAGGAATCCGCCGGCGGTGGTGGCGTAGCTCAACAGAGCGGCGACGGCGGGTATTGCCCACGCGCCCAAGAGCAAAAGCGTGCTGGCCCGACGGTGGGTCATTCCGGCATGCCGCGGGTCGAGGAACGTTGTTGCGGCGAGAGCTCCGGCGAGAGCACTGCCCTCGAGCCCGTGCTGAACGATCGAACCGCGCATCGTCGTCGTCGCCCGCCCGTACTGGCTGGGGAACAGGTCACCGGCTCGTGTCACGGTGAAGCGCTGTCTGCCTTGGAGATTGATGCTCCCCACCGACGTGCTGTGCCGGATGTCGTTCTGCAGAATCGCGCGTAGACCGCGTACCTGATCGAGCATGCCGCAACGCGGACACGGATTCATGGATCCCCCTACCTCCGGGCCACTCCCCGTGGCCCGCTCCGACGGAACGACGATAGCCGACGAATGCTGTTCCGCCGCTCCGTTTTCAGGCGCAGTGCAGGGCGGCGAGGAGGGTGGTGAGGATGGGGGAGGGGCGGATGTCGCTGCGGATCACGGCGGAGACGGGGATGCGGAGAGGGTGGCCTGTCAGGCGGAGGATGGCGATGCCTTCGGTCTGGCTGTCGGCGTAGAGGATGGTCCAGGCGTCGGGGCGGTTGATGAGTTCCATGGTGGCCGTGTGGTCCGGGGGGATGGGCGGACCGTAGGCGGGGCCGGTGGGTAGATCGGCGAAGGCGGCGCGGACGACATTGTGCAGCAGCACCTGATCGAGTTCGGGCGGTAGTAGCAGTGGGTACGCACCGAGATCGGCGAGGGTGGCGTCGTCGCGCCCGGCGAGGGGGTGCGCGGTGGAGGTGGCGATGACCAAGTCCTCCACCCAGAGCTTCTCCACGGTCAGTCCGGGCTGATCCACACTCCCTCGGATGAGAGCAAGATCACAGTCTCCGTCCGCCACCGCCTGAATGCGCTGGCGGAACGGCTTGATGACGAATTCGATCTCCGCACCCGGATGCGCCTCGCGTGCTCCGGCAATGGCGGACAGCGATCTTGTTGCGAAGGACATATTGGCTGCCAGGCGAATCCGTGGCCCGGAGGCCCTTACAGCTGCGCGAATGGCGGATTCCAGGCTCAGCATTTGCTTCGCAAGGGGAAGTAGCCGGGTGGTCGCGTCGGTGGGTACAACCGACCGTGTCGAGCGCTCGAAGAGGGGCACGCCGAGGTCGCGTTCTAGCCGCGCGATCTGGTGGCTGATGGCCGACTGCGAAATGAAGCAGCGCGTGGCCGCGCGGCTGAAGCTGAGCTCCTCGCAGACGGCGACGAAGTAGGCCAGCTGTCGCAGCTCCACGGCATTTCTCCCATTCATGATCAATGTAGATAAGAGTCATATTGATTATGCGCCCTGACCCCTGGAACAACAGCGTTCCGAATTACGGTTAGTCATGAGAGAAGGAGGCTGTCATGCAGAGTGTGGACGCGGGTATCGAGACCGTCGAGGTCGTCATTGTTGGTTCGGGGTTCGGTGGGCTGTCTGCCGCCAAGCAACTCAATAAGTCGGGAGTTCCGTACGTCCTTATTTCGAGTACCCCTGAACACCTCTTCCAGCCTCTGCTCTACCAAGTTGCGACGGGTGTGCTGGCCTCCGACGAGATTGCGCCGCCCATCAAGAACATCCTCAAGCATCACAAGAACGGTCAGACCCGCGTCGGCAAGGTGGTCGCCATCGACGCCGAGGCCGCGGTCCTCACCTACGAAACCACCGAGGGACAGCGCAAGATCCGCTACGGCTCGCTGATCGCGGCGACCGGCGCGAGCCAGTCCTACTTCGGCCGTGACGATTTCGCCGAGAAGACGTATTCGCTCAAGACCATCGACGATGCCCGGGACCTGCGCGCGCAGATCGACCGCGTTTTCACCGAGGCCAAGGACGCCGACCCGGAGACCCGTCGCCGGCTGCTCAGCTTTGTCGTGGTGGGCGCCGGCGCGACCGGTGTCGAGGTCGCGGGCCAGCTCAAGGAACTCGCGAAAAGGTACTACCACCAGGATGATTCGGTGATCCTGGTCGAGGGCGCCGGTGTGGTGCTGCCGCCGTTCGGCGGTGGGCTGTCGGAGTACACGAAGAAATCGCTCACCAAGAGCGGCGTCGAGGTGCTGGTCGACACCTTCGTCACCGATATCGACGAGGGCAAGGTGACTGTCAAGAGCAAGGACGGTGTGGAGCGCGGCATTGCCGCCGAGACCGTGGTGTGGTCGGCGGGCGTGGCGGTCGGCGGTTTCGCTTCGCTGCTGGCCGAGGCGACCGGCTGCGAAACCGACCGGGCCGGACGCCTCCTCATCAATCCGGACTGCACCGTCGGCGGCCACGCCGATATCTACGCCATCGGCGATATGACCTCCCTCAAGGGCTACCCCGGCCAGTCGCCGGTCGCCATGCAGGAGGGCCGCCACGTCGCCGACATCATTCGCGGCAAGAAGCACGCGGCCACCGAGTTCAATTACTGGGACAAGGGCAGCATGGCGGTGATCAGCCGTTTCAGCGCCGTCACCAAGCTGAACGACAAGATCAAGTTCACCGGCACCCTCGCCTGGTTCACCTGGCTGGCAGTCCACCTCTTCTACCTGGTCGGCTTCCGCAACCGCTTCGCGGCCGTCTTCTCCTGGCTGGTCGCCTTCATCGGCACCGGCCGCCCCGGTTTCAACGAGGTCCAGAAGACCTCGGCGGCAAAGGATCAGGCCCAGCCCCGAGCCGCCTGACCCAAGCCCCGAAACGAGCCGCCCGGCAGTCCCCGCCGGGCGGCTCCTTCGTGTCGCTGATCTTCGTGCTGCGTGATAGGGAGCCGGTCGGGTTCGTCGAGCCGGGGGTCCAATCCTCGGGCGGGGCGCGCTAACCTGCGAATTTTGGCTGTTCCTGCAACGCGTTTGCTGGTCCTGTCGGTGGTGCGGATGCTGGGGCCGGTGCACGGGTATGACGTGCGCCGGGAGTCGCTGTCCTGGCAACCCGGAGCGATTCGCCGTGTCATCAGGCTTCGCTCCGAGTGAACTACCTTGACCTGAACTGAGGTTCAGGTTTCACGATGGAGTCATGACGAAGAACAGAAGAGCCCTGATTACGGGCGCCTCGGCGGGATTCGGTCGAGCCGCCGCGGTCGCCCTCGCCGAACAAGGGTGGGAATTGATCCTCACCGCGCGCGGCGGTGACGAGCTGGAGAAGGTCCGCGCGGCGACCGGAGCCCAGGCGGTGGTGGGGGATATCGCCGATCCCGCGCACCGGGATCGACTCGCTGCCGCAATCGGTTCCGCGCCGCTGGACTTGCTGATCAACAATGCCAGCGCACTCGGCCCCAGCCCGCTGCCGCCACTGGACCGCTATCCGATCGATGAGCTCACCGCCGTATTGGATACCAATGTGGTCGCGCCCCTGGCAGTGCTGCAATCGGCGCTCCCGGCGGTGCGGGCCGCGGACGGGACGGTGGTGAACATCAGCTCCGATGCCGCGGTGGGCGCGTATCCGGGCTGGGGCGGTTACGGCGCCTCCAAGGCGGCCCTCGATCAGCTCACGGCCGTGCTGGCCGCGGAGAATCCGGACCTGCGGATCTATGCCTTCGATCCGGGGGATATGCGCACCGCCATGCATCAGGCCGCATTCCCCGGCGAGGACATCTCCGACCGGCCCGAGCCGGAAACCGTTGTGCCCGCACTGTTCCACCTGCTCGAGGCCAGGCCGCCGAGTGGTCGCTATCTGGCCTCGGAACTGCCGGTGGTGTCATGACGGTGGGGATGGAAGCGGTGGAGTTCATCCTGCCCGACGAGCTGTCGGCGACCAGCCCGCCGGAGGCGCGCGGACTGGCGCGCGACGAGGTGCGGCTCATGGTCTGCGAGGACGGCGCGGTGACCCATGCCCGATTCCGTGAGCTGCCGGAGTTCCTGCGTCCCGGAGACCTTGTGGTGGTGAACAATTCGGCCATGGTCAATGCGGCCGTACCGGCCCGGTACGGCGGGGAGGCGGCGGTGCTGCACTTCTCGACCCCGCTCGACGACGGTCGCTGGGTGGTGGAGCTGCGCGATCCGGGCGGCACGCCCTGGCGCGGATCCGCCCCGGAATCCGGTGCCTGCGTGCGACTTCCGGATGGGCACAGCGCCACCCTGCGCGCGCCGTGGCTACCTGCCGCCGAGCGATTGTGGACCGCCGATATCGATGCCGACGTGCCCCGACTGCTGGCCCGCCGGGGGCAGCCGATCACGTATTCGTATGTCCGCGAACGCTGGTCCGCCTCCTACTATCGGACGGTTTTCGGACGGGAACCCGGCAGTGCGGAAATGCCCAGTGCCGGAAGGCCGTTCACCGATGCCCTGGTGACCGAGCTGGTGGCCGGCGGTGTGGGACTGGCGTCGATCACCCTGCACACGGGTGTTTCCTCACCGGAGTCGGGTGAGCCGCCGAGCCCGGAGCGCTTCGCGGTTCCCGAGCTGACCGCGCAGCTGGCGAACATCACGCGAGCCGCCGGTGGGCGCGTGGTGGCGGTGGGCACCACCGTGACCCGGGCGCTCGAAAGCGCGGTCGGCGCGGACGATCTGGTCCATCCGATATCGGGCTGGACCGAGCTGGTGCTCGGCGGTGACCGCCCGACCCGCGTGGTCGACGGACTGATCACCGGCTGGCACGCACCCGGTGCGTCGCATCTGCATCTGCTCGAGGCGGTGGCCGGCGCCGAGGTGGTGCGGCAGGCCTATCGGGCCGCGCTCGACGGCGGCTATCTCTGGCACGAATTCGGCGATACGGCTCTGCTCTTCCGTAGCCGACCCGGCGCGAACGAGGGGCGCACGGTGGCGTAGCCTTCCGTAATTCGCCCGTTGCGGCAGGCTCGCCCGATGGTTCGAAATGGTGGATGTGCGGCTGCGATAGCCCGCTGTACCCAGCCAGAATACGAGCGTTTGTCCTGGTAGAGAACGTTCAGCGGCCCTGCGATGAACTCCGGGTGTGGTGTGCGTCGCGTTCACCGGACTGGCATCGAGCCGCCATCTGACCGTCGCTCCTGCGCATTCTGAGCCTCGTTTGATCAACCGTATGACCACCATGGCAGCGTCGAGCTCCAGCCGGCTCACCCCCGCGTCATATGTCACTCCGGAGCCGCTGCGCACGTCGGGCCGCTCCCAGTACTCACTGGTTGTGTCCTCCGATGCGGAGCATCGCGAGGCCGCGCAGCGCCTGCGCTACCAGGTTTTCGCCAATGAGCCGGGATTCGCCATCCCGGTCAACGAGAACGGCCTGGACGCAGACCGTTTCGACGACCACTGCGACCACCTGCTGGTGCGAGACGATCTCACCGATCAGTTCGTCGGCTGCTACCGGATGCTGCCGCCCGATAAGGTGACCGCCGCCGGCGGTTACTACACCGCCACCGAATTCGACCTCACCGCAATGGATCCCGCCGGGAACCGGATGGTCGAAATGGGTCGCGCCTGCGTGGTGCCCGATCACCGCAACGGTTCCACGCTGACCCTCATGTGGGCGGGCATCCTGCATTACATCCAGCTCACCGGCTACGAATGGATCATGGGCTGCGTTTCGGTGCCCATGCAGACCACTCCCGAAGAAGCGCCCGGCCGGAATGTGCGGGCCGTGCGTGACCAGTTGCTCACCAAGTACGCGCTCGAGCCGGAACGGCATGTGCGCCCGTACAATCCGGTGGTCGTCGACGGTCTGACCCTCGACCAGCTGGAGGCTCCGGCCCGCCCGAAGCTGCCGCCGCTCATGAGCGGCTACCTGCGCCTGGGTGCGCAGATCTGTGGCGAGCCCGCACACGATCCCGACTTCGCAGTAGCCGACTTCGTTGCGCTGCTGGGCCTTTCGACCATCAACACTCGCTACCTGGAGCGCCTGCAGGGCGCGGTGGCCACTCTCGAGCGGTGATGAATCATGATGCCTGCCTTCCTTTCTCCCGGCGTGGGTTCGCTGCCGTGTCCCCCGGCCGCACCCGCCGCCCATGCCTGGATGCCGTCCAGCCCCTGTGGCCCGGACTGCGTCGAAACCGCCCCTGAAGCCGGACATCTACGGGTCGCGGCCCGCGCGCTCGGTGTGGGCGCGGTCCTGCTGAGTTTCCCCGTCGCACACCTGGCGACGCCGCGCCGCTGGCGGACCGCTCTGCACATGCGATACGCCCGAACGCTGCTGCACTGCTGCGGAATTCGGCTGCGCATCGTGGACAACAGCACGAGCGCCGATACCGGCGAACATGTCGATTCCACTGAGGCGCAGCAGCATTCCAATGATGGATTGCCCGATGCCCCCGCCGCGAGGCAGGGTCGGCTGATGGTGGCCGGGCATATCGGGTGGACCGATATCTTCGCGCTGTCCGCCGTCGAGCCGATGGGCTTCGTGGCTCGCGCCGATATGGTCGATTGGCCACTGGTCGGCGATATCGCGCGACTGGTGCGGGTGATCCCCATCGAGCGGGAGCGGCTGCGCGCCCTTCCCGGTGTTGTGAACCACATTGCCGAGCGGCTGGCGGCAGGCGAGCGGGTCGGTCTTTTCCCGGAAGGCACCACCTGGTGCGGCCGTGCCCGTGGTCGCCTGCGCCCCGCGCTCTTCCAAGCCGCCATCGACACCGGCACCCCGGTGCAGCCGATCCGGCTGCGCTACCTGGACGCACACGGCCAGGTATCCACGGTCCCGGGTTTCGTGGGCATCGACACCATGGGCGATTCGGTCCGCCGCGTACTGCGCTCACGCGGAATCGTCGCGGAGATCGTGCTGCAACCGCTCGAACTCCCCGGCACCGATCGCCGCGAACTGGCCCGCCGCTGTGAGCGCGCCATCCACGGTGATGCCGTGGACCGTGCCTTCGCCGGCATCGTCCGCCGCGCCGAAGAGGGTGCCGTCCTATTGGATTCGGAGCGACACCCCGAACTTCATACCGAGGTAAAACTCCCCGCCCGCGTGTGAATTCACGTCGACAGCGCCGATCCGCCGCCTTCCCCCGGCGGGTCGGCGCTGTTGTCTGTCCGCAGAATACCGGTGAGGCGCTCGGTCTTTCGCCGGCCTCGCTGACCTTGACCATCGGATTCGGTCCCGGTCTGTTCGGGCCCAGCGCCTCCGCGCGACACTCCTTCCTCGCCTACTGCCGCGATGCGCACAACCAGTTCGTCCCCATGCAGCGGGCGCTGGCCGCCAAGGACGCGATGATGGAGTACATCACCCACACCGGCTCGGCCTTGTTCGCCTGCCCGTCGGGGCTCGGCAACGGGGAATGGTGGGGGCAGCGACTCTTCGAGGCCTGACGAGCCGGGGAATACCCGGCCGCAACGGCGCGGTTGCCACAGTGGTGTGCGAAATCGTGGACACAGTTCGTAGACGGCCGGGGGATACCCCAAGGTTGCGCAGGTCAGGGATGGGATAGGCTTTGTCGGTCATGATGTCGGCTTTCCCGGGTCCGGTCGGTGCCCATACGGTCTACCTCGATCACGCGGCCACTACGCCTATGTTCCCGGTCGCTGTCGAGGCGATGAGCGCTGTCCTGGGGTCGGTGGGCAATGCGTCCTCGCTGCACGCTTCGGGGCGCGCCGCGCGGCGGCTACTCGAGGAGGCTCGGGAGTCGATCGCGGCGGGGCTGGGGGCACGGCCGTCCGAGGTGATCTTCACCTCCGGCGGGACCGAGAGCGACAATCTTGCCGTCAAGGGCATCTACTGGGCGCGCCGTGACGCCGATCCGAAGCGCACCCGGATTCTGGTCAGCTCGGTCGAGCATCATGCGGTGCTCGACGCCGTCGAGTGGCTGGAGCAGCACGAGGGCGCGCAGATCACCTGGCTGGATCCGGACGCCGAAGGTGTCATCTCACCCCGCACCCTGCGCGATGCCCTGGCCGCACACGCCGGCGACACCGCGCTGGTGAGTGTCATGTGGGCCAATAATGAGGTCGGCACCATTCAGCCCATTGCCGAATTGGCCGCGGTGGCACAGGAATTCGATGTGCCCATGCACAGCGACGCGGTGCAGGCGGGCGCACAGCTCCCCATCGCCTTCGGCCGGAGTGGTTTGGCGGCAGCGAGTTTCGCGGGCCACAAGGTCGGCGGGCCGCACGGTGTCGGCGTACTGCTGCTGGGCCGTCAGGTGCCCGCGGTGCCCATGCTGCACGGCGGCGGGCACGAGCGCGATCTGCGCTCCGGAACCTCGGATGTGCCCGGTGCGGCCGGTCTGGCCGCCGCCATTCGCGAGACTGTCGCCGGAATGCATACGCGCACAGTCGAATTGAACAGACTACGGGATCGTCTCATCGACGGCGTATTCGCCGAGGTGCCGGAGGCGATTCTCAACGGACCCACCGGCGACCGCCGGCTGCCCGGCAATGTCCACTTCACCTTCCCCGGCTGTGAGGGCGATTCGCTGCTCATGCTGCTCGACGCCGCCGGGATCGAATGCTCGACCGGATCGGCCTGCAATGCCGGTGTCGCCGGACCCAGCCATGTGCTGCTCGCCATGGGTGTGGATCCGCGACTGGCGCGCGGGTCACTGCGATTCACCTTGGGACACAACTCGACCGACGCCGATATCGATGCCCTGCTGGCAGTGCTGCCGCAGGTTGTCGAGCGGGCGAAGGCGGCCGGAATGGCCGGCGCGAAAGGAGGCTTCTAGATGCGAGTACTTGCCGCGATGAGTGGTGGTGTGGATTCCGCGGTAGCGGCCGCGCGCGCCGTCGCCGCCGGACACGATGTGGTCGGGGTGCACCTGGCGCTGTCGGCGTCACCGGGCACGCTGCGCACCGGGTCGCGCGGATGCTGCTCCAAGGAGGACGCCGGTGATGCCCGGCGCGCCGCGGACATGCTCGGAATCCCCTTCTACGTCTGGGATTTCGCCGACCGCTTCAAGGAAGACGTGATCGACGACTTCGTCGCCGCGTACGCCGCCGGGGAAACCCCCAACCCGTGCCTGCGCTGCAACGAGAAGATCAAGTTCTCGGCGCTCGCGGATCGTGCGGTGGCGCTGGGCTTCGACGCCGTGGCCACCGGCCATTACGCACGCCTCGAGGACGGCGTCCTGCGCCGCGCGGTCGACGCCGACAAGGACCAGTCCTATGTGCTCGCGGTGCTCACCGCCGAGCAGCTCTCGCGCGCCATGTTCCCGATCGGCGACACCCCGAAGCCGCAGATCCGCGAGGAGGCCGCCGAGCGCGGCCTGGCCGTCGCCGACAAGCCGGACAGCCACGACATCTGCTTCATCCCCTCGGGTGATACCCAGGCCTTCCTGGGCGCCAAGATCGGTATCCGCCCGGGTGCGCTGCTCGATGCCGACGGCACCAAGCTCGGCGATCACAAGGGCGTGCACGAGTTCACCATTGGCCAGCGCAAGGGCCTCGGCCTGCCCGGCCCGGCGGCCGACGGCAAGCCCCGCTACGTCACCGGCATCGACCCCGACTCGGGCGATGTCCACGTCGGCTCCGCCAAGGATCTCGAGGTGTGGACGGTCCTGGCCGACCGCGCCATCTGGACCTCCGGCGTGACCCCCGGCGGACCGATCGAATGCGTGGCCCAGGTCCGCGCCCACGGCGGCACCGCACCCGCGGTGGCCGAAGCCACAGCCGACGGCCTGGTCGTCCGCCTCCGCGAACCCCTCACCGGCGTGGCCCGCGGCCAGGCCGTGGTCCTCTATCGCCCGGACACCGCCGGCGACGAGGTCCTCGGCAGCGGCACCATCTCCGGCACCGAGCGCGAACCCCACTCCTACGCAACCGAACTGGTCGCGGATACCGCTCAGTGACAGTGGCGCGGCCGGTTCACCGGTCCGCCACCATCGGCCCCGTCATTCCGGCGCGCTTTCGGCCGGAATCCACCGACACTGTTCGGGTGCTGTGGTGTGGATCCCGGCCAAAAACCTGCCGGGATGACGGATGGCGAGAGCCCTCGGTCGCGTGTCGGGATCACGGATGGTGAGTCCGTGGTCATGTGCCGGGTGGCAGCTGACGAGCCTGTGGTCACGTGCGGGGATGGCAGATGGCGCGGGCGGTGGTGATGGCTGTCGGCGACGGGTTGACGGGGCGTCGGCGGAAGTCGAGCGCCGGTGTAGCCTCCGGCGAGGCCGTTAGGTCGTCGAGTCTGCGTGGGCGGTGCGGAGTGGTTGTGCGAGTGCTGGATCTGGATGGCCGAGTGATGCGGAGTGGCGCGGATGAGTGACATCGAGACTGGTGCTGGGGTTTTGCGGGGCGGTATTGCGACCGGTGTGGGGTCGTGGCCGGGGACCGAGGCGCGGGAGGCCGCGGCGACCGTGGTGGGGGAGCTGGGGGAGCTGCCGCATCTGGTGGAACTGCCGGGGCGCGGGGTGGGTGCGGACATGATCGGGCGGGTGTCGGCGCTGCTGGTGGATATGCGGTTCGACAGCACTACGCGGGGATATCGGCTGGCGGTGCGACCCGGGGCGGTGGCGCGTCGGGCGCGTGATTTCCTGCACGCCGACATGGATGCGCTCGAAGAGGCTTGGGAGACAGCTGGTCTCATGGGATCCGGCCGGCCGATCAAGGTACAGGTCACCGGGCCGTTGACGCTCGCCGCCGAGGTGGAATTGCCGCTCGGGCATCGGGTGATCACCGACTCCGGTGCGCTGCGCGATCTTTCGGAATCCCTCGCCGAGGGCCTGGCCGCCCAGGTGGCCGAGATCGGTAAGCGGCTGGCCACGGATGTGCTGGTGCAGTTGGACGAACCGCTGCTGACCGATGTGCTGGAGGGCTCGCTGAAGGGCGTGAGCATGCTCAATACCGTGCGCGCCATGCCGGAACCGGAAGCGCTGCACGTGCTCGATACGGTGATCGGCGCCCAGTCGGGACCGGTCCTGGTGCACAGTTGCGCCGCTGCGCCCGCGCTCGGCTTCCTGCGCCGGAGTGGCGCTGCCGCAGTCGGTTTCGATATGTCGACCATCCGTACCGCCGATCTCGACCGCATCGGCGAATTGCTGGACGACGGCAGGCATCTGGTGCTCGGGCTGGTGCCCACCACGGCTCCGGACAAGCCCATCACCTGGCGTGAGATCGCCGAACCCGGTGTGCGGCTGATCGATCGGCTGGGCTTCCGGCGTCGACTGCTGGCCGAGCAGATTATGGTCTCCCCGGCTTGCGGGCTGGCGGGCGCACCGCTGTCCTGGGCGCGGCAGGCGCTGAGCCTCGCCGCCGAGACCGCGCGCGTTTACGCGGACGAGCCGGAGTCGATCAACTTCGAATAATCCGGCTCGGCGGCAACGGTATTCACATATCGGTCAGAATGCCCGAGGCGATGCGGCCGGCGGCGGCATTGCATTCCTCGTCGTTAAGATCGAGGTCGCCCATCATGGTGATGCTCCAGCTGATGGCCAGCAGCGCCTGGCGGGCGTGGAATACGGCCAGCGGCGCATCGTCCGGGGCGGCCATCAGATCGGCGAGCACCCGGAACTGGTAGCGCAGGCCCACCCCGAATCCGAGTTGGCGGAAGGCGGGCTGGTTTTCGTGCCAGAACCGCATCATGTCCTTGCCCAGGCTGTGCAGCAGCGTGCCGTAGCGGGTGAGGATCTCCTGCGCCCGCTCCCGCCCGGGCGGCGCGGCTTCGGCCCAGGTGACAATGTCGTCGATGCCGCTGCGCAGATCGTCGGACAGGCTGGCGACAATGTCTTCCTTGGTCCGGAAGTGGTAGTACAGTGCGGCTTTGGTGACGCCCAGTCGTTCGGCGATCTCGCGCAGTGAGGTCTTCTCGTATCCGTGCTCGCCGAACAGCTCCATGGCCACGGCGCGGATGCGCTCCCGCGTATCGCTGCGACGCCCGTCCATGAGTCCCTCCAGTCGTATTCGGCTTCCGGTTGCTTGACGACCGGCAAGGGAGCAGCCTAGCGTCGTCGGCATGCCCGGATTACTAGCCGGGCGGCAAGGTAAATGGTACGGGGAGATTGATATGACCGAGGCAGCGCAAGTACCCACTGCCGGTGTGGCCATGACCGCGATCGGGGTCGCAGTCATCCGGGCCAGGGAATCGCTGCGACCGGATCGGCTCTACGACGATCCTTTCGCACAGCTTTTCGTCGACGCCGCGAAACCGTTCTTCGGACAGCGCTGGGATCGGCTGCTGCCGCTCGTCGACATGTTCTTCGACGGCCGCACCATCGGCGTGCGGCTCATCGACGACCATGTCGACGATGCTGTCCGCCACGGTATCCGGCAGGTCGTCATCGTGGGCGCCGGGCTTGACACCCGCGCCTTCCGGATGGACCTGCCCGCGGACACCCGCTTCTTCGAACTCGACCTCCCGGTCACCTTCGACTTCAAGGAGCCGATACTGCAACGCGCCGGTGTGATCCCGCGCTACGAAAGGCAGGTGCTGCCGGTCGATCTGCGCGAGGAGTGGGCCGAACCGCTACTGGCACAGGGCTTCCGGCCGGAGGAGCCGACGCACTGGGTGGACGAGGGCGTACTCGGCTACCTGACCCGCGCGGATGCGCAGCGGGTGGTCGAGAAGATCACCGAATTGTCCGCGCCGGGAAGCCGATTCGGCGTCGCGAAGTTCGCGGTGGACGCGGACACCGGCCCATACCCCGAACTCCGCCGACTCGTTTCGGGCGATGATGCCACCCCCGGCGAGCCGGGCGGCCTGGGTCCCGACGCCGGCAACTGGCTCATCGCGAACGGCTGGAACACCGAATTCCGCACCTGGGACGAGATGGTCGCCGGATACGACCGCCCCGGAGCCACCGGCGATCCCACCAACGGCACCATCTTCGCCGTCCGCCGCTAACCGGCTCGCCACCGCGCACGAGTTCGCGCTCACGAGTTCGCCTGCCGCGTATAAAATTGCACAGGATTGCGTGCGCGCCACGCGAATGGGTGTGCGCCACGCGAATGGGTGCGCGCCACGCGAAATGCTTGTGCGCGTTGGTCAGTTGCGCTGGTCGCGCTGGCGGGAGCCGAAATAGGGGCGTGCACCGGGGTGGGCGAGTTGCCAGCGGTCGGGCTTGCCTGAGGGGTAGGCGACGGGGATCTGGTCGCCGATGGACGGCCACTGGTTCACATCCCAGGCGAAGCGGCCGTAGACCTCGTGCGCGACCACCGTCGGCCCGGAGATGCTGCCGCTGATTGTCACGTACTGCTCGCCGGTGGCGTCCGGGCGCGGGCTGACCCCGGTCACGTACAGGACGCCGGATTCCGGATCGACCATCTGTCCGCCGCCGCCCCGGCCACGCCGGAAGGCCATGACGGTCGCCACCAGCGCACCGCCGATCAATACGATGAACGTGAGCTGCATGAGCATGACCCCATGCTAGGCGGGCTGCGAAGTTAGGGCGCGGCGCGGTTGCTGAATGATTGCCAATCGACACCCCGGCATAGGCACCGCGTCGCCCGCGCTCTGGATGCCGTCGCCGACCTGCTCCGCGAATCCGCCGACAGTCTGCAGATTCGCACAGCGCTCCCTGCTGCGTGGTCGTCCAGCCGACCGCGCCATCGGCCGGTGGAATTCTCGAGCCGCGCGGCGGGCCGGTTCAGCCTGCGGTGATCGCCGCGATGGCTACGGCCGGGAGCGATGCGGTGGCGCCCGCGGGCAGGGCGGGGCGATCGGCGGGGGTGAGCTCCGAGGTTCCGTCCAGGGTGCGGCGGATTCCCCAGACGATGGTGCGCTTGGATTGTGAGCGGCCGTTGCCGCGATCGATCAGCATGCGATTGGCTGTGGTGAAGACCAATTGCGCACCGTGCGTATTGGTTTCGGGGTTCTGGAAGAGCTGGATGAGGCTGTCGGCGGTCTCGGGCGCCAGATGCTCGTCGATATCGTCGACCATGAGGACACCGCCGGCGTCGAGGGCGTCCAGCATGGGCGGCAGCAGCCGCAGCATGGCCAGGGTGGCGCTGGACTCGTCGGTGATATCGAAGGCGGTGTCGATGCCCTCGTGCGCCAGGCCCAGGCCGACGCCCCGGCGCGCGACCATGCGGGAGTACAGGGCATCACGCGCGCCGAACAGATTCGACAGCTCCCGCTGCAGCAGGGTGATGGTGATGCCGTGCTCGAGGAACAGCTCCTCCGCATAGCTGGAGGAGGTGGTGCAGGACTCGATTTCCTTTGTGGTGCTGGCGATATCGGTATCGAGGTCGTGCAAGTAGTCGGCGTACATGGGATCGTCGCTGGGCAGCAGCAGATCGGTGATGCCCAGATCGGCCGAGCGCAGCACCGTCAGCAGGCGTACCGCATGCTCGGTGGAGCGGGAGATGTGACTACCCACCCGCTGTGCGATATCGGCCGGATCCGGTTGTCCGCACTGCACTTCCAGCAGTGACTGGAACCAGCGGTAGGCGGGCACCAGCGGTTCGGCGTACAGCTGCCCGGACAGGCTGAGCAGCAGGGCATTCGGGCGCACCAGTGGCACCACCGCGCCGAGTCCGTAGCGCGCGGCCTCGAACATGGGCCCGATGCGGATCTCGTCACCCCCGCGCTCGAAGACGATGCGCTTGCGATTGTGCGGGTACGAATGCAGCCATTCGGCACTCACATCGGCATTGTCGAGCCGGAACCCGTAGGTGTACGGGCAGCCCTCGGCGACGAAGTGCGCCACGAATGTCGAAGGGCGGTCCGCGAATCCGAGGTGCGGGGTGCGCACCGGTCCGGAGAAGGGGTCCCAGCCGGTGACCGAGTTCAGTACCGCGTCACGCATGCGGTCCAGTGCACCGACGAGGCTGGATTTGCCCGCGGCGGCGGGGCCGTACACCGCGGTGACGGGGGCAGCGACAGGACCATTGCCGCGGGTGAGCCGCAACTCCTGCGGCTCGGCGAGGGATCGGTGGTTCGCCACCTGAAAACTGCGCAACACCCTGGTCATCCTGCCGGTCGGCGAGCGTTAAAGCCATCCGCCCGTATCGGACACGTGTCGCGCGAACAGTTTTCATCCACACCGTGATCGACACCGTCATTGACAGGCAACCGCGCGGCTGCCTATTCTGGGTCATGCAACCAATAAGTTGCATATGGCGATAAGCACGAACGAGGTGCAGGTGGACGAGGTTTTCAAGGCACTGGCCGACCCCAGTCGCCGCCGCCTGCTCGACAGCCTGAACGAGCGCACCGGCCAGACGCTGCGGGAGTTGTGCACCGGCCTGGAGATG
This sequence comes from Nocardia sp., assembly GCF_025465275.1. Lineage (GTDB taxonomy): Bacteria > Actinomycetota > Actinomycetes > Mycobacteriales > Mycobacteriaceae > Nocardia. Next base: position 130,923 of record NZ_JAODNK010000027.1, on the reverse strand, counting down.
TCCCGGCAGGCGGTCAGCAAGCATCTGGCCGTCCTGGAGGCGGCCAACCTGGTCACCACCCTGTGGCGCGGCCGCGAAAAGCTGCACTACCTCAATGCCGAACCCGTCAACGCCATCGCCGAGCGCTGGATCAACCGATACGACCGCGGCCGGGTACATGCCCTCGCCGACCTCAAAACCGCATTGGAGAGCGCCACCATGAGTGAGGAATTCGTCTACGCCACCTACATCAGGACCACCCCGGAGAAGCTCTGGCAGGCCCTCACCGACCCCGCCTTCACCAAGCGCTACTGGGGCGCCACCTTCGAAACCGATTGGCAGCCCGGCTCACCCATGGTCTGGGAGCAGTCCGGCTGGGTCGGCAAGGACCCCGGACAGGTTGTCGTCACCGCCGACCCCTACCGCACCCTGTCCTACACCTGGCACACCGTCGATCAAGCCTTCGCCGATCAATTCGGCTTCAGCGCAGAGGATTTCACCCAACTCTCCGGTGAGCCGCGCTCGACCGTGACCTTCGACCTCGTCCCCCTGCGCGACATGGTCAAACTCACCGTCGTGCACAACGGCTTCGGCCCCGAGAGCCTCATGCTCATCGGCATCCGCGAAGGCTGGCCCGCCATCCTCGCCAACCTCAAGACCCTCCTGGAGACCGGGGACACGCTCCCCGAACCCGAACTGCCGTGACGCGTATTTGCAAGACCACGGCTCACGGTGCTTCTAGAGTCAGGGTGACCGACAAATGGGAGTTGAGATCGATGACCGGATTCGTCGCCACCGCAGAAACCGATATCGCTGCCTCACCTAAGCAGGTGTGGGCCGTACTGACCGACCCCGAGCAGATCCGCAAGTTCATGTTCGGGGCCGATGTGCACACCGACTGGCAGGTAGGCAGCCCGATCACCTGGCAGGGCGTCTACGAGGGCAAGCCGTACGAGGACAAGGGTGAGCTGCTCGCGGTCGAGCCCGACCGACTGCTGAAGATGACGCACTACAGCCCGCTCAGCGGCGCGCCGGACGTGCCGGAGAACTACCACACGCTCACCTACGAGCTGACCGGCAACGGTGAGACGACCCACCTGTCGCTGAGCCAGGACAACAATGCCAGCGAGGACGAGGCCGAGCACTCCCGCGGCATGTGGGAGATGCTCGTGAACGGCGTCAAGGAGGCCGCCGAACAGGGCTGACCGCTGCGGAATCCGCGCGGCTAAACCGCTGCGAGATCGGCGAATTCGTCGATGAGCGGGCTACAGCGGGCGCTGTCCCAGGCCAGGTTCACCTCGCCGGGGGACAGGTCCGAGACAGCGATGTAGGTGATGTCAGAGCGGGTATAGAAGGTGGCCACCGAGAGCGGCAGGAATGCGATGCCGCGACGTACCGCGACGTGTTCGAGCTTCTCCTCGACACTGCGGAACACCGGGACAGGCTGGCTCTGTGCCCGCGGATCGGTTGCGGCGGCACGCCATTCGGGGAACATGTCCGGGTCCTGCAGCAGGTGATCGCCGGCCAGATCGGCCAGCACGATGGATTCCTTGCCGGCCAGGGGATGATCCGTGGACACCAGCACGACTCGGGGCTCGGTGTAGAGCGGGCGGGTACGCAGACCCTCCGAATCGATCGGCGGGCGGACGAAGCTGATGTCGACGCGGCCATCCCGGACGGCGGCGGTCTGATCGTCCCAAGTCGTGCGCACCAGTTCGACATTGAGGTCGGGGTGGCGGGCCGCCAGGGCGCGTACCGGGGCAGAGACGATGAGACCGGGCATGAAGCCGACCGTGAAGGTATCGGTGCCGTGGGCGGCGCGAACAGCCCTGCGGTGCAACGCTTGTGCCCCTTCGAGCAGTGGCCGGGCATCGGCCAGCAATTGCTCGCCCGCAGCGGTGAGCGCGGTCCCGCGCCGGTCCCGTTCGAACAGCCGCACCCCGAGCTCGTCCTCCAGCGCCCGAATCTGCCGGGACAGCACCGGCTGGGCGATGAAGAGCTGTTCGGCGGCCCGGCCGAAGTGCATGTGCTCGGCCACGGCGACAAAATAACGCAGCTTGCGGAGATCGAGATCGGTCATGATGCCCTCAGGGTATTACAGCGGACGGTTTAGGTCTTGGACGCCGGTGACCTGCGGAAGCGACAGTAGGGGAGCAGTTTCCGACAGCACGAAAGGCGCTCCAATGTCCCTCGCAGGCCAGCACGTAGTAGTTCTCGGTGGCACCTCCGGCATCGGTTTCGCGGTCGCGGCATCCGCCGCGGAGCGGGGCGCGAAGGTCACCGTTGTTTCCAGCAGCCGCGCCAATATCGACCGGACGCTGGCCGAATTGCCCTCGGGCAGTACCGGTCACGTCGCCGATCTGACCGATGGCAATCAGGTGCGGGCGTTGTTCGAAGAAATCGGCGCGCTCGATCACCTGGTGTACACCGCCGGTGAGGCGCTGCTGCTGTCGCCGCTCGCGGATCTGGATCTCGCCGAGGCGCGAAAGTTCTTCGAGCTCCGCTACTTCGGCGTCCTGGCAGCGGTGCAGGCGGCCGCGCCGCAGCTGCGGCAGGACGGCTCGATCACCCTGACCACCGGTACGGCGGGCCCGCGGCCGGTGCCGGGTTCCACGGTCACCTCCAGCCTGTGTGGTGCGGTGGAGACCCTCGCCCGTGCGCTCGCCGTCGAGCTCGCGCCGATCCGGGTCAATGCCGTCATGCCGGGCGTGGTCCGTTCCCCGCTCTGGGCGTTCCCCGAAGAAGTACGCGAGCAGTTCTACGCCGATACCGCGGCGAGCACCCCGCTGCGCCGCATTGCCGAGGTCGAGGATATTGCGCAGGCGTTCCTGTTCTTCGTCACTCAGCCGCACGCGACCGGCACCGTGCTGACGCTGGACGGCGGAGCCGTGCTCGCCTGACAACGCCTCCCGCACCGCCGGACCGTCCGCACCCGATCCCGCACGGGTGCACACAGTCCGGCAGGGCGTGGAGTAGCTCAGCGCAGCAGGCCGTACGCACGGGCCGGGGTGATGCGGACGACGGCGCGGCGGTCGGCGACCATCGCTCGGCGGTAGTCGTCCCAGTCGGGGTGCTCGCCGCTGATGGCGCGATAGTAGGCGATCAACTCCTCGACGGTGGCGTCGTCCACAGCGGCCGCGACCGGCGATACCTCGGCTTCACCCTCGAGGACGACATAGGACCAGAAGTCGTCGCTGCTCACGTGGACCGCGGTCCAGGGTTCACGGATGAGGTTGAAGTACTTGGCCCTGTCGGCGGTGATCGAGATGCGGATCCGATCGTCGCCGCCCACCCAGTGCGTGACATTGGACAGTTGCGGCCGACCGTTCTTGCGGAGGGTGGTGAGCACCGACTTGCTGTGTGCGCGGGCGAATTCGATCGCGGGGGCGATGTCCATGCCGGGTCCAACCCGTATCGTCGCGGACGTGTTCCCGGCCGGTGCCGCGCGCCGGTGCGGGCACGCACAGATCGCCTGCTGCTCATTGCTATAACGGCGCGACGTGCGGGAATGTCGCGTGATGGTGTCGGTGCGACCCGCTAATGTGCCTGTTGTGAGCGAATCGGGTATCGACATCACCGCGGCGAGTGGGGACGAGCGCACCCCGGCGAGTGGGGACGAACGGGTCGAGTGGCAGCAGCTGGCCGAGCTGGTGCGCGACCACCAGTTCCGGTACTACGTGCGGGACGCGGCAATCATCACCGACGGTGAGTTCGACGAGCTGTTCCAGCGGTTGGTAGCGCTGGAGGAGGCGCATCCGGACCTACGCACGCCCGATTCGCCGACCCAGGTGGTCGGCGGCGGGTTCACCACCGAATTCGCGCCGGTGGATCACCTGGAGCGGATGTACTCGCTGGACAATGTGTTCAGCGAGGAGGAGATGCGGGTCTGGATCAGCCGCGTCGAAACCGAGACCGGGGCGGACACGCACTTCGTCTGCGAGGTCAAGATCGACGGTGTCGCGCTCAATCTCGTCTACGAGGACGGGAAGCTGGTGCGCGGCGCGACTCGTGGCGACGGGCGCACGGGTGAGAACGTCACCCTCAATGCCCGCACCATCGACGATATTCCGCATGAGCTGAGCGGTACCGACGAGTTTCCGGTGCCGAAGCTGCTCGAGGTGCGCGGTGAGGCGTACATGACCCTCGCCGATTTCGAGTCGCTCAATGCTTCGATCGTCGCGGAAGGTAAACCGCCGTACGCGAATCCGCGCAATACCGCGGCCGGTTCGCTGCGGCAGAAGGATCCGGCGGTCACCGCGCGGCGGCGGCTGCACATGATCTGCCACGGCTTCGGCCGGACGGAAGGCTTCAGCGCCGCATCGCAATACGAGGCATACCGGGCACTGGCGGCTTGGGGCCTGCCGGTCTCCGCGCACACCGTGCGGGTGCAGGGCGTGCAGGCGGTGCTGGATCGTGTCGCCTACTGGGGCGAGCACCGCCACGATATCGAGCACGAGATCGACGGCCAGGTGGTCAAGGTCGACGACTTCGCGCTGCAGCGTCGGCTGGGCGCCACCTCCCGGGCCCCGCGCTGGGCCATCGCCTACAAGTACCCGCCCGAGGAAGCCACCACCAAGCTGCTCGATATCCAGGTGAATGTGGGCCGCACCGGCCGGGTTACGCCGTTCGCGGTCATGGCGCCGGTCAGTATCGCGGGCTCTACCGTCGCGATGGCCACCCTGCACAATGCGTCCGAGGTGAAGCGCAAGGGTGTGCTCATCGGCGACACCGTCACCATTCGCAAGGCCGGTGATGTCATTCCCGAGGTGCTCGGTCCGGTGGTGGATGCCCGCACCGGGGACGAACGCGAATTCGTCATGCCGACCGTCTGCCCGGAATGCGGTACGGAGCTGGCCCCCGCCAAGGAGGGCGACGCCGATATTCGGTGCCCCAATCAGCAGTACTGCCCGGCGCAGTTGCGGGAGCGGGTCTTCCATGTCGCCGGGCGCGGCGCCTTCGATATCGAAGCGCTCGGTTACGAGGCGGCCATCGATCTGCTCAAGTCGGGGGCCATCAGCGATGAGGGTGAACTGTTCGCCCTCGATGAGGACACGCTGCTCACCACAACGCTTTTCACGAACAAGGACGGCACCCTCTCCGCCAATGGCAAACGGCTGCTGCAGAATCTGGACGCGGCCAAGGATCGCCCGCTGTGGCGGGTGCTCGTCGGATTGTCCATCCGGCACGTAGGCCCCACGGCCGCAAGGGCTTTGGCCACCGCCTTCGGCAGCATGGATCGCATACGGGAAGCCTCCGATGAGGAATTGGCCGCCGTCGACGGCGTCGGCCCGACCATTGCCGCCGCACTGCAGGAATGGTTCACCGTGCCGTGGCACATCGATATTGTCGACCGGTGGGCGGCCGCCGGAGTGCGCATGGAGGACGAGCGGGACGAATCCATCGAGCGCAATCTCGAGGGTCTCTCGATCGTGGTAACCGGCTCGCTGCAACGGTTTACCCGCGACGGCGCCAAGGAGGCCATCCTCATCCGGGGCGGCAAGGCGGCCGGATCGGTCTCCAAGAAGACCGCCTACGTTGTCATCGGCGAATCTCCCGGTTCCAAGGCGGAGAAGGCCGAGGAACTTGGTGTGCCGATACTGGACGAGGACGCCTTCGAGCGACTGCTGGAAGGCGGACCGGACGCCGTCTCCTGACGGGTACGAGCCGGTGCGGACGCCGGACGTCCGCACCGGCTCGTGGGGAAGGACCACCAATTGTGTTGGGGGACCGGTGCTGAGGATGGAGTTGTGGTGATGAGTGATGAGCGTGCGGCGGTGCGGATCCGGGATGCCGGGCCCGGGGACTACCCGGCCATCGGGGCATTGACGGTCGACGTCTATGTGGGTGAGGGCTATGTGATGCCCGAAAGCCCTTATGTGGCAGAGCTTGCCGACACCGTGACCCGCGCCGAGGCCGCGGAGATTCTGGTGGCGGTCCAGGACGAGACGGTCATCGGCTCGCTGACCATGGCGCGGCCGGGGACGCTGTTCGCCGATATCGCCCGGCCGGGCGAACTGGAATTCCGCATGCTGGCCACGGCCAAACAGGCGCGCGGATCAGGCGTCGGTACGGCACTGGTGCGCTATGTCATCGAGGCCGCGCGCACCGAGGGGTACGCGGCCGTGGTGCTCACCACGATGCCCGATATGGTCGACGCCCGGCGCATGTACGAGCGGCTGGGCTTCACCCCGGTGCCGGAGCGTGGCTGGAAGACCATGGCAGGTCTGCCGTTGACCGTCATGCGGCTGCCGCTCACCTAGCGCAGCCGCGCCTGTCTGGACTACCGGAGCCACCGGCTCACATCAAACTGCCGTCGTAGCACAGGCTTCCGGTGCGCCAGGTGGGTTCCGGCCGGGCGGAATCGAACTTCCACTGCGAGATCGGCGCGGCGGCCTTCCACATCATCGTGCCGTCGCCCACCCGGACGACCTGGTACACATCGTCGGTGCCGGGGATGAGCTGATTGGTGACGCAGTAGTCGTTGTAACTGGTGCCGGGTTGCCTTGCGCCCGTGCTGAATTGCCCGGCAGGTGCGGTGACCGCCCCGGGGTTGCGTACGGTGCTCGCCTTGCCGGTGGGCCCTTGGCTGAACCAGTGCGGCGCATTCTGATCGGTACCGCAGCTGTAGGCGGTGCCGCCCGCGACAATCGTCGCGCCGGGCTGATAGGTGTCTCCGGCCCACAGGCAGCTCGCGCCGGGGCGTGTCCTACGCTCCTCGGCTTCCGCGAATCCCGCGCCGAAAGTTATTCCGGCAGTGGTCAATACGGCGACGGCAACCGGTGCGAACGCACCGCGGCGCAGGTTACGGGTGGTCGGGGTATCGGTCACGGTAGTCATCAGCACCAACTTGCTTGCGGGCGGCAGACGGACCAGCCGGCGCCGTCCGGATTGTCGATTGCGTTCCACGTGCTATTGGTATTACCGCCGCCATTGCCGGTCTGCGGGGGCGTCTGCGGTGCGTAGTCCAACTGGCGCCGATTCTGCCAATGTTCGTTCTGCCGTTGCGGATTCGCATCGGTGTGGTGGTAACCGAGCGGATCGCCGTGGTGGGCGCCGGAGGTATCGCCCTGGGAGTTGGAACGGCCAGGTCCCGGCGATTCGCCGCGCGAATAGGGTTCCGCGGCAGCGGTTCCCGCGGCGATGGTGGCCGCGGCGGTAGCGCCGACCAGTTGTGCCACGGTGATGGATATCCGCCGGGCGCGAGATTTCGGTGTCGATCGGTAGTCGAGCAAGGCGACTCTGCCTCTCTGTTCGCAGGTACGCCGCGTGATCGGCGGCTTTTCTACGTAGCTACATAGTAGATGACCTACTGAGCTGAATAGTAGATAAAACCTGAGAACTTGACGCCGAACAGGCGCGACGGCAGGAAAGCCCCTGCCCGGCAACCGAATCGCGCCGGTGCGAGAGAGCTCACACCGGCGCGAAAGAGTAGAAAATCAGCCCAGAACGGTGGCGACTATCCCCGCCAGATAACCCAGGCGCGCCACCTCGGAGGGGCGGAAATCGGGTCCGCCCGGGCGGCCCAGCAGCAGTACCTTGCCGGTATTGCCCAGCGGTGCGGCGGCCAGCTTGGTGTCCATGTCCTTCCACAGCTCCGGCACCCAATCGCCTTCACCGTCCAGGATGGCCGGCTTCTCGAGCGGCATCCAGGGCGCCGAGGACGCCTGGGTGGACGGGGCGCTCTGGCTGCCCACCACGCGATAGGCGCCCTGCGGGCCCATATCTATCACGGTGCTCCAGCCGACCCGCAAGACCCGCGGTACGCCGTCGACCAGCACCTGCAGCCGGTCGTCGCGTGCATTGGCGACCTGGTCGATGAGCTCGAGTTCGCGGTGGGTGTCGAGCATGCCCGAGTACGGGCGCAGCGAATCCACCTGTACGTCGTGTACGGATTCCGCTGCGGTAATAAGCGTGTCCGGAAGTGCGCCCGTCGGAACCTCGACCACTATGTCGTCGATCGCGAAACCGTCACCGCGGTCGACGACATCCAGGGAAAGGATATCGGCGCCTACGGAACCGAGCGCGAGAGCGAGCGAACCGAGACTGCCTGGACGATCCGGAAGTTGCACGCGAAGCAGGTATGACACGTGCCTTCCTTTCTTTCCTGTGCGACCGAGACTTTCGGACGGGTACCCGAGTCCCGCAATATTTACACCCTCCGGTGCGGGTTATCGAATCGAAGCCATTCGTGTGACCTAGGACACTTACCGGTCGGTCACGTATCGAAGCGAGTGGGTGTCCAACCAAGGTATCGCGGGCGGTGATTCGCCGCTCGCGATACCTGCCACGGTGCTCCCGGTGCACCCCGCTAGGCTGTCGGATGCCGAATCTTCATGCTCGAACCAGCCGAAAGGGGTCCCGCGGTGCCCGCCATCTCCAGGGACGAGGTCGCACATCTCGCCCGGTTGTCCCGGCTCGCTTTGACCGATGACGAACTCGATCTGTACGCCGGTCAGTTGGATTCCATCCTGACCTACGTCGCGCAGATTTCCGAGGTCGCCGCGGCCGATGTCCCCGCCACCGCCTCCCCGAACCCCGCGACCAATGTGACGCGCCCGGACGTGGAGCAGCCGTGCCTCACCCCGGAGCAGGCGCTCTCCGGTGCGCCCGCGGCCGAGGACCAGCGGTTCCTGGTTCCGCAGATTCTGGGAGAGGGCGCATGAGCGAGCTGACCAAGCTTTCCGCCGCGGAGCTTGCCGAGAAGATCCACGCCCGTGAGGTGTCCTCGGTCGAGGTGACCGAGGCGCACATCCAGCGCATTGCCGAGGTCGACGGCGAGATCAATGCCTTCCTGCACGTCGCCGGTGAGCAGGCGCTGCTGACCGCCGCCGAGGTGGATCGCGCGATCGCCGCCGGGACCGTCGCCTCGCCGCTGGCCGGTGTTCCCTTGGCGCTCAAGGACGTTTTCACCACCACCGACATGCCGACCACCTGTGGGTCGAAGATCCTCGAGGGCTGGGTCGCGCCGTACGACGCGACCCTGACCACGCGGCTGCGCCAGGCGGGCATCCCGATTCTCGGCAAGACCAATATGGATGAGTTCGCCATGGGCTCCTCCACCGAGAACTCGGCCTACGGCCCGACCCGGAACCCGTGGGACACCACCCGGATTCCGGGCGGCTCCGGCGGTGGCTCGGCGGCGGCGCTCGCCTCCTACCAGGCTCCGCTGGCCATCGGCACCGATACCGGTGGTTCCATTCGCCAGCCCGCCGCGGTCACCGCGACGGTCGGCACCAAGCCCACCTACGGCACCGTCTCCCGGTACGGCCTGGTCGCCTGTGCGTCCTCGCTGGATCAGGGTGGGCCGTGTGGCCGCACCGTGCTGGATACCGCGCTGCTGCACGAGGTCATCGCCGGGTACGACCCGCGCGACTCCACCTCGCGCAATGTCCCGGTGCCGCCGGTGGTGGCCGCCGCCCGCGAGGGTGCGAAGGGTGATCTGACCGGTGTGAAGGTCGGCGTGGTGCGGGAGTTGCACTCCGACAGCTACCAGTCGGGTGTCATCAATTCCTTCGATGCCGCTGTGGCGCAGTTGAAGGAGCTCGGCGCCGAGGTGCTGGAGGTGTCCTGCCCGAACTTCGTGCACGCGCTGGCCGCCTACTACCTCATCCTGCCGTCCGAGGTGTCCTCCAACCTGGCGCGCTTCGATTCCATGCGGTACGGCGTGCGCGTCGGTGACGACGGTTCGCACAGTGCGGATCAGGTCATGTCGATCAGCCGTGCGGCCGGTTTCGGCCCGGAGGTCAAGCGCCGCATCATGATCGGCACCTATGCGCTGTCGGCCGGTTCCTACGACGCCTTCTACGGTCAGGCGCTGCGGGTTCGCACGCTGATCGCGCGCGACTTCGACAAGGCGTACGAGTCGGTGGATGTGCTGGTCTCGCCGACCAGTCCGTTCACGCCGTGGAAGCTGGGCGAGAAGGTCAACGATCCGCTGGCCATGTACCTCTCCGACCTGTGCACGCTGCCGACGAACTTGGCCGGGCACTGCGGTATGTCGGTGCCGTCCGGGCTGAGCGCGGACGACGGTATGCCGGTGGGTCTGCAGATCATGGCGCCGGCGCTGGCCGACGACCGGCTCTACCGCGTCGGTGCGGCCTACGAGGCGGCGCGCGGCCCGGTCGCTTGATACCGAACCCGATCCTCTGATCGGACAAGCTGATTCGGCTCCCGGCTGGTTGCTCCCGGCCGGGAGCCGTTCTGTTTTGTGAGCTGTGCCGGGTCAGCAGCTGCCCAGAGCCGTGCCCTGATCGGTGCCGTAGCGGTGGCCGTGCCCGGAGGGAGCGTCGAGGGCGCCGAGCAGATCCGCGCTGGTCTGAATGAAGCTGACGAACGGAAGCCAGCCGGGGACAGGGGCATCCGGCCGGGTGCCGGTGAGATTCGGTGCGCGCCACAGCAATGCCGGAGACCAGCGGACCACGGGGTCGGAGGCATTCGCGAGAACCATTGCGCCGCTGCGATATACCTGCCCCGCCGGCGGCCCGGCCCACAGCACCGCGCAGGTGCGGCGGGCCTGATCGGCATCATCGGTGAAGATCGAGCTGCCGCCCAGCGCGCCCAGACTCTGACCGTAGACGTACAGCTTCGGTGGGTGGGGCAGCGTCGAAATCCGTTGTTCGACAGCATCGAACAGGGTGCGAGCGGACTGTTCGGCGGCCTTGCGGCCGAAGACGAAGGTCGCCCAGCTGGGCGCGTCCGAATATTGCAGTCCGACCAGCGCCACATCGCCGCCGAAGCGCTGATCGAAACCGGCGGCCGCCTCGCCGTCGATCCAGCCGGAGCCGGTCGGCACGGTGACCACCAGATTCCCGCGCTGTAGTCCGCCCGAGCGCTCCAGCTCTCGAATCACCAGCGCCACCCGCGCATTCAGGTCCGGCGCCGAATTCAACCCCACGTACACCCGCACCGCCTGAGCCGGAGTTCCGGCCACGAACTTGCGCCCCTGCGCGCCCAGCGACGGCCAGCTCGCCATCGACACCGGGCTACCCGACCGCGTCGCCGCACTCGGCTGCGACAGACCCGGATCGACAAAGGCATTCGCCGACGCATAGGCCGCCTTGCGCCAGTCGACGACGGTGGGCACCACCACGAACTGTGCCGCCACCCCGGCCCCCAGCAGTAGCGCCAGACTGCGCATCCGCCCCAAACGCCGCACCACCCAGCGGATTCCGAGAATGCCGCCGACCACCACCCCGGTGATGACCGCCGACCCGACCGCCCACTGCACCCAGTACCAGGGTCCGACAGCCGACACCCCCATCGCACCCCGCAGCCGGTTCTGCCAATCCTGCGCCTGCGCCATCGCGACCAGCACCGCCGCCCCGGCCACCACCAGCGCCGGTGCCCGCCAACGCGCCGGCACTCCACCGAACCCCATCCGCCGCACCACAACCCGCCCGAGTCCCACCACGGTCAGCCCGAGCAGCACCAGCACCGCGGTCACCACCGCCTGCGCAGTCGGAGTGCGCGGCAACAACCCCGGCGCGAGCGAGGCCAGCACCCCGAACACGACTCCCACCGTCGTCCCCACCCGAGGTGCCCTGAATCTCACACGCGCACCGGAGGATTCGCGCACCTCGCGCCGGATTCCTGCGGTCGGTCGCCCCTGAACCCCGATGCGGTTGCCGCGCAGGCGCATCGACCGCGACCTCGGGGTGGCGGTCACATCCGAGTCCGGACGCGCAGTGACAAGCGAGTCACCGTCATGAGGTGATGTGGTTCGCGGGTCGGCTTCAGAGGGCGGGGGGACAGCTGCCCGTCCCCGGAATTCGTCGCGGTGCTCCCCGGCGACCGAGTCGTTGCCAGCGGGCGTCGTGGTCTGCGGCCCGAGGTCTGCTGTGCCGCTCGTGGTCGCCGCTGTCGTACTGCGGAACTTGTCGGGCCGAGCCGTAGCGCGTCCTCGGCCGGACAGCAGCGGCTGCGGATCCGGAACCTCATGAACTGGTGTGGGACCGGCAGCATCGACCCCGGTCGAGCCCGTGATGTCGGCCGCGCTCATCGGTGCAGTGTTGTGGCTCTTCATTACGCCACCGCCAGGGTGCGGGGTCGGCTGTTGGAGGTGCGGGCTGCGCGGCGGAAGGCGACCGTGGCTGCGATGGATCCGATTGTCAGGACGGCGATTCCGGCGGGGAGGAGGGAGTGGGAGGGGCCGAAGGACTTGTCGAGGCCCGGTTCGTGGATCGGGGCGCCGTAGTGCTGGCGGATCGAGTTGAGGTCTACGAAAGTGCTGGCTACGCCTGCCATGACCTGGCATTCGGTGCGAGAGACGGGGTTGGTGCGGGTATCGCAGGACGCGTACATGCGCTGTTCCAGTGCGGCATCGGCGGTTTGGCGGGCCCAGGGGCCGAGGGGGTGGCCGCGGTTGTCGGCGTAGCGGAGCAGGTCGTAGCCGAGATCGTGAGCCTTGCAGGCGAGGTCGAACTCCTGTGGGAGCGGGATGGGGGAGGAGCAGTCGCCGTGCGGGTCGACGAGTATGCCTGCCTCGATGACCGGTCGGTATCCGGCTTCGGTGACGAAGTCCTCGGGGATCTTGGCCGGATCGGGGTGTGCGGCAGTCGATTCCATGATTCCGGTGCGGGCCCCGGCATCCTCCGCAATCGCCGGTGCGGTCGCGGCGGCGCTCGCCGAAGGCGCGAAAGCTACTGCGACCGATAACAGTACGGACGCGGCCGTCGCGAGCATGCCGTAGCGATACAGGCGGCCTCTTGCGGGCGGTGCACTCGGCACGAGCGGCGGGTCCTGGTCGATGCGGATCGACGCCGACTCGGCCGTGCGGTGCTCGTTGCGGGAGTTTCGACTGCCGGGTCGGCCGCTGCGATCAGCGCCGGTCGCCAGGTCCGTACGGACGGCGCCGGCGGGCAGGGCTCGGGTGGTGTCACTCGCGAGCGGAGTGGAGTGGGGCGCAGTGACCGGGTCGGACGGGAACGCTCTCATGTGGAATGACGCTAGGAATCGGAGCGATATCCGGGCTTCACGCTGGGGGACTGTTCCCGCATGGGCGGGGCGGGGGAGCCGGGTGGGCGGGCAGTACTCCGGTACGGGGTGCTAGATCACTCGGGGGTATGACGTGCACGGCCGCCGAGTTCTCTACCGTCGAGAGCATGGTCGGTAAATTGGCGAAGAATGGGCGCTCGTCGGCGTCGCGGCAATGGGCGCGGCAATGGTTCGACGGTTTCACCGTATTGGTCGCGGTCGTATTCATCGCGGTCGCGTGGCCGACGCTGCACATCACCCATCAGGTGCCGGCGGCGGCGCAGCCCTTCATTGCCGGGTTCGCGGCCTTCCCGATTCTGCTGATGCGGGTGAATCCCGCTCTGGGATGGGCGGTTTCGGCCGGATCGGCGCTGCTCATCTCGCTCGCGGTGCCGCATCAGCACGGGAACAATCTGCCGTTCCAGGTGGTGCACATTCTGTGCCTGTTCACGCTGGTATTCGCGGTGGCGGTGCGCTCGCCCATACAGATCGTCGGTGTGGCCTGGCTGGCGACCTCGCTGCTGTTCGCCACCACGATGGCGGCGACCGGGGACAGCTTCGCGCAGGCCGGGTTGGGCTGGCCGATCGCCATCACCGGCCTGGTGGTGCTGGGCCTGCTGGTGCGCTGGGTGGCGGTATCGCGGCAGGCGCTGCTCAAGCAGGCCGAGGAGACCGAGCTGGAGCGGGCCCGCCGCGCCATCCTCGAGGAGAAGGCGCGCATTGCCCGCGATCTGCACGATGTGGTCGCGCACCATATGTCCATGGTGGTGGTGCAGGCGCAGACCGCGCCCTACCGCATCGACGGGCTGTCTCCGGAGGCCCGCGAGGAGTTCGAATCCATCGGTTCGGGAGCCCGCGCCGCGCTCAATGAGATTCGCGGACTGCTGGGTGTGCTGCGCAGCGACGGCCAGCTGCCCGAGCACGCACCGCAGCCCGCCGCGGCCGATGTGCTGAATCTGCTGGAGGGCGCCCGCCGCGCCGGGGTACCGCTCACCTGGACCATCGACGGCAGCCTCGACCTCGTACCGGCGACCACCGGTCTCGCGCTGTACCGCATCGTGCAGGAGTCCCTGGCGAATGCGTCGCGGCATGCACCCGGTGCGCCGGTGTGGGTGCGGATAGCCAGCGCCACCGCGCTGACGATGTCGATCACCAATGATCGGCCGCACGGTCCGGGCCACGGTGATCAGTCCGGCGGCAGCGGTATCGCGGGAATGCAGGCCCGAGCCTTGGCGGTCGGCGGCACCCTCACCGCCGCACCGCGTCCCGACGGCGGGTTCGAGGTGCGTGCTGATCTGCCGTTCGGTGCGGTTGTCGAAGGAAGCGCGACGGCCGCACTGGGGTCTGACGCGCTGGCCGGAATGTAGGGCGGTTGTCGCCTCCGTCGTCACGGCGGACTTTGGCCGGGATCCACTGTGGATCCCGGCCAAAAGCGTGCCGGGATGACGGAGGTGAACGTGCCGGGATGACGGAGGTGAACGTGCCGGGATGACGGAGGTGAACGCGCCGGGATGACGGAGGTGAACGCGCCGGGATGACGGAGGTGAACGTGCCGGGATGACGGGGGTGAGGATGCGGGGATGACGGAGGTGGGCGCGTTGGGGTGCGAACGTGCTGCGGCGGGGCTGTTGGGTGGGGGACGTGGCAAACTCGGTGAGGTGCGCGAGGTGGGACTGTGGTTATAACGGTATTGATCGCTGATGATCAGGCGATGGTTCGGCAGGGGTTCGGTGCACTGCTGTCCGCGCAACCCGATATCAGCGTGATCGGGGATGCGCCCGACGGCAAAACCGCTGTGGCGGAGGCGAAACGGTTGCGGCCGGATGTGGTGCTCATGGATGTGCGCATGCCGGAGATGAACGGGCTCGATGCGGCCCGGGCGATTCTCTCGGCGGGCTTCGATCCGCCGGTGCGGGTGCTCATGCTCACCACCTTCGATATCGACGACTATGTGTACGAGGCGCTGGGTATCGGCGCGAGTGGCTTTCTGCTCAAGGACGCACCCGCCGAAGAGTTAGTGCGCGCGGTGCGCGTGGTCGCCGCCGGTGATGCGCTACTCGCGCCGACCGTCACGCGCCGGCTCATCGCCGATGTCACCAAGCGCCGCAATCGCCGCACCCCGGCGCCTGCGCTGTCGGTGCTCACACCGCGCGAGCGGGAGGTGCTGGAGTTGGTCGCACGCGGCCTGTCCAATGCCGAGATCGCCGATAATCTCTTCGTCGCGGAACAGACCGTGAAGACCCATGTGTCGAAAGTTTTCGCCAAACTGAACCTGCGTGATCGCGCGCAAGCGGTGGTGCTGGCCTACGAATCCGGACTGGTGACACCGGGCTGATTCAGCGGTGACAATGGGCTGTCACCAGCCACGGTAAGGCAGCGCTCGGCGCGGTAGGCTCACGGACTTGTACGTCACCGGAAGGGGGTCGTCGCAGTGTTGAACAACGGTGACGTGTTCGCCGGTTTCACCATTGAGCGGCTGCTCGGACAGGGCGGGATGGGATCGGTGTATCTCGCCCGTCACCCACGGCTGGGGCGGCTCACCGCCTTGAAGCTGCTGAATCGGGAGCTCTTCGCGGACAGGGAGATCCGCATTCGCTTCAATCGCGAAGCCGATCTGGTGGCGCAGCTGGATCACCCCAATATCGTCGAGGTGTACGACCGCGGTACCGAGGACGAACAGCTCTGGATCTCCATGCAGTACATCGACGGGGTGGATGCCGCCGGGGTCGATGTCACCATGCTGCCGCCGGAACGGGCCGTGCAGATTATCGAAGGTGTTGCCGCCGCACTGGATTACGCGCACACCATGGGCGTGCTGCACCGGGATGTGAAGCCCGCCAATATCATTCTGGCGCGCGCCGTCGGCGGGCACGGAGAACGGGTGTTCCTCACCGACTTCGGCATCGCCCGCCTGCGTGAGGATTCCACCCACCTGACCCAGCGCGGCATGTTCACCGCCACCCTGGCCTACGCCTCGCCCGAACAGATGACCGGCGCGCACCTCGATCACACCACCGATCAGTACTCCCTGGCGTGTGCCCTCTACTGGCTGCTCATAGGCGCGGGTCCCTTCGATTCCCCGGACCCCTCCGAACTCATTCGCGGCCACCTGCAACTGCTGCCCCCGCCGGTCAGCCTCCGCCGCCCCGGCCTCACCCCCGCCATGGACGCCGTCATCACCAAGGGCATGGCCAAGCGCCCCATGGATCGCTTCCCTTCCTGCACCGAATTCGCCAAGGCCGCCCGCCGCGCCCTCACCGCATCCCCGGGCCAGTCGATCTACCCGAATCAGCCAGCCCCCCAACCGTCTTCCCCGCCCGGCTACGCCGCGGTCCCGCCCCCCTACGCCGCCCCGCCCGCCGGCTACCCCGCCGCCCCACCCCCCTACTCGCCCGGACCTGTTCCGCCGCAGGGCTATCCGGCCACCTACCAGGTGCCGCCACAGGGCTACCCCGCCGGTTACCCCGCCCCGCAACAACCGGCACTGGCTCCGCAACAACCGGCACTGGCCCCGCAACAACCGGTTCCCGCCCCTCAACAGCAGATCCCCAATTCCGTGCCCGCGCCCCACCCCCAGGGCCAGGCCGCACACACGTCGCATCCCAATACTCCAGCCCCGCAGCTGATCACACCGCCGGCCCCCGGGGGCTATTCATCCGACCCGGCGAATCCGCAAGCCCCACAAGCAGATGCGTCCAGCCAGCCGACAGATGTAGTGCCGCAACCGATTGCGTCCCCCGCGCATCAGGAACCCGTCCCGCCGCCCGCCGCCACCCCGCCCCCGCCGTCCTCCCAGGACATGTACTCCCAACCAACCGATTCCTTCCCGACCCCGAGGGTTCCCTCACGGGCCACGCTGTCCGGGCCCGTCACCGGTGCCGATGAGCTGCAGCCCGCGAGCACTGTTGCGCCGCCGGCGGATCCCGCCGCACGTTCGGACCCCAAGCCGCAGGTGCCAGGCGCTGACACCCGTCTGTCATGCGCCACCGACTCGGAGTCCCCGCCGGACACCCCACCTCAGCCCGTATCGCAAGGCTCCACCGAGTTGCCGTCCACGAGCCTCGGTGCACGTCCCGCGGATCCCGCCGCGGGCCCGAAACATGCGGCCCGGGTCCCGTCATCAGACAGCAGGCCGTCGACCGCGCCCGGTTCGGAGCCGGGAGTTCCACCGCAGCCTGCGAGTTCGGAACGTGGAGAGCCGGGTGGGCCGCCCCAATCGGTGGATTCTCGGCATGGAGAAGGGGGTTCGTCGCAACAGTCCGCCGAACCCGGCTCGCTGGAATCGCGCATCTCGGCCGAAGGCGGGCGGTCCGCTGCGGCGACTGCCGAAGTGGCGGCTTCGGGTGGCTCGGCCGCTAGGCAAAGGGCCGCAAGATATTCGGCCACGGGGGTACCGGAACCCGCTGAGGGAGAATCGAATGCGGACGAAGGATCGCTGACGGACGCCGTCGGTGCGCCGAATGCGGGCGACGCGAAGTCCGGGGGTGCGCCGGGTGGCTCGGTGGCAGAGAGCGCCGCGCAAGATTCCGACACTGGGCAGCCGCAGGGCGCAGGTTCGGCGGCTCGCGCGCATTCGGCCGACGAGGGTGGGGCCGCGCCGGGGCGGGGGAACGAGGGCGCTCGCGCGGAGTTCGAGAGGGCTGGGTTCGCCTCCGGTGCTGTGGATCCGGACAGTGTGCTGACGGCCGATAGCCCGGTTGTCGCGGCGGGTGTGGAGTCGAATGCCGAATCAGCGGGAACCCATGGGGTGGAGGGCTATCCGGGGGTGGGATTGCGGCATCCGAGGTCGGGGGCGTTTGTGCCTGCGGGGGAGGGTGTTTCCGGAGGTTCGGAGCCGGAGCGGACTTGGGCTCGCGGTGCGGCGACTGGGAGCGAGGCCGCGGGTGTGGAGACGACTGGGTCTGGGATGCCGTTCGGCAGTGTGGAATCCACCGGCCAGGGTCCGCAGTTTTCTGGCCCGGAAACCACGGGCCCCGGATCTCAATTCGCCCGAGGTGAGAGCGCGGGTCCGCAGTACGCAGGTGTGGAGGGTGCGGGGGTGGGACCGCAGTTCCCGGCTGTGGAGGGTGCGGGGGTGGGACCGCAGTTCGCGGCTGCGGAGGGTGCGGGGCCGCGGTTTGCAGGTGTGGAGAACACCGGGCGGGGGTTTGGGCCGCCGTCGGGGTATCCGGTGAATTCGGGTGCGCAGCAGCAGGGTTCGGGGGTCGGTGGGGTGGAGCGGTCGCAGGTTGCGGCGCTGGTGGTGTTGGGGGTAGCGGTGTTGGCGCTGGTTTTGCTGTTGGCGATTGTGGTGGTGCAGGTCGCGGGGTAGGGGCGAGTGGTGCTGCCGCCGTTGGCGGTATGAGGTTGGTGCGCCCGGCTCGGGGACGAGGGGGACCAGGATCAAGGCTCCGGCTCTGGCCGGGCGCGATTCAAGTCCAGCATTGCCGGAACCGGTGGGCAACCGAATTCGCGCGTCCCGGGAAAGTTTTGCGAAAGCGCCAGGTCGGCATTCATACCGCATGGGAGCATCGTTCATAGTGACCGAAGACTGCCTTCGCGGGGGAGCACGCTATGTCCGAGCATGGTTCTACACTGCCGCGCCGTCAACTGGGGCGATACCTGCGTGAGGGGCGGATGTTATGCAATGTGACGATTGCCGAAGCGGCGGCGCTGATGGAGTGGAGCGAGTCGAAACTCCAGCGCCTGGAAACCGGTAACGCGGAAAAGATTCGCGTACTGGACATTAGGGAATTATGTCGCATATACGACTTCGATGAGGAATTCACCACCGCCGTCGTCGGCCTCGCCCAACAGGCGAGTGTCAAGTCCTGGTGGCACGAATACGACGACCTCATTCCCGAGGGTTTCAATGTGTATGTGGGCCTGGAGGCTTCGGCCCGCGGCCTGATCTCCTACCAGCCCGATCTGATCCCCGGCCTGTTGCAGACCGCCGACTACGCGCGCGTCCTGATCAGTGATTACTGGCCGGATGCTGCACGCGAAGAGATCGACCGCAGAGTGCAATTGAAGATCCGCCGGCAGTCCCTTTTGACCCGAAAGCGCAGTGCTGCAAGCCTCGATATGGTGGTGCACGAAACGGCATTACGCAGGGTCGTAGGCAGTCCGCGGATAATGGCGGCGCAATTGCGACGCGTCGCGGATATGTCGACACTCCCGACGATTGCTGTGCGTGTACTACCCTTCTCAGCGGGCGTCCCGATCGGGCATACCGTCGGGCCCTTCGTGATTCTGGATTTCGGCCGGGACAGCGGCAACAAGCCGGTCGAACCCACCGTGGTGTACCTGGAGAACTTCCTGGGCGATCTGTACCTGGAGAAGCAGGCCGCAGTCGACCGGTATCTCGAGGCGTACCAGGCTCTTCAGCGCTCTGCGCTGGACGATGCCACCAGTAGGGATCTCTTGCGGAAGGCAGCGAAGGAGTACGAGACGTGAACGTCGAACCGTCCGGCGTGAGGTGGTTCAAGAGCGCGCGCAGCACCGGCGCGAAGGAGTGTGTGGAGATCGCTTTTCTCGATAGTGGTGTGGGAGTACGGGACAGCAAGAACCCGACAGGCCCGAAACTGGTATTCGGCCCAACCGAATGGGACAACTTTACCGCCGCACTGACGAGCGGCAGCTTCGATCCGACCGCCTCCCCGAACCTTTAGCGCACAGCTTGGGAGCCGTTGGCTGTTGGGGATGCGTGGTGCGGTTGGGAGGCGTGACGATTTGGGGGTACCCCCGGAGTTACCCCGAACTTGCGAAATCAGTTGTCACCCTCTGTAAAAATTGGGGCCCTGCACTCCTGTGCAGGGCCCCAATTCTTACCCGAAGAACGCTGCGGCTTCCCGGTAGCGGTCCTGCGGAACGAGTTTGAGCTGCTTGGTGGCTTCCGACAGCGGAACGAGGTCGACCTCTGTCCCGTGCAGTGCCACCATCTGCCCGAAATTCCCGGCGTGCACGGCTTCTGCCGCATGCACGCCGAAGCGGGTGGCCAGCACCCGGTCGTACGGTGTCGGGGTCCCGCCGCGCTGCACATGGCCGAGCACGGTCACCCGCACCTCTTTCCCGATGCGCCGCTCGATTTCCGGAGCCAGCTGCTGCGCCACCCCGGTGAACTTCACATGCCCGAATTCGTCGATTCCGCCGTCGCGCAACGACATGGAGTCGGGCGCCGGATGCGCGCCCTCCGCCACGACGCAGATGAAGTGCGAATCACCGCGCTGGAAGCGGCGTTTCACCATGGCGCAGACCTCGTCCACATCGAACGGGACCTCGGGCACCAGGGTCAGGTGCGCACCGGAGGCGATACCGCAGTTCATGGCGATCCAGCCCGCATGCCGGCCCATCACCTCGACCAGCATGACGCGCTGATGTGATTCCGCGGTGGTGTGCAGCCGGTCGATGGCCTCGGTGGCAATGGCCACCGCGGTGTCGTGGCCGAAGGTGGTGTCGGTGCAGTCGATGTCGTTGTCGATGGTCTTGGGTACCCCGACCACCGGCACGCCCTCTTCGGCCAGCCAACTGGCGGCCGTCAGCGTGCCCTCGCCGCCGATGGGGATGAGAGCGTCGATGCCGTTGTCGTCGAGAGTCTGCTTGATGCGCGGCAATCCGGCCCGCAGTACGTCCGGATTGGTGCGTGCGGTGCCGAGAATGGTGCCGCCCTTGGTGAGCAGCCGGTCGGTGCGATCATTGTTCAGGATCTGGATCTTGCGATCCTCGAGTAGCCCGCGCCACCCGTCCTGGAAGCCGATGATCGCATCACCCCAGCGGCCGTTCGAGGTGCGAACGACAGCACGGATCACCGCGTTCAGGCCTGGGCAGTCTCCGCCTCCGGTCAAGACTCCGATGCGCATATGCCCTATCTTGCCCCGAGTGTGGTGCCCTGTGGGTCGCGCCCCCGTGAACCGCTGGTTACGCCTGGTTTTTCACTTCGCACTCAGCAGGCGCCGCCGCGCAGTTCGCCCAGATGCTTGCCGATGAGCGCCGAGATCTTGGTGAGCATGGTGGTGCCCTCGTCGAAGGAGCCCGAAGTGGCCTGTGCGGCAATCGCGATGGCGACCTGCCCACCCTGGACCGGTATCAATCCGAACTGCCGGACCAGGTAGTTCCCGCTGGGATCGGGTCCCCACCCACCCTTGAATTGGGCGCCGTCCAGCGTGCCGAGCCCCCAGCGCTGCCCTGAGCTGATCTTGCCCATGAGCGAGGTGACGGATTCGGACTGCGGCAGGCACGGCAGTTTCGAGGCGAATTTCAGCTGATCGGCAATGGACCACTCGGCTTGCCCGAAAGCCGAGTAATCGGCGCGAGCCCTGGTGGCGGGCACCGTGGTGACGGTATCGCCGCCCTCGCGCAGCACCGCCTGCACGGTGGCGGCAGCGGTATCGGGGGTGCCCAGCGACTGCCACAGGGTGTCGGCAGCGGTGTTGTCGGAGAGGGTGATGGCCGCGGTAGCAGCAGCGGTGTACCCGCCGGGGTTCTGCCGTAGCGCGGCCAGCGCGAGCGGCACCTTGATGCTCGACCAGGCCGGACCGGAATTCCAATCACCCACTGCCACCACCCGATCACCACCGACCGGCATGACGGCCAGCCCGATCTTGCCGCTGAGCGAAGGCTGCAGCTCATTGGTGAAATCCCAAGCGAGCGTGCCGGGCACCGCGAGGTTGACGGCGGAGGTGGTGGTTGTCGGTCCGGCGGCCGCGGTGGTGGCATCGGGTACCAGCACCGGCTTGCTGGTGCAGCCGGTCAGGACCGCCACCAGCAGGACCGCCGCACCACCGCCCGCGACACGTGCGAAGCGGCGACGTAGCGAATACGGTGCGTCCACCCGGTTACCTCCATCATCTCCGGTGAGTCCCTGTTTCCTAGCGGACTCACCGGTATGCGTCAATCTCGAGGATTGCCGTGTGCGCCGGGGGATTCCATGTGCTACTAGTGCGTGCAGAGGCCCCCGGGCAGATCAGGGAGGTGATCGCCGACCAGCAGCGCGAGCTTGTCCATCATGTCGGTGGCGTCGTCGAAGGAGCCGGAGGTCGGCTCGGCGGCCATGGCCACGGCGATCGGCCCGGCGAGCGTCGGCACCAGACCGAATTGCCGCACGGTGTATTTGCCGGTGTCGTCGTCCGGTCCCCAGCCGCCCTTGAATTCCGCGCCGATCAGCCTGCCCAGACCCCAGCTCTGACTCGGGGTGATGTCACTCATCAGCGAGACAACCGAATTCGCCCGCGGCAGGCAGGGCAGTTTGGACGCGAAGCGCACCTGATCGGTCAGCGACCAGTCGGTCGCGCCGAAGGCGAGCTCGTCATCGGCCCCCATCATGGCGAGGCGGGTGTGCCGGGCCGCGACATCGGTGAAGCCGTCACCGGCCTCGCGCAGGATCGCTTCGACCGCGTCGGCGGCCTCGGCCCCGTTCCCGAGCGAGTTCCAGAGTTCCTGCGCCGCATCATTATCGGAGAAGGTGATGGCCGCCTCGGCGGTGGAGCGCAATCCGGTCGGATCACGCCGCAGCGCGGCGAGTGCGAGCGGCACCTTGATGGTGGACCACGCGACTCCGGAGCTCCAGTTTCCCAGCACCGTCATATCCCCGCCGCCGACCGGCATGACCGCGAGACCGATGCGGCCGTCGAGTCCGGACTGCAGATCCGCGAAATCGGCGGCGAACGTAATGGATTTGGGCAGCCCGAACAGGCCCGGCAGGTTCGGCGCGACCATCGAGAGACCCGGCGCCGCAGCCGTTTCGGCGGCAGGCGCCACGCTCGCGGACCCAGCCGTGGGAGAACCCGCCGAACTCACATGCACCGCGCATGCGGATGCCGCTAATAACGTCGCCAGGGTAACGCCCCGAGCAATGGCCTTGCGACAGGCCGGAATCGGGTCAGTAGACATACACCACCGCGTTCTCACCACCGATGCAGGTGACCAATTTCCCTGTCGCCGTGCAGTTCATCGTGTACGCCCGATTTGTTACCGGGCTGACAACCACCACACTACTTGCCGAACCCGGCCGGCCCGAAGTCGCATCGGCATATGCCTGGCGAACCTGTTCCGCGAAAGGGCAACTGGTAACCGTGGATCCGATCGCGGAGCCGGTGTAACCGTTGACTGCCGGATAAACCAGCGGACACGGAGTCGAACCCGCCGGCAGCTGGACGGTGGTCTGCGCCGGAGGAGCGGTCGATGTCTTCGGTCCCGACAGTGGCACGGTGATGCTCGGATTGCCCTGTGCCACGGTCGTACTCGGTGATTCGCTCCGGGAGTGGTCGAGGACCTGCCAGCCCACCGCACCGGCGATCGCGGCAGCGGCGACCACCAGTACGCCGATCGATATCGGCGCCGCCATCGATTTGCGCCGCGGCCGGTAGGACGGCGCGGGCTCCGGATCCGCTCGCGGATGGTCCGACGTCGGATACAGCGAGGGATCGGGTGTCGGCGCATACGGGAAATCCCGCTGCGGCGTCGCCGCGTGACCCCAGACCGGCGCCTGCGGCTGCTGCGCGCTCTGCGGCAGCGGCTGATAGTGGAAGTCGCTGACACGCACCCTGGTCGGGTCCGTCGGCAGGATCACCGGCAGATCCGAGGTGCCCGGCCCATCATCGGGCGGCGGGAAGGCGCCGGTGGTGTAGATCGGGTACCCGCCGGAAATCGGTTGCACCACGGTCGGATCCGAGCTGCGGACGGTGGGCAGCACGGTGGTGGGTGCGGCCGGCGGTGGCGTGGGAGTCAGCGTGCCGGGCGCGGCGGGCGGCACCATCCGGCCGGGCTGCAGGATCTCGGTCGGCGCCGCCTGCACCGGACCACCGGCGAGGGCGGTCCGCGCGGCCCGGGCGAATTCGCCCGCCGTGAGATAGCGGCTCCTCGGATCCTTGGCCAGCGCCCGCGCGACCACATCGTCGAGCGCCGCCGGAATCCCGGAGTGCTGCAGGCTCGGTCGCGGCGGCGGTTCGGAAAGATGGCCGCGGATGAGCACACTCATATTGGTCGCCGGGAACGGCTTGTTGCCGGTGAGGCATTCGTGCAGCACACAGCCGAGCGAGTACAGATCGGCGCGCCCGGTCACCGGTCCGGAGTCGTCGAACCGCTCCGGAGCCATATACGCGTACGAGCCGACGGCGGTGCCCGCCATGGTGATCCCGGTCTCGCCCTCCGTGCGGGCGATGCCGAAGTCGGCGAGATATGCGAAATCCGCATCGGTCACCAGGATATTGGCCGGCTTGACATCGCGGTGCACCAGACCCGAGTAGTGCGCGGCGTCCAGCGCCGCGGCGATCTGCTCGACAATGCCCACCGCGCGCTGCGGCGACATCGCGCCCTGGGTGCTCAGCAGGCTGCGCAGATCCTGCCCGCGCACCAGCCGCATATCGATGTAGAGCTGGCCGTCGTACTCGCCCCAATCGTGGATCGGGATGATGTGCGGCTCGGCCAGCCGCGCGGCCGCTTGTGATTCGCGGCGGAAACGTTCCTGGTAGGAGGGGTCTTTCGCGAGTTCGGCGGGTAGCAGTTTGACGGCGACGACCCGGTCCTTGGAGGTGTCGTAGGCCTCGTAGACCTCCCCCATTCCGCCTCTGCCCAGCAACGAGCGCAATTCGTACGGCCCGAACCTGCTGCCGGCCCGCGATGGCGGTGCTTGCACGCCGTCCAACCTCCAACTCCATGGGCGGGATGCGATGACTGTGCCCGCACCTCACCCCTCAAGAGTTGGATTCTCCGGGTGCAACCACACCGTGGTCAAACGCGAACACGATCGCCGCCGCTCGATCGCGTAACCCCAGCTTCCCGAAAATGTGCCCCACGTGGCTTTTTACGGTCACTTCCGAGATACCGAGGGAGCGGGCGATCTCCGTGTTGACACGCCCCTTGGCAATGAGCTCGAGCACCTCGAGTTCGCGCGCGGTCAGTTCGGTGAGGCGGCTGCCGCCCGGGGCCGGCGTCGGACGTGCCGACCGGTATGCCGTCAGCACTCGCGGAGTAACCGACGGATCCAGCCACGAGCCGCCCAGCGCCACGGTCCGCACCGCGCGGATCAGATCCTCGGCGGGGGAATCCTTGAGCAGGAAGCCCGCCGCGCCCGCGCGTAATGCGCCTGATAGCAATTGGTCATCATCGAAGGTGGTGAGCGCAAGAACGGGCGGTGCGTCGGCTTGCGTGCGCAGGGTGCGGGTGGCCTCGATGCCGCCTACGCGTTTCATGCGCAGATCCATGAGCACGACATCCGGACGGTGCGCGGCAATCGCGGCGGGCACTTCATCGCCGTCGGCGCATTCGCTCACCACGAAACCATCACGGCGGCGCAGGATTCGGCGCAGACCGCCCCGGACCAGTTCCTGATCGTCCACCACCAGTACAGCAATGAGCTCCCCATCCGACTGGGACGTCACACACCCTCCTGAATTTCCTTGGATCCCATCGGATTCAGTCGATCATGTGTCTTGCGCGCCATCGATGACAGCACCGTCCGCAGGGAATCCTCGGCGACGGTGGCCACGCACATCGTTTGACCGGAAAGTGGGATGTGCGCCTGTACCTGCCAGACCTCACCTGCCCGGTCCGCAGTCAGGGTGCCACCGAGTAGCGCAATGCGTTGTCGCATACCGGAAATCCCCATACCGCGGCCCGGACGAGCGGTCACGCCTGTCGGCAGCGAGTTTGTCACCGTGAGCTCGATGTCCTTGCTGCACAGTGCGATCCGCAGCTGCGCAGACGCACCCGGTGCATGTTTTGCGATGTTCGCCAAGGATTCTTGGCAGATTCGGTACAGCGCCAGCCCGACTCCGGGAGTTACGCCGCTCGGGTCGCCGTCGAGGCGGTAACCGACCGGCATCCCGGCGCGTACGAAATCAGCGACCAGATCATCGACGTCGTCCAATCCCGGCTCCGGCAACTCCAGCGCAGGACGCTGGCCCAGCAGGCCGACGGTGCGCCGGATATCAGCCATGGCCTGGCGTCCCAGCCGCTCGGCATCGGTCAGCGCGTCCACCGCGTCATCCACATCGCGATCGGTCGCCAGTGCGTGCCGGGCAGCGGTCACATGCAGAAGGGTGATGCTGAGCGAATGCGCGATGACGTCGTGCACCTCGCGGGCAATGCGGCGGCGCTCGTCGTCGGCGGCCTGTACGGCGCGCACCTCCTGGTTCTCCCGTTCCTGATACAGGTAGCGGCGCTGATAGTTCAGCATCTGCCCGGTCATCCAGCCGAACACGATGCCGAAGCAGAACCACGGCAGGCCGTCCAGGTGCCCGGCCGATCCGAAGAACACCAACTCGGCGATCATCGCGGCCGCAATGGGCACACTGGCCACCGTGGCTGTGATGGCCGCGATCTCACCCGATGCCGCGACCAGGATGAGCGGCGCGACATCCACGGGTACCGGCTGGACCAGAAAGAGCGCCACGGCCGACATGGTCACCGTGGCGAAAAGCAATGGGCGCGGGGGGATGGAAAGCACCACGCACGGCGGGCCGGCCACATAGACCATGGCCAAGGCCAGGAAGGCAGCGGCGTTCGGGACGTTTCCCGACAGTGCTCGCTGGATCACAGCTCCGGTGCCGGTCGCGATCAGTATCACGTCGACCAGGAAGACGGCGGCGACGGGATAGTCGAATTCCATCTCTTCCACGTAGCGGCGGTACTCGCCGACCGGGTGGCGAACGAACCTTCGGCTGCGGTCGGCGACGTCACGCGGCCGCAGGTCCAGCAATGTCCGCCCGGCAATTCCGGGGGTGGCGCTGGTCACGTTCATTCTGTAAGGCTAGTGGCCGAATTGGACGGCGTACATCGTTCGGCGGCAGGGGCCCGGCTCCTACCGGGGTAGGAGGTCAAGTCGCGTCCGCGGCACGAAGACAGGGCAGTGCGGGCTCTCGTAGCGTCTGGAGTAACTGGTACCGGACCCGTACACCACCGGCCGGGCCACTACGAAAGGTTGGGGGCCATGTCCTGGGCAGACCTGCATGCTCGCACCGACATCCTGCACACCGTCCTGGATCGGGCGGCCCGGAATCCCGCTGACGCCACGCTGTTCCACGAACTACCGGAGCTCGAACGGCTCTTCGGCGGAACGGACGGCCTCCTGCTCGCGCTGCGGCACCGCTGGGAGAACCATTTGCATGTGAAGCTCGACAACGCACTGGCACAGGGCAAATCGGCGGTCGAGGTGTACCTCGAGCTCGCCGGTGAACAGCCGGCGCTGCGCGCGATTCTGGACACCTATGACACCGATCACCTCTACATCCGTCCGCGAACGCGGGCACTGGCTCGCTGATCCACGAGGGGAACCACCATGCTGGAATTGACCGACGTCACGAAGGAATACCGGGTAGGCAAGCAGACCGTGCGCGCGCTGGACGGCATCAGCCTGCGCATCGAACCCGGGGAGTTCACCGCCATCATCGGGCCTTCCGGGTCGGGCAAATCCACACTGCTGCATCTGCTGGGGGCGCTGGACTCCCCGGACACCGGGTCGATTCGCTTCCAGGACAGGGAGATCGGTGACCTGGGCGATGACAGTCAATCCGAGTTCCGGCGGCATCAGGTGGGTTTCATCTTCCAGTTCTTCAATCTGCTGCCCACCCTGACCGCCTGGGAGAACGTCGCCATCCCGAAGCTGTTGGACGGCACCGGATTACGCAAGGCCAAGCCGCGGGCGCTGGAATTGCTCGACCTGGTCGGCCTGGCCGATCGCGCCGAGCACCGGCCCGCGGAACTGTCCGGCGGTCAGATGCAGCGGGTCGCGGTGGCGCGGGCGCTGATCATGGATCCACCGCTGATTCTCGCCGACGAACCCACCGGCAACCTCGATTCCAAGACCGGCGCCGCCATTCTGCAGCTGCTCGGCGACATCACCCGCGCGGGCAATTCGGTGGTCATGGTGACCCACGATATGGGTGCGGTGCGCTACTGCGATCGTGTCATCACCCTGCGGGACGGGCAGATCGGCTCCATCGAGAAGGTGGAGCGCGATGACAACGGCGAGGTGCGGACCACGCCGGTGGGATTCGGCACTGCCGCGGGCATCGAAGAGGTGGCCTCGGTCGAGGGCAGTTCCGACGACGCCGGTGCGGTGCGCGCATGATCCAGGCGAGTTGGGATCGACTACGGCTGTTCAATATCGGCGAACTGCTCGCACACCGCGGGCGCACCATCATGTCCATGGTGGTGATGGGAATCTCTGCGGGACTGCTGGTTTCGGTATTCAGCATCTCCGGCTCCATCACCGGTTCGGTGGACAAGCTCACCCACAGCCTCGGCGGCAACGCGGCGCTGGAGGTCAGCGGCATCACCGATGCCGGGTTCGATCAGATGCTGCTGACACAGATCAGAGCCGTTCCGGGGGTCGGTACGGCGGTGCCCATGCTGCGCGAATCCATTGGCGCGGACGCGAATCGGGCAATGCTCATCGGTGCGGACGCCACCGTCACGAAGCTCGGCAGCGATCTCGGCGGGGCGCTGCAGGATCAGGCGTCCAAGCTGGTCAATGTTTCCAACGGCGTACTCGTCGGCTCCGCCATGGGGCACAGGGAAGGTGAGCAGATCCAGCTCGGGTCCATCACCGCGACGGTGGCGGGGGTACTCGACGAGTCCACTTCGAAGCGCCTCAATTCCGGTCATATCGTCATCGCGCTGCTGCCGGTCGCGCAGAAGATCGCCGACCGGCCCGGACGGCTGGACTCCATCCAGATCGTTCCCGCCGCGAAAACCGATGTGGAGCAATTGCGTTCGAGCCTGACGCAGCTGGTGGACGGGCACGCGGTGGTCGCCGATCCGGACCTGCGCACCGCCCAGGCCGGCGGCTCCCTGCAGCTGGTGAAGTATTCGACGCTGGCCTCGTCCGCGGCGGCGCTCATCGTGTCGTCGTTCCTCATCTACAACGCCATGAGTATGGCTGTGGCGCAACGCCGTCCGATGCTGTCGCTGCTGCGTGCCATCGGCGGCCGGCGCGGACCGGTGGTGCGCGGGTTGCTCGCCGAGGCAGCACTACTCGGCCTGTTCGGCGGGTTCGTGGGTTCGCTCGTCGGAATAGTCATGGGCCGCATCGCCATCGGTAAGCTCCCGGCCGCCATTGTGCAATCGGTGGAAGCCCGCACCGAATACGAGGTGCCCGGCTATGCGATTCCGGTGGCGGTGGCCGCCTGTGTGCTGGCCAGCGTCATCGCCGCGGCCATCGCGGCCCGGCAGGTGTACAAGGTCGCACCCATCGAGGCGCTGGCTCCCGTCGGCGCTTCCACCTCGGATGAGGTGAGCCCGCTGCTCAAATGGGGTTCGCTGGTGCTCGGCGCGGCGATGGTCGGCGCGGGGGTCGTGGTCGCCGACGCCGATCTCGGACGCCTGTCGCTGGTCTCCATCTCGCTGGCCATCGCCGGCGCGGTTGTGCTGTGCTTCTCCGCCACCGGTCCGATTGTGCAGGTAATCGCCGCGGTGGCAAGGCTTTTCGGGGCGCCGGGCGCGCTCGGCGCGACCACCGTCGAACGCGCACCACGCCGGGTGTGGGCCACCACCATGACCGTCATGATCGGCATCGCCGCCATCGTGGCCATGGGCAACGCCTCCCGCAATATGGTCGATGCGGCGGCGCAAACCTTCCAAGGTCTCGGCCGCACAGACGTTTTCGTCAGCGCGACCGCCATGGAGCAGTTCCCCACCGGCCCGCTGCTGCCCTCGGATCTGAAGGACAAGCTGAGCGGCATCCCGGGCATCAGCGATATCGGTTCGGCCCAAATGGCTTTCGCCACCCTGGGGCGCGGTCGCGTCATGCTGCAGGGCTACGAGGGCGGGGTGGCCCGCAGCTCGGCCCTGGACGGCACGAGCCGGCAGGACCTGGACCGGATGGCAGCCGGTCAGGGCATTGTCATCTCCCGCGATGTGGCCCGCTCGCTCGGAGTGAGCGAAGGCTCCGGCGTCGATCTGCCGACGCCGACCGGCGTGCACCACGTGACGGTATTGCGGGTGGTGCCGTACTTCTCCGCCATCGCGGGCGTGGTCGTACTGGATCTGAACATTCTGCGGCAGTGGTATCAGCGGCCGGGCGAAACCATCATCGGTATCGACTTCGCGCCGAACGCCGATCACGAAGCCGTCTTCAATGCCATCCGGGCGGCGGTCCCCGCACAATTGCACGTTGTCACCGGTGAGCAAGCGGTGACGGCCATCTCCAGCAGTGTCCGGCAGGGCATGTCCATCAGCAGCGCGATTCTCTGGATCGTGGTCCTGGTCTCCACGGTCGCGCTCCTGAACACCCTGATGCTCTCGGTGCTGGAACGCCGCCGGGAACTCGGCGTACTGCGGGCCATGGGCACCAGTCGCCGCTTCCTGCTCCGCACCGTCCTCACCGAGGCGGCCGGTATCGGAGTGACCGGCGCCGCACTGGGTCTCGCGGTCGGTTCCGCCACGCACTATCTGGCCACGGTGGCCCTCGGGCACGCGATCTCCATCGATATCCACTACCAACCCAGTCCGCTGCTGCTGGTCTACGCCATCGTGGCCCTGGCATTGTCCCTGCTCGGCTCCATCCCGCCCGCGCTGCGCGCCGCCCACCTCCCCATCGTGGAGGCCATTGCCGCCGACTGAATAGGATGGTGGCCATGAGCGCAGCCACGGTCGACTTGATGGACTACACCGACGTCATCAGCCGGTACGAGCCGGTGCTGGGTATGGAGGTGCACGTCGAGCTGGGCACCGCGACCAAGATGTTCTGCGGATGCCCGACCGAGTTCGGCGCCGAGCCCAACACCCAGGTGTGTCCGGTGTGTTTGGGCATGCCCGGATCGCTGCCGGTGGTGAACGAGAAGGCCGTCGAGTCGGCCATTCGGATCGGCCTCGCGCTGAACTGCTCGATCACCCCGTGGGGGCGGTTCGCGCGCAAGAACTACTTCTACCCGGACCAGCCGAAGAACTACCAGATCAGCCAGTACGACGAGCCGATCGCCACCGAGGGCTACCTCGATGTGACCCTCGACGACGGTTCCGTGTTCCGCGTGGAAATCGAGCGCGCGCACATGGAGGAGGACACCGGTAAGTCGCTGCACGTGGGTGGCGCGACCGGTCGAATCGTCGGCGCCTCGCACTCGCTGCTGGATTACAACCGCGCGGGTGTGCCGCTCGTCGAGATCGTCACCAAGACGATCACCGGTGCGGGGGAGCGGGCTCCCGAGGTGGCGCGCGCCTATGTCACCGCGCTGCGCGAGGTGCTCAAGTCGCTGAACGTCTCCGATGTGAAGATGGAACAGGGCTCGCTGCGCTGCGACGCCAATGTTTCGCTGATGCTCAAGGGCGCCAAGGTATTCGGCACCCGCACCGAGACCAAGAACGTGAACTCGCTCAAGAGCGTCGAGGTCGCGGTGCGCTACGAGATGCGCCGCCAGGCCGCGGTGCTGACCGCCGGCGGCGAGATCATCCAGGAGACCCGGCACTTCCACGAGATCGACGGCTCCACCTCCTCCGGTCGAGTGAAGGAGACCGCCGAGGACTACCGCTACTTCCCGGAGCCGGACCTCGAGCCCGTCGCGCCGGACGCGGCCTGGGTGGAGCAGCTGCGCGGCACCATTCCGGAGTACCCGTGGCTGCGCCGGGCGCGCATCCAGTCCGACTGGGCACTCTCGGACGAGGTCTTCCGCGATCTGGTCAATGCCGGTGCGCTGGATCTGATCATCGCCACCGTCGATGCCGGCGCCTCCGTGCACGAGGCACGGTCCTGGTGGGTCTCCTACCTGACCGAGAAGGCCAAGGAGCGTGAGGTCGCGCTCGACGAGCTGCCGATCACGCCGAAGCAGGTCGCCGAGGTGGCGGGGCTGGTCGAGGCCAAGACCATCAATAACAAGAGTGCCAAGCAGGTTGTCGACCTCGTGCTCGCCGGCGAGGGTGAGCCCGCCGCGATCGTCGAGGCCAAGGGGCTGGGCATGGTCAGCGACGATTCGGCGCTGCAGAGCGAGGTCGACAAGGCGCTCGAGGCCAATCCGGCCATTGCCGAGAAGATCCGCTCCGGCAAGATCCAGGCCGCGGGCAAGGTGGTCGGCGATGTCATGAAGGCCACCCGTGGGCAGGCCGATGCCGCGCGTGTGCGCGAACTCGTGCTGGCGGCCTGCGGCGTCTCCGAATAGGCGCTGCAACGTAAATGGCGCACGGCTGCGGCCGTGCGCCATTTTTATGGACGTGCACAGGGTTTCGATCATGGGGATCCAATAGAGGGCGCGGCGTATTTCCGGACGGTAGGTTTTCGAGCTTGTCCTTCTCCCCGGACCCCGGACCCCGGACCCTGGAGCTCGACCGTGCCTCGCCTGACCGTTGCCCTCGCAGTTCCCGTCCTCGCCGTTGCCTTGTTCGCGACCGCGTGCTCGCAATCCAACAACACCACGAACACCTCCCAGGCCAGCTGCCCGATGGGGGAGTCGACCAGGCTGTAGGCGATCGTCTGCGGCTTGGTCGCCTGAGCCGTTGTCATCACCGTTGAAGTGGGCGAGCCGCTCCAGTCGCGCCTGCTCGGCCTCGGTAAGGGTGGCGCGCTCCTCTTCCGATACCTTCCCGAACGGGATGAATCCGAACGTCGCGGCATTGAGGTGAACTCCTGCAACATGATCGGCGTCGATCTTGCCGAGCTCTGCCGAGACGAACGCACCCATATCGCCGCCCTGCACGCCGTAGCACGTACCAAGCCACGGTCCGGCTGCACACCCCGGCCGATTCCGAGGCGGCCCGGGCATCAGCGACCTACGGCCGCATCGAACCCGTCGACAGCCGAACCTGCCTGCTGCACATCGGCGCAGACGATGCGCGCGCGGTCACCTTCCTGATGGGCGCACTCACCGTCGACTTCGAGGTGGTCGATGCCCCCGACCTGTCCCGCGAGCTCCGTGCTGCCGCAGCACGTTTCAATGCCGCCGCGGGTGCTGACCAATGACAGGGGAAGGCCGGTCTAGTCCGGACCGGCCCCTTGGCCCGCAGACGGCGGCGGGATGCGGACGACGCGGTCGTCGTACTGATTGGGCTGGCCGTCGGTCTTGTTCACCGTCGAGGACCAGATGCTGCCGTCGCCGCCGATCGCCGCGCCGTCGAGCCGCCCGTACTTGTCCTGTGCCAGGAGCGTCGGGGAGGCGGTGACGGCGTGAGTTGTCTTGTCGGCCTTCGCGATTGCCAGCGCCTTCTGATTGGTGAGTGCAATGGCCACACCGTCGGTGGCGGCGGCGCAACCGGCCACACCCGGATGATCGGGCCAGCTCCACGCCTTGGTGGCGGTGCCGTCGGGGCCGACGCGCTGTAACCGATCCTCGGTGGCGGTGCGGTCGGTGATCCAGATGGAATCCTGATGGTCCGAGCACACGCCGCCCGCTACGCCGATGCCGGCGAGCATGACCTGCGCGGTGGCGCCGGGGGCGGGCGAATTGACGCTCAGCAGCTTTCCGGCCCAGGAACCATTGTCGACCGCCGACGAGGGGTTGCCCGCATCGCCGGTGAGCACCAGCATCTTGTCGGCGGTGTGGAAGTCGATGGCGCCGCGATTGCCATTGGCGCCCTTCGGAATTCCGGTGAGAATCGGCTTGGGCGTGCCGCCGTCGGTGGAAACGCGCACCACCCGGTTATCGCTGCCGGTGGTGATGTACGCGTAGATCAGGCCGTCCTCGGCGAAACTGGGGGACAGCGCCAGTGCGGTGAGGCCGCCGTCGCCCGTCGCGTCCACATCGAGATGGGCGACTTCCACCGGCGCGGGCGGCACACCCTCGTCGGTCGCGACCACCTTCAGAATGCGCCCGGTCAGCCGTTCGGCGACCAGTCCGCTCGTACCGTCGGGCAGCGTGACCACGCCGCCGGTGGTATCCAGGCATGAGATGACCACTGCCGGATCGGGATCCACACACGGCAGATCCGGCCGCTTCGCCGTACTGCTCGGCGGATTCGGCTTGGTACTGCCCTGCGGGGCATCCACCCAGTTCGGCTCGGTGGTGAACGGTGTCGAAGCACGATCGTCGAACCGTGCGCAGCCGGAGAGCAGCATGACGCCGAGCATCGCGCCCACCACGATTCTCCGTGCGCCCACCCCGAACCGGCCCGCGGCAACCCAACTCATGGTGCAGACGTTACGGAAAACCCGGCGCGGATGTGCGGACGGGGTCGCTGACCACCCCGGCGCACCACGAACTGGACATCGGACACGCCCGCGACTGTCGTGTGTCCGGCGCTCCCGCCGCATACTCTGACCGCGTGACCGAGAAGCCGAACAAGCCCTCCGCCGACGCGCCGGGCAGCACCCCGCCCGGATCGCCACGGCCGACGGGCGAACCGGTGCGCAGCCCCTACGATTCGCCGACCGAGCAGTTCAACACCTCCAGCGTGAAAGCCGATCTCACCAAGAATCTGCCGCGCACCGACGAGGAACTCGGCCTGGATCCGGAAGTGCCGCTGTACACGGAGGTGAAGGAGGCCATCGGCGCCGGCCTGACGCCCGCGGCAGCTGTCACCGGCGTGCCTGCCGACGACACCGCGCCCACCTACGCCTTCGCTAGCATCCCGCCCGCGCCCAACGGCGGCGGCGAGCCTGTCAACCGCATCCGCCGGCGCGGCGACGACCGCCGCGGCACGCTGGACCTCGGACTGCTGTTGCTGCGCTTGGTGATCGGCGGCACCTTCATCTACCACGGACTGCAGAAGGCCGCGGGCTGGTTCCACGGCCCCGGTTACGACGGCATCCGCACCTCCATGGAGAACGGCGGCTGGAAGCACGCCGATATCGCGGCGCCCATGCTCATTGCCGGTGAACTCGGCGGCGGCATCCTGGTGGCGGTCGGTCTCGCGACACCCCTGGCCGCCGGCGCCGTGCTCGCGGTCATCCTGGACGCCTGGATGTGGAAGCAGGGCATGACCGCCGGTTTCCAGTACAAGGCGCCCACCGGCGTGGAACTGGAATCCATTCTCGCCGGCGGTGCGGCCGTCATCATGCTCACCGGCCCCGGCCGCCTCTCGCTCGACCGCAACCGCGGCTGGGCCACCAGACCCTTCCTCGGCTCTCTCGCAGCTCTCGTCGCCGCCGTCGCCGCCGCGATCCTCACCTACATCTACCTGCACGGCGGCAACCCCCTCGAAGGTATCCGCCCCTTCAACTGACCGCGCGCCTGGCGCCTGACCGGTCACCGATCAGCACCGCCTGACGCGGGTCATTACCGCCTGCACGGACGGCGCCCGAAAAGCCCAGTGGCCCGGAGCGATCCAATGGATCACTCCGGGCCACTTGCTATCACCGAGACTTGCGGCTGGATTCGCCCCGCAGGTATGAGCGGACCAGGCGAATCCTCTCCCGCTGTGGGGGGTTCGCAGGGGTTACTCCCGTGAACCTTCCCCGCGGTCTACGGGGGCATGTCCCCGCCAATCCTCACCACTGCGTGGCGTTGAAGCGCTCCCACTCTTGGAACGTTTCCTGGTGCAAACGCACTACCTCACCGGACTTGGCGTCGATCTGTTCGTTCAGTACTGCGCGGTGGGCACTGATGCGGGCAGCTTCGGCGGGCATGGCCAAGTACTCCGTGCTGCCCAGTTCGCGAGACTGGGCGGCGAGTTCCTCGGCCTCGGCCAGCAGTGCCTTCGCCTGGGCTTTGCGGTAATCACTGCGCTCCAGCATCGAGGTGTACTCGGCCAGCATGGTGTCGGCTTTGCCGACATATTCGATTGTCATTCCCTCTGATCTTTCTTACGGCACCCGCCGCACAGCACCCTTATCGGCCGAGGTCGCCAGCGCCGCATACGCGCGCAGCGCGGTGGTCACCGAGCGCTCGCGATTCACGGGCTGCCAAGGCCGTTCTGACGCTTCCATTTTCACGCGTCGCTCCGCGAGAACCTCATCGGGGACCAGCAATTCGAGCGCACGGGAGTGCACATCGATGCGAATGCGGTCACCGTTCTCGACCAGGCCGATGCCGCCGCCACTGGCCGCTTCCGGCGAAATGTGGCCGATGGACAGGCCCGACGTGCCGCCGGAGAAGCGGCCGTCGGTGATGAGCGCGCAGACTTTGCCCAGACCCGTGCCCTTGAGGAATGAGGTGGGGTGCAGCATTTCCTGCATGCCGGGACCACCCTTGGGGCCCTCGTAGCGGATCACGATCACATCGCCCGGCTGGATCTTCTTATTGAGGATGAGCGAGACCGCCTCCTCCTGGGATTCGACCACCACGGCCGGACCCTCGAAGGTGTACAGGTCCTCGTCGATGCCGGCGGTCTTCAGGATCGCGCCGTCCGGTGCGATATTGCCGCGCAGCACGCACAGCCCGCCCTCGACGGTGTAGGCATGCGCCACATCGCGGATGCAGCCGCCCTCGGCATCGGTATCGAGCGAGGACCAGCGGTTCTCGGTGGAGAACGGTTCGATGGTGCGCACTCCGCCGGGCGCGGCGTGGAACAGCTCGATGGCCTCGTCGGAAGCCTTGCCGGAGCGGATATCCCAGGTGTCGAGCCACTCCTCGAAGGAGGCGCTGTGCACATTGGTGACGTCGGTTTCGAGCAGTCCGCCGCGGCGCAGCTCGCCCATGATGGCCGGAATGCCACCGGCGCGGTGCACATCCTCCATGTGGTAATCGGAATTGGGGGAGACCTTCGACAGGCAGGGCACCCGACGGGAGATCTCGTCGATGGTCTGCAGATCGAAGTCGATCTCACCCTCCTGCGCGGCGGCGAGGGTGTGCAGCACGGTATTGGTGGAACCGCCCATGGCCACGTCGAGCGCCATCGCATTGCGGAAAGCCTTGGCGGTGGCCACATTCCGCGGCAGCACCGAGGCATCGTCATCGCGGTACCAGCGGGTGGCGATATCCACGATGACCTGCCCGGCCCGGGTGAACAGCGCGCGGCGCGCGGCATGGGTGGCCAGCGTGGAGCCATTGCCCGGCAGTGCCAGACCCAGCGCCTCGGTGAGGCAGTTCATGGAGTTCGCGGTGAACATGCCGGAGCAGGAACCACAGGTCGGGCAGGCGCTGCGCTCGACCTCGTCCAGGCCCGCATCGCTGACGGCCTGCGAGGCGCTGGCGGAGATGGCGGTGATGAGGTCGGTCGGCGCCTGCGCCACACCGCCCACCACGACGGCCTTACCGGCCTCCATCGGACCGCCGGAGACGAACACGGCCGGGATGTTCAGCCGCATGGCGGCATTGAGCATGCCGGGAGTGATCTTGTCGCAGTTGGAGATACACACCAGCGCATCGGCGGTGTGCGCATTGGCCATGTACTCGACCGAATCTGCGATGATCTCGCGCGAGGGCAGCGAATACAGCATGCCGCCGTGACCCATGGCAATGCCGTCATCCACCGCGATGGTGTGGAATTCGCGCGGTACGCCGCCCGCCGCCCAGATCGCCTCGGCCACGATCTCGCCGACGTTCTTCAGATGCACATGGCCGGGGACGAACTGGGTGTACGAGTTCGCGATGGCAATGATCGGCTTACCGAAATCGGAGTCGGTCATACCGGTCGCACGCCAGAGGGCGCGAGCGCCCGCGGCATTGCGTCCGGCGGTGGTGGTGCGTGAGCGAAGCGGTGGCATGGGGTCCTCGGGTTCTCGTCGCAGGGGGCTGGTCGGCGACTTCGCCGAATGCTTTCGGCGGAATCCAACGTTACTCCCGCAGACGCTGACCACCGTCAGCGGTCGAAACCTCGCACCCCGACACGCTAGCGGTCGGTGTCCTCGGCCTTCGCGGACTCGGCCGATGCCACTTCGTTTTCGGGCACAGTGCTTTCGGCAACAGCGGTCTCGTCGGCTTCTGCGGCCGCATCCGCGTCCTCGGGTTCGAAGAACGGATCCGGAA
This sequence comes from Nocardia sp., assembly GCF_025465275.1. Lineage (GTDB taxonomy): Bacteria > Actinomycetota > Actinomycetes > Mycobacteriales > Mycobacteriaceae > Nocardia. The sequence continues at coordinate 93,226 of NZ_JAODNK010000027.1, read as the reverse complement.
TTCGCCCGCCGGATGCTGCGACCAGATCTGCCAGCCGGTCGTAGCTGACCGCGGGCAGCCGCACATCCGAATCATCGGCGAGATGCAACTGCAGGTACCCGCGCTTCGGTAGGCGCAGACCCTTCACCTCGGACCAGTCGATATGCCGGGTGGAGAACATGCTTCGTGCATCGATCCCCGATTCCGACACCGTGGTTCGGGTGCGTTCGATCCAGACGGCCACAGCCACCGGTATGGCGAACAACACCCATAGTCCCGCGGGCCACCCGAAGAACGGGAAAGCGGCGCAGAACAGCAGGAGGAACACCCCGATATGCGCGAGCCGGGGGATGCGGATCACGCGACCCGTGTCCGATCCGGAGTCGGGCGTGTGGGACGATCGAGCTGGTGGCACGGACTGATGCGGTGATGACACACCCCCATCCTCGCATTGTGTTGAACGAACCCGAACAACCGCTCTGTCTCACATAATGAGACACACATGGTCAGATGTTTGACTCAGCGGCTCATGCGCACTTACCGTCGGACGCGTGAATCGAATCGAGTTGCTCGTAATCGGCAGGCGCGTCCAGCGCTGAGCCGACGACTATAGGTCAATTACGTCAGCTCGCAGCTGCGACGCGCCACCCTCGAACAGCCATGGCTGTCGAGGGCTTTTTTGTGTTCAGGCAAGTCCATGAACTGGAACGACAAGCAGTAAGGAACCAAGACGGTGAGCGCACCTACCGCCCGACCCGGGCCTTCGGCCCGCAGGCCCGCGGCTTCGGCCACGCCGGCCGTGGCTCCGGCCACTACTCCGAACCGCCGCCAGGTCCCGCCCGAGCGGGTCACCGGCGCGCAGTCTGTTGTCCGCTCGCTCGAGGAGCTCGGCGTCGACACGGTTTTCGGTATTCCGGGCGGCGCGATCCTTCCCGTTTACGACCCGCTCTTCGATTCCGTCAAGGTCCGCCACGTTCTGGTCCGGCACGAGCAGGGTGGCGGCCACGCGGCCACCGGCTATGCCCAGGCAACCGGCAAGGTCGGTGTGTGCATGGCCACGTCCGGCCCCGGCGCGACCAACCTGGTGACCCCGATCGCGGACGCCCAGATGGATTCGGTGCCGCTGGTGGCCATCACGGGTCAGGTCGGGCGCGCCCTGATCGGTACCGACGCCTTCCAGGAAGCCGATATCTCCGGCATCACCATGGCGTGTACCAAGCACAACTTCCTGGTCACCGACCCGATCGATATCCCGCGCATGCTGGCCGAGGCCTTCCACCTGGCCTCCACCGGGCGCCCGGGCGCGGTCCTGGTCGATATCCCGAAGGATGTGCTGCAGGCGCAGACCACCTTCAGCTGGCCGCCGGAGATGCGGCTGCCCGGCTACCGTCCGGTGACCAAGCCGCACGGTAAGCAGGTGCGCGAGGCCGCGCGCATGATCCTCGAGGCCAAGTCCCCGGTGCTCTACGTCGGCGGCGGCGTCATCAAGTCCGATTCGTCCGCGGAACTGCTGGAACTGGCCGAGCTGACCGGTATCCCGGTTGTCACGACGCTGATGGCCCGCGGCGCGTTCCCGGACTCGCACACCCTGAACATGGGTATGCCCGGTATGCACGGCACCGTGGGAGCTGTTGCGGCACTGCAGAAGTCGGACCTCATGGTGGTTCTCGGCGCGCGTTTCGACGACCGCGTCACCGGCCAGCTGGATTCCTTCGCACCCAATGCCAAGGTCATCCACGCCGATATCGACCCGGCCGAGATCGGTAAGAACCGGCACGCGGACGTCCCGATCGTGGGCGACTGCCGTGAGGTCATCACCGAGCTCATCGAAACCCTCAAGTCCGATCCGGCTGTCGGCGCAGCGCCGCTGCTGGAGCTGAGCGCGTGGTGGGCCTACCTGGACAACATCCGCACGTCCTACCCGCTGGGCTGGAAGACCCCGAGCGACGGTTCGCTGTCGCCGGAGTTCGTCATCGAGACGCTGGGCCGGCTCGCCGGACCGGACGCCATCTACTGCGCCGGCGTCGGCCAGCACCAGATGTGGGCCGCCCAGTTCATCAAGTACGAGAAGCCGCGCACCTGGCTGAACTCCGGCGGCCTCGGCACCATGGGCTACGCGGTTCCCGCGGCCATGGGCGCCAAGATGGGCCTGCCGGACCGCGAGGTCTGGGCCATCGACGGTGACGGCTGCTTCCAGATGACCAATCAGGAACTGGCCACCTGCGCCGTCGAGGGCGTGCCGATCAAGGTCGCGCTCATCAATAACGGCAACCTCGGCATGGTCCGCCAGTGGCAGACCCTGTTCTACGAGAAGCGCTACTCGAACACCGATCTGGGCACCCACACCCTGCGCATCCCCGACTTCGTGAAGCTTGCGGAAGCCCTTGGCTGCCACGGCATCCGGGTCGAGAAGGAAGAGGACGTGGAGGCCGCGATCCTCGAGGCGCAGTCCATCAACGACCGTCCCGTGGTGATCGATTTCATCGTCGGCAAGGACGCGCAGGTGTGGCCGATGGTCGCCGCCGGCACCTCCAACGACGAGATCATGGCCGCGCGCGGCATCCGCCCGCTCTTCGACGACGACGAGGCCGTGGACGAGCCCGCCGTCATCCACGAGGCCATGCTGCACGAGAAGGCCACTCTGACTGCCCACGAAAAGGCCGCCCAGAAGGGGACCGAGGAATGAGCACCACCCACACCCTCTCCGTGCTGGTGGAGGACAAGCCCGGCGTGCTCGCGCGCGTCGCCAGCCTGTTCTCCCGCCGCGGCTTCAATATCGAATCGCTGGCGGTCGGCGGCACCGAGATCCCCGAGATCTCGCGCATGACCATCGTCGTGACGGTCGAGGACCTGCCGCTCGAGCAGGTCACCAAGCAGCTCAACAAGCTGATCAATGTCATCAAGATCGTGGAGCAGGACGACGACAGTTCCGTTGCCCGCGAACTGATCCTGGTGAAGGTGCGCGCTGACGCCAGCGTTCGCACCCAGGTCATCGAAGCCGTGAACCTGTTCCGCGCCAAGGTGATCGACGTGTCACCCGACGCGCTGACCATCGAGGCGACCGGCACCCGGTCCAAGCTCGACGCACTGCTGCGCATGATGGAGCCCTACGGCATCCGTGAGATCGTGCAGTCCGGAGTTGTCGCGGTGGGTCGCGGACCCAAGTCGATCACCGCGACTCGCTAGTAACCGGCCGCCCCTGCGGCCAACCGCTCGTCATCCCGGCATGCTTTTGGCCGGGATCCACAACCGTTAGACACAGAATCCAGAAGGAGAAACCCAAGTGGCAGTCGAGATGTTCTATGACGACGATGCTGACCTGTCGATCATCCAGGGCCGCAAGGTCGCTGTCATCGGCTACGGCAGCCAGGGCCACGCGCACTCGCTGAGCCTGCGCGACTCCGGCGTCGACGTCCGCGTCGGCCTCGCCGAGGGTTCGAAGTCCCGCCCGAAGGCCGAAGAGGCCGGTCTGACCGTCGGCACTCCCGCCGAGGTCTCCGCGTGGGCCGACGTCATCATGGTCCTCGCCCCCGACACCGCACAGGCGTCGATCTTCACCAATGACATCGAGCCCAACCTGAAGGACGGCGACGCGCTGTTCTTCGGCCACGGCCTGAACATTCACTTCGGTCTGGTCAAGGCTCCGGCCAATGTCACCGTCGCCATGGTCGCCCCCAAGGGCCCGGGCCACCTGGTGCGTCGCCAGTTCGTCGATGGCAAGGGTGTTCCGGCTCTGATCGCGGTCGATCAGGACCCGAAGGGCGAGGGCCAGGCCCTGGCGCTGTCCTACGCCAAGGGCATCGGCGGCACCCGCGCCGGCGTCATCAAGACCTCGTTCAAGGAAGAGACCGAGACCGACCTCTTCGGTGAGCAGGCTGTTCTTTGTGGCGGCACCGAGGAACTGGTCAAGACCGGTTTCGAGGTCATGGTCGAGGCCGGCTACGCGCCCGAGATGGCGTACTTCGAGGTCCTGCACGAGCTCAAGCTGATCGTCGACCTCATGTACGAGGGTGGCCTCGCCCGCATGAACTACTCGGTCTCCGACACCGCCGAATTCGGTGGCTACCTGTCGGGCCCGCGCGTCATCGACGCCGGCACCAAGGAGCGCATGAAGGCGATCCTGTCCGACATCCAGGACGGCACCTTCGTCAAGCGTCTTGTCGCCAATGTCGAGGGTGGCAACAAGGAGCTCGAGGGCCTCCGCAAGGAGAACGCCGAGCACCCGATCGAGGTCACCGGCGCCAAGCTGCGCGGCCTGATGAGCTGGGTCGATCGCCCGATCACCGAAACCGCTTAATTCTCAGGCGTTTTCGGCGCTGAAACGGCCCGGCACCTTTCGGGGGTGCCGGGCCGTTGCGCTACCTACGGCTAGCAGCCACAGCATGGTGAAGCCGCCCATGGTGGCGGTGGTGCCCCAGCCATTGGCGGCATAGAAGTTCGCGGGGGTGTTCCCGAAGAACATGGAGGGGACGAACGCGAGGTTGAGCAGGCTCAGTGCGAAGGCCGAGCGTGCGGTCCACCGGGGGAGTACGCGGCTGTGCCGGACGGCGAAACCGAAGGCGCAGAAGAAGAGTGCCTCCAGGAACCGGGAGATGGTGCCGTACAGGATGTAGGTGCCGCTGACGGTGATGGTCGGGTCGATGGGGTCGGGGGCTTGGATGACCGCACCGACCTCCAGACCGGTGGAGACGAAAGCGACTGCCAGCCACAGCAATCCGGCATTGGTGGCGAGAGCGCCGAGCCAATCCACGGCGGGCTCGGCGCGTTTCACCAGGTAGCCGAAGCCTGTCATGAAGACGATGAGCGCTGTCATGCCGCCGAGGCCGAAGAGGCTGCGGGTCAAGACATTCCAGTCCGGTGGCGGGCCGTCATAGACGAAGTACAGCGGTAGCTCGATGAGCATGAGAACGGCGCCGGTCAGAGCTGCCAGTCCGGTGGCGCGCCGGAGTGTTGTCGTATCCATGCCAGCGATAGTATAAGACTTATACTATAAGGGCTATGTTAATCTCGGCGTCGATCCGAGACAGGAGGAACCCGCGGCATGGCCGAGCCGAGAATGCCCGATGACCTGGTCCGACTATGGCGTTTGCGCACCGGCCCCCGGCTGGGCCGCCCGGCCGAACTGGACATCGACCGAGTTGTCGGCGCCGCGGTGCGCCTGGCGGACGAGGGTGGTCTGCCCGCCGCGACCCTGCCGAAAATCGCTGCGGCCCTTTCGGTGACGCCCATGTCGCTGTATCGGCACATCGGGTCCAAGGATGAACTGGTGGGGCTCATGGGCGACGCAGCGCTCGGGGCCGTGCCCGAATCCGATGCCGGCCCATGGCGTCCCGCGCTGCGCCGCTGGGCCATGGCGCAATCGGAGGTCTTCGGCCGCCGGCCGTGGCTGGCGCAATTGCCGGTGACCGGTCCGCCGCGGGGCCCGAACGCCATTGCGTGGATGGATGCGGGCCTGCGGGCGCTGCGTGACACCGATCTGGACTGGGCCGCCAAGATCGGGGTGATCACCGTCGTCGGTGGGTATGTGCGGCAGGCGTTCGTCATGGACCGGCAGCTCGCGGAGAGCAGGAGTGCGGTGAACCTCGACGAGGCGCAGGCGCTGCGCGACTACGTTCGCGAATTGACCGAGGTGGTCGACCCGGCTCTATTCCCGGATGTCACAGCGCTTCTCGGCTCGGGTTTGTTCGAATCGATTCCCGAGCCGCCCGATTCCGCGAATCAGGATTTCGCCTTCGGTCTGGAGCTGATTCTGGACGGCGTGGCTGCGGCTGCCGGGACGACTGGTTCGCCTGGCGGGTGATGATGAGGTTGGTGTCTCAGGGATATTCGACGCAACAGCCCGACACCTTCCGGGGGTGGCGGGCCGTTGCGTATTCTCGGGGGTTTTCAGCTGCTTCCGAATGCGCCGCGCGGCAGCGTGTTACGGAGCCAGTCGCGGTCGTCGTGGTTGTCCTGGCGGTCGTGGCGATTGTGGTCGCGCCACCAGTCGGACTGGTTGTTGTTGCGCCACCAGTCCTGATCTTGGTTGTTCCACGGGTCGTTGGACCAGGGGTTGCGATCCCAGTGCGGCCGTGACACATCGGTGGCGTCGGTCTGGGTGGTGTCCGCTGAAGCCGTAGCGGCCAGCACCGCGATCGGAGCAACAGTGAGCGCACCCACGACGGCGATTCGAGCGAACATTCCTTGTGCGGAAGTGAATTTCGAGCTCATGGGTCCGAGTCTGCTGTCTTTCCGGCCGGAAAGATATTGATACGGCCGAGATTCCGTGAGAGATCAGGGTTCCCGTCGTCCTGAAGTATGACGTGTACCGGGTGTCATCCCCCTTGCATGACAACGGCCCCGCAATTGCGGGGCCGTTGGCGACTTCGATTGCGTCGTAATTCGACTCAGTAGTGGGTGCCGCCGTCGATGCGGACCTCGGTGCCGGTGATGAACGCACCGTCATCGGAGGCGAGCATCGCGACCACGCCGGCCACGGTGTCCGGGGAGGCGAAGCCCTGTCCGATGCCCGGCATCAGCTTCATGAACAGACTCAGATCGGCATCCTCGGGCAGGCCCGGGCCCTTGCCGTCGGTCATATCGCTCGAGATGGACCCCGGTGCAACGGCAACCACGCGCAGGCCCTGCTTGCTGTATTCCGCGGCCAGCGCGTGCGTCATGGACATGATCCCGCCCTTGGACGCGGCGTAAGCGGCCATGTACGGGTGCGCGAAGAACGCCGACGTCGAGGTGAAGTTCACGATGACGCCCTTGTTCGACGCGAGCAGCGCCGGCAGCGACTCACGAATCATCAGGAAGGTGCCGGTGAGGTTCACCGTGATGATCTTGTTGAAATCAGCCAGCGGCATGGTCTCGGTATGCGCCGACCGCAGAATGCCGGCCGCATTGATAAGCGCATCCAGCCCGCCGAGAGTCTCGACAGCACTCGCGACGCCCGCCTTTACCGACTCCTCGTTGCCGATATCGACAGTGACGGTGCTCAGCCGCTCGGCATTCCCCTGCTCAGCAGCCTGCTTGGCAGTCTCGGCCAGCCCGGCCTCATTGATATCGGCGGCAACAACCTGCCCGCCCTCACTGAGAACCCGATGCACAGTAGCCCGGCCGATACCCGAGCCCGCGCCGGTGATGAGTACTCGGCGATCGGTAAAACGCTCCATTGCGAACTTCTCCTCTATGTCTTCTTCCCCCTGTACCTGACACGCTACGCCTGAATGGCACAACGTGCCAGACTGACATCCAAAGACTAGGATGACTCGTACCACCCCAACGATAAGGACGTCCAATGCCCGCTCCCGAGCCTGTGCGCCTCACCTTGGCCGAGCGCCGCAAGGTCGAGACCCGCCTGGACATAGCCCGCACCGCAGCCCGCCTCTTCGCCGAACACGGAACGGCCGACGTAACCGCCGAACAAATAGCAGAGGCCAGCGGCATAGCCCTCCGCACCTTCTACCGCTACTCGCGCACGAAGGAAGACGCTGTCGAGCCAATGCTCACCACCGGCGCCCAACGCTGGTTCGAAGCAATAGCCTCCGGCCCCCGCCGCCTCCCAACCCTGGCCGACCTCGAAGCCGCTGCGGTCCAATCTCTAACCATCGACGGGGGCGAGGATTTCGAGCTCACCCGCGGCCTACTGCAAGCCATGGAAACCGATCCGGCGTTGCGGGCAGTCTGGCACCGCATCAACATGGAGGGCGAGCGCGAACTCCGCAGAGTCCTAACGGAATTGGCAGGCCCAGACGCTGACTCCCTACACCTCCGCCTCCTCGCGGCCGCAGCAGCCGGTGCGATCCGCATAGCCCTGGAACAGTGGGCGGCCGGTACCGGCACAGAAGCCCCCGCCTCCCTCGTGGTCCGCTGCATCCGCGCCCTCGGTGCCGGAGTGTAATTCGAACTATCCGCCCGCCCAGTTTGGTTGTATCCGTTGGTAAATCGGTCACTTCCTCGTATTCGGTAACGCGACGATGTACAACGCGGATCATTCGCTAGAGTTCTCATTCGAGAGTTGTAGTTCAGGGGTGGTCATGGTCGAAGAGTGGAAGTTCGATGTTCCAACCGTCGGCACCAAACACCTCCCACCCGATCCCCGCTACATGGAGGCTCTGACCAGCCAGGGCTACGGATTCGAAGCCGCTGTGGCGGATCTTGTGGACAACTCCATCGATGCGGGCGCCAAGGACGTCGTCATCCACTTCCTGCGTGACGGTGACCGTTTGGTCAGTCTGCTGATTGTCGACGACGGGTGTGGGATGGCCGAGGATGAACTCGATGTGGCCATGACCATCGGCGGTCGCCGCGACTATCAGCATGGCGCGCTCGGAATGTTCGGCACCGGTCTCAAATCCGCGTCATTGAGCCACGCCGCAGCGGTCACGGTGGTGAGTCGAACCCGCATGAGCCGTCCGACGGGTCGGCGCTGGAATATGGAGCGCGCCAAGACCGGATTCCAGTGCGACATAGTCGAACCGAGCTACGCGCAGTCCCTCATCGACCGGTACGCAGGGAAGCCGATCACGTGGCACGGCACGGTCGTTCGCTGGGACGGTGTGAAGGACTTCCCCCGCAATGGCGGCCCGGAGCAGACCGAACGCTATCTGGCCCGCATCATCAGCAAGCTCGGTATGCACCTCGGATTGCAATTGCACCGTTTCCTGGCCCGTGGCACTTTCAACATCACCATCGCCGTCGAGGACATTGCGACCGGGCTTGTGGTGATGGATTTCGGTGTGCAGCCGGTGGATCCGTTCGGTTACCCCGTAATTGGGCACCCCGACTATCCACGCACCTTCAAGGTGGAGGTTCCCTCCGTCGGTGTTGTGCCGATGCACGCGCACATCTGGCCGCCGAAGTCGTCGCTGGCCCAGTTCCGCGGTATCGGTTCGCTTTTGGAGACGCAGGGCTTCTATCTCTACCGCAATGATCGGCTCGTGCAGGCGGGCGGCTGGAACAACTTCCGCCAGCCCGAACAGCATCTGTCCTTGGCGCGGGTCGCCGTTGAGCTGCCGTCCGGTGCGAGTGATGTATTCCGTTTGACCGTCAAGAAGGACGGTGTCTCGATATCGCCGGAATTCATTGCCGCACTGGAGAATGCGACCGACGACAGCGTCACGTTCACCGGATACCTCAGTGCTGCCGACACCACCTATCGGGAAGCGCGCAAGCGGGCAGGGGTTGACCGCAAGCCGGTGATTCCACCCGGTAAAGGTCTGGATCCCGATATCCGAGAAGTCATTTCAGACGAACTGCCACCGCTGATCGGCGAAGACCCGATCGCGATCAGATGGCAGACCTTCGAGGGCGACGCGTTCTTCGAGCTCGACCGCGAGGAGCGCGAGATACTGCTCAATCAGCGGTACCGAGCTGCGGTTCTGGGTGGTCGTCGAGGCGGCCTCAACGACGCACCGATGATCAAATCTCTGCTGTATTTGATGGTGCACGAGGTGTTTCAGCGAGAGCGGCTCGGCAGCCGCGACAAAGACAATCTGCAGCTGTGGCAGTCGGTGTTGGTGGCCGCGGCCCGCGCGGAAATGGATCGCCTCAGCGATCGGGATGGGGAATGACCGTGGAATCGCTGCATACGCCGGACGCCGCACCGCGGATCGCACTGCACCACGCGGTCCTTGCCGATCTGGCGGGCAGTAAACCCAAGCGTTTGGAGCGCGCGATGCGGTACCAGGCGGAGGACTTGCCGGCAGCAGACCTGTACGCCTCCGAAGCGGACTTCCAGCAGGCATTGCGGGCGGCCGACGCCGGCGACCAACTGGTGGATATGTGGCGAAAACAATTGCGTGCGTGGGACTTCGCTCAGGGGCCGCAGTGGTCGTCTGCAGACCCGTGTACCGACGAACGCCGTGGCGACGTGTACCGCGAACTCGCACTGGAGGCGACCACAGGCAAGCTGCTCGATGTGGCAGCGCCGGTTATCAGGGCTCCCCGGCCGGTCGTGATCAGCAAGGAGTACGTCCCGTGGTACGCGACACACCAGGGCCGCGAATGGTACTGGCCCATGTACACCGAGCTGTTGGCCCGCAAAGGCTGGGCGGACCAGGCGATCACGACCCTGGATATGGCGACCGAGAGTGTGGTGGAACGACTTTCGGACCCGACCCGGCCCGAGGCGTACCAGTCGAAGGGCTTGGTTGTCGGTTACGTCCAGTCGGGTAAGACGGCGAACTTCACCGGTGTGATCGCGCGGGCCATGGATGCCGGTTATCGTCTGGTCATCGTGCTGGGTGGCACGATGAACCTGCTTCGCGATCAGACCCAGCGTCGCCTCGATATGGAGCTGGTCGGCCGGGAGAATGTCCTGCGTGGGGCCAGCGAATTCGAATCCGACTACTCCGACGATCCGGAATGGATTCAGCGCAAATTCGTCGAATTCGGTACCGCACCTTCGATATTGGGCGGCTTCGACATCCACCGCCTTACCACCCGCCACGATGACTACAAGAGTCTGCTGCAGGGCATCGTCGCGTTGGAGTTCGAGAAGCAGGAACCCGCACTCCCGCTCTACGATCCGGTGAACCTGCACCGCGCCGCAGCCCGGCTGATGGTCGTGAAGAAGAACAAGTCGGTCCTCACCAAACTCGTCAAGGACCTCAACAAGATTCGCACCCCGCTCCACGAGATCCCCGTCCTGATCATCGACGACGAATCCGACGAAGCCTCGGTCAACACCTCGAAGCCGAAGCCCGACGCCGACCGCACCGCCATCAACCAGAAGATCTCGCAGCTGCTGACAATGCTGCCCCGAGCGCAGTACGTCGGCTACACAGCCACCCCGTACGCCAACGTCTTCATCGATCCCAGCGACAGCGCCGACATCTTCCCCAAGGACTTCATTATCTCGCTGGCCCGCCCCGAGGGATATATGGGCGCCAGCGACTTCCATGATTTCGACTTCGATGACGCGGATGAGGAGCGGTCTTACAGCAATTCGAACGAGCTGGCGCATGTCCGCGACGTAGTCGTCACCGACGAGGACGACACCGAACCCTTGGAGCGCGCCGTCGACATGTTCGTGCTCACCGGCGCCATGAAGCTCTACCGGCAAGACCGAGATGGATTGGGCGAAGACTACTTCCGCCACCACACCATGCTCATCCACGAATCCAACTGGGTCGAATCCCACCGCGAGCTACTTGGCCGCCTCACCAAAATCTGGTGGGAAGCAGGCTATTCCAGCTCCCGAGGCCATCAGCGACTACGTACGCTCTTCGATTCCGACATAGCCCCCGTCTCAGCCGTTCGAGCCGCCGGCTACACCACCCCCACCACTTACGACGACCTGATGCCGTACGTCGGCCCCACCGTCATGAACATCAGCGCCGACCAGAGGCCGATCATCGTCGTCAACGGTGACGCTGACATAACTACCGGCGAAGCCGATTTCGACCGCCGCCCCATCTGGAAGGTCCTGATAGGCGGACAAAAACTTTCCCGTGGCTTTACAGTAGAAGGTCTGACCGTCTCCTACTTCCGCCGTCGGTCCGCCAACGCCTCAGCTCTGATGCAGATGGGCCGCTGGTTCGGCTTCCGTAGGGGCTATCGAGATCTGGTGCGGCTGTACATCGGTCGCGAAGAGGAACATGGCAAACGTGATATCGATCTGTTCAAGGCATTCGAAGCCGTCTGTATGGACGAGGAGAGTTTCCGCCAGGAACTAAAGCAGTACGCGGTAATGTTTGATGGCATGCCGCAGATCACTCCTGCGCAGGTCCCGCCCCTAGTCTCCCAACACCTTCCGTGGCTAAAGCCGACCAGCGCCAACAAGATGTACAACGCCCGCCTTGTCGAGGTGCGAACGCCCGGCCGCTGGAAGGAGTTCTACGACTATCCCAAAGCTGGCCCGGACCTACGGCACAACGCTGAGCTATGGTCTCGGGTCATGGCTCGGCTCGATACCGCGCCGACAGAGTTCAAGTACCTCATCCCGGAAGAGGATGTCATCCACAGGTTCCAGGCGTTGGCAGGTCGAATCGAACCCCAGGAACTAATTGAGATTCTTGAGTCGCTCCGCTGGCGCGCTCCCTCACTGTTCACTCCACACCTTGCATATCTGCGCGAGATCTCCACAGGATCTAGCCGAGGCGTCGACGAGTGGATCGTCCTCGCACCGAAACGCGTGAAGCATGTTAAGGGAATTGCTCTGGACAACACCGACCGTCGTTTCGACTGGTGGGAACGAGGCCGTACCCGCGACTCCATGTTCTCTCGTATTAGCGAACCAAAACAGAACAGTGTTGCCATGCGGATCGCGGGCGGCCTTCCCAACTCCGGTGATCCCATAACTGAAGGTCTTGTAGCTCCGCGCCGCGGTGCCCTCATGCTCTTCCCGATCGTAGAGCCGGAATACGCCTCAGAAATTTCGGACAGCGGCACAATCGATACCAGAAAGCTGGTCATGGCCTTCGGATTCGCCGCCCCAGCTTCCGCGATCGGTCGAGACGATCGGCTGATCCGCTTCACCACCATTGACTCATCTCAGGATTCCGCGATCATCGAGTTAGATGAGCATCTGGTCCCCGGTGCTGGTTTCGGTGGACGATAGGTTAGAAGCTATCGACTCCGACTTTAGAAATCAATTGCTGAATAATCGCGTGCGCATCGGTGAAAGGTGGATATATTTTATAATGCTGTGTGATATCCTCGCGGATCCTCTCGATGGTTTTCGCGTCCTCCTGTTCCGGGTCGGCTGCCCATTTTCGGCCGGGGTGTAGAGTATCCCATGGGGAGCGCTTATTGGCTCGAGTCTTGGGGTCGTCACCATGTTTTCCGAACCCTTGAAGGATCGTGGTTTGCTTATTCCATATCGGACTGAACAATCCAATCAGGGCATTCTCGGCAGCGATCTGCCAACCGCTCGCTACTACTAGGCGTCTGCATTGAAAGTCCTCGACTGACAAACTCTCCGCTAAGGCGATATTGCTCTGGTGTTTATTGAGCCTTTCTGTGAGTCCGGTGCCTTGCTGCCGTGGCGTACGAGCGCCAGACGGAGGGTCGGCCTTGCCGACGTAGATGGGGGTCTCAGTACCCCGGATCGGCGCGTAGTACTCATAATCCCCGTAGTAGTACAACGCATATACTCCGGTGCCGTAAATTCTGTCTGCGGCAATAGATTTCAACGGATGCAGGTCTTGCCCTAGGAGGGCAATGGCCGCAAAGGCGCCGAAGAATTCCGAGTCTGCAGGATCAAAGACAGACTTTGGGTAGCGAACGGGATCGAGTGTCATAATATGTTCGGCTAGATCTTGGGCCGCGTCTTCAAGGAGTATTCGCTTGAGTCGAGATACCGACCCGGTCGGAAGACTGTTAACCTCCTCTCTTACCTTTTTAATATCGGCAACAAGCTGCTTTATCTGATCTGTGGTACGTGGTTTTCTATCCACTCCGTGTCCCCATCTTGAGGTCAAAAGTACGAACTTGGATCACCGGCGTGCGCGCACAGCATTAGCGATCTCGCCCGCAGCGGCTTCTAGATTGTCGTGTTCCCATACTCGAATAACTTGCCAGCCGGCATCGATTAACAGGCGATCGGTCTCGCGATCACGCATTTTATTACCGGCGATCTTTGAGCTCCAGAAATCGCTGTTCCGCTGTGCTGGCCTGTAATGCTCGGGGCATCCGTGCCAGTAACAGCCATCACAGAAGACTGCGACTCGTGGGCCGACAAAAACTACGTCCGCCCTTCGTCGAATGTCGGGAAGGGGCTGCATGTCCACGCGATAGTGGAGACCGTGTGCGCGTATCGCCGAACGCAGCGCAAGTTCCGGGCGCGTATCCTTGCCGCGGTTCGCGCGCATGACTGATCGAACCGCCGGTGTGCTGGCCCAGGAATTCGATGGTTCCGCTGGGCGACGGAGTAACTGCTTGTCGCACACCAGAGTCCATGCCTGGATGAGGTTCTGGCGTCGCGTTCGCCCATCCACCTCGCCGACGTACTTCGTTGGGTACTTGCCGTTATCCGACCAGCGGATGTAGGCACGGATTCGGCGAGTCTTGGCGTAGACCTTCAACTCGACGGAGGCGCAGGAGACCCGACCGTTCCCTAGATCCACTAGTCGACTATGCCGCCCTCCCGCTGCGCGGTCCTGCTCAGTCGTACGAGCCGCTCGATCCAAGCCGGGCGGACATTTCCACGCTCGATCAGGCGGCATTTGGTCGTTCCACTTGCCGGTGTGGTGGCTGGGCACTTTGCTTCTACTTCTCTGACTCAGCCTCTTTAAGCGCCGTAGCGACAGCCTCGGCAAAGGCCTCGCCGAGGAGCACGGGCACAGCGTTGCCGAGTTGTCGCATCTTCTCGCCGCGCGGTCCCGCGAGTTGCCATTTGTCAGGAAAGGTCATAACCCTCGCGGTCTCCCGGACAGTCATATAACGGTGAGTACCGTTGTCCAGCAGCATCACAGACTCACCGCCGGGGACCCCGTGGACCCCGGCCTTGACGGTTTTCGCGGGTCGGTCAAGTTCATTAGGGGTGTGACCAGGATAGATCCGGGCATCTGGCCAGCCTATATGGTCCGTGAATCCGCCGAGGTTATGCTCTTTTCGGTCGAGGAGCTGTGGCGGTACATCAGGCAACGGCGATTGCCCGTTGATCCCCTTCAAAGCGTCGCGAAGCGTCCGCCATGGCAAGGGTCGTTCCTCTTCTGACGCTCGGAGAGTTTGCTGTGGAACTGGGATTCGTGCCATAACCCGTTCTCGAACCGCTTTTGGAACCTCGGGATGCCGCTTCCAGTAAGCGCCGCTGTGCATATCCTCGTACAGGCTACTGTCGGAAAACCGTGGCCGGACAAGCGCTTTGAAGTTGTCCATATCAACGCCAAGGTCCCGCCGGAAAGCGATGGCGATCACCCTGTTCCGAATCTGGGGTACGCCGTAGTCAGCGGCGTTAACCGCGAAATGCTCGACGTCGTAACTCTCATCGGCCGCGACATGTACCGAATCCTGCATATGGCGAAGGATCTCGTTGTGATCTCGCCAATCCGACCCCTCCGCCCGTTCCTCGAACGGAAGCGACAGTTCTCGTTTGATGTAGTCGAAGTATGGCTTGAACGATGGGCGGAGGAGCCCACGTACGTTCTCGCATATCACGGCCTTGGGGCGCATCTCACGGATCGCGCGGAACATGTGCGGGAAGCCATTTCGGTCGTCCTCGTCACCCTTTGCCACGCCACCGAGTGAGAAGGGTTGGCAAGGCGGACCTCCTGCCAGCACGTCGACCTGGTCTCGGAGATACTCGAAGTCGACCTTGCGCACATCGCCGACGATTAGCGGCGGTCGCTTGCCGCGTCCAGGGATCGCTGGAGCATGCCCCTCCTCTAGAGGTATCGCGCAGTTGGTGGCGAGTGTCTCGCATGCACGCTTCGCAAACTCGTTGAGCAGCAACGGTCTAAACCCAGCATGTTCAACGGCCATCGCCAGGCCACCACCACCAGCGAAAAGCTCAACGCTCGTACGCCCTGTGTCGGCTGCGCGCCGCTGCTTCGACATGGCGGAAACCATACCGCGGTCGCAGTTCGAACGCACGTGCGACATGTGATCGATCTCGGCGTGTCACAAGACGCGCCGGCTACTACTCGTCATCATCGTCGACAGGTGGGTCGACTTCGCCACTTTCGTCCAAGCGTGCCTGGCCGGTGAACTGCTCAACCTGGCCGTCTACCCTTCGCCAGAACAGTCGCGCGCTACCGTATTCCTTGGTCTCGTGATAAAGAATCATGTAGCCGGGCAGGGCGGTGGCCTGCCATCCATCGGGTAGCGCCTGGATCGTCAGCAGCATGAGTTCCGTCGCGGTCGAGCGCGATGGCGGGACGATCACCAGGGCATCGTTTAGTTGCTTGCTGAGCGACTTGTTCTTGGTCTCGTACCGAAATGTGAATGGGAGATCGGCCTTGGCGGCCTTGAGTACGTACCCGAGGGTCGGTCCGGCTAGAGCGAGCCCATCTATCTTTCGATCGATGTCGACGGGGTATCGAGCATCGAAATGATTTGCCTTGACTAGTGTCTCGTCGCGATTCCTGCCCGGATCTTTGTTGCCAAAACCCATTGTATTCCAGGGTGCTTCACCATTGGAGCGGTACTTGGTGATGAGTAGCTTCTCGGGTGCGGCAGCCTCTAGATCCTCGTCAACGTACAAGCAGACGTAGCCGATGTCATGGATGTTGAGGTTGGTTCTGCCGGATAGCTTCTTAAGATGATTAGCAAGCCTCGATGGCAGGCCGCGGCTTGCCTTTCCAACGTAGACAAGAGCGCCGCTCAGGTACAGCTGATATACACCCGGGCGGTCCTCGATCTGATCGAGGTTGGTTTGATTGAGGAAGGCAGGGTGGAGGCTATTGAGCCTCTCTCCCAATTGATCTGAGAGCGCGCGAGTGATGCTCAGCTTGAATTCGGCACGAGCCTGTGACCCGTCGCCGTAGAGTGCACCGATCGGCTGATTGTTCACCAGGCTAATCTATCGCATCGGCGGCATCTGGGCCAGACCGCCTGGTATTGAAGGACTTTGGTCTCCGTCGACCATCGGCGTCTATAGGTGTTGTGCCCCAGCTCTTTACGGCAGCGGTCAGTGGCCTAAGCGTCAGTCGGCAACCGCAACAGTAGGCGAGATTGTGCCGTCCTCGTTCAACCCGTTGGCGGCCCTGTACTCCTCAAGTGATGTCTTGTACATCGGAAAGTCCGGGAGTTTCGACCACGACAGGGTCTCGTCTAGCTGTCCCGCCACCAGGTTCGCAAGATGCACTGCGGCACCTCGGTAGATGCGAGCGCAAGTGATCGCTCCATGTAGTACAAGCGAATGTTTGCCGCTCTTCATCGGATTCAGGACCGCCGCCGCAGGTCTGAATTCTGCCTGCAGAGGGCCAGGCCATACCTCGCTCCGCCAACCACTGGTGAGCCCATGTGTCAGACAATGCCGCACCTGCATCCAACCTTGTCCGTCTGCGACGGCATGCTTCCAGTCCAGCTCCACTGGAATCCACTTTCGATTCCCGGACTCGGGCGCCGGGGGGTACCAGACGTCGATGCTGAAGCCGACTCCGATCTTCGGCGTAGTCGCTGTAAAGTCTTTCCCGACAAGCTGTTCGAAGACTTTGATGTCAGGGTTGTTCAGCTTTGTCTTCTTAGCTATCTGTGCCAGGTTTTGGCCTCGGAGGTAGAGGGCAGTCGCGAAGAAATCCTCAACAAAACCCTCGAACGCCGAGATGACGCCGAGCGCGATGGCAGGTGCGAGTGCGGCGGCATCGCCCGCGCTACCGGCTTTTCTCGGATGCAAAGCCAGCAGTCGAGATGGAACGATCAGGGACCGCGCGTATCGATCCACGCTGTCCTGAAGGCTAGCTGCGATTATGGCTGTGGTCACGACACTCCCCGAAGACTGAGTACACCAGCTGACGAAGCTTCTCATATACGCGAGCGGACTGCGACTGCCGAGGGATGGGAGTCGGTGCTGTGTCGCGTCTCCGGACCGTGCGTCGGGATTGCCGGTACCCGTTGTGGCGTAGGGTGTTTGGCTCGAAGTACTGACTGGGGCCTGCGGAGTGGGTCCGGCGGTTGTGAGGGTTTTGATGCACCAGAATAGCTGCGGGAGAACAGGATCACGACATGGCGCGACGATGGCATACACCCGAGCAGATCATCCGCAAACTGCGCGAAGGCGAGAAGCTGATCGGGGGGAGTTCTCGATCGAGGAGGTGTGCAAACACCTCGAGATCTCCGAGGCCTCCTGGCATCGGTGGCAAGCTCAGTACGGCGGCATGAAATCAGGGATGCCAAACGGCTCAAAGAGCTTGAGCGCGAGAACGCGCGGCTCAAGAAGATGGTCGCCGAGCAGGCCTTGGATATAGACATGCTCAAGGAGCTGTCCCGGGGAAACTTCTGAACCCGGACCGGCGCCGCAGGGTCGTGGTGGGTTCCGCAGCAACGATTTCGGGTTCGCAACGCCGAGCGTGCGCGGTGGCGGGGAAGTCCCGCTCGGTGCAACGCCAGCCGCCGGTGATTGCCGACATCGTGCTTAAGCCGGAATCGAACGACAGCACATTGTCGCGCTCCACGTTTCAGTAGAACCGATACACGCGCCGAGTATCTCATCCTCCCGCACGCCAAATTGTGGACGGATGATTCACCGCCAGCCCGCTGGCTTGCACCCGCCGAGCTGCGTTTGTTCGTCAAGGCTGACTGTCGCTAACCACCGGATCTCCAGGTTTCGAGGATGCCGAGCCAGATGCTTCCGACGTCACTATCCACTCGGCTCGGGTCAGCAGTTCATCGAAGGTCAGTACTTCGGGCTCGACGAGTTGCCGCCGGTACAGCTCGAAGGACAGGAACTTGTCCTCGTACGCGCCGCCTTCTTCGCCATGAAGCTCGTCCAAGCTTCCAATGATCAGGTAGGAGCGCGGGCGTAGTAGATAGGTGTAGTCATAGGGGTCTTTGCTGCCGTCTGCGACGGTGCCCTGCAGTCGCTCGCCAATTTCTTTGACGGCGCGATGAACAGTGCCCTGGACCTGTGCGACGCCGCCCGACAACTCGTCGGATGGTGCCCAGCAACCTGATCGGTGGGGAGCTTTCTGCAGCAGCTCCTTTTTGTGGGTTTTGAACTCGGCGAACACCATTGACTTGATACGTCCGGAAGTGCGGAGCAGTGCATCAGTACGTTTGCCCACTCCTGTTATGGAGTGACCTGCAACAACTTGTTCCAACTTCTGATCATTCCACGATGTCAGCAGCTGGCCCGTGAGCGAGATCCCGAGAATCCATGGATTCTCCTCGAAGAAATGCTGCCAGACGGGTTCCATACCCTGCTGTGCGACTTCGTCGGCTTCCGACTGGAAGTAAGAATCATTAGTGAGCAGCTTGCGAAACCTCTCCACCTGGCTTCTGCGATGAGCCATCGCGACGACGTCTCGTGCGGCTTCGTCGTTGCTGATCAGTTCCCTGAAGAGTTCGGGATCTCGCCCATAGGCCTGGGCCAGCAGCGCTGGGTCCACGGCGACTCCCGATGGAAACGCGACATCTATACGGGACTGGATGTTCAGTGCTGCGTCCCCGAAGGCATCACGGAAGACTCGAGTGAGGTCGGCCGCTACTTTGGCATCGAACTGTAGCGATTGACTGCTCTTGGGATCGGACTCACGGTCCTTCGATCCGAACGTCGACAGGTGCAGGAGCTTGGTGCCGTCGTCGTCGGCGACGACTTGGTGCTCACAGACGACGCCCTTGTCGACGCTGTGCGCTGTGATCCGTTGCTTGTTCGGGCCGAGATCAAGAATGCGCGCCACTGACTGATTGTGAAAGCCAGATGACCGGGCGTCAAGCCGTATAGGCAGAGTTCGTGGGTAGTTCGTGGGCTGTGGTGCATTCGAGCTGTCCATCACTTGAGCCACGCTGTTCCCTCGCGGTCGGTGATGAACTCGCCACCCGGCGGATCAGCGTATGCCGCTAGTAGCCGCTCGCGCGCTGTCGGTGAGGCGGCCGCGAGATTGACATCCCGAGCTGAAGCCCAGTCATCCCAGGTCCAGCCGGCGCCTGCATCGACGGTGAAGTCGGTTATCGGCGTTTCGATGCCGTTGATGAACACTCGAACCTTGGTTGGGCCGTCAGGGTTTCGGACAATCACTGCCTCCACGTTCGGCTCGATCAGGCCGCCCTCGGCGTTTCGGGGCGTAGTCATCTCGCTTAGCGATGCTAATCCCTGGGTCACAATCTCCGTGAGAGTTGCAGCGTCCAAGGAGATTTCGAACTCTCGTTGGGTGTCGCCGAGTATCAGTGTTGTGAACTGTCCGCCCTCGTCGATCACGTAACGGACTGAGCAACCCGGTGTGGTGATGACCCATGCTCCGATGGTCAGTCGCTCGAACATCTTCCGCTCCCTTCTTGGATCTGTCTGTCTGCTTGAAAGCAGACCACGTCTGACCTGGGGTGATTACCCTTAACTGGGTTACCCAGTTGTATCGATCTGAATGCCCAGGGCCGCTATCACTTCGGGGGCCGGGTTGACCCAGTACGGGTGGTTGTCGACGAGGGGGTTGTCATGTTGGAGAGCGGTTCGACGTTGCCTAGGCGTCAACTCGGACGGTATCTGCGGGAGGAGCGGTCGGCTCTGGGGATGTCGCAAGAGCAGGTTGCGCGGCTGGCGGATGTGAGTTCGTCTGTGCTGCAGCGGTTGGAGAGGGGGATACCTACTCGACTGAAAGTTCGGGATCTTCAGGCGATTTGCGAAGTATTGGAGATGTCGGGTGATATGGCGACGGCCATGGTCGGGTTGCTTCGGCAGGCTGTCGAGAAGAGTTGGTGGCATGAGTACGGCAGCCTGATCCCGGCCAACTTCGATGTCTATGTCGGGCTTGAGTCTGCTGCGCGGAAGTTGACTACTTATCAGCCTGCGCTGGTTCCTGGGCTGCTACAGACTCCCGACTATGCGCGTGCGCTGATTCGTGCGGTCAAGCCGGGGGAGACGGCGGCAGAGCATGAGCGCCGGGTTGAGCTTCGAGCGAGACGGCAGGCCGCTGTGACTCGCAGGCATCAGCCGATCACGTTGGATGTGGTGCTGCACGAGTCTGCGTTGCGCTGCTCCGTCGGCGGCCCTGGGGTGATGGCTGAGCAGCTTCGCCATCTGGCGGAGATCGGAAAGCTGTCGAATGTTTCGGTGCGGGTGCTGCCGTTCTCGGCGGGAGCTCCCGTCGGTGATCCTGTGGGGCAGTTCGCGATTCTGGAATTCGGTGAGGACGCGAAGGGAGAGCCGGTGTGGCCCCCGGTCGTCTATCTGGAGACCTTTATCGGGTGCATGTACCTCGAGAAGGACGACGACTTGGAGCGGTACGATCGAGTTCTCGAGACTCTCCGGCAGGCTTCGCTGGATGAGGCGACCAGCCGTAGTTTGCTGCGGCAGGTGACGAAGGAGTTTTCAACGTGACTGGCGAGCTAGACGGTGCCCAGTGGTTCAAGAGCAGCTATAGCGGCGACAAGGCTGACTGTATCGAAGTCGCCTTTGTGGACGATTCTGTCGGCGTGCGTGACTCGAAGAACCAGGCTGGGCCGCCTTTGGTGTTCTCGTGGGCTGAGTGGCAAGTGTTCACGGGTGGAGTGCTGGCCGGGCGGTTTTAGCGGGTCGGCTTAATCGTGCACTAACGCAGTGGATTTGGCGGGAAACTGCCATTTCGTAGGGGGAAGTGCACGAAAAGGCCGGGCTATGGGCGGCGTGAACGTCTGCGGCGGCGCACGACCTCAGCAGCCTCGTCTGCGCACGGTTCGAGTGACTGGAAGATGTCGGCGGCTGCGTAGCGCAGGACCAGCCAGCCGTCGAGGAGCAGGCTGTTCTGGCGGCGACGGTCTTGGCGGAATGCTGTTGGTGTGCTGTGGAATTCGCGGCCGTCTACTTCGATGATGGTGTGGGACTGTTCGTCTACGAAATCGCAGCGGTATGGGCCGACTGGGTGGTTGGCGAGTAGCTTCAGGCCGCGCTGATGCAAGGCTCTGGCGAAGAGGCGCTCTGGTTCGGATGCGGCGTGGATCGCGGCCTCGCGTAGTTGCTTCCGCAAGGCGGAGGATCCGCGGAGAGTTGAGGACGACAGGTTGATGATGTCCTGCGGGGAGACGGTGCGGCAGATGTTGTTGTCGATCAGTGCGTCTGCGGCGGGTTTCGGCAGGACGGACATGCAGTCCAGCAATGTGAGGGCCTTGCTGGCTGTTGGGAGGTCGTAGACGTCAGTGATCCATTCGACGGGCAATTCGCGTCGGTAGAGACGGAGCCAGTCGGGTGCTCGGCGGTATACGCCTTTCGGGATGGTGGCTTCGACGTGGGTTGGCTCGGGGAGCATGCCGTGGAGCCAGGCGGCGGTGCGGTGGCTGAGGATTGCAGTGGGGAGCCATGCGACTACGGCGTGGCATTTCGTGAGTGTGGTCGGGGTGGCCAGGGAGTAGACGCCGGGAAGCACACGGGTGTAGGTGCCACGACGGCACCGGTCGGAGATGGTGCTGGCGGAGACTCCCTTGTTGAGCAGGTCTGTGCGGGTGCGGATCACACAGTGAGGGTTGCAGAGCCGCTAGCGCGGGCGAGGTTGTCGACCTGCGGTGACTGGTGGGCTGTGGATAGTCCGGTCCATGGGGATAGATCGGCTCAAGACGACAGCTGGCTTGGCTGGTCATCAGGGCTCTCGATTGAGTCGTACTGCTTCGGCCGGGTGCGGTGCTTCTGCATGCCGGCCCAGGCGTCGGGGATGTAGCGGAGGCGTTCGGGGGTGAGGGTCCAGGTTGTGCGGACTATGTGGCGGAAGACCTCGAAGGCGAGTTGGTCTGTTCGGGACCACTTCCAGCCCAGGATATTTCGGGCTTCGGGGGGCATGGTGGCGTTGGAGATCCAGACGCCGATGGTCATGACTGGGTAGCGGATCGCTGGCCAGAGCACGCGGGGGATGAAGGGTGGGGCTGGGACTTTGGCTTGGTGGATGGCGGCGGCGAAGTCTGTT
Organism: Nocardia sp.; assembly: GCF_025465275.1. GTDB lineage: Bacteria > Actinomycetota > Actinomycetes > Mycobacteriales > Mycobacteriaceae > Nocardia. Next base: position 70,793 of record NZ_JAODNK010000027.1, on the reverse strand, counting down.
GTTTTGTTGGATTCCAGGACTTCTTGCCACATGTGGGTCCAGTAGGACTTGTAGGTTTCGTAGTCGCCGAAGGCTGGGCGGTCGGACATGCCGTAGAGGCGCCACCACGTTAGGCCCTCCGCTACCAGTTGCGCCTTCTCCTCCTCTGTGAACGGGGTGCCGAAGAATTCTTGGGTGGCGATTATGGATTCGTAGAAGGTTACGTGGGTCCACCAGAAGACTTCGGGGTCCAGGGCGTGGTAGCGGTTGCCTTGGGGGGCAATGCCTTTGATGGGCTTGTGGAAGTCGCGGACTGTGGTCGCTCGGGCTTCGGCGTCGGGCTGGTAGATCATCGCCTGGATTGGTGCGACCGAGCGGTCGAAGCGGTCCATGGGGTCTGTGAAGAAGTTGGAATGTTGTTGGAGGGCTGCGTCCAATACCGGGTGCATGTTTTGTAAGGTGCCGGCTCGGCCGAGGATGAGCATGGAGCGGATGTCGCCGAAGTGCTTCCAGGTCAGGGAGTTTGGGCCGAGCGGGAGGGAGACGTTCCAGCCTGGGTGCTTTTCGAACATCGGGGGTCCTAACGGGGTGGTTCGGTCAGGGTGGTTAGGCCTGGGGCGATCAGGGTGAGGGTGGTGTCTACCAGGGTGTCCGGGGGGACTTCGGGGTGGGTGAGCCACCAATTGGCCACGGCGACAATGGAGGACACGAGGATGGTGGCCGCGATTTCGAGGCTGTGGGGGTCGGGCTGGCGTGCCGTCGGTCGACCGGCTGAGGCGGGTGCGCTCGCTGTGGCTGACTCACTCGCTGTGGCTGACTCAGGAGTGCTCGCTGTGGCCGACGCGGGCGTGCTCGCTGTGGCCGACTCGGGTGCGAGGGCTACAGCTGGCTCGGGTGCGAGGGCTGCAGCTGGCTCGGGCGCGATGAGCGTCAGTACACCCTTTTCCGCGAGGTCGCGCAGGTGGGTGGTCACTTCGGCGACATCCGGATCCGTTGCGGGGGTGAGGATCAGGCGGGAGGCCAGGGGGCGGTCGATCATGAATTTGAAGTAGGCGCGGAGGGCTGCGGATAGGCGCTCGGTGGGGGCGGCATCGCTGCGGACGGCAACGGCGATGCGGGCTATCAGGGCCTCGGTCTCCGTGGTGAGGAGGTCTAGGACGAGCGCCTTCTTCGAGGAGAAGTGGTCGTAGAGCACCGGGCGGGTGATGCCGGCGGAAACGGCTATGTCGCGCATGGAGACTGCGTCATAGCCGTTCGCGGAGAACAGGGTTCGGGCGGCATCGAGGATCAGTGCGCGGCGCTCGTAGCCTTTCAGGCGGCGGACTGGATCTTGATTAACCGACACCCGTGTAGGTTAACCTGCCGGCCTTCGGTCTGAGGAGGAATCAGTGCCAGATGGCTCCGAAGGACTGGCAGGCCGCCCTAAATGAGTAACCGCCACCCGAATCGGCGGTAGGTCCTACGAATCAGTGCCAGGTGACGACGTTGTCGAGATCGGTTCGGGTGGTGCGGAATCCGTTGACGGCGTGGTCGGGGTCGGGGTAGCCGAAGGAGATGCCGGCGATGACCTGGCGGTGCTCCGGAATCGCGAAGTGGTCGTGGAGGAAGGGGGAGTAGGAGGCCAGGGCGGCTTGGGGGGCGGTGGCTACGCCGAGGCTTTGGGCTGCCAGGAGGAAGGAGGTCAGGTAGAGGCCGCAGTCGACGGCGCCGTAGACGCCGAGGTCGGCTTCGGTGGTGAGGATGGCTACGTGGGGGGCGTCGAAAAGTTCGAAGTTGCGGACCATTTGGCGCATGGTGCCCTCGTGGTCGCCTCGGGCTACGCCGACCGCGGTGTAGAGGGCGGCGCCGCATTCGCGGCGGCGGTCGCGGAAGATGCCGTTGTACGCGGCGGGGAAGGGGAGGTCGGATTGTGCTGGGGTGCCGTTGATGTGGGCGAGGAGGGCCTTGCGGAAGCGGTCGGTGGAATCACCCTCGGTGATGGCGAGCTGCCACGGTTGGGTGTTGCACCAGGAGGGGGTGCGCTGCGCCAGGGTGAGGACCTGCTCGATGGTGGCGCGGGGGACCGGCTCGGGGCTGAAGGCACGGCAGGTGTAGCGATCGTCGAGCAGTGATTGCAAGGCGGCGTAGCGGTCGGTCTGGGCTGGATCGATGGTGGAGGCGCGGTCTGTCATGGAGTCCTATTCCTATCTGGTCTCGTTTTGAGACCGATGCAACTTGGTCTCATATTAGGACCAGTTGGCTAGAATCGGAAGATGCGTTACGAGGAACTGGCCGACGAGCCCTGTTCGATCACGCGGTCGCTGGTCGTACTCGGCGACCGGTGGACGCTGCTAGTGTTGAAGGCGGCCTTCTCCGGCGTGCGCCGGTTCAACGGGTTCCAGACCTACCTGGGTATCTCCCGGAGCCGGTTGCAGGATCGGCTGGATCGTCTGGTCGAGCACGAAATACTGGTCAAAAGACCGGCCGCGGTCGGTGCGTACGAGGAGTACCGGCTCACGCCCAAGGGCCATGACGTGTACCCGATCCTGATGGCCTTCAAGGATTGGGGCGACGCCTACATGGCCCCGGACGGCCCGCCCGTGCACTACCGGCACCGCGATTGCAGCGGCGAGGCGCACGTACAACTGACATGCGATCACTGCGCCGCCGAGATCACCGCCCGCGATGTGGCGCCCGAGCCCGGGCCGGGGATGCTGGCGGGAACCGTATAGTCGCTGCGGTGTCCAGCGTGTTTGTGCGTCCGGCCGAGGCGGCGGACGAGAAGTTTCTGTGGTCGATGCTTTTCGAGGCCTCGTACTCCCATGATCAGGGCAGAGTGTCGCTCGATGAGCTGCGGGCTGTGCCGTCGCTCGCGCATTACGTCGAAGGATGGGGTGCGGCAGGCGATCTCGGCACAATCGGTGAGATCGACGGCGTCCCGCGAGGAGCCGCATGGCTGCGACTTTTCACCGGTGACAATGCCGCATACGGGTATGTGGACGATGGCACACCGGAACTGGCCGTCGGGGTCGCGCCTGGAATGCGCGGCACCGGGTTGGGCACGGCTCTGCTCACCGCACTGCTCGATGCGGCGCGGCCGCTGTATGACGCTGTGAGTTTGAGTGTGCGAGAAGAGAATCCGGCGTTGCGTCTCTACGAGCGATTGGGATTCGTCGCCGTGCCGAGTTCCGCCCACACGAACCCGGCCGGCAGCACCAGTGTGACAATGGTGCTGCGCTTCCGCTGATTACGCGCCGAGCGTGAACGCCAAGCGCCCCGGTGCGACGTAGTCGTCAGGGTCGAGCAGCATACGTAGCTCCGGCCCGTCCGGAATGCGTGCCAGCTCAGTCTCCAGTGGCGTGCGGAATGCCTCACCACGCGCGGTGATCAGCGGGAACCAATTGTCATGATGGTTGGGCACGAACACCTTCGGGCGCAGCGCCTCGATATAACTCCGTGGGTCGCGCAGCCCGTTGGTGAACTGGTTGTAGCCCTGCACCGCGCCGACGTGCACATCGGACGCGGGCAATGTGCGCAGCACCTCCAGCACCCCCGGAGCCTTGTCCAGCAGCGGACCGGACGAGTCATGCCATGTGAGAGTGAAGTGTTCGGTGCGGAACTGGTAGAGCAGCACCCCGCCCTCCGGATCGCCGAGCCGTCGCACCAGCTGCGCGGTATCGGCGAGAGTTGTTGGGTACCTGAGCATATCGCCGAGACCGGGGGTGGGTATCACGCGCGCACAGGCGTCGGGGCCTTCGTGCCTCGCGGTGCGGGCCGAATGAATGTGACGCACTGCGGTCACTGAAAGGCCCTCGGCGAGTTCGAAATCGTAGCGATCACCCGGCTTCGACGATGCGGAACCCAGTTCCTCGCACTCGAATTCAGCTGAGTCGATCTGAGTGCGTGCCGTGGCGCAGTGTTCGGCCGTGCCGTACAGTACCGCACCACTGGCCTGAGCGATCGGCCCCGCATCAGCAGCATGGTCGAAATGCCCGTGGCCGATGAAGATTGCGGCCGGGCGCAGTGCAGCGACCTCCGCAGGTGTAGTCGGCACATAGCCGGAAGTGGCGCCGCGCGGCACCCACGCATCGAGCAGGAAGACCGTGCCGCCCAGGGCAACCGCGAAACTCGCGCAGCCGAACCAGGTGAGGATCGCTTGGTCCGCCCGCACCGCACCGGTCTCGGAGTCCACCGCATCGGCGCCGAAGAAGCGCTGCCGGGCGGCAATGGTGTCGGCGAGTGTGGGCAGGGGAAGGTCGGATACCGCAAACCGTTCGGCAAGCCCGCTCAAGCCCCGGGTAATGGGATTGTTCGCCACCCGTGTTCCTCACTTCGCCAAGGGGCTGCCTGCCCTTCCGCATTCTTCCCGTCTCGGACAGTCCTGTCACCTAGTTCGACCGCACAGCGCGAGCGCTGATCCCCGTGACCAGGCGCTCGAGCGGTCCGCGACCGAAAGTCGACACCCAGATCGTCGCCGCCGCGACCGTGAGCACCAGGAAGACGACCAGCAGCGCATTGCCGTCGGACTCCGGCACCGAGTCGCCGAGGACCCAGATGGCCACGATATGCGCCGCGTAGGCCGTGAGCGGAACCGAGCCCACCGCCGCAATGGGAAACAGCAATGGCCGCAAGCGATCCGCGGTGAACAGCAGTACGGCAAGTACCGTCAGCGCGAATCCGAGCGACCCGGCGATCTCGAAGGTCGTCCCGGAATGCGGTTCGGCCGTGCGGAGTTGCGCCCAATCGGACGCGTTGACGTCGCCGCGGCTGCTCGCCAGCCAGCCGCCGCCGTAACCGAGCAGCATCAGCGGCACACCCGCCGTGAGCATTCGAATGCGCACCGTCACAGCGCTGAGATCGCTGCGGCCGAGCGCAAGTCCGGTGAGCGCGAAGGTCATCCAGACCACGCCGGGATAATCGCCGAACACCGCGAGGTCTGTTATCTGTGCGCCGGAACAGTTTTCGGCGGATCTCTCGCACCCGTCCGGAATCACATGTGTCAGCCACACCGTCACCACCGGCGCGATAACCGCCCATGCGGCAGCCAGCAACAGTAGCCGGCGCGGCGTCCACGTCAGGAATTGAAGACAGCACGCGAAGAGCAATGCATAGGTCTGCAGAATCACCGAGATATCGGTGCCGAGCGCCGTCAGCAGGCCACCGAGCGCGAACAGGACGAAGGCGCGCACCAGAATTCGCAGCCGCACCGTCACCAGTTGCTGCCCGGCAGGTGGGTGTTGCCGCCCGCTCATGAGCGCGATAGAAATCCCTGCGAGCGTGGCAAACAGTATCGAGGAGCGGCCGTTCGCAATCGACAGCCAGCTGCCAGGATCGCCCCACGACAGATCGCGGGTGACGCCGACATGGGCCACGATCATGCCGAGCACCGCCAGCCCGCGCGCGGCATCGAGAGCCACCAGTCTGGATGCCGCCGGGACGGCCGACTCCATGGGTGGCACAGCGAGCTTTGAGGTCATCCCCGCATGGTGCCCAACCGACCATGAGGAGATCATGAGCTTGTCGATCCGCGGCCCGCATGAACGTCACGCGGGCCACGGCCTCGGTCACAGCCCGTCGACGGGCCGGGTGCGCCGACCTCTGTCGCATCGCACACCCCGCAGCGTGTGTAAGCGACGGTGTGCACCCGGCGTGCATGGGCGCCGCTATCGACCGCCGCTGCAACGGTTCAAGGTGCGCTGGAGCACGATTCGGGTGTGTAATCGGTTGCCGAGACCTTGCCGTTGCAATGGGCAACCGCTCGGTGAATGTCGGAACGCGAACGTGACTAACTGGTAGGTGAATGTTCAGCCCTTTGTTAATCACGCGGCGTTGCATCGATATCAGTGGTAGCTGAACGGAGGCTATCGAGAGGGCTATTGGGGGCCCACCATGTACACGGACGTGCATGCGGCCACGCAGGAATGCGGCGACCACAGATACACGATGCGGATCAGCAGGCTTGCCATAGACAAGCTCGGAATCCGGCTCTACGACCGGGTTTCGGCGGTGCTCGCCGAGCTCATCGCCAACTCCTACGATGCCGATGCCACCGAGGTGGAGGTTTCACTACCGTGGGGCGTCACGCTGGCCGGCACCGTCCGCGCCGCGGACGAACCCGCCTACGAGATTGTGGTGTCCGACAACGGGCACGGCATGACCACCGACGAGATCAACGCGCACTATCTGATGGTCGGTTCGGATCGGCGCGTTCGCACCGGGTCCGATCTGTCCCGGGAGCGGCGGCGACCGGTCATGGGGCGCAAGGGAATCGGGAAGCTCGCGGCATTCGGCATCTGCAGCACCATCGAGGTGATCACCGCGGGTAGTCATCCGGACGATTACACACCGCTGGGCTGGCCGGTATCGCATCTCGTGATGGATCTCGGTGAGATGCTCTCCGATACCGAACGCGACTACTACCCGCAGCCGGGCCCGCTGGACGGCTCCTTCATGTGTAAGCGCGGTACCACCGTCATCCTGCGAAACTTCTTCCGCAAGAGGGTGAACAGCGGCACTGAGTTGAGCCGGCAGCTGGCATCGCGGTTCGGTATCGAGCGCTCGGACTGGCGGGTGCAGGTCCGCAATTGCCTCGGGCAGGAGAGCTTCACGCTCAGTGATCTGCCGATCGATGTCATGGAGGACACCCGCATCGACCTGAGCCGGGTGCCGGTGCGCTTCGGGCACAAGTTCCTGCCCGTCAGCGGCTGGATCGCCTACTCGAAACAGCCGTACCGGGATGAGGCCATGGCGGGCGTTCGCATCTACGCGCGCGGCAAAATCGTCGCCCAGACAAGGGATTTCGGTATCCCCGCCGGATTCACCGGTGAGTTCAAACTGCGCTCCTACCTGGTCGGCGCGGTCCATGTGGACTGGCTCGACGATGAAGAGGATCTGGTCCGCTCCGACCGCCAGGACATCATGTGGAACTCCCCGCGCGGTGAGGCGCTCGCGCAATGGGGTCAGGCCTTGATCAAGGAGATCGGCAGGGTCGGTGAGAAATCCATTCGCCGCCGGGTGTGGGAGGAGTTCGTCGAACGCTCCCGCATTCGCGAGACACTGGAGGCAATCGCACCGGGGGACAGGCTGTTTCGTGATTCGGTGATCGATGCCGCGCGAATCCTGGTGACACACAAGGACCGTGCCTCCCTCGACGATCCGGCGCATATCGAGAATATGGTGCGCCTGGCCCTGTCGCTCGGGCCGCAGCGCAGCCTGCTGGAGACGCTCCGGGAGATCGCGGAGGACGCCGAGCCCGAGATGGATATCGTTGTGGCCCTGTTCGAACGGGCTCGGGTCGCCGAGGTCTACTCGCTCGGCCAGATCGCCAGTGAACGGGTGGCCGTGGTGGAGCGGCTGAGCGCCCTCATCGACGATCGCCGCTCCCTGGAACGCCCCTTCCAGGAGCTGATCGAACGAGCGCCCTGGCTGCTCGCACCGGAGTGGACGCCGCTGGGCATGAACGAATCCCTCAAACGCGTCCGGGCCAGCTTCGAGCGCTGGTACGCCCAGAAGTTCGGGACCACACTGCTCACCTCAGCCATCGGCAGTGAGCGGCGCGAACCCGACTTCGTCCTGCTGCACGATTCGGGCGAGCTCTGGATCGTGGAGATCAAGCGGATGGACTATCACCTCACCGACGAGGAGTACAACCGCGCCGTCAACTACCTCTATGAACTGGACCGCTTCCTAGACGAGAATCCGCGCATCGGCGCCCAATTCCCGCGCCGCCGACTGACTTTCATCGTGGATCACATAGACCGTCTCGGCCCCGCCGCCCTCTCGTCCCTGATGAGCGACCAGCGCGTGGACCGCCGCACCTGGCGCGAACTCCTGGACGCCACCCTCCGCGCCCACCGCGACTTCCTCGACCGCGTCTACTCCATGCGCGGATCCGACGAGGAGAACGGCACCGCCCGTGCCGGATGACCCTGTCCCGCACCGCACAGCGCCTGTCGACGTTTCACCGCCCGTGCAGGAATTGTGCGGTGCCGACCAAGGCTGTGCGGTCTTGTGTCCCGACCGCACAGCGCCTGTCGACGCTTCACAGCCCGTGCAGCGACTGTGTGGTGCCGACCAAGGCTGTGCCGACATGGGTGTGTGGTTCCGGACGCCGCCACGGGCTGCGGTGCCCGGCGTTCGTGCCGCGGGCGCGTGCACGCCGCAATGGTTGCCGTGACACCATGGACGCGGCGCGCGTGGGGACGTCGCCCCGTTTGTCCCGGCGTTCGAGAAGGTTTGGGGATATTGGTGCACGGCACTGTGAAATGGTTCGACAGCGAGAAGGGCTTCGGCTTCATCAGCCCGGACGACGGTGGTCCCGATGTGTTCGTGGAGTACACCGCCGTCGAAGGCGCCGGTTTCCGCTCACTGCTGGAGGGTCAGCGGGTCGAGTTCGAGGTGCGCCGGACCAAGCCGGGGCCCGAGGCCGTGGTCGTGCGGGTCATCGCAGCAGCTGGCTTCTGAAGAAGTCGGCGGCCAGCGCCTGGGCCCGCTCGCGGTATGCCGGCTCGTTCCCGGTGAACTCCGCTGCGGCTCGTTCGAACTCGGCGGCGATGAAGTCGGCGATCGGCGCCGGGACACCTCCGCTACCCATTTCCCGGGTGCGCGATTTCAATTCCGTCAGTTCGGCAACCGATTCGACGAATTCGGTTGACAATTCGCATTCGTCGAGCAGTGTTGGCAAATGCATAGGAGCCACTGCTTTATCAGGGTGTTCGTGCAGCCAGCGCAATGCCATGGCCGGGCGCAGCGAATAGAACACCTTCTTCAGCGACCGGCTCTCATCGAATAGTCGCCACTGCCGGCCACCCAGGTGCAGATAGTGCCGCGCCACCCGATCCCGGTCGGCGACAGCACCCGCGAGATCGCGCAATTCCTGCAGGAATTGCGGATCACCGCTGTACACGATCGGTGACATGAGCCATTCGATCAGCACCGCGTTCCCGCGCACCAGCAGGCGCAGCGCCTTCACCAGATCCCAGCCGTTGACGTCCAGCAGGCCGATCAGCGGGGTCTCGATGACATCGCGGCCGGGCCAGGGCGTCAGATAGTCGTCCAGGTGGCCGACGTAGACGAACCGGCAGTCGTAGTCGGAGTCGGGAGACGGGAAACCCCAGGCCCGGCTACCACTTTCGATGGCGAGACGCACGGTGACGCGGTGTTCGCGCTCGATCCGGGCCAGCTCGCCGTCGATCGTCGCGACCACTGCCGGGTCCATGGAGGAGGGGATCGAACGCAAGGTCATGGACGGAGACGTTAGCGGCGGAAGCCGTGCTGGTCCACGGGATTTCGGAGCCGTCATGCCCCCTGAAATAGGGGCGTGATTTGCCCGTTATAGGAGAGAATTGACCGTGAGTGTGATCTGGACCACCGTCCAGTTAATCAGTGACCCCCATCACATACTGCTTATCCCCCGTAACGGGCGTGAAATGGCCGCCGATATGGTCAGCGTTCGAAGTTAATTTGAGATTCACGAGAGGTTATTCCATGATCCCCGTTATCATCGACACCGGTTCCGCTGCTCTCGACGGCCTGTTCAGCACCGGCTCCGCCGCGCTGCACGGCATCCTGAACACGCTGTTCACCGGCTCTTTCGGCGCGTAATCCCGCCGTTTCACAGCTCAAAGGCCGACCTCGGGTTTCGCAGCCCTGAGGTCGGCCTTTCGCTGTATTCAAATGAATTCCACAACGAGTATGCCTGCGCGCCGCGGCGTGTGGCCCCCGTCGCACCGCTCGTGGATTGCGAATGAATTGCTGGTCGGAGCGGTTTTTGCTCGCTTCGACAGCGCCCACACCATGCCCTAAGTTGACCGATGTTCGGACGGTCGTCCAGGGCAAGCGGTGCTGCTGACAGCAGCTATCGCCGCACCCCGGGAAGTGTGGAGTGTTGATGATTCAGGATCTGTCGCCGTGCGACGGGCCTCGGCTGGTGCGGCATAGATGAATGTCGATGCGCTGCGGGCCAGTTGGCGTCTCGTCGAACGTGCCGGTGACGAAGCCATCCAATACTTCTATGCGCACCTGTTTCTCGCGCATCCCGAGGTCCGGGACATGTTCCCGATCCGGATGACCACCCAGCGCAGCAAGTTCTTCGCCGCCCTCGGGCGCATTGTCAGCAATGTCGAAACCCTCGCCGCTGATCCGGAGTTCGTGGCCCAGTTGGGCCGCGACCATCGCCGCTTCGGTGCGGTTGCCGCCCACTACCCGGCGGCCGGGGGATCACTGCTGGCCACCCTGGCCCATTTCCACGGTCCGCGCTGGACCGATGAGCTGGCGCAGACCTGGGCCGACGCGTATCAGGCGGTCGCGGGCATTATGATCGCCGCGGCCGAGCAGGCCGAACAGGTCGACGGCCAGCCTGCGTGGTGGGACGCGGACATTGTCGCCACCGAAAAACGCAGCATCGACGTCACCGTGCACACCGTGCGGCCGCTGCAGCCCTACATCTACGAGGCGGGCCAGTCGCTCGCCATCGAGATTCCGCAGCGCCCGCGGCTGTGGCGCTACTTCTCGCCGGCCAACTCGCCGCGACCGGACGGCACCTTCGATATCCACGTACAGGTCGTCGACGGCGGTGAGGTGAGCGCGACCTTCGCGCGATCCGTGCGGCCGGGTGACCGGATTCGGCTGGGTTCACCGGTCGGCACCGCGTTCGTCATCCCGCCGCAGGCGGTCGACAATCTGCTGCTCATCGCGGGCGGATCCGGGCTCGCCCCACTGCGGGCGGTGCTCGATCGGGTCGGCGAACAAGTGCAGCGCGGCGGTTACGCGCCGCGCGTGCACCTGTTCCACGGTGTTCGCACCTCGTGGAACCTCTACGACGACGAGGCCTTGACGGCCCGCACCGAGCATCCGTGGTTCACCTACACCCCCGTGGTCTCCGAGGACCCCGGATTCCACGGCGTACAGGGCACGGTCGGCGCGGTGGCCGCGCGTGGTCGCGATCTGACCGGTGCGACCGCACTCGTCTGCGGTTCGCCGACCATGGTCGCCGCCACCGTTTCCGCGCTCACCGCCGCCGGAATGCCGCGGCACGCCATCAGATTCGAGACGTTCGGCCAGGCGCCGGCGTCCGACCACGCCGCCGGTTCGGCCGACGCGCAGCCCAGCTTCGACAAGGTTGGCCAATGGATGTGACACCCGAAGACATTCAATCCGCCCGGTTCAAGGGCGCACGGCTGGGACGCCGGGGATACGACGCGGACGATGTGGACCTGTTCCTTACACATGTGCGCGCGACCATGATGCGGTTGGCTCGTGAGAACGGTCTGCTGACGCTCACCAGCAATTCCGAAGAACTGATGCGGCTGCAGCGGGAGAATCGGCAACTGTCCGCGAAATGCGATGTGCTGCAGGGGCAGATGCAGACCATGTCCTCCGCGGGTGAGCGGGCCGAACTGCAGCGGCAGCTGTCCAATGCCAATTGGGAGATCTCCCGGCTGCAGGACGAGATGGCCAGGGATGCGCAGGGCATCAGTGCCCAGGCCGTCGATATCTTGAATCGCGCACAGCTCTCCGCAGACTCCATTATCGGTCAGGCCGAGGAGCACGCCCGCGATCTGATGCGGGTCGCTCGGGAGCAGCATCGCGAAATGCTTTACCAGGCAAGGCTATCCGGATCGAACGGCGCCAATCGGTACACCGACCAGGCCGTCGAGGACCAGCGATACGAACAGCTGCGCGCCTATTCCGGACTGCTGCGCAGCCAATTGCAGGCCATGATCGTGACGCTCTCCGTAGAGGTCGACAAGCTGGCACTACTGCCCATGCCCGGCGCTGCCGATGCGGCCGGGGAAATCGATCACGCAGGAAAGGGAAGTGGGGGATACCACGATGAATATCGAAGCGTTGCAGTCGAGTTGGAGCCAGGTCGGTGAGGTCGGCCCGGAGGCGGTGGCTTATTTCTATGCGCACCTGTTCGAGAGCCACCCCGAGGTGCGGGGCATGTTCGCCGAAGACCTGGGTGAACAGCGCGATCGTTTCCTGGCCGGACTCGGCCGGATCGTGACCAATGTCGAAACCCTCTCCGCCGACCCGTCTTTCGTGCAGCAGCTGGGGCAGCGGCATGCGCGGCTCGGCGTGGTGGCCGATCACTACCCGGCGGCCGGGGCCTCGCTGCTGGCCACTCTCGAGCACTTCCTCGGTGAGCAGTGGACGCCCGAGCTGGCGCAGACCTGGACCACCGCCTACGGCGTTGTGGTCGAGCTCATGCTGTCGGCGGAGGAAGCCGCGGCCTGATCACACCTGGTGAGCCGGTCTCGGAGTCGTTCCGAGACCGGCTTTCCGTGTAGAAACGTCGCCCACTAAGCTTGCGCCCGTAAATCCCGGATCCCTTTCCCGCAGGAGTACCCCACAGTGAGCCAAGCAGGCCGTCCTGTAGTTCTGATCGCCGACAAGCTCGCCCAGTCGACCGTCGACGCACTCGGTGACGGCGTCGAGGTTCGTTGGGTCGATGGTCCCAACCGCCCCGAGCTGCTCGCCGCTGTGCCCGAAGCCGATGCGCTACTGGTGCGTTCCGCCACCACCGTCGACGCCGAGGTGCTCGAGGCCGGCAAGAACCTGAAGATCGTCGCCCGCGCGGGTGTCGGCCTCGACAATGTCGATGTGCCGGCCGCCACCGAGCGTGGCGTCATGGTCGTCAACGCCCCCACCTCGAACATTCACACCGCTGCCGAGCACGCCGTCACGCTGCTGCTGGCCGCCGCCCGCCAGATTCCGGCCGCGGACGCCACGCTGCGTGAGCACACCTGGCAGCGCAGCAAGTTCAACGGTGTCGAGATCTTCGGCAAGACCGTCGGCGTCATCGGCCTGGGCCGCATCGGCCAGCTGTTCGCCCAGCGTCTCGCCGCCTTCGAGACCAAGATCATCGCGTACGACCCCTACACCTCGCCGGCCCGCGCCGCCCAGCTCGGCATCGAACTGCTGACCCTGGACGAGGTGCTCGAGCGCGCCGACTTCATCTCGATCCACCTGCCGAAGACTCCCGAGACCAAGGGCATGCTGAACGCCCAGACGCTGGCCAAGACCAAGAAGGGCGTCATTATCGTCAATGCCGCTCGCGGCGGTCTGATCGATGAGCAGGCGCTCGCCGATGCCATCACCTCCGGCCACGTGCGCGCCGCCGGTCTGGATGTGTTCGAGACCGAACCCTGCACCGACAGCCCGCTTTTCGAGCTGCCGCAGGTTGTGGTGACCCCGCACCTGGGCGCCTCCACCTCCGAGGCGCAGGATCGCGCCGGCACCGATGTCGCCAAGTCCGTGCAGCTCGCCCTCGCGGGTGAGTTCGTGCCCGGCGCGGTGAACGTCACCGGCGGTTCGGTGTCCGAAGAGGTCGCCCCGTGGCTGGAGATCGTCCGCAAGCAGGGCGCCCTGTTGGGCGCACTGGCCTCCGAGCTGCCGGTCAGCCTCGAGGTGCAGGTGCGCGGCGAACTTACCGCCAATGATGTTGCGGTGCTGGAGCTTTCGGCCCTGCGCGGCGTCTTCTCCGCCCTCATCGAAGATTCGGTCACCTTCGTCAACGCCCCGTCGCTGGCCAAGGAGCGCGGCCTCGAGGCCACCGTCACCACCGTGTCGGAGAGCCCGACCCACCGCAGCCTGGTCGACCTGCGCGCCGTATTCGGCGACGGCAGCACCCTGAATGTGGCGGGCACCCTGACCGAGCCGCATCAGGTCCAGAAGATCGTGAACATCAACGGCCGCAATTACGATATGCGCGCCGAGGGCCTGAACCTGGCCGTGCTGGCGTACGACGACAAGCCGGGTCAGCTCGGCCGTCTCGCCACCAAGCTCGGCGAGGCCGGCATCGACATCCTGGCTGCGCAGTTGACCCAGGACCTCGATCAGGACGGCGCCACCGTCGTCCTGCGCGTCAACAAGGAGGTCCCCGCGGACGTCCAGGCCGCGATCGCCGAGGCCGTCGGCGCCGCGAAGGTCGCCCAGGTAGACCTGAGCTAGGCTCGGCCGCCTCTCCGTACCTTCAGCGCACGGCTGAGAGCCGTCGCCGGTCCCGGATGCGTGCCTGCGGTTGGGTGCCGAGCCGATTTTGGGGGTACCCGGGGAGTTACCCGGGCCTCGCGAAATCAGTTGTCGCCGTTGTCACTGCGTCCCCTCCCACGGTTGTGGGAGGGGACGCAGTGCTGTGAGCGGCCGATTTCGCCGTGTCGGCGCGAAGAGCGGGGATTCCTCGGATCATTGATGAATGCGAGGGAAGACACCGCCTACGGATCCGCTCACAGCGCGCGAGCGGCGCCGCCTTTTGATCGGGACTGTCGTGGTCGCCGTGATTCTTGCGGTAGGGGTCGCGGCGTGGGTGCTCTTCGATCGTTCGCCCGACTACAGCCGCTCCGAGAATGGTTGTGTCACAGTGCAATCAGCCGGTCCGATGGGTGGGCAGCAACAGCGGGCCTGCGGTGATCAGGCGCTGGCCTGGTGCCGGGCGGAGTACGCCAAGCAGGACGCCGCCGCGGTGCGGGTGCAGGAGCAGTGCAGGCTCGCCGGAATCCTGCCGTCCCAGTAGCTGAGAGCGGTTCGCCCTGGTGACAGGGGTGGTGGGGCCACCCGCTATCGTGGCTGGCGGGCTCCTCGCGAGCCGCGGAAAGTGTCACGGGCGCACATATTCGAACGGAGCAATGTTTCATGAAACTCGCTGTCATCCCGGGCGACGGAATCGGTCCCGAGGTCATAACCGAGGCACTCAAGGTGCTCGATGTGGTGGTCCCCGGTGTGCAGAAGACCGAATACGACCTGGGCGCCAAGCGGTTCCATGCGACCGGGGAGATCCTGCCGGACAATGTGCTGCCGGAGCTGAAGCAGCACGACGCGATCCTGCTCGGCGCGATCGGCGATCCGTCGGTGCAGAGCGGTCTGCTGGAGCGCGGACTGCTGCTGCGCACCCGGTTCGAGCTCGATCATCACGTGAACCTGCGTCCGTCTAAGCTGTACCCGGGTGTCACCAGCCCGCTGAGCGGCAATCCGGCGATCGACTTCGTCGTCGTCCGCGAAGGCACCGAGGGTCCGTACACCGGTACCGGCGGCGCGATTCGCGTGAACACCCCGCACGAGGTCGCCACCGAGGTCAGTACCAATACCCGTTTCGGCGTCGAGCGCGTGGTCCGCTACGCCTTCGAGGCCGCGCGTCAGCGTCGCAAGCACCTGACCCTGGTGCACAAGAACAATGTGCTGACCTTCGCCGGCTCGCTGTGGACGCGCACCGTCAACGAGGTCGCCACCGAGTACCCGGACATCGAAACCGCTTACCAGCACATCGATGCCGCGACCATCCACATGGTGACCGATCCGGGCCGCTTCGACGTGATCGTCACCGACAACCTGTTCGGCGACATCATCACCGACCTCGCCGCCGCCGTTTCCGGTGGTATCGGCCTGGCCGCGTCCGGCAATATCGACGCCTCCGGCACCAACCCGTCGATGTTCGAGCCCGTGCACGGCAGCGCTCCCGATATCGCCGGTCAGTCCAAGGCCGACCCGACCGCCGCCATCCTCTCGGTCTCGCTGCTGCTGAACCACCTGGGCAAGACCGAGGAGGCCGCCCGCATCGAGGCCGCCGTCGCCAAGGACCTGGCCTCGCGTACCGCTCCCGCCTCGACTGTGGAGGTCGGCGACCGCATCGCTGCCGCACTCTGATTCGACATTTCAACGGCCCCGCACCCTTCCTGGGTGCGGGGCCGTTGTCCTGTGGGGCCGCTTGCGGATGCCCCTCAATCACCGAGGCGCACACCGTAATTACCGCCGAGTACGGTACTAACAGGGCGATTCGGACTGTCGATCATCGAAACCAACTGCGGCAGTGAGACATATCGCATTCATGCATTCGGATGCGAAAACGTAACGGGTGCAGGTCTTCCGGATTTGCCGGATATCAGCGGTTCGTTCTACTCAGCGGGATTCCCTGGGTACCAAGGGGACTGCGGCCGCCGCGACCACCGCCGCCAGCAGGTAGGTGATCGAGAAACCGGAGACGGTGATGAGCGCGCCGAAGGCCGGGGCGACGGCGGCCATGGCCAGATTCTGACCCGTGTTCTGGATGCCCAGGCCGCGGCCGGACCAGTACGGGCCCGCGATCTCGGCCACCGCGGTGAAGGCCAGGCCGTTATCGGTGACTGTGATGACCGAGGCGGCCACCAGAATGGGGATGGCGGCCCACCACCAGTGCGCCCAGGACGCTAAGGCCAAGGCGGCCATGGAGATTGCGGCCGCGATGGCCACGGTGCGCAGCGGGCCCAGCCGGCTCGCGACCCGATCGGACCAGATGCCCGCGCCGATACGCCCTCCCGCGCCCAGGATTTGGGTCAGGGTGACCAGCACCCCGGCCGCCGCCAGCGACCAGCCGACGTCGCGATGCAGCCACAGCAGCGCGAAGGTCCACAGGGCGGCCTGCGGAATGCACAGCAGCACCGATACGGCGTGAATGCGCCACAGCGTGGAATCGCCGCGGTAGGGATTCGTGGGACGGCCTGTGTCCCCGGTGGATTCGGGCCGGGGCGGGTCGACGATGCCGAACAGGCAGGCGACGGCGGCGGCCCCCGCCATCAGCGCGGGCACCAGGATGGCGGTCGAGAAGCCGTGTGCCGCAGCGACGGCCGGAATGGTCAGCGCGCCGATGGCGACGCCCAGCGGCTGCGCGGTCTGCCGGATGCCCATGGCCAAGCCGCGCTGATCCTTCGCGAACCAGCCCACGATGACCCGGCCGCTGGCGCCGTTCGTGCTGGCAGCGCCCATACCGCCGAGGAACAGCAGCGCGCCCAGCGCGACGTAGTTCGTGACGGTGGCGGCGGCCACGCCGGCGATCAGCATCAGCGCGGGACCGGCGACCAGCACCTTGTGCTCACCGATGCGGTCGACCACGTAACCCCAGGCGATCAGCGTGCACACCAGGCCCAGCGTGGGCATGGCGACCAGCAGACCCGCGGTGGCCAGTGACAAACCGCGATCGGTCAAGGCAGGCAGCAGGAATGGCGTGCCGTTGATGAAAACTGCGCTCGAGCCCTGCGCGAAGACGCCGAGGCCCAGCATGCGCCACCGTTTGGCCGATCCGATGTGTGTCACGGTGGTCATGGTATTCGCCTCGTATCTCAATATATGGAACTTAGTTCCTACTCTTTGAAATCGGATCATACGGTACATCTGAGGCGCAGGACTACTTCCGAGGGGAGCTGTTTATTTGCTCACACCCGTTTCGGGTATTCACGGGGGCCCGATTTGGGCCGAGTTGTCTTGCGTACAAGGGCTTTCCACATTTTCGGCGAGGCGATGCGGGGGCGAATGCCGCACCCTCTCGGCGTGCTGCCCGACGAGGTGCCCGGCACCGTGCCGACCGCCCCTCGTGCCCCGCGGTCGGGCGCGTTCGGGCAGGTGGAAGCCGGTCGATAGGATGCCAGCCATGCGCCTAGGTCGAGTTGCCAGCCCAGATGGGGTCGCTTTCGTCAGTATCGAAGGAGACGGCGGTGACGCCGTGGTCCGCGAGATCGCCGAACATCCGTTCGGCAATCCGACGTTCACCGGCCGCAGCTGGCCGCTCGCGGACGTGCGACTGCTCGCGCCGATCCTCGCCAGCAAGGTGATCTGCATCGGCAAGAACTACGCGGCGCACGCCGCCGAAATGGGCGGACCGGCCCCGGCCGATCCGGTCATCTTCATGAAGCCGAATACCTCCATCATCGGCCCGAACGTGCCGATCATGTTGCCGCCCAGCTCCTCTCAGGTGGATTACGAGGGTGAACTGGCCATTGTCATCGGCCGCCCCTGCAAGGACGTGCCCGCCGCCCGCGCGCACGAGGTCATCCTGGGTTACACGGTCGCCAACGATGTCACCGCGCGCGATCAGCAGCGCCACGACGGTCAGTGGACCCGCGCCAAGGGCTACGACACCTTCTGCCCGCTCGGCCCGTGGATCGAGACCTCGCTGGACGCTTCGGATCTGGAGATCGTCACCGAGCTCGACGGCGAGGTCAAACAGCGCAGCCGGACTTCACTTCTGCTGCACGATATTCCGAAGCTGATCGAATGGGTGACCACCGTGATGACGCTGCTGCCCGGCGATGTCATCCTCACCGGCACTCCCGAGGGTGTCGGCCCGATCCAGGCCGGTCAGAACGTGTCGGTGACCGTCGAAGGCATCGGCACCCTCACCAATCCCGTTGCCGCCAAGCGCTGATCGAGAGAGAGACATGACTGAAGTTCGGGTCCGATTCTGCCCGTCTCCAACCGGCACACCGCATGTCGGCTTGGTCCGGACCGCTCTGTTCAATTGGGCGTACGCCCGCCACACCGGCGGCAAATTCGTCTTCCGTATCGAAGACACCGATGCCGCACGGGATTCCGAAGAGTCCTATCAGGCAATCCTGGATGCGCTGCGGTGGCTCGGCTTGACCTGGGACGAGGGCCCGGAAGTCGGCGGTCCGTACGGCCCGTACCGGCAATCACAGCGTCGTGACATTCATCTCGATGTGGTGGCGCGGCTATTGGCGGCGGGGGAGGCCTACGAATCCTTCTCCACCCCTGAGGAAGTCGAGACCCGGCACAGGGCCCTCGGCCGTGATCCCAAACTCGGCTATGACAATTTCGATCGCGATCTGACGCCCGAGCAGATTGCCGCCTACAAGGCCCAGGGACGCCCGGCGGTCATCCGGCTGCGCATGCCCGCTCACGACCTCACCTGGCACGACCTGGTGCGCGGTGAGACCACCTTCCGGGCCGGCACGGTTCCGGACTTCGCACTTACCCGCGGTAATGGCGATCCGCTCTATACGCTGGTAAACCCCGTAGACGATGCGCTGATGAAGATCACCCACGTGTTGCGGGGCGAGGATCTTTTGTCCTCCACGCCGCGGCAAATCGCGCTCTATGAGGCCATGCAGCGTATCGGCGTAGCCGAGCGCACGCCGGAGTTCGGGCATCTTCCGTTTGTCATGGGACAGGGCAACAAGAAGCTCTCGAAGCGTGATCCGGAGTCGAATCTCTTCCATCACCGCGACCGCGGGTTCATTCCCGAGGGTTTGCTGAATTATCTGGCGCTGCTCGGCTGGAGCATCGCCGATGATCATGACGTCTTCTCCATGACGGAGATGGTGGCGGCGTTCGATATCTCGAAAGTTAATTCGAACCCGGCCCGTTTCGACCAGAAGAAGGCCGATGCGCTGAACGCCGAACATATTCGGTTGCTGGAGTCGGGTGATTTCGCTCACCGACTGCGTGAGTATCTCACCGAAAACGGCCATATCGGCGCGGAGATCGATGAGAAGCTCTTCGCAACAGCCGCAGATTTGGTGCAGACCCGCATCGTGGTTCTGGGTGATTCATGGGATCTCTTGAAGTTCTTGTTCGTACCCGAAGAAGAGTTCGCGATCGACCCGGCCGCAGCGGAAAAGAATCTCGGTCCCGATGCGGTTCCGGTATTGCAGGCGGCCGTGACGGCGCTGGATAGCATTTCCGAATGGACGGCCGCCGCACTCGAGGAGTCACTCAAGGCGGCACTGATCGACGAGCTCGGTCTCAAGCCGCGCAAGGCATTCGCACCCGTGCGGGTGGCGGTCACCGGATCGCACATCAGCCCGCCGCTGTACGAGTCGCTGGAACTGCTGGGCCGTCAGGTGTCCATGGATCGGCTGCGCAGTGCCCTGGCGGCTGGGTCTGCCTCCTGACGTTGGTCGCGAAGAGGTCGAAAAACGGCCTCTGACCAGCCGATTTGTATAAGACCCGCATCGGCCTGCTAATCTCTTCTCGGCTCGCAAAGCGGTCGGGAAGCTCCTCTGGGAGCAGGCCGAATGCCCGGGTCATTGGGGTATGGTGTAATTGGCAACACAGCTGTTTCTGGTACAGCCATTCTAGGTTCGAGTCCTGGTACCCCAGCCAAGAGAGCTTCACGGCTCTCTTTTAGTTGGAGATTCGGTGGCACTGCCACCACAAAATTCACCAACAATCCTGGTCCCGTCGTCTAGCGGCCTAGGACGCCGCCCTCTCAAGGCGGTAGCGCGGGTTCAAATCCCGTCGGGACTACAAAGCGAAGGGCCCCAGCCGATGCGGCTGGGGCCCTTCGCTTTTCTCCGTACTCGGACCCGCTGTCCAGCGCGTATGTACTAGTCCAGCGCGCCGGCGGTGCTGCCGCCCAGCGGGATCGCGGGCATACCGAGTTTCCGGTGGTCCCAGCTGCGCACGCGCTCGGGCACGATGCGAATCGCGATGCGCTTGTTCAGCATCTGATCCACGAACGGCTTCATCTCTTCGCTGTAGGGCCCGGTGTAGCGCTCCCACACACTGATTCCGACCTGGAGCAGCGCGTCGGGATCGGCCTCGATGATCTCCGCGCGGCCCTCGATCGACAGCCCGCGCAGCTGGTCATAGGTATCGCCGGCCTCGACCAGCACGGTCACCCGCGGATCGCGGCGCAGATTCACGGCCTTCTGCGATTTGGCCTTGGTCTCGAACCAGATTTCGCCGTTGATCAGGCCGTACCACATGGCGGTCAGGTGCGGGGTGCCCGCGGGACCGAGGGTGGCAAGCGTGGCGATTCGGCTGCGCTGCAGGAATTCCGCGATCTCCTGGTCGGACATCGTGATCTGAGCGCGTTGATTAACTCCCATCAGCCGACTGTAATTTACGGCGTATGAGCCGGGTCACAGCCCCTGCGCGGGAGCTGTTCGGGCCGCCGTACACCCGCTGTGCGGCCCTGCTGTAAGCCCCGCTGTGTGGCGCCAAAATGCCGACGCCCCCACCGGATTCCCGGCGGGGGCGTCAAAGCCGCTGTGCGAGGCCGTCAGAGGCGTTTGTGGAGGGCGTCCGCAGCCGCCACGAGGTCGGCGGCCCAGCGGGCGCCGGGCCGGCGGCCCATGCGATCGATGGGTCCGGAGACCGAGACGGCCGCGATCACGGTGCCGCCGGCCTCGCGCACCGGCGCGGACACACTGGCCACGCCCGCGGCGCGTTCGGCCGCGCTCTGCGCCCAGCCGCGGCGGCGCACCTCGGCGAGTGCGCGTTCGCCGAATACCGCCTCCGGCAGCACGGTCCGCTGCAATTCGGGATCGGCCCAGGCCAGCAGGACTTTGGCGGCCGAGCCGGCGGTCATCGGCATGCGCGCGCCGACGGGCACGGTGTCGCGCAGTCCGGACGCCGGTTCCATGGAGGCCACGCAGACGCGGGCATTGCCGTCCCGGCGGTAGAGCTGCACGCTCTCTCCGGTGATCTCGCGCAGGCGCGGCAGGATGGTGGCGGCGGCGTCCAGCAGCGGGTCGCTGGCGGTGGTTGCCAGCTCCGACAGGGCCGGGCCCGGCCGCCACAGACCCTGGCTGTCGCGGGCCAGCATCCGGTGCGTTTCCAGGCCCACGGCCAGGCGATGGGCGGTGGCCCGGGGCAGGCCGGTGCGGGCGCACAGGTCATTGAGGCCGCAGGGTTGCTCGGCGACGGCGTGCAGGACCGCCATGGCTTTGTCCAGAACACCGATACCGCTATGCTGTCTCATAGAACGATATTAGCGTCTCGCATGCTGGGAATTGCAAATAGCTCCCGGCACCCGGACCTTCCGGTCCAGCGCGGCGCGCTCCCCGCGTCAACAGCCCGGGCGCGGGTTATGTCCTATCGAGAGGTGATGGAGATATGGCCGATCGGCCACGCACTCTGGCGGAGAAGGTCTGGGAGCAGCACGTCGTCGTACAAGGTGATGGCGAAGGCGCGAACCGCGAACCCGACCTCATCTACATCGATCTGCATCTGGTGCACGAGGTGACCAGCCCGCAGGCCTTCGACGGCCTGCGCGCGGCCGGTCGTCCGGTGCGCCGCCCGGACCTCACCATCGCGACCGAGGACCACAATGTCCCGACCGTCGATATCGACAAGCCGATCGCCGACCCGATTTCGCGCCTGCAGGTGGACACGCTGCGCCGCAACTGCGAGGAATTCGGTATCCGCCTGCACCCGATGGGCGATCTCGATCAGGGCATCGTGCACGTGGTCGGCCCGCAGCTGGGCTTGACCCAGCCCGGCACCACCGTGGTCTGCGGTGATTCGCACACCTCCACACACGGTGCATTCGGCGCGCTCGCAATGGGTATCGGCACCAGCGAAGTGGAACACGTTCTGGCGACGCAGACTTTGTCGCTGCGGCCGTTCCAGACCATGGCCATCAATATCGACGGCACCCCGCCCCCCGGTGTCACCTCCAAGGACGTCATCCTCGCGGTCATCGCGCAGATCGGCACCGGCGGCGGCCAGGGCTATGTGCTCGAATACCGCGGCGAGGCCGTGCGCGCCATGTCCATGGAGGCGCGGATGACCATGTGCAACATGTCGATCGAGGCGGGCGCGCGTGCCGGCATGGTCGCGCCGGACGAGATCACCTACGAATTCCTGAAGGGCCGCCCGCACGCCCCCGAGGGCGCGGACTGGGATGCCGCCGTGGCGGCCTGGGAAGCCCTGAAGACCGACGAGGGCGCGGTTTTCGATACCGAGGTGCATATCGACGCCTCCACGCTGACCCCCTTCGTGACCTGGGGTACCAACCCGGGACAGGGCCTGCCGCTGGGTGACTCGGTGCCGGACCCGGAGCAGATCTTCGACGAGAACGAGCGTCAGGCTGCCGAGAAAGCACTGCAGTACATGGACCTGACGCCGGGTATGGCGCTGCGAGATGTCACCGTGGACACCGTTTTCGTGGGTTCCTGCACAAATGGCCGCATCGAGGATTTGCGCGCCGTGGCGGACGTTCTGAAGGGCCGCAAAGTTGCCGAGAGTGTTCGCATGCTGATTGTGCCGGGCTCCATGCGCGTGCGGTTGCAGGCGGAAAAGGAAGGCCTGGGCGAGATTTTCACCGCGGCGGGCGCGGAATGGCGGCAGGCGGGTTGCTCTATGTGCCTGGGTATGAACCCCGATCAGCTTTCGCCCGGTCAGCGTTGCGCTTCGACCTCGAACCGGAACTTCGAAGGGCGACAGGGCAAGGGCGCTCGAACGCATCTGGTGTCGCCGCTGGTCGCGGCCGCCACCGCGGTGCGCGGAACCCTGTCCTCACCGGCGGATCTGAACTGATTCAGCTCCCTTCGGCCACATAGACATCAGGAGAATCACGATGGAAGCCTTCAAGCTCCACAAGGGGATCGGTGTCCCGTTTCGCCGATCCAACGTCGATACCGATCAGATCATCCCGGCCGTCTACCTGAAGCGCGTTACCCGAACGGGTTTCGAGGACGGACTGTTCGCGGCATGGCGAACGGATCCGAACTTCATTCTGAACGCCGAGCCCTACAACCGCGGCAGTGTGCTGGTCGCCGGTCCGGATTTCGGTACCGGTTCCTCACGCGAGCATGCCGTTTGGGCGCTGAAGGACTACGGGTTCCGGGTGGTGATCTCCTCTCGCTTCGCCGACATCTTCCGCGGAAACGCCGGTAAGGACGGGCTTCTGACGGCGCTGATGGCCCAGAGCGATGTGGAATTGCTCTGGAAGTTGCTCGAGGAACAGCCGGGTCTGGAATTGGAAACCGACCTCGAGGCGCGCACCGTCACGGCCGGAACCGTTGTGTTGCCGTTCAATATTGACGACTACACACGGTGGCGCCTGCTGGAAGGTCTGGACGACATCGGCCTCACTCTGCGGCGCCACGACGAGATCGACCAGTTCGAAAACGCAAGGCCGACTTGGAAACCCAGGACCATTCCGGCCCGTATTTCGCAGACGTAATCATTGGGGGGCGTTAGCTGAACGCCCCCAAACGCGGTAGCTGGTCGTGTGCCATCTCTCATCAAAATGGGTGTGGCAGATAGACTCTTGCCCAAAGAAGGTTTACCGTGGTACCTAGTCGGTCCGACGACGGGCCATTAGTCTGCGGAGGATTCAATGAACAAGGCGGAACTGATCGATGTTCTGACCGAGAAGTTGGGTACTGACAGGCGCACGGCAACTGCTGCAGTTGAGCAGATGGTCGACACGATCGTGCGTGCTGTGAACAAAGGTCAGAGTGTCACTATCACGGGATTCGGTGTCTTCGAACAGCGTAAGCGCGCCGCTCGCGTCGCTCGGAACCCGCGCACCGGTGAAACCGTCAAGGTGAAGCCGACTTCGGTGCCGGCCTTCCGTCCCGGTGCTCAGTTCAAGGCGATCATCGCCGGCAAGCAGAAGATCACCGCGAGCGGCCCGGCCGTGAAACGTGGTGTGGCTGCTCCGGTGTCGGGTAAGCCCGGCGCCAAGAAGACCACGGCGAAGAAGACCGCGAAGAAGGCTGCGACCAAGGCTCCGGCCAAGACCACGGCCAAGAAGGCAGCTACGAAGGCTCCGGCCAAGAAGACTGTTGCGAAGAAGGTCGCGGTCAAGAAGGCCGTCGCGAAGAAGGCTCCGGTCAAGGCCGCTGCCAAGAAGACCGTGGCCAAGAAGACCGCGGTCAAGGCCAGCGCGGTCAAGAAGGTCACTGCGGCCAAGAAGACGACCGCGAAGAAGGCTCCGGCCGCGAAGAAGACTGCCGCGAAGCGTACTGCCCGTCGCTGACGGGCTCGAACAGCCCGTCGCTGACGGGTTTTCGACGCAGCACGACATGTGAGACGGCCCGGCACTGCCGGGCCGTTTCGCATGACCAGGCACGAAAAGGCCCTGAGGGCGGGAGAACCCGGCCCCCAGGGCCTTTTTGCGGGACGAAATAGGGCGCTGACGGGCCCGACATCAATTGCCGCACAGTTATAGTGCGAAATCCCCGTGGCGCTATTTACCTAGCGTGGAATGGTCGACCGGTGTCAGTGCCCGGTCGATATGGTCGGCCGCGACCAGGCGGCCCTGGTGTACCGAAAGCACCCAGACACTGCCCTTGCGATTGCGGGCCGATGGCAGGGTGACGCCGTCCTTGTCGGCCCACCACCCGAGCAGCTCCGGAATCACCTTGCCCTGACTGCAGATCACCGGCACCGACTGTGCGGACACCAGGTCGCGCAGGCGTTTGCGGGCCGCGTCCGGGGCAGCGGCATAACCGGATTCGGAGAACTGCGGCTCCAGTTCGATGTCCACGCCCACGGCTTCCGCGAGCGGAGTAACGGTTTGGACACAGCGCAGCGGTGGGGCCGAATGGATTTCGTCGGCGCCGAAGGCGAGCAGATTCGGCGTCAGTGCGCGAGCCTGTGCGCGACCGGCCTTTTCGAGCGGCCGCTCGTCGTCGGCATCATCGGAACGGTCGTGACGGCCGGCCTTGGCGTGGCGAACCATGAGCAGTGTGGCCGTATCCGCCGGTAGCCGAAGGAAATTGCGCACCATGTGGCGATCCATGGGGTAGGACAACGCATCCATCAGCCCATCGGTCCGATGCCACTGGAGCACATCGACTTCCGCATTGGATTCGAAGGCGCCGCCGAGAATCTGTGCGGCCCAGTAGTCGACGCGCTTGAGCTTGCGATGGCCGGTCACCGGATAGGTGACGTGCCCGAGGTAGCGGCCCAGGCGGGACCGGATCCCGGTCTCCTCGGCCACTTCCCGTACCGCGGCGACGAGGGCGGTCTCACCGGGATCCAGTTTGCCCTTGGGCAGCGACCAGTCGTCGTACTTGGGGCGGTGTACGAGGGCGATTTCGACCGCCCCGTCGTCCGCGTAACGCCACAGCACCGCACCCGCTGCCGGGATGTTCGCTTTGACCCTGGGGTCCGGGAACTCGGCAGCGGGTGAACTCTTGGGACTCACGGGCGATCCGGTCGTCGCAGTCGCATGAGGTAGTCCTGGTGGTCGCGAATCTCTTCGCCCGCGATATCGGGATCGGGCTGGGCCTGCCAGCCGCCGTCCGGCCCCAGCACCCAGCAGCGGGTGGTGGGATCGAGCGCCGAGTCGAACATGCCGCCCAGCTGCCCGGACAGGCGCGGATCCTTCACCTGCGCCAGCACTTCCACGCGCCGATCCAGATTGCGGTGCATCATGTCGGCGCTGCCGATCCAGTACTCGTTCTGCGCCTGGAAGTGCAGTACCCGCGAATGTTCCAGGTAGCGGCCGAGAATCGAGCGCACCTCGATATTGTCGCTCATGCCGGGCACGCCCGGTCGCAGTCCGCAGATGCCGCGCACCACGATCTGTACCGGCACGCCCGCCTGGGAGGCCCGGTACAGCGCGTCGATGATCTCCTCGTCGACGATGGCATTGGCCTTCAGCCTGATTCGCGCCGCCTCGCCCGCGGCGGCCAGTTCGACCTCGCGTTCGATGCGTTCGATGATGCCGGCGCGCACGCCGATCGGGGCCACCAGCAGGTTGCGGTAGTTGGCTTTTCGCGAGTATCCGGTGAGCGAGTTGAACAGATCGGTGAGGTCCGCGCCGATCTCCGGTGCGGCCGTGAGCAATCCGACGTCCTCGTACAGCCGTGCGGTCTTCGGATTGTAATTACCGGTGCCGATGTGGCAGTAGCGACGGATGGTGGCGCCCTCGCGCCGCACCACCAGGCAGGTCTTGCAGTGCGTCTTGAGCCCGACGAGGCCGTACACCACGTGTACGCCCGCCTGCTCCAGTGCGCGTGCCCATTTGATGTTGGCCTGCTCGTCGAAGCGGGCCTTGACCTCCACCAGAGCCACCACCTGCTTACCGGCCTCGGCGGCGTCGATGAGGGCATTGACGATGGGGGAGTCGCCGGAGGTGCGGTACAACGTCTGCTTGATGGCCAGCACCTGCGGATCGGCGGCCGCCTGCTCGATGAAACGCTGCACGCTGGTGGAGAACGAGTCGTACGGGTGGTGCACCAGCACGTCGCCCTCGCGCAGGGCCGCGAAAACGTTTCGGGGCGTTTCCCGTTCACCGAAGGCGGGCGGGGTGACGGGCACGTACGGCGCATCCTTGAGGTTGGGCCGGTCCACGCCGTACACCTGCCACAGGCAGGACAGATCGAGCAGGCCGGGCACCTGGATGACATCGCCGGGATCGACATCCAGTTCGCGCAGCAGCAGATCGAGCATGTGCTCGGTCATATCGTCCGAGACTTCCAGCCGCACCGGGGTTCCGAAGCGGCGGCGGGCGAGTTCGCGTTCCAGGGCCTGCAGTAGGTCCTCGTCGCGATCCTCCTCGACCTCCAGGTCGGCGTTGCGGGTGATGCGGAACGAATGATGTTCCACCACTTCCATTCCCGGGAACAGCTGATCGAGGTGAGCGGCGATCAGTTCTTCCATCGGGAGGAAGGGCGCGAGCGGCGCACCCTGTGCCGCAGCGGAATCCCGGGTGGCGGGGGAGCGGCGCACCCGGACGAAGCGGTCCACATTGTCGGGCACCTTGACGCGGGCGAAGTGCTCGCCACCGGTGACCGAATCCTTAACCGTCACGGCGAGATTCAGACTCAGGCCGCTGATGTACGGGAACGGATGCGCGGGATCGACGGCCAGCGGGGTCAGCACCGGGAAGACCTGATCCTGGAAATACCCGGAGAGCCGCTGCTTTTCGTCCTCGGCGAGATCGTGCCAGCGGACGATGGCGATGTTCTCGGCGGTCAGCGCCGGCAGCACCTGGTCGAGGAAGACCTGTGCGTGACGAGCCGCGATCTCCTGGGTGCGGGCCGCGATCATCTCCAGCTGCCCGCTGGGTGAGAGGCCGTCGGCCGAGCGCACCGATAATCCGGTTTCCGCACGACGTTTCAATCCGGCGACCCGGACCATATAGAACTCGTCGAGATTGGACGCGAAAATCGCGAGGAATTTAGCGCGCTCCAACAGTGGCTGCGAAGTGTCTTCGGCCAGCGCCAGCACGCGGGCATTGAAATCGAGCCAGCTCAGTTCCCGGTTCAGGTAGCGGTCCTGTGGCAAACGTGTAGTTGCCGAGGCCGTGGGCGGTGGGGTTGCCGCGGGCGGGGCCGCGGGTAGTAGCGGCGGTTGCTTGACGGTGTCCGTATCGCTCACTCTCACGATCATTCCTTATGTCGTGGGCGGGGTGCCGTTCTGACACCGTCCATTGCAGCGCAGATCACGCCCGGTCAGCACAGTGAGGAACTCGTCCGATGCACTTGTTTCGCTTCCCGACACGCCCGAGACACGCCGATTTCACGCAGCAGCGTTCCGGTGGCCTCACCGACCCCGAGCGCGGCGGCGCGATCGAGGTCCTCGGCGGTGTCGACATCCTGGCGGAGACCGGGCCAGTCGCCCAGCAACTCCACCGCACCCGCCGCAATGTGGCGGCGGGCCGAATCCGGTCCGAAGAGCGGATCGAGCGTCGCCGTGCGGTCGCGGACGAGCAGGGCGACGGTGCCGCTGCCCTCGTGATCGGTGACCACCGAGCGGGACGGCCCGGCGGCGGCGAGCATGTCGGACAGTTCCTGTGTGCGCAGTGCGGGCAGATCCGCTTGCAGGGCAAGTAGATCGACCGCGCCGTGCCGGTGCCGGGCCGCGGCTGCCCCGGCCGACAGCGCGGCATTCAGGCCACCGGGACCCAGCGGTTCCGGATGGACGTACGCGCCGAGGCTGCGCACCAGTTCGGTGACCACCGGATCCGGGGTCACCACGGTCACCGAGGCGATCTGCTGCGTCGAGACTGCCGCGCGCACCGTATCGGTGAGCATGGCCAGCACCAGCCGTGGCCGATCCTGCGGAGGCAGGCGATCGGCGAGCCGGCTCTTGGCCAGCTCGAGGTTCTTCACCGCAATCACGGCGTGAACTGTGTTTATTTTGCCCTCCGCTTCGCTCCGGGCGGATTCGCGGCCCTGCAAGCTCGGTCTTCCCTCCTCCGCTCCTCCGCTGCGCTCCCCCGCTCCGTCAGTCCAGACCGAGCCGGGCCGCGAATTATGGGTGCCGATGCGCCAGGGCGTGCACATGTCCGAATCCTCCCACTCCAATATGACGGCGAAGTGAGCGGCCGTCCTTGGAAGTCGATAACCCGTGCGCGGCGCCATCGCTTCCCGAGTCTCTGAGTACCCGCTGTGCGGTGCTCGGCGCGGTGGATTTCGCGCGCGCATATATTGGCAGGATGGCTAGGGCTGCGGTGTTGGGAGCGGGTTCTTGGGGGACCGCGTTCGCGAAGGTGTTGGCGGAGGCTGGAACCGAGGTCACCATGTGGGCTCGGCGGCCGGAAGTGGCGAAGGCGCTTGCCACCGAGCATCGCAATCCCTGGTATCTGCCGGACGTCGAGCTGCCGCCGATCGCGGCGACCGACGATCACCGCATTGCGCTGGCGGGTGCGGACATTGTGGTGCTGGCGGTGCCGTCGCAGTCGCTGCGCGCCAATCTCGCCGAGTGGCAGGGCGATATCCCCGGTGACGCCACGCTGCTGAGCCTGGCCAAGGGCATCGAGACCGGCACGCTGCTGCGCATGAGCCAGGTGATCGCCGAAGTCAGCGGCGCCGATCCGAGCCGGGTAGCGGTGCTGTCCGGGCCGAACCTGGCGCGGGAGATCGCCGATCGGCAACCGGCCGCCACCGTGGTCGCCTGCACCGATACCGCGCGCGCCGAGGCGGTGCAGCTGGCCAGTGCCACCGGATACTTCCGGCCGTACACCAATGCCGATGTGATCGGCTGCGAGATCGGCGGCGCCTGCAAGAACGTGATCGCGCTGGCCTGCGGTATCGCCTCCGGAATGGGATTGGGCGACAACTCGATTGCCAGTCTCATCACCCGCGGGCTGGCCGAGATCATTCGCCTCGGCGTCGCGGTGGGCGCGGAACCGGTCACCCTCGCGGGGCTGGCCGGGGTCGGCGATCTGGTCGCCACCTGCACTTCGCCCTTGTCGCGCAATCGATCCTTCGGGCATGTGCTGGGCGCGGGCGGGACCATGGAATCCGCGCAGCAGGCCACTCATGGGCAGGTCGCCGAGGGTGTGAAGTCCTGCACATCGGTGCGGGCGCTCGCCGCAAAGCACGGGGTGGAGATGCCGCTGACCAATGCCATGCACCAGGTGTGCCATGAGGGTCTGGCCACTTCCGAGGCGGTCGGGCAGTTGCTGGGGCGTCGGCTCAAACCGGAGTGACCACGTAACCGCGGCGGCATCCGCGCCCGATAGGGTTCCGGGCATGACCAACAGGATCCGGGTGGCGGTGGTGTTCGGCGGGCGCAGCAACGAGCATGGCGTCTCGTGTGTGTCGGCCCGTACGGTATTGGCCAGCCTCGATCCCGAACGGTACGAGGCGGTTCCGATCGGCATCACCCGGGACGGCACCTGGGTGCTGAGCGCCGCCGATTCGCAGGCGCTGACCGGCGACGCCAGCCTCGCCTCGGTGGATACCGCCGGCACCTCGCTGACCCTGGCCGTCGATCCCAGCCGCCCCGGCACCCTGGTCCAGCTCGACGGCCTGGACGCCGTACTCGGCCGGGTGGATGTGGTGTTCCCGGTGCTGCACGGCGCTTTCGGTGAGGACGGCACCCTGCAGGGGCTGCTGGAGCTCGCCGGAATCCCGTATGTCGGGCCGGGCGTGCTGGCCAGTGCCGCCGGTATGGACAAGGAATTCACCAAGAAACTCCTTGCGGCCGAAGGGCTTCCGATCGGCATTCAGGTGGTGCTGCGGCCGGGCATCGGCACGCTGTCGGACGGCGACCGTGATCGTCTCGGCCTGCCGGTGTTCGTGAAGCCCGCGCGGGGCGGCTCCTCCATCGGTATCGCCAAGGTCGACGACTGGTCTGAACTGGACGCCGCCATAACCGCTGCGCGCCAACATGATCCGAAGGTGATCATCGAGGCCGGCATCGTGGGTCGCGAAGTCGAGTGTGGCGTACTGGAATTCCCGGACGGTCGGGTGGAAGCCAGTGTGGTGGCGGAGATTCGGATGCCGGAGGAAACGCCCGAGGGGCCCGAGTTCTACGACTTCGATACCAAATACCTCGACGACGTCTGCGAATTCGATGTGCCGGCCAAGCTGGACGACGATGTGTCGCAACAGATTCGCGAGCTCGCCGTGCAAGCGTTCCGGGCGCTCGACTGCCAGGGACTGGCGCGTGTCGACTTCTTCGTGACCGCGGAGGGTCCGGTGATCAATGAAATCAACACCATGCCCGGCTTCACCGCCATCTCCATGTACCCGAAGATGTGGGAGGCCACCGGTCTGGATCACAGGGATCTGGTGACCAATCTGGTGGAGACCGCTCTCTCCCGGGGGATCGGCCTGCGCTGAATCCACCTATCGGTGGATAGCCGTGCGACTTCAGGGTGACGGCAGGCACAGCGCCGCGGCGTAATCTGGCTGGCGTGATTATGGCTATGACGATCCCCGGCCTGGCCCTGCTGATCATTGCGGTGGCCTTCGCCGAGCTGGCCTATCGCAAGGTGACCGGCCGCGCGGGGCTGCCGTGGATGCGGGGCACCGACGCCGAGGAGCGCAGTGCCGCCGCCATCGGATTCGAGCAGTTCGGCTCGGTCTTCGAATCCGGGAAGAAGCACGAATTCGAGCAGCGGCAGTCGGTGCTCATGCATCGCGAGAATCCGGGCGACGGGACCGACGGCCTGGAGATCGACCTCACCAAGGGCAAGGCCACGCTGCGCAAGCCTTAGCCCGGAAGTGGTCCCGGATCCAGTGGTTTCTGCGGGATCACCTTGGTGATGGCATCCGAAATCTCCTGCAGCGGAGTCGGTCCCGCATTGTCCGGCATGGTCAGCGCGATATACGTGCCGCGATCGACCGCCCACCAGGTGCCGGAGGTAGCACCACTGGTCTGGTCGCGCACATCGAACCAGCTGACATTGTTCACAACCTGCAGCGGCGACGCCCGATTGAATTCCAGCGGCCGATCCATACCGCACCGCAGCACAATGGCGTCGCCACCCTCCGGCAACTGCCACGCCTTGGTCGCGACGGGCGCGGGCTGCACCAACTCGGAAGTCGTGTAATCGCCGAGCTTCTCCGGCAGCGCGGGCAGCAGCGCCGAACACTCCGGCCCACCGGCTGCCGGCGCCTGCACCGACCCCAGCACCAACGCGTCCCGGGTCGGATGCCGATTGGCCATGACACCCATGACGAGCACACCCGCGATCAGCGCGATCGGCAACGCGATCGCCGTGGCGATGAGCGCCGGCGAACGCCGCTCCTCGTGTTCCTCGACCACCGTGCCCGCATCGGAGGCAGCTGCGCCGTCGGTCGCGGAATCGCCTGAATCATCGGCGCCCTCGTCAGAGCCAGAATCGCCTACAGCCTCGGCTGAACCTTCGATACCTGCGGAATCGCCCGCGATCTCGGCTGAGTCGGCAGCTGTGTCCGCGCCGTCGCCCGAACCGCTGGCAGCGTGGGAATCGCCTGCGGTCTCGACTGAACCTTCGGCAGCGGCGGCTGTGCCGGCGGCTTTGCCTGATCCTTCGGAGGCGGTGGAGTCGGCTGTCGCAGGGCTGTTCGCGTCCAGCGCTGCGGTCGTCCGAGTTGCGGAGGCCGATTCGCTGGTGGCGTCCGGGTGGGTGGAATCCGGTTCGCTGCCGCGGGTGTCGTTGCTCATCCGGTCGTCGGTCCCCGATCGTGCCGTGCCGGGCACAGCTGTCCCGGCTGGTGGTCGTCGATTGCGTGTCCGAGGGTACCGTTCTCAGGTCCGCGATCCGCAGCCCACTCACCGCCGAGGAGACCGTCATCACCGCCAGCAGCAGTCCGCACGGCGCCGCGAGTAGTGCCACTGCGCGTCGTACACCGGGTGGCGCCGCCGACAGTGCTGCAGGGGCAGGTGGTTCCGGGACTGTGCGTGAGCTCGGGGAGTTCGGGTTGATCGCGCGGATGAATGCTGGGCGTATTCAGGCTCCGAATGTGCTGCTCGGGCCGGGGGATGATGCGGCCGTGGTGGCCGCACCGGCCGGTCGGTTCGTGGTGACCACCGACATGCTGGTGCAGGATCGGCACTTCCGGCTGGATTGGTCGAGCGCGCACGATATCGGGCGCAAGGCCATTGCCCAGAACGCCGCGGATGTGGTGGCCATGGGTGCGACGCCGAGCGCCTTCGTGGTGTCCTTCGGCTGCCCCTCGGACACCCCGGTCGACTTCGTGACCGAGCTCGCGGACGGTATGTGGGCGGAGGCGGAGCGGGCCGGTGCGTCGATCGCGGGCGGTGATGTGGTGCGCAGCCCGCTGCTGGTGATTTCGGTGACCGCCTTCGGTGATCCGGGGGAGCGCGAGCCGATTCTCAAGTCCGGCGCCAGGCCCGGTGATGTGGTGGCGGTGGCCGGACTGCTGGGTTGGTCGGGCGCGGGTTATGCGGTACTCGATGCCGGCAACTCTGACGTGGATGCCACTTCCTTCGCCGATGTGGTTGCCGTGCACCGGGTTCCACAGCCGCCGTACGAGGCTGTGCTGGACCTACCGGTGTCCGCGGTCATTACGGCCCTCACCGATGTCTCCGACGGCCTGCTCGCCGATATGGGACATATCGCCGAATCTTCCGGTGTTGCCATCGATCTCGACTCCGCCGCCCTGCACGACCCGGTGCTGGAGTCGATTGCCGCCACGCTCGGCGGGAATGCGCTCGACTGGATTCTGGCCGGCGGCGAAGATCATGCCTTCGCCGCGACTTTCGCCGCCTCCAGCGCTGTGCCCGCAGGTTGGCGGCCTGTCGGACGGGTTGTCGCCGGGTCGGGAGTGACCGTCGACGGGACCGCCCGAAACGGACCTACCGGTTGGGAATCCTTCGCATAGGTGGGCGGGATTCCGCCGCGAATCCGGTCACGATAAGTTTTCCCGACATGGGCGCCAAACCACTGTCGGAGGTCATGGATTCGGGCTGGGCTGAGGCCCTCGAACCAGTGACCGATCGCATCGCCGAGATGGGCGAATTCCTTCGTACCGAAAACGCCGAGGGGCGTGGCTATCTCCCCAATGGGGAGAATGTGCTGCGCGCATTCCAGCGGCCGTTCGACAAGGTGCGGGTGCTGGTCGTCGGCCAGGATCCGTATCCGACCCCGGGCCATGCCATGGGATTGAGTTTCTCGGTGGCACCGGATGTTTCGCCGGTGCCGCGCAGCCTCGGCAATATCTTCTCCGAGTACACCAAGGATCTGGAGTACCCGACGCCGTCGTGCGGTGATCTTTCGCCGTGGTCGGATCAGGGGGTGCTCATGCTGAACCGAGTACTGACCGTGCAACCGGGTCAAGCCGCCTCGCATCGCGGTAAAGGCTGGGAGGCGGTGACAGAGCAGGCGATTCGCGCATTGGTCGCCCGTGACCAGCCGCTCGTCGCGATTCTGTGGGGCCGGGACGCGTCGACTTTGAAGCCGATGCTGGGGTCGACTCCGTTCCTCGAATCCGCCCATCCGTCACCCTTGTCGGCCTCGCGTGGATTCTTCGGATCGCGGCCGTTCTCACGAACCAACGAATTGCTGGGTACATTGGGTGCCGCGCCGGTGGACTGGCGTCTGCCCTAAGCGCGAATCCGTTGATCCGATTCAGGAGCATGTGTATGCAGAAGAAGACTGCCCGTGGCGTTTTCGCCGTTCTCGCCGCGGGTGCCGCGCTGGCCGCTCCGGCGGTCGCGAATGCCGAGCCGCTGACGCTGGAACCGGCTCCGGCCGCGACCACCACGACGACGACCAATTCATCGCCTGTGGCCAGCCTGTTCGATACCAATAGCGCTACGTCGATGTCGTCTCAGGTGACGTCGCAGACGGCGTGCATGTTCCAGTCGATCAGCCAGCAGGTGGATTGCTTCACCGGCAATCGCTGATTCAGCTCGACCGCCCGCGGCGCACCATGCGCACTTCGATTGCGGGCGTGAAGGCTTCGACTCGGCGGGTGCCGTCGAGTTCGAAGCCGTATTTGCGGTAGAAGGCCCGGGCACGCGGATTCTCCTCGAACACCCAGAGGGAGGTATCGGCGTCCTGGGCCAGCACCGTCTCCATGAGTTCGGATGCCAAACCGGTGCCGTACCAGGCGGCGCGCACGTACATGGCGCTGAGTTCCCGCTCGGCGGTGGGTGATTCATCCCTATTGGGGCCGCTGCTGGCGAATCCGACGACCGTATTGTCGGCGACCGCGACCGCGATAATTCCCGCGTACTCGACCCGGATCCGTTCCCACTGCTGCGCGCGGCGGTCGACGTCGAAGGCGGCGTGTACGTGTGCGGGCACCAAATCCTGGTAAGCCTCACGCCAGCAGGCGATATGGCATTCGGCCAGACCGTAGGTGTGCTCGGCTCCCAGCGGAAGTACCTGCCATTCAGCCACTTCGAACCCTCCCATTGCACAGCAAAAGCCCCGGATCACCCATTCTGGGTGCCGGGGCTTTTGTTCGAAAGCTGTTTTAAATCAGCGCGTGACCTTGCCGGCCTTCAGGCAGGAGGTGCACACGTTCATGCGCCGGGTGTTGCCGGGGGCAACCTGGGCGCGGACGGTCTGGATGTTCGGATTCCAACGACGGTTGGTGCGCCGGTGCGAATGCGAAACCGACTTACCGAAGCCGGGGCCCTTGGCGCAGACGTCGCAGACGGCAGCCATAGTCGCGAGCTCCTTCATGTCATGTTCGGACGCTGCTCGAAATAAACAGCGAGTCCGGAAACGTAATGTCTGGGGACGTGCCTGCCAGCGGATCGCTAGCGAACGCGTTTCTGATACCTGATAAGGATCAGTGCCCGCGTCGGGCAACCGCACAAGAGTAACCGCCCCCCAACTGCCATGTCCAATTGCCCCCCGCCCGACAGCGGGGAACACGGGCGAACGGCAGGTGACGGCGGGGTGTCGGTGTTCCCGACTAGGCTGGCGGCCGGGGTCGTAAGGCCATGAAATGCGGCGGAAGGACGGTGACGGTGCCCGCGGTTGGGGACGTGCTCGACGGTGCTGCGCTGCTGCGCTGGGGGCAGGGCTGCCTCGACGGCCTCGAACGCCACCGTGACGAGATCAATGCGCTGAACGTATTCCCGGTAGCGGACTCCGACACCGGCACCAACCTGTTCAGCACCATGCGCGCCGCAGTACGAGCCGCCGAAGCCCTCGCCGCAGACCGCACCGGCGGCGCGGCAGGCAAGGCAGGAAGCGCCGATTCGGGTCGCGCCGACGAGCAGGTGACCGCCAACACTGCTCAGGCGAGCGCTCTCCCGACTGTAGACCGATTCGGTGAGGACGGTTCCGGCGCTGCGGCCCGACCTATAGAACAGGGTCTGGATGCCACTGGGCGAGTGGACCCGGCTACCGCTGGCGATCGACTCGGCCGAAGTACCGACGCCCCGCCGAGTACGGGGTTGTCGGCGCGAGAGGTTGCCGGGGCCATGGCTCGGGCGGCGACTATCGGGGCCCGGGGGAATTCGGGAATCATCCTGTCGCAGGTACTGCGCGGGGTGGCCGAAGCGGTGAGTGATGAGCCGCTCGATGAACAGACATTGCGGGAAGGACTGCGGCGAGCGGCGCTGCTGGTGCGGGAGGCGCTGAGTTCGCCGGTCGAGGGGACCATGTTGACCGTGCTCGACTGTGCGGCTGAGCGCGCTGCCGACTGCCCGGAGCGGACGCTGGCCGCTGTTGCGCTCGCCGCTGCTGATGGTGCGGCGAAGGCGCTCGGTGAGACCCCCGGACAGCTCGGAGTACTGCGGCAGGCTGGGGTCGTGGACGCCGGCGCGCGGGGACTGCTGGTCCTGTTGGACGAGTTGGTGACTACGACCGGTGGACAGCCGGCGGCCCGACCTGCATACGTACGGAATGGCGAGCGCGGCGCGCGACCCGGGGGCGGCATGAGCGCGGTCGGTCCGTCGGGTGCGGCGTCCTGGAGCTCCGGGACAGTCGCCAACGCGACCCGTCCAACGGCCACGAATGCGGAGAATATTGCCGGTACCGCTGGCGCGGCGACTGGGAGCTCCGGGACAGCCGCCGCCGTGGCCGGTGCGAGTGCCTCGACTGCGGCCGGCATGGCAACCGGGAATGCGGTTGGCACGGCAGGTGCGGCGGCCGCGCATGCGCCGCATGTCGGCGGCTCGATGGGTACGCCGAATGCGTTGGGGCCGAGTGGCATCGGGATGCGGGGTGGAAGTCTTGGTGGCGGCGGGCATGAGACGGCGGAGCAGGGGTTCGCCGGGGGGTATGCGCCGCGGTACGAGGTCATGTACTTGCTGAGTGGGACCGATGAGCAGCGGGTCTCGGGGTTGCGGGAACAGCTTGACGGGCTGGGGGATTCGGTTGTTGTCGTGGGGGATGGGGGCGGGATGTGGTCGGCGCATGTGCATTGTGCGGATGCGGGCGCGGCGGTCGAGGCCGGGCTGGCGGCGGGGTGGCTGAGCGGGATTCGGATCGAGACGCTGGCTGTGTCGGCGCATGCGCCGGGCGGGCCGGTGGAGCGCGGGATCCTGGCGGTGGCCTCCGGGTCGGGCGCGGTGCGCCTGTTCGAGGATGCGGGGGCCGAGGTGCTCGAGGGCGAAGTGACGGCCCAGTCGCTGCTGGCCGGGATTCGCCGACTGCCGCATCGTGAGGTGCTGGTGCTGCCGAACGGCGCACTGCCCGCACACGAGTTGATGGCGGTGAGTGTGGCCGCGCGCGACGGGAATCGCGATGTGCTCATGCTGCCGAGCGCCTCGATGGTGCAGGGGCTGGCGGCGCTTTCCATGCACGACGGTGGGCGGATCGCCGCCGACGATGTCTTCGCCATGTCCGAGGCGGCGGCCGGAACCCGTTGGGGCGCTTTGCAAATCGCGCCGGAGCGCGCGCTCACGATTGTCGGCACCTGCGAGGCGGGTGACGGGCTGGGCCTCGTCGGGCACGATGTGGTGGTCATCGATTCGGATGTGGCCTCCGCCGGCTGCACCCTGCTGGACCGAATGCTCGGTCTCGGTGGGGAATTGGTGACCATGCTCGTCGGTGCGGAAGCGCCGCAGGGTCTTTCGGAGGAATTGGCCGAGCACGTCGGCGCCTCGTTCCCGGGCGTCGAGGTGGTGGTGTATCCCGGTGGTCAGGCCGGTGATCTGGTGCAGATCGGGGTGGAATAGGTGGCGACACTGGGTGATCGGCTCGACCATGTGCTCGGCGTGAAGGCCGCCGAACCGCTGGCCGAGGCGTTCGATATGAGCACCGTCGAGGACCTGCTACGGCACTATCCGCTGCGCTATGCCACGCAGGGGCAGCCGCTCACCGAGGAGGCGCCGGAGGAGGGGCAGCACATCACCGTCATGGGCCGGGTCACCAAAACCGACCTGCGTCCCATGAAGAATCGGCGCGGAAGCCTACTGAAGGTGAACCTCGATACCGGCTCCGCGAAGCCGATCGAGGTCACCTTCTTCAATGGCGACAAGGTGCGCCACCTGGTGAAGGAGGGTGTGCGGGCCATGATGTCCGGCACCGTGCACTGGTGGCGGCCGGACCGGTGGAACCTCTCGCATCCGGACTATCTGATCCTGCCCGATAAGGGCGACGGCTCGGTCGAGAGCCTCACCTCGGTCCGCGGCGGCGGTGCCCTGCGCGGACTGGCGCAGAGCGCGAAAGGCGCCGGGGGCGTGGATATCTCGTTCTTCGAGCGGGAGTTCATTCCGGTGTATCCGGCCACCGCGAAGGTGCAGAGCTGGGATCTGCTGCGCTGTGTGCGGCAGGTGCTCGATCAGCTCGATCCCATCGAGGATCCACTGCCCGAAGAACTGCGCGCCGAGCACTCGCTGGTGCCGGTCTCCGATGCGCTGCGGCTCATCCACCTACCCGAGAGCAAGTCCGATATCGAAGAGGCCAGGGGCCGACTGCGTTTCGACGAAGCCCTCGCCCTGCAGTTGGTGCTGGCCGAGCGGCGGCATCAGGCAGAAGGACGCACAGCGAAGGCGAGCCTGCCGCGCACCGACGGCATTGCCGCCGCCTTCGACAAGCGGCTGCCGTTCGAATTGACGGAGGGTCAGCAGACTGTCATCGAAGAGATCTCCGCCGATCTGTCGCGCACCCATCCCATGCACCGGCTGCTGCAGGGCGAGGTGGGTTCCGGTAAGACCATCGTGTCCCTGCTCGCCATGCTGCAGGTGGTCGACAACGGTCAGCAGTGCGCACTGCTTGCGCCGACGGAAGTCCTTGCCTCCCAGCACTATCGGTCGCTGAAGAATATGCTCGGTGATCTCGGCAATGCCGGTGAGCTGGGTGCGTCCGATATCGCCACCAAGGTGGTGCTGGTGACCGGCTCCATGTCGGTGGGCCAGAAGCGGGCCGCGCTGCTGGACGCCGTCACCGGCGAGGCGGGCATTCTGATCGGCACGCACGCCCTCATCCAGGATTCGGTGGAGTTCTTCGACCTCGGCATGGTGGTGGTCGACGAACAGCACCGCTTCGGTGTGGAGCAGCGAGATGCCCTGCGCGCCAAGGCCAAGAACGGCATCAGCCCGCACCTGCTGGTCATGACCGCCACCCCCATCCCGCGCACCATCGCCATGACCACCCTCGGTGATCTGGAGACCTCCACCCTCACCCAGCTGCCGCGCGGCCGCTCACCCATCACCTCGAAGGTAGTGCCCGCCAAGGCGAAACCGTCCTGGGTGGATCGCGCCTGGGAGCGCATCCACGAGGAGGTGCAGGCCGGGCGTCAGGCGTACGTGGTGTGCTCCCGCATCGGCGATGAGGAAGAGAACGGTAAAACCAAGGGCCGCAAGGTGAAAGCCGAAGAGGAGAAGGAAGGCCCCACCACGCACTCCGCCGTCGACATCTACCAGATGCTCAGCACCGGCGCGCTGAAAGACCTGCGCATCGGCCTGCTGCACGGCCGTCTCCCCTCGGATGAGAAGGACCGCGTCATGCGAGCCTTCAACGATGCCGAGATCGACGTCCTGGTCTGCACCACCGTCGTCGAAGTAGGCGTGGACGTCCCGAACGCGACCGTCATGGTGATCGTGGACGCCGACCGCTTCGGCGTGAGCCAGCTGCACCAGCTCCGCGGCCGCGTCGGCCGAGGCAAACACCCCGGCCTCTGCCTCCTCATCACCGAATCCGGCCCGGTAGGAACGGCAATGGCCCGCCTGGAAGCGGTAGCCGGCACCACCGACGGCTTCGAACTGGCAGTCCTGGACCTCCGCCAGCGCCGCGAAGGCGACGTCCTGGGCTCCGCCCAATCCGGCACCGCCCGCAGTCTCCGCCTCCTCTCCCTCCTGGACGACCTAGAAGTAATCACCGCCGCACAACAACTGGCCCGCGAAGTAGTCACCGCCGACCCCGGCCTCCAAAAACACCCCGGACTGGCCAGCATGATGAACGCCGCCGTAGACGGCGAACGCCTGGAATACCTGGCCAAGTCCTAACCCGCCGCCCCCACCCTGGCGCCCCCACCAACCGACAGGACGCTCCATCGAGTGGGCTCTCATCGTGGCGACACGCCGTAAACGCCACTGTAAGAGCCCACTCGATGCCGGATCCGCTGTGGTGCGTCGTGTGTTTGTGTCTGGAGAAGGTGACCAGGGCCAGGCCCCCCGTTAGGGGGCCGAGGGTTCCGCCCTGAGCTGGGAGCCCAAGCCTGGTACGGCAGGCGACGTGCCCAGCACGGCTTCTTTTTCGCACGTCTGTCGACGGAACAGCCTGTCTCGGTGCCGAACAGCGTTTACAAGGTTTGTTCGATCAAGAGACGCACTGTTCGATCAAGAGACGCACTGTTCGGTCAGAGAGACGCGCTGTTCGGTTGGGTGCGCTGTGCGGTCGGGGAGATGGGCTGTTCGGTTGGGGGCGCTGTTCGGTCGGGGAGATGGGCTGTTCGGTTGGGGGACGGGCTGTTTGGTGCGGCCTTACTGGGGGAGGCGGGGGTAGGGGAGGTCGCTGCTGGTGTTTTCGGTGATGGCTAGGGGGCGGCCTATTTGGGGGAAGGCGCGCTGGGCGCAGCTGGGGCGTTCGCAGACCTTGCAGCCGGCGCCGATTTGGATGGCGGTGGTGGGGTCTTCCAGTTGCAGGCCGCGGGAGTAGGACAGGCGGTCGGCGTATTCGATATCGCAGCCCAGGCCGATGGCGAATTCTTTGCCGGCGGTGCCGAATCCGGTGGGGGTGGGGGTGGTGGTGCGGGCGATCCACAGGTAGCGGCGGCCGTCGGGCATGGCGGCGACCTGGGTCAGCATGCGGCCGGGGTGGGCGAAGGCCTCGTGTACTACCCAGAGGGGGCAGCTGCCGCCGACTCTGGAGAAGTGGAATGCGGTGGCGGACTGGCGTTTCGAGATATTGCCCGCGCGGTCGGTGCGGATCAGGAAGAAGGGCACGCCGCGCTGGCCCTGCCGCTGCAGGGTGCTGAGCCGGTGGCAGATGGTTTCGAAGCCGACCTCGAAACGCAGGCTGAGCAGGTCGATATCGTAATGTAGCTCTTCGGCCGAGCGCAGGAATTTGCTGTACGGCAGCACCAGCGCGCCGGCGAAGTAGTTGGCCAGGCCGACCCGGGCCAGGGTGCGGGATTCCCCTGTGAGCGAAGGGGTGTCGTCCAGCACCTCGTCGAGCAGATTGCCGTGCAACAGGAATGCGAGGGTGGACGCGATCTGGAAGGCGCGCTGCCCGGGCCGGAGTCTTCGGGCGAGCGTGAGTGTCCGGGTTTCCGGTTCATAGTGGCGCTTGGGCACATTCGGGTCGGCCCCGTCGCCGCGCACCAGCACCGTGACGCCCGCGCGCTCCTCGGCCACTCGCGCGAGCTGCCGGTCCAGCGAGCCGACGGTGAGCCCGCAGTCATCGAACAATCGCTCCGCCGCGAGATCCAGCTGTGCAATGTGATTGTGATGGTCGTAGAAGAAGTCGCGCACGTCCTCGTACGGCATCGGCACGCCCGGAGCGCCGGTGGGCGTGGCGACCTTGGCGGAGAGCAGATCCAGTTGATCGGTGGCCGCCCGTAGTCGACGGTGCATGGCCACAACGATTTTCGAGACCTCCGGCATGCGGGTCGCCAGATCTTCGACCTCGGCGACCGGTGCGGCATTACCGCCGGCGGCCTCCACCAGAATTTCGTGTAGATCGGAGACGAGGCGGGCATCGGAATCCGCGGCGAAGAACTGCACATCCAGATCGAACGTGGAGTTCAGTTTGAGGAGCACCGGAATGGTCAGTGGCCGTTGATCTCGCTCGAGCTGGTTGAGGTAGCTGGGGGACAGATCCAGGGATTTGGCCAAGGCCGCCTGGGTCATCCGCCGTTCCTCGCGCAACCGTCGTAGTCGGGCACCCGCATACATCTTGCGCACAATGCGAGATGCTACCGATCAGGGTTTGCAAACATCGCAATATGAAGGTACTTGTCCGCTTTTCTTATTGCTGCATGGGATTTCGCCGTCGCGGACTGACTGCGTAGCATGCGAATTCGGCAATTCGGGCACTTTCGCGCAGAGTCCTCATCGTACGCGGGCCCTGCGTTCACCGAGGCCGAACCACCGCCGAATGCGGCGGCGAAATCGGCCGTATCACGTCAGCAACACGTGAACCTGAAGTTCGCCGACGAGGAATCCGAGCACCGCGCCGATGGCCACCAGTTTCCATTCGTCCTGTTTGAACGCGGGCCGCAGCAGGCCCTCGTATTCGTCGTCGCTGAGCTGCTTGGTCTTCTCGATGACCAGGCTGCGCACGTCCAGGGCTTCGATGGCGTGCCGGTCGAAGCCGGAATCGGCAGCGGCGCGCACATGATCGAGCACGAAGGTGACGGCATCGCGTTGCAGGCCGGTGTAGCTCTCGCGCGCGACCATGAGCATGAGCGGTTTGGCCGGTCCGGTTTGCAGGTCGAGAAATTCGGTGACGTGGTGATCGAGTATCGAAGCCAACCGGTCGGCCCGCTCTCCGTTCAGCACCGCCTCCAGAATGCGTGCGGGGGTGAGGATTTCGGTGGCGATGAGATCGCCGTAATCGGTGCAGACCTCGTCGCGGCGCTTGTGGAACAGGCCCTGCCAGCGCAATGGCCCGATACCGACCGGACGGATCGGTCGGAAGATCATCTGCAGTGCCAGCCAGTCGGTGACCAAACCGGTGAAACCGCCGAAAGCGGGCATGAGCCAAGAGGAATGAGTGAACGCCCAGGTGATCATCTGCACAAAACCGAGCACCGTGCCGAAGATCAGCCCCGAGCGCACGATGAACCGCAGTTCGTTGCGGCCGACCCGGCGCACCATCTCCACCAGCAGTGTCTTATCGTCCACCAGCGCGCTGATGGCCATGCCCCGCAGATCCATCACCTGATCGAGATTGGTGCGCAGATCGACGACGATATCCTCGATGAGCTGCGGCAGATCCCGTTGCGCGCGTTCGATAATGGCGCGCCGCCCGGCCTCGGGCATGTTCACCCACAGCCGCGGCTGATGCTTCATCATCATCTCGCGGACCATGTAGTCCACGCCCGCGTCCAGGGGTTCGCGCAGGCGCGTGGTCAGTTCGGCGATATCGATGCGGGCGATGATGTCCTGCGGATCGATGAGCTTGCCGAACATGAGGTCGACCGCAATGGTCGCCATGCGCGGCGCGGAGCGCGGGATGACGCCCTGCCAGCCGAACCACGGTGGGATGCCGCGGAATTCGAGCGGATACATGAGCATCTGCACGGCGACGATCTTGGTCACCCAGCCGATGAGCGCGGCGACGAGCGGAATCGAGCAGTACAGCAGCCAGTGGTCGGCGAAATCGGCGATCACGAGGAGGTCGGCTCCGGTGTC
Source organism: Nocardia sp. (assembly GCF_025465275.1). GTDB lineage: Bacteria > Actinomycetota > Actinomycetes > Mycobacteriales > Mycobacteriaceae > Nocardia. Next base: position 27,434 of record NZ_JAODNK010000027.1, on the reverse strand, counting down.
CAGCGTATTGCCATGCCCGCTCCTCGATGCGACTATTCGAATAGAATGATTCGGTTATTCGTATCGAGAGGTTAGGAGACGCACGTGCCCGCTGGCAAGACGGAGAGCTCGCCGCCTACCCAGCGCGTCATCTCCATCGTGGAACTGCTCGCGGCACAGCGGAACACACTCACCTCCGCCGAGATCGCCGACAGTCTCGACCTCAACCGCTCCACCGCCGGGGCGATCCTGTCCGCGCTCGCCGAACGCGGGTGGGTGCGACGATTGCCGGATCTGACCTACCAACTCGGCCCGGCCGTCGCCGCGCTCGGCCGACGGGTCGCCGATACCCGTGGTGATCGGATCTGGCTGAACGAGGAACTGGAGCGACTGGCCGCGCGCGTCGACTGCGGCGCGGCTCTGACCGCTGTCGCCGGTGAGCGCATCGAGTTCGTCGCCGTGACCCGCGATCGGCTCACCGTGGGGATCGAGTCCGGCGCGCGCATACCGCTGCGCGCACCCGCCGGCGCGGCCATCATCGCCCACTCCGGCCCTGCGCTCCAACAGGATTGGCTGCAGACCCGCGGACCCGAACGGCGCGAGGAATACCGGGATGTCCTGTCCACTCTGCGTGCCACCGGTTACTGCGCCTGGCGGCTGGAACCCGACAGCATGCCCACCGTCCGGGTGCTCTCCGAAGTCGCCGATCACCTCGCCGATCACCCGGCGAGCAAGGATCTGCGCGGCCGGGTGCTGGCCCAGCTCGGCGCCATTATCGGCAGCGCCTACGACCAGGCGACGTTCGACGAGGAGATCCCACTGCCGATCAGCTATATGAGCGCACCGGTCTTCGACGGCGGCGGGCATGCGGTCATGGAACTTCAGATCGGCCCCCTCCGAATGGATGTCACCCGCGACGAACGCCGCCGCTACCTGGCCGAACTGGCCACCGCCGCCCGCCGCATCGGCGACGGCATCAACAGCAAGAACCACGCCCGAACCTGATACCGCTGCCCGCCTGCACCTCCGCTGCGGCAGGTTACTCCTCGGAGTCCAGCACAACCGCCTGGGCCGCAATCACATTCGTGCCGTTGAAGGTCACCGACGGCGACCCGTGCAGCCGGTAACCGTCCTCGAGCAGCCGGCTGATCCGCTCGCAGAAGGTGGCGTCGTCGGGGCCGGTGATGAGGCGATAACGCAGGCGCGGGTCGTCGGTCATACGCCCGAGCCTAAGCCGGGGCGTATGACGGATCACCGGTCAGCCCGCCGGTGCCGCGCCCGCCGCGGGCTCGGCGCCGAATCGAATTCCCTTGGCCTCCTTGCCTATCGCGGTGAGGAATATGACCGCAATCAGGACCGGAATGATCGTGGCGGCGAGCGCGAACGGGTAACCGTGCGATTCGGCGAGGCGTTCCTGGATCGGCAGGTTCAGCGAGGCCAGGAGATTGCCCAGCTGGTAGGTGACACCGGGATAGAAGCCACGGATTGCGTCGGGGGACATCTCGGTGAGATGCGCGGGGATGACGCCCCAGGCGCCCTGCACCATGAGCTGCATCAGGAACGAGCCCAGGCAGAGCATGGCCGCGGTGTGGGAGTACGCGAACAGCGGGATGATCGGCAACCCGAGCAGTGCACAGAAGATGATCGTGTACCGGCGCCCGTACCGCTGCGACAGGCTGCCGAAGACCAGGCCGCCGATAATCGCACCGATGTTGTAGATCACCGCGATCCACTTGGCGGTGACGGTCGACAACCCCGCACCGCCGTGCTGGGTGGCGGAAAGGAAGGTCGGATAGACATCCTGCGTGCCGTGGCTCATCCAGTTGAATGCCGTCATGAGCAGCACCAGGTAGACGAAGCGGCGAACAATGACCGGGTTGGTCATGATGTCGCGGAACGAGGTCTTGGTGACGAGCCGCTGCTTCTGAGTGGATTCCCATACCTCGGATTCACGCACCCGGGTGCGCAGAATCAGGATGATCAGGGCGGGGATGATCGACAGTGCGAACAGCCAGCGCCACGACAGCCCGAGCCAATTCGTCACCAGCAGTGAGGCGAGTGAGGCCAGCAGGTACCCGAACGAGTAGCCCTCCTGCAGTAGCCCCGAGAAGAAGCCGCGCCGCTCCGCCGGAATCTTCTCCATCGCCAGGGCAGCGCCGAGACCCCACTCGCCACCCATGCCGATCCCGTAGAGCATGCGCAGAATCACCAGCACGGTGAAGTTCGGCGCGAACGCACAGAGGAATCCGACCACCGAGTACACGGCCACATTCACCATGAGCGGAACGCGCCGCCCGATCCGGTCGGCCCACAATCCGAAGATCAGCGCCCCCACCGGCCGCATGATCAGCGTCGCAGTCGTAATGAAGGCGACTTCCCCCTTGGACCTGTCGAAACTCTTCGCGATATCGGCATAGACGAAGATCACGATGAAGTAGTCGAACGCATCCATGGTCCAGCCGAGCTGCGCGGCGAAGAACGAATTGCGCTGATCCGCAGTGAGTTTGGTCCTCGGTACCGTAGTCATGGTTCCCCTCGTCTCGGCCGGCGCGCTGCCTCGACGACAAGAACCCGACCGGTTCGGAAATCACCGGAGACAGCAAGCGCATCAATACTGGCGCGTCTCCGCCGATCTTGTCGGCCCTTTGGCGACATCCCTGGTCAGTTCGGGGTGCCCGCAGCGAAAAGGGCCCGCAGCCGGATGACTGCGGGCCTTTCCCCCGAAGGTCAGGCTAGGGGCGAATCAGCGCACCGCGCGGGCCGCTTCGACCATATTGCGGAGGGAGGCTTCGACCTCGGCCGGGCCGCGGGTCTTGAGGCCGCAGTCCGGGTTTACCCAGAGGCGTTCTGCGGGAACTGCTTTCAGGGCCTCGCGCAGGGAAGTTGTGATTTCGTCGACTTCCGGGACGCGGGGGGAGTGGATGTCGTAGACGCCGGGGCCGACGCCGAGGGCGAAGCCTGCGGCATTGAGGTCGTCGAGGACTTCCATGTGGGAGCGGGCCGCTTCGATGGAGGTGACGTCGGCGTCGAGGGCGGCGATGGCGCCGATGACCTCACCGAACTCCGAATAGCAGAGGTGGGTGTGGATCTGGGTGGCATCCGAGACGCCGGCGGTGGCGAGGCGGAAGGCGGCGACCGCCCACTCCAGGTACTGCTGCTTGGCGTCGGCGCGCAGCGGCAGCAGCTCGCGCAGGGCGGGCTCGTCGACCTGGATGACGCGGATGCCCGCGGCCTGCAGATCGACCGTCTCGTCGCGAATCGCGAGCGCCACCTGGCGGGCGGTGTCCTCGATCGGCTGGTCGTCGCGCACGAACGACCACGCGAGAATGGTCACCGGACCGGTCAGCATGCCCTTGACCGGCTTATCGGTGAGCGACTGCGCGTATTCGATCCACTCGACCGTCATCGGATTCGGCCGTGCCACATCGCCGTACAGGATCGGCGGGCGCACGCAGCGGCTGCCGTAGGACTGCACCCAGGCGTTCGCGGTGGCATGGAAGCCGGTCAGCTGCTCGGCGAAGTACTGCACCATGTCATTGCGCTCGGGCTCGCCGTGCACCAGCACGTCCAGGCCCAACTTCTCTTGCAAGGCAATGACATCGGCGATCTCGGCGCGCATGCGATCGCGGTACTGCTCGGCCGTGATCGTGCCCTTGGTGAAGGCCGCCCGGTCCTTCCGGATCGCGGTCGTCTGCGGGTAGGAGCCGATCGTGGTGGTCGGCAGCAGCGGCAGCGAGAGCCGTTCCTGCTGCAGCACACGGCGATCCGCTGCCGGGGCGCGGTGGGTGGCGGACGTGCCGAGCGCGCTGAGGCGGGCCCGCACGGTGTCATTGCGCAGCCGGGGATCGGTGGCGCGGGCGGCGAGAGCCGCACGGGCAGCAGCCAATTCATCGGCTACCGCCTCGGTGCCCGCGTGCAGTGCGGTGGCCAGCAGGCGCACCTCGGAGACCTTCTCGGCACCGAATGCGAGCCACGAGCGCAGCGCCGCATCGATATCGGTCTCCGCCCCGAGCGAATACGGCACGTGCAGCAGCGAGCAGGAGGTCGACACCACCAGCGCGCCGGTGCTGCCGAGCAGCGTGCCCAGGGTGGCGAGCGCACGATCGGCATCGGTGCGCCACACATTGCGGCCGTCCACCACGCCGGCCACGATCAGCTTGCCCGCCAGCGCCGGAAGCGCCGCCACGGCATCCACGGTGGCCCCGGTGGTGAGATCCAGGGCAATGCCCTCGACCCCGGTCGCCGCCAGCACCTGCAGGGCCGCACCCGGGCGGCCGAAGTAGCTGGCCACCAGCAGTGCGGGCCGATCGGCGGTCGCCGACAGCTCCTCGTACACCCGGCCCGCGACGGCGAGTTCGGCCTCCGTCAGATCGGTGACCAGCACCGGCTCATCGAGCTGCACCCACTGCGCGCCTGCCGCTGCGAGCTGGGCCAGCAGCTCGAAGTACAGCGGCAGCAGGGCGTCGATTCGCCGCAGCGGATCGCCCTCGGCATCCTTGGCCAGCTTCAGGAAGGTGAGCGGGCCGATGATCACCGGGCGGGCGGGCACATCGAGCGCCAGCGCCTCGCGCAGCTCGGCGAGGATCTTCTCCGGGTTCAGCGTGAACTCGGTGTGCGCACCGAACTCCGGCACCAGGTAGTGGTAGTTGGTGTCGAACCACTTGGTCATTTCCAGGGGTTCGGCCGAATCATTGCCGCGGGCGGCCGCGAAGTAGCGGTCCAGCGGATCGGCGATACCGGCAACACGCGGCGGCAGTGCGCCGAACATGGCGGCGGTGTCCAGCATTTGGTCGTAATAGGAGAAGGTGCCGACCGGAATCGAATCCAGTCCGGCCGTGACGAGCTCGGCGAGCTGGGCCCGGCGCAGCTGGGCGGCGACCGCGTGCAGTTCGTCCGCGCTGCTGCGCCGGGCCCAGTAGGACTCGGTCGCGCGTTTGAGTTCACGGTTCGGCCCGATCCGGGGCAGGCCGAGAACTGTTGCGGTGAAAGGGGAATTGTTGGTCACGGCTGTGCTCCAAGTGTTCCATTGCCACTGGTCGACGCCACAGGTGAGCACGAACGCAGGAGTCCCCGGGAGCGCCGTTGTCGCGGCGTGCGGGAATCACCGGTCCGTCCACCCAGTCCACGAGGCGGAGACCGCCGGATACGGCGTATCCGGCGCATTCGGCAGGTCTTCGGACTCGCAGGCACCGGCCTTTCGGCCGACCTAATGGCCGTCGCTTCCCAGGTATACACCCAGTGCTTCTGACGGCGGTCGTTCCTGCATACCGCTGCGGGACAGTTCCGGATTTTCACCGGATTCCCTCTCACCCGCCCACCCGAATCGAATGGACCGGCTTCGACGCGCGGCGTGATGAGCGGAGGCTTCCGACACATGCACCGAGCGAACCGATTGCCAGATGAGCATATCGGCTCTGTCGATCGGCCCGGCGCGGGAGACACTTCGCTGCTACCGACGGGTAGTCCGGCCGGTCCGTACCGGTGGCTCTTCACTGCCTCGCCTTAGCAAGTCGGCGAACCCCGGCGGCCGCGATGCGTGGACCTCACAGGAGTGCATGTGTCCAGGTGATGAACAGAAATTCGCAACCGCCCGGTATGTGACTGTGAAGATTGCTGCGAACGCGGCTTCGATGCCCGCCGGGCATACCGGGGCAGGTACCTTAGGCGAATGTTCTCCAAAGTCCTGGTCGCCAACCGCGGCGAGATCGCCATTCGCGCATTCCGCGCGGCCTACGAACTCGGCATCGGCACGGTCGCGGTGTTTCCGTACGAGGACCGCAACTCGGTCCACCGGTTGAAGGCCGACGAGGCGTACCAGATCGGGGAGCCCGGGCATCCGGTGCGGGCGTACCTGTCCATTGCGGAGATCATCAGTGCGGCCAAGTCCGCCGGCGCGGACGCCATCTACCCCGGGTACGGATTCCTTTCCGAGAACCCGGATTTGGCGGCCGCCTGTGCGGCGGAGGGCATTACCTTCGTGGGGCCGTCGGCACATGTGCTCGAGCTGACCGGTAACAAGGCGCGGGCGATTGCCGCGGCCAAGGCTGCCGGATTGCCGGTACTCGCCTCCAGTGAGCCGTCCTCGGATGTCGCCGAGTTGATGGCCGCTGCCGAGAGCATGCACTTCCCGCTCTTCGTCAAGGCGGTCGCCGGTGGTGGCGGGCGGGGTATGCGCCGGGTCGCCGACAAGGCCCAGCTGCGTGAGTCCATCGAAGCCGCTGCGCGTGAGGCTGAATCGGCGTTCGGTGATGCGACGGTGTTCCTCGAGCAGGCGGTGATCAACCCCCGTCACATCGAGGTGCAGATCCTGGCTGATCAGCAGGGCAATGTCATCCACCTGTACGAGCGCGACTGCTCGCTGCAACGCCGTCACCAAAAGGTGATCGAGATGGCGCCCGCGCCGAATCTGGATCCCGCACTGCGGGACCGGATTTGCGCTGATGCGGTGGCATTCGCCAAGGAGATCAACTACAGCTGCGCGGGCACTGTGGAGTTCCTCCTCGATGAGCGTGGCAATCACGTTTTCATCGAGATGAATCCGCGTATCCAGGTGGAGCACACGGTCACCGAAGAGATCACCGATGTCGACCTCGTGCAGTCGCAGATGCGTATCGCAGCGGGGGAGACCCTGGAAGACCTTGGCCTGAGCCAGGATTCGATCGTCATCCGGGGTACGGCGTTGCAATGTCGCATCACCACCGAAGACCCGGCGAACGGCTTCCGCCCCGACACCGGCCGTATCACCGGTTACCGCAGCCCCGGCGGCGCGGGTGTACGCCTCGACGGTGGCACCAATGTCGGCGCTGAGGTCGGCGCGTACTTCGATTCCATGCTGGTGAAACTCACCTGTCGTGGCCGCGACTTCCCGACCGCCATGGCCCGCGCCCGGCGGTCGGTGGCCGAGTTCCGTATTCGTGGCGTGACGACCAATATCCCGTTCCTGCTTGCGGTGCTCGACGACCCGGACTTCAAGGCCGGCCGTGTCACCACCTCGTTCATCGAGGAGCGCCCGCAGTTGCTGACGCTGAAGAGCTCTGCCGACCGCGGTACCAAGATTCTGAACTACCTGGCCGACGTCACGGTGAACAAACCGCACGGCACCCGGCCTACCAAGCTGTACCCGCACGACAAGTTGCCCGCGATCGACACCACCGTGCCGCCGCCGCCCGGATCGCGGCAGCGACTGCTGGAGTTGGGACCGGAGGGCTTCGCCCGCGCGCTGCGTGCGCAGCAGGGTGTGGCGGTCACCGACACCACTTTCCGTGATGCGCACCAGTCGCTGCTGGCCACCCGCGTGCGGACCAACGGTCTCCTGGATGTAGCGGGGCATGTCTCGCGCCTGACGCCAGAGCTGCTGTCCATCGAATGCTGGGGTGGCGCAACCTATGATGTGGCGCTGCGGTTCCTGTACGAGGACCCGTGGGAGCGTTTGGCCGCACTGCGCGAGGCCGTGCCGAACATCAACTTGCAGATGCTGCTGCGTGGCCGCAATACCGTCGGTTACACGCCGTACCCCGAAAAGGTCACGCGTGCTTTCGTTTCCGAGGCGACGGCGACCGGCATCGATATCTTCCGCATCTTCGACGCCCTCAACAATGTCGACCAGATGCGCCCCGCGATCGATGCGGTATGCGAAACCGGTACTGCCGTAGCGGAAGTCGCCATGAGCTACACCGGCGACCTGTCCGATCCGAACGAGACCCTCTACACCCTCGACTACTACCTCAAGCTCGCCGAGCAGATTGTCGAGGCCGGGGCGCACATCATCGGCATCAAGGACATGGCGGGCCTGCTGCGGGTACCGGCCGCCGCCACCCTGGTGACCGCGCTGCGGCGAGAGTTCGACCTGCCGGTACACGTGCACACCCACGACACACCCGGCGGTCAGCTGGCCACCTATCTGTCCGCCTGGCAGGCCGGAGCTGACGCCGTCGACGGTGCGAGTGCACCGATGGCCGGTACCACCAGCCAGCCCGCGCTGTCGGCAATCGTTGCGGCAGCGGCGAATTCACCGCACGACACCGGGTTGAGCCTGCAGAACGTGTGCGATCTGGAGCCGTACTGGGAGTCGCTGCGCAAGGTGTACGCGCCTTTCGAATCCGGACTGCCGGGCCCGACCGGCCGCGTCTACACCCACGAGATCCCAGGCGGCCAATTGTCGAACCTGCGCCAGCAGGCCATCGCTCTCGGCCTGGGCGACCAGTTCGAGGAGGTCGAAGCGAAATATGCTGCGGCCGACCGCATTCTGGGCCGCTTGGTCAAGGTCACCCCGTCTTCCAAGGTTGTCGGCGATCTCGCCTTGGCATTGGTGGGATCCGGTGTCGATGTCGAGGACTTCGCCTCCGACCCGGGCCGCTACGACATCCCGGATTCCGTAATCGGCTTCCTCCGAGGCGAACTCGGCACTCCGGCCGGAGGCTGGCCCGAACCGTTCCGCACCCGCGCGCTTGCGGGCCGTGGCCCGGCCAAGCCGGAAACCCAGCTCACCGCCGACGACGAGGCGGGTCTCGCGGGTAGCTCCGATCAGCGTCGTGGGACGCTGAACCGGCTGCTGTTCCCCGCACCCACCGCCGAATTCCTCGCCCACCGCGAGAAGTTCGGCGATACCACCAACCTGTCCGCCAACCAGTTCTTCTACGGCCTCCGCCACGACGAAGAGCACCGCGTCCAGCTGGACAAGGGCGTCACCCTGCTCATCGGCCTCGAAGCCATTTCCGAGCCCGACGAGCGCGGTATGCGCACGGTCATGTGCATTCTCAATGGCCAGCTGCGCCCCATCACCGTGCGTGACCGCTCCATCGCCAGTGAAGTCCCGACCGCCGAGAAGGCCGACAAGAACAATGCCGGCCATATCGCCGCCCCGTTCGCCGGTGTGGTCACCCTCGCTGTCTCCGAAGGTGATTCGGTCACGGTGGGCGATACCATCGGCACCATCGAGGCCATGAAGATGGAAGCCGCCATCACCGCTCCGCGGGCGGGCACGGTGCGCCGGGTCGCCATCAGCAAGGTCCAGCAGGTCGAAGGCGGCGATCTGCTGGTGGACGTGAACATCACCGAGACAGCCGCCGAATGACGCGAATCATCGGAGGCACCGCGGGCGGACGACGACTACGCGTCCCGCCCGCGGGCACCCGCCCCACCTCGGATCGTGTTCGCGAGGCGCTCTTCAATGTGCTCGCGTCCCGCATGGATTTCGACGGCACCCGCGTCCTGGACCTGTACGCCGGCTCCGGCGCCCTCGGCCTGGAAGCGCTGTCCCGCGGCGCATCCCACGCCCTGCTGGTCGAAGCCGACCGCAAGGCCGCCACGGTGATCAGCGGCAATATGACCGACCTGGGTCTCCCCGGCGCAGAACTCCGCACCAATACGGTGGCCGCTCTCCTGGGCCGCACCGCGGTGGGTACCGGCGCATCCTCCCCGGCGGGCGGCCCCTACGACCTGGTCTTCTCCGACCCGCCCTACGACCTGGACGTCGCCGAGGTGGAGGACGACCTCCGTGCCCTCGCCGAAGGCGGCTGGCTCCACCCCGAAGCCCTGATCGTCGTGGAACGCTCCACTCGCAGTCCCGAACTGACCTGGCCCACCGGCTTTTCCCCGCTGAAGTCCCGCACCTACGGCGAGACCCGCCTCGACTTAGCCGAATACGAGCCCTGAACCAAGATCACCAGGAACTGACGGCGGCATTGCACGAGTAATTGCCGCCGTCAGTTCCTGGTCGACGGTCGCACCCGCCTTTGGTCGGGCATGGCGGGCGTGAGGTTTCGGGCGGGTGATTGTGGCGGCGTTCGCGGGGGTAAGTAGGTGTGGGTGCCGCTTGTCGACGGCGAGTCCGGGGCGGTGGGGACCGGTGGGCTGGGGTAGCGTGCGGCCATGGCTGGAGCACTGTGCCCGGGGTCGTTCGACCCGGTGACCAACGGACATCTCGATGTGATCGCACGGGCGGCCGCGCAGTTCGACGAAGTTGTCGTGACGGTGACGATCAACCCGAACAAGAAGGGGATGTTCACCGTCGAGGAGCGGATGGATCTGCTGCGGGAGGTCACCTCCGAACTGCCCAATGTGCGGGTGGAGTCGTGGCAGGGCCTGACGGTGGATTTCGCTCGGGCGCAGGGGATCACCGCGATCGTGAAGGGTCTGCGGGATGCCACCGACTTCGGGTATGAGCTGCAGATGGCGCAGATGAACCGGAAGCTGTCGGGGGTCGACACCTTCTTCATCACCACCAACCCGCTCTACGGCTTCGTCTCCAGCTCGCTGGTCAAGGAGGTCGCCTCCTACGGCGGCGATATCGCCGATCTGTTGCCGCCGGCCGTGCACAAGCAGCTGCTCGCGCGCATTGCGGAACGCCGCGGCTGAACCGCACGGGCGTCCCCTCGCCCGTGCGGTCCCTGCCTGAACTGAACTGCGTCGTGCCCCGCCAGAACTGACCGTGCGGTGTGCGCCCGGCTAACTACGCGGTGCGGGCCCGAACCGCCGTTCACGGTGAGGCGCCTGAACTGAATGGCGTGACCTGCTTTCGCCCCGTCGTGCTCGTTCACGACGGGGCGAACTAGTAGCGGTGGACGCGTCCATACCCAGTGCCTCACAGCGGGCGCACCGGGGCCCGGCGCGGTTCGAGCGCGGGCGCGGGTTCGATGCGGCCGTCGGCGCGCACCGAGCGTCCGCGTGCCAGGGCGGCGCGCAAACGGCGGCCGGCCGCATCACCCTGCAGCTCGTTCCAGGTCCAGCGGACCACCTGGAAACCCAAGGCGCGCAGGTAGTTCTCGCGGATCTGCTCGCGACGGACGACATCGGCCGCGGGCTGACCGTGCCGCAGTAGTCGGCCGTACCGCATCGGGCCGTCGAACTCGCAGAGGACGCCCGCGTCCTCGTAGTAGAAGTCGACGCGCCCCACGAACCGGCCGTCGGGGGTCAGTACATTGCCCTGTGATCGCGGCATGGGCAGATGCATGCGGTGCAGCATCACCCGGCTCAGTGATTCGCCGATGCTCTGACTGCGCCCGTCCAGCATGGCGACCACCTGTTTGGCCTGCGTGATGCCGTGCCGGCATTTCGCCTGTGCCAGTTCGGCTGTCAGCTCGGGTGCGGTGAGTCCGAAGGCGCCGGTGAGGGCGTCGCAGGCGACCACGGCCGCATCGAACGGCAGCGTGAGCGCCAGATCGACAACGGTGCGGGCGGGCGTGGTGACGAGCAGGCCGTCGACTTCCGCCGCCGAATCTATGGGGGAGCCATACACTTTCGCGTACGGCCGGATGCGGCCGCCGCCCCGGCGATTGCGGGTCACGCAGACTCGGTCCAGGGGTGTGCGCCAGAGGGTGGTGCCGTACAGGACCGCCGCCGATTGATGGCTCACCACAGTTGCTTCGGCCATCTCCGGCAGTACCGCTTCGATCAGCAGCCGATGCCGGTCCTGCCAGTTGTGCCCCGCCGGATCCGCGGCACCGGGCACCGGAGCGCCGCACCCTTCGAGCAGCCTGCGCGCCAATCTCCGCGGCGCACACTGGCGTCGGGAGACGGCCTCCACCCCCTCGCTACGGGTCCGATCAGGAGTCATTCGCCCTCCTTACGCGGACGCCCCCGCCGCCAACTGTGCTGTACACATGATCTGTCGACCCGGCCCAGCGGTCGTTGCACACCGGGCCCGCGCGTATCCCGCCGTCCCCCAAGGCATCCATGCGATCGCCGCATCTTCGGAACCCCTTTCATTCGGTCGATGCTTGCTTTGACGCAGACACGCCCGAATAGGTTCCCTACCTCCGGAAACAGCGAATCCTCGCACCCCCCGCCGGATTTCGGTCCGGTCGGCGAATGCGAGGATTCGGAAAGCTGGAGCTCAGAACACCCAGAGCCGCAGCGTCAGGAAGCGGAAGGTACCCACGGCGGCCGTGATCGCCAGTACCGCAGCGGCTTCCGCGAAGCCGCCCAGTCCGGGCGCCGTGCTGGTGAGAATCGCGAGCCCACCCGAGGTGATGGCCAGACCCGCCAGCGCCAGCCCGCCGCCCTCGATCTGCGCGGTGTACCAGCGCACCCGGCCGGCCGCGTGGAAGGTCAGCCGCCGGTGCAGTTCATTGGCGATCGCGGTGCTCACGATCGAGCCGGTCAGATTGGCCAGCTGCGGCCCCTCGCCGTAGAAGGCCAGGAACAGCAGCAGGTAGCCGACATTGCTGAGCCCGCCGACGAGTGCGAAGCGGATCAGCTGGGCGAGGGTGTGGTCGCTGCGCAACCAGTCGCCGAGCTGTGCGGTCCAGCGCACTCCGACTGTCCGGACGGCCTCGGTACCGGTGGCCACGGCTTCGGACCCGTACGCGATCGCCTCGGTGCCGTATGAATATGCGTCGGCGAGACCGGGGACGGGTGTCGCGCCCCGCTGCGGGATGTCCAGCACAGCCATGGTCTTTTCCCTCGAACACGTCGGGGTGCTTCCGTTGCCCCGACCCAACACTTTTCTGCTACCTAAATTTAACATCAACTGGAGGGGTTTCCTCCACTTCTTTTCCGATGTGTGAAACAGCTCTCCGACACGCCGGGAACGAACCTTGTCCACCGCGCACGGGAGGGCAGACTTATAGAAACGGAGGAGTCTCGCCGTTTAGTCCAGGCAGGAGAGTGGGGTAGCACATGTACCGCGTATTCGAAGCACTCGACGAACTCGTGGCCATCATCGAAGAGGCGCGGGGTATCCCGCCGACTCGGAACTGCATCGTGCCGCGTGGTGAGGTGCTCGAACTACTCGACGATGTGCGTGAGGCGCTGCCCGGCGAGCTCGACGACGCTCAGGACGTGCTCGACCACCGCGACAAGATCGTCACCGACGCCCGCGATTCCGCAGATACCACCGTGACCGGCGCGAACGAGCAGGCGCATCAGACCGTCACCGGCGCCCGCGAGGAAGCCGATCGCATCCTCTCCGATGCCAAGGCGCACGCCGATCGCATGGTCGCCGAGGCCCGCGCGCACGCCGAACACCTCGTCGGTTCGGCGGAGGCCGAGGCCGAGCGCGTGGTCACCGACGGCAATAACGAGTACGAGGCGGTCACCGGCCGGGCCCGTTCCGAGGCTGATCGCATGGTCGCGTCCGGTCAAGCCTCCTATGACCGTTCCGTCGCCGAAGGCAAGGCCGAGCAGGAGCGACTGGTCTCGGCGACCGAGGTGGTGCGAGCCGCGCACGCCGAATCGGCTCGCCTCATCGACGGCGCGACAGCCGACTCCGACCGCCTGCGCACCGAGTGTGACGAATACGTCGACGGCAAGCTGGCCGACTTCGAGGAGACCCTGCACAGCACCCTCCGGATTATCGGGCGCGGCCGCCACCAGGTGCGTTCCGGCACGAACGTGCAGGATTACGCGGCGGAGTTCCGCCGGTAGCCGGTTTGGGCCGACGGGGAGCGCTTCGGTATTGTTGAGTGGTTGCCCATTCCATACCGAGCGTGAGTGAGTCCCTGATGTCCGCCGAATCCGGTTCCAAGCCGCGTCATCGTCTTACGACGTCCGACGACGTCGGCTTCATGCTGGACACGCGCAGCCTCGGGCGTAAGCCCGGCTCGATGCGTGAGCTGAAGCGGACCGTCGTCACCGACGAGAAGATCGGCCTCGAACTGGTCGGCATTCCCGCAGGTGCGCAGGTCGAGCTCGATCTCACCATGCAGTCGGTGTCCGAGGGCGTGCTGATCATCGGCACGGTGTCGGCGCCCGTCGAGGGTGAATGCTCGCGCTGCCTGGAACCGTTCACGGACCAGGTCGAGCTGTACCTCACCGAGCTGTTCGCCTACCCGGACAGCAATACCGAGAAGACCACCGAGGAAGACGAGATCCATCGTCTGGTGGACGACATGATCGAACTCGAGCCGGTGGTCATCGACTCCGTCGGGTTGGAACTGTCGCTACAACCGGTGTGCGAGCCGGACTGTGCGGGATTGTGCCCGGAATGCGGTGTACGGATGGCGATTGCAGGTTCCGGCCACGGTCATGAGATACTTGACCCTCGCTGGGCCGGGCTCGCGAAAATCGGCGTCGTAGACGACGAAGTCGTCCATGATTCAGCCCCCGGAAGCGGTGCCTCTGGCGCTGCGCCGGACCCATCAACAGATTCTGAACTCACGGGGCACAGTAGCGCCGTGAGTCCGAGGACAGAGGAGAAGTAGTCGTGGCCGTTCCGAAGCGCCGGATGTCCCGTTCCAACACCCACTCGCGCCGGAGCCAGTGGAAGGCCAGTGCGCCTACCCTGATCACCTGCCCGAACCGGGCGTGCGGCCAGGCGACCCTGCCGCACATCGCGTGCCCCTCCTGCGGCACGTACAAGGGCCGCCAGGTCACCGCTGCGGTTTGATTCTCTGATCCAGCCGACCGTGACCGCCAGCAAGGACGCGGCGGAGGTGCCCGCCGTGGGTGACTTCGCCGACCATTCCAGCCTGCTCGAAGCGCTCGGCGTCGGCCTGCGACCGGACCTGTTGCGCCTCGCGCTCACCCACCGGTCGTATGCCTACGAAAACGGCGGGCTGCCGACCAATGAGCGCCTGGAATTTCTGGGCGACTCCGTGCTCGGCCTGAGCATTACCGAACGTCTGTACCTCGAGCATCCCGAAAAATCCGAAGGTGAGCTGGCGAAGCTGCGCGCGAGCGTAGTGAATATGCACGCCCTCGCCGAGGTGGCCCGGGTGCTTGGTCCGGGCGGTCTCGGTGTGCACCTGCTGCTCGGTAAGGGCGAAGAGCTCACCGGTGGCCGGGACAAGCCGAGCATCCTTGCCGATGGCATGGAATCACTGCTCGGGGCCGTGCATCTCGAGCACGGCATCGATGTGGCACGCACTGTGGTGCTGACGCTGTTCGCGGCGTTGCTCGAGCGTGGCCCCCGCATGGGAGCCGGGCTCGACTGGAAGACCAGCCTGCAGGAGCTGACCGCCGAGCGCGGTATCGGCGTGCCCAGTTACGAAATCACCTCCACCGGGCCCGACCACGACAAAGAATTCACCGCCACGGCGGTGATCGGTGGGAAGGCATACGGCCAGGGGGTGGGCCGTTCCAAGAAGGAAGCGGAGCAGAAGGCCGCGGGCACTGCCTACCAGCAGCTGAACGCCGCCGAGAAGCCTGCCGAAGGTTCGGCGCAGTAACGCTGATGCCGGAACTTCCCGAAGTCGAAGTCGTACGACGCGGTCTCACCGAACATGTGGTGGGCCGCGTCGTTCGCGCTGTGACCGTCAAGCATCCGCGATCGGTGCGACGGCACGAGCCCGGCGGTGCGGATCTTGCCGCCCGCCTCACCGGCCTGCGGGTCGAATCCGCTCAGCGGCGCGGCAAATTCCTGTGGCTCACCTTCGATGAGCCCGACACCTCACTTGTTGTGCACCTGGGCATGAGCGGGCAGATGCTGGTGCAGCCTGCCGATGCTCCGCTGGAGAAGCACGCGCACATTCTCGCTGCCCTCGATTCCGGGCAAGAGTTGCGCTTCATCGATCAGCGCACCTTCGGCGGCTGGCAATTGGCCGATCTGGTCGAGGTCGAGGGGACGCTGCTGCCGGAACCGGTGGCGCACATCGGCCGTGACCCACTGGATCCGCTGTTCGACGCGGACCGGGTGGTGAAGGCCTTGCGCGCCAAGCAGTCCGAGATCAAGCGACTACTGCTGGATCAGACCATCGTGTCCGGCGTCGGCAATATCTATGCCGACGAGGCGCTGTGGCGGGCCGGGATTCACGGAGAGCGGGTGGCGGCCAAGCTGACTCGCCCCGCACTGCACGGTCTGCTCACCGAGGCGGGGACGGTGATGAGCGAGGCGCTGCAAGCCGGTGGCACCTCCTTCGACGCCCTCTATGTGAACGTGAACGGCCAGTCCGGCTACTTCGAGCGTTCCCTCAACGCCTACGGCCGCGAGCACGAGCCGTGCCGCCGCTGCGGTGCGCCGATGGTCCGCGAGAAGTTCATGAACCGCTCGTCCTTCTCCTGCCCGCGCTGCCAGCCGCGCCCCCGTACCTGACCGATCATGCCGCGGGGGTGACTGCCTGCGCCGTGACGGTGATTCCTGCCGCCCACTCTTCGGTTTAGCCTCCCTATGGAACGGCCTGAAGCGCTACCTTTTTGGGAGCGGCACGTGTGGTGCCGGCTGGAGGGACCAATGCGCAAACTCACCTATTACGTCGCGGCCACCATCGACGGGTTCATTGCCACCGAGAACGGTTCGGTGGACTTCTTCCCCGTGGGAGGTGATCACGGTCCCGCGATCGTCGCGCAGTATCCGGAGACCCTGCCCACCAAGGTGCGGGAGGCGCTCGGTCTCGACACCAAGCCCAGTAATACCTTCGATACGGTGATCATGGGCCGCAAGACACACGATTTCGGCGTGCGGACCGGCACCTCCAGCCCGTATTCGCATCTGCGACAGTACGTGGTGTCGCAGACGCTGCCGGAGGCCCCGGACCCGGATGTGGAGCTCATCGCCGACGATCCGCTGGCGCGGGTGCGCGAGCTCAAGCGGGAGAAGGGGCTCGGCATCTGGTTGTGCGGCGGTGGTGAGCTGGCCCAGACCCTGCTGCCGGAGATCGATCAGATCTTCCTGAAGGTCTACCCGATCGTCCTGGGCACCGGCCGTCCGCTGTTCGGTGCGGGCGCCAGGCTGCCCGAGGCCACCCGCTTCCGGGTGCTCACCAGTCGCATCTTCGAGGACGGCGTCGCCTTCCTCAAGTACAGCCGGGTGCGCTAGAGGATCGCGACGGCCACGACCAGGCCGAGGGCGAAGTGGGCGGCGGCCACGATCAGGGAGTCGGTGCTGAATTCGGGGGCCTTCAGGACTTCGCCGATATCGATGCCGAGGGCGTATTCGATGACGCGGACCGAGATCACCTGGGCGACAATGCCGACGAGGCCGTAGATGAGGGCCGCAATGAGGCCCTCGGAGAGCTTGCCGGCTTGGGCGTAGATGGCCAGTACCACGATGAAGGCCATGCTGAGCATGCCAGCCGAGCTGACGACCACGGCATTGGGCAGCCCTTGGGCGACCATGGCGCGCAGCTTGCCGGGGGTGGTCAGGTCGACCGCGTAGAAGCCGACCAGCATGAGGCCCAGACCCAGTAGCGCGTAGAGGACGATGGCTCCCACGCCCCGGCCGACGGAGCTCCAGTATCCCGCTTCGAGCGCGACGGTGGTCATCATCGGTCGGTCCTCCGTGGGTTGTCGGGTCAGAACTGCGGAATGCTCTGTCAGGACTGCGGAATACGGTGCGGTACGAAAGTAGAAGTATCGTCGGTGATCAGGCCCACGGTCTCGCGAATGCCGAGTCCGGCGGAGGTGTCGCCCACGATCCAGGCGCCCAGCACCGGCCGCATACCGTCGAATTCCGGTAGCGGGTCCAGCATTTGGTAGACGAAGCCTTCTTCGCCGTAGACGCCGCCGGTGGCGGTTTCCATGCCCGGGCCGACAATGGTCATGTTCGCACCCTCGCGGCCGAGTTTCGGCTTGCGGATGTACTCGGTGAGCTCGTGCGGGTCATCGAGGTAGGCGGGCAACAGGTTCGGGTGGCCGGGGTACATCTCCCAGAGCACCGCGAGCAGCGCCTTGTTGGAAAGCATTGTCTTCCACAGTGGTTCGATCCACATGGTGCTGGGCAGCGATTGCGTGATGCGCTTGCCGAAGTCGTCGTCGAGCGCCCATTCCCACGGGTACAGCTTGAAGATGGATTCGATGGGCGCCTCCGCCAGATCGACGAAACGTTCCAGCTCCGTATCGAATCCGACCTCTTCGATGGGCAGCGCGATGGTGTCGAAGCCGGCCTCGGCGGCGGTCTCCTGCATATAGGCGGTGGTGACATTGTCCTCACCGCTGCCGTCCGCGCCCGACCAGGTGAAGTGCAATTGGGTGCTGGGCAGGATGTCGCGCATCTCGCCCCAGCGCTCGACCAGCTTCTCGTGCAGGGAATTCCACTGATCGTCGTCCGGGTGCAGATCGGTCAGCCAGTGCCACTGCACGATCGACGCCTCCAGCAGGGAGGTCGGCGTATCGGCGTTGTACTCCAGCAGTTTTGCCGGGCCGCGACCGTCGTAGCGCAGATCGAAGCGGCCGTAGATGTGCGGGTCCGAGCGCTTCCACGAGTTGGTGATGTGCTCCCAACTCCATTGCGGCAGACCGAAATCGGCGAGTCGCTCGGTGAGGATGATGTTGTCGATGGCGTGCAGGCACATGGTGTGCAGCACTTCGACCTGGGCTTCGAGCGCGAGGATCTCGTCCATATCGAACTCGTAGTGCACCGATTCGTCCCAGTAGGGCCGCGGCTGCCCATTGGTATCGACGCCGGGTGAGCCGTACACCAACCCCTGGCTCTCGATGATCTGCTTCCAGCCCGCGCGCGGGGTGCTGCGCACACGGCGCACTAGGAACCTCCTCCGTGGAGCTTGGAACCGAGGCCGCCGCGCTGAATCGTGGTGCCGCTCTTGGTTTTTACGTTCGCGCCCTTGGGGATCGAGGTGCTGCCGCCGGTGGGTGCGTGGCCGATCGTCTGGCTGGGGCCGCCGTAGTAGTAGCGGTACTGGTGGCCGGCCAGGAAGAACAGGCCCGCGGTGCCGAGACCGCTGCCGCCGCGGTTGGGATCCTGCGCGTCCTGGCAGTACTGGTCGGGGACGACGATTTCCTGGTTGTCCTGGGTGGCCTTGATCGTCTGATTCGGACCGACGGGCACGGTCTCGCCGTTCTTGGCCACCACTGTGCAGGACGCCGTCACATCGGGGGTAGTGATGGCGTCGTAGGCGAGGTATCCGCCTCCCACGAGTGCCGCGACACCGACCACCGCCGCGCCGCCGAGCAGCACCTTCTTGCGCTTCTTGCGTTTGCCTTCGGCGGCGTCGATGGCGGCCTGGGCTTGTTCTTCGGCGCGTTTGCGGGCCTTTTCGCGGGCTCGCGCCTCGGCGACCGTCGGCGGGCGCGGCTGGGTGATGCCGGCTTCCTGCGACTGCATGGTGCCGTGCCGGGGCGCATCGGACGGACCCGGAATCTGGGACGCGTCGAATTCGACGGTCGGGCTCGGGAGGTCGAGGGTCGGATTCGAGACCGGCGGCGGGTAGACGGGGATACCGGGGAGCGGGTAATTAGCCCACTGCGGACCCGGGTCCGGGGTCGTCGCGGAACCCGGCGCGGCCGTGCTGGATTCGCCCGGTATCGGCTCGGTGGGGTGTGATTCGCCCGCGGGCGGGGTGTCGGGGCCGTGCGGGGTGGGGCGGTGGTCGGGGTCCTCAGGGGTGCCGCCGAGACGTTCAATGGCCAACGATGGACTCCTCGGACTCGCCGAACTCTGTTCGCCTCAGCGACTCTATGCGCTGCCACGTATCGGTGCTGATCACTAGCGACCGGTCGCGCATCAACGCTCTTCGAATCCGATTATGCCCCCCTGTGCGGCGTCCCAGTCCGCTACGACGAGGTTGACCCGGCCCGGTGTGTCGCCGGAGCGCAGCAGGGTGAGCAGCGTGTCGCAATTCTCGTGCGGGCCTTCGGCGACCACGTGCACGCGGCCGTCCCGATGATTGCGGGCGTACCCGGTCAGGCCCAGTTCCAGGGCGCGAGAGCGGGTCCACCAGCGGAACCCGACACCCTGCACCTGGCCGTGCACCCAGGCGCTGAGCCGGACCGGGGTTGCTGTCATTCGTCTACGCGGAAGGTCAGATTGACGGTGGTGCC
Source organism: Nocardia sp. (assembly GCF_025465275.1). Classification (GTDB taxonomy): domain Bacteria; phylum Actinomycetota; class Actinomycetes; order Mycobacteriales; family Mycobacteriaceae; genus Nocardia. Next base: position 7,802 of record NZ_JAODNK010000027.1, on the reverse strand, counting down.
CGCCTTGAGGGTGCGGCCGACGGTGCAGACCTTGTCGATGGCGCGCTGCGCGGCGACCAGCATGCGCTGCCGGGTTTCCTCGTCGAGTTCGCTGAGATCCAGTTCGACGGACTCGTTGAGCTCCGGATAGGTCTCGTTCTCGCGGTCGGCGTCGCCGGAGACGCGCACGATGGAATCGAAGTTGTCGCCGAGCTTGCGCGACAGCGTGAAGTCGGCGCTCAAACCGGTGCACCCGGCCAGCGCGATCTTCAGCAGCTCGCCCGGGGTGAAGGCGCCGGGTACCCCCGCCGAGGCGATGAGCACTTCGCCGCCACGATTATTGCGACCGGTGTAGGCCCGGGTTCCGGTGCGCTCGGCCCACAGCTCGACCGGTTCGGCGGCCTGGGCGGGTGCGGCGGTCTGCGGTGCGGCGGTCTGTTCGGACATGCCTAGATCCTCGCATTCGTTCTCGGTTCACTACCGTTCGGTTCGGAACGCCCGCGAGGTCAGCGGAATTCCGGCACCGGTTCCAGGCTCGCCGCGAGCTCCGGTGTGACGGATCTCAAACCGCCGTCGGCAATGTATGAGGCCAGCGCGAGCGCGTCCGGCGCGGGTGGGTAGCGCGGGTGCGGGACGGCGATGACCGTCATGCCCGCCGCATGAGCCGCGCGCAGGCCGTTGCTGGAGTCCTCGATGGCCACGCACTGCTCGGGCGGGATGCCGAGCCCGGCCGCAGCGGCGAGGTAACCGTCGGGTGCGGGCTTACCGCGCTCGACCTCCTCGGTCGAGACGGTGGTGCGGAACAGGTCGGTGACACCCATGTGGTCCAGCACCACATCGATGAGCCGGCGCGGCGACGAACTGGCCAGACCGAGCACGAACTGTCCGGCGAAGGCGCGCACGGTCTCCGCGGCATCGGGCATCAGCGGCAGATGGTCGGCGTAGCGGGCGGCCATGCGCGAGATGACGTCCTCTGCCACCTGCTCGGGCGTGCGGCGGCCGTCGAGCAGATCTTCGCTGGTGTAGATAGACCATTCAGAGGTGCTCATCCCCATGAACCGGTCCTGAGTATCGGGCAGCCAGCGCCCGTCCATCTCGCCGATGTACTCACGCCGCACCTCCTCCCAGATGGGTTCGGTGTCGATGAGTACGCCATCCATATCGAAAATGACTGCCTTGGTGGACATGGTCTACATGGTCATCCATGGGCGATCGGGCGGCTGCTTCGGGCCTGGTGTTTGCGTCCGGAGGACGAGGAGGAAGGGCGGAGATTAAAGACGCCTGGACAAGAAGAACGAAACGAGAAGAGATGGAACGAAAGGAGGGGGAAGGTAAAGATCAGATAGTCTGAATAGCCTTATATCACAACATAATTCGCCTTTCCGGGTCTGTTTCCCGGGAGTAGAATAGAGGCATGGAATCAGGGGGAGAAACCGCAATCGCGACCGGTGCAGCCGCACTGGCCGCGGCGGTCGATTCCCTCACCGCACTGCCGTTGATTCCGGTGTCGGACAACGACATCGTCGAGTTGATGCAACAGATCGAGACCAGCACCCGCCGGTTGGCGTCGGTGACCCAGGACCTGATCGTGCAAGCGTGTGCCCGCTCCCTGCCCGCCCGCAACGGTTCGGGGAGCCCGGCGTTGTATTTGCAAGCGGTGCTGCATATCTCGCACGGGGATGCGATCAACCGGTGGCGCGCTGCGGAGGATCTCGCGGTGTGGCATCGCGTCGGTGACGACGAGGCCGATCCGGTACCGGTGCTGCCGTGCGCGGCCCAGGCCCTGGACGAGGGGGCGATCTCCCTCGATCATGTGCGGGTGATCCGGGCTGTGATGAACCGGTTGCCCGGCAAGGTCGCTCCCGAGGCTCGCGCCTACGCCGAACAGCAACTCACCCGGCAGGCTCGCGCCTTGGATCCGACGCAGTTGCCGAGGATCGGGGAGAGGGTCCTGGGCTTTCTCGACCCCGACGGCACGCTCACCGAGGACGCCGACCGGCAACGCTTGCGGAGTGCGAGTGTGAGTCCGCAACGCTACGACCTGATGTCCACCCTCACCGTCGAGCTCACCCCCGACGCCCGAGCGGCGTTCGACGCCGTCATGGCCAAACTCGCCCGCCCGGGCATGTGCAACCCGGACGACAAGGAAAGTCCGTGGGCCGACGACGGTGAGCTGCCCCGGGACCTGGTGGAGGCCTGCGCAGCCCGCGACGAGCGCACCAAGGTGCAACGCCAGCACGATGCGTTGCTGGCGGTGCTGCACCCGGACTTCAACCCCGCCAAGCTCGGCTCGCATCGCGGGCTGCCGGTGGCGACGATCCTGACGATGAGCATCGAGGACGTCGAACGCACCGCGGGGGTGGCGACCCTGGCGACCGGGGGCAGTGTTCCGGTCGAGGACGCAGTCAAGTTGGCGGCCCGCCGGTCCAAGACGTTCGTGCTGGTGAAGAACAAGAACGGCATGCCCCTGCACATCGGGGAGGCCCGCCTGGCGAACCCGGCACAACGCCTTGCGTTGATCGCGACCGAACGCGGGTGCACCCGCCCGGGCTGCACCGCACCGGCGAGCATGTGCGCGGTGCATCATGTGACCGAGTTCAGCAAGGGCGGCCGCACCGATATCGGAAACCTGACCTTGGCGTGCGATCACTGCCATGCCCTGGTCAAGAACGGCCCCCGCGGGTGGACAACCATCAAACTGGGCCCGGAGTCGGGATTCCCGGGCCGCACCGGGTGGATCGCTCCTGCCCATGTCGACCCGTCCAGGACTGCGCAGGTCAACCACCTCCATCACCCCGGTGAGATGCTGACCGCTGTCCCGCCGTCGGTGCGGACCCGCAGTTTCTGTAATCCGGTGCGCCCGCAACCGGTTCAGGACCGGATCGCCCGCCGAACCACCACACCCCCGGCGCGACAATAGATTTCCCGCCCCCGTGTCACCGGCAGGTTGATCCTGTCGGTGCTAGAGGTCGTTGCCCGGTGTGGTCCTTCCGTCTCACCGCGCCCCTGCAGGACTGGTTCGGCCCGCCCGACAGCAATACCCCACCGCGACAACAGGATTCCCCACCCTGGGTGCCCACCTACAGGGTTCGTCCCGTCGGTGCTACAGGCCGTTGCCCGGCTTGGCTTTTCGGGTTTTGCTCTTTGGCTTCTTGATCTTTTCGTTCTTTATGTCCGGGCGTCTTTCGTCTTGTTCGTTGTGTCTTTTTTGCGTCTCTGAAACGGGACCACAGCCAGTCTTCCGGCCGGTACCGCAGCTACTTCGGTACTGCGGAAGGTAAATGGGGTACCCCTCCCGACGTCACCAGCACGGCCATCTCGAGCCTTGCTCGCACCCGGAAACCCAACACCCTCTTTCGACGCAAGCAACCCAGGTGCACCGACTTCTCGCGGCCTCGAATCCCCCCGAAGCGGGCACCGCACAGCCCTTCTCCTTGACCGCACAGCCCGTGTCCGTGCGGCACAGACCTGATAACCGTTGTGCCGCCGAGACACCCGCTGTTCCGTCCCCGACACCCTACGGTTTCTATGCCGAAACGGTCGGTGCACCTGGGTTTCTTGCATCCCGAGCAGGGTTGGTGTGGCAGGGGGTGCGAGCAAAGCTCGAGATGGCCGTGCTGGGCACGTCGGGAGACGTACCCGGCTTACCTTCCGCAGTTGGGAGAGATTAGCTGCGGTTCCAGCGGGGTCGACCGGCTGTGGTCACCTTCTCGAGATGGAAGACGAAAGACGAAAGATGGAAGACGAAAGATATAAAGACGAAGAGTGACGGGGTTGGGGCTGAGGGTGGGGATGGGGGTGTAGCGGGGGTTGTCCACTGACTGGGATTGGTGGTGGGTATGTGCTCGGGGTGGGTGGGGGCGAGTTAGCGTCCGAAGGGAGTACGGATACTTGCCAGTGAATGCCGAGGTGTGCTGTGGGCGTGGATATCTACGATCCGGAGCTGTATGTGGGTGGGCCTATCCATGAGCTGTTCGCGGAGCTGCGGGGGACTCAGCCCGTTTACTGGCAGGAGATGCCGGGGGAGCCGGGGTACTGGGCGGTGCTGAAGCATGCCGATGTGGCCCATGTGGCGCGCAATCCGCAGTTGTTCTCGGCTGAGATCGGGGGCGTGATTCTGGAGAATCAGCCGGCGGAACGGCTGGAGCAGACCCGGAACATGCTGCTCATGATGGATCCGCCGCGGCATACCGAATACCGCAGGCCGCTGGCCGAGCATTTCAAGGCGCGGGTGATCGGCGAGCTGGAGGGGCGGGTGCGGGAGTTGACCCGGCAGCTGCTCGAAAGTGTCGATGGCGACGTCGAATTCGTGCACGATGTGGCGGGGGTGCTGCCCAGTCAGGTGGTCGGCGGGCTGTTCGGTATTCCTGCTGCCGACTGGCCGGATATCCGGCACTGGGCGGAACAGTCCACCAGCCAGCAGGATCCGGAGCTGGTCGGTGATTTCGATGTGACGGCCGAGCTGACCAAGATGGCGATCTATGCCATCCAATTCTCCATGGCCCGGCGCGAGCAGGAGCCGCAGGCTGATCTGACTTCGCTCATCCTGGCGGGTGAGTTCGGCGGAAAAGCCATGTCCGACATCGAGTTCGGAAGTTTCTTCACCCAGCTCGTCACCGCGGGCAACGACACCACCAAGACCATGCTGTCGGCGGGATTGCAACTGCTGCTGCAGCATCCGGAGCAGTTGCGGGCGCTACGCGAAGATCCCGCGCTGATTCCCGGTGCGGTGGAAGAGATCCTGCGCTATGCCAATCCGCTGCACTACTTCCGGCGCACCGCTACCGCCGATACCGAGATCCGCGGCGTCAGTATCAAGTCCGGGGACAAGGTGGCCATGTGGTACACCTCGGCCAATCGTGACGAGGAGGTGTTCGCCGATTCCCAGCGTTTCGATATTCGTCGGAATCCCAACCCGCACTTGTCCTTCGGTCTCGCCCAGCACTTCTGCCTCGGCGTACATCTGGCCCGTATGGAAGGCCGGGTGTTCTTCGAGGAGCTGCTCGCCCGCTTCCCGGATATCGAGCAGATCGGCCCGGCGCGGCGGATCCGCTCCAACCTCAACAATGGCCTGAAGTCGTTGCCGATCCGCCTGTCGCGCTGACTCAGACCTGGAAGCGGTATCCCATGCCCGCCTCGGTGAGCAGGTGTTTGGGCTGTGATGGGTCGTCCTCGAGCTTGCGCCGCAATTGCGCGAGATACACACGCAGGTAATGGGTTTCGGTGGCATAAGACGGTCCCCACACCTCGCGCAGCAGTTCGCGGCGGCCGACGAGTTTGCCCTTGTTGCGCACCAGCATTTCCAGCATGCCCCACTCGGTGGGGGTGAGGTGCACGTCGTGGCCGTGCTTGGTGACCTTCTTGGCGCTCAGATCGACTGTGAAGGAAGAGGTTTCGATCACCGGTTCGGAGGTGTCCGCGGTGGAGGCGGACCGGCGCACGGCGGCGCGCAGCCGGGCCAGCAGCTCGTCCATGCCGAACGGCTTGGTGACGTAGTCGTCCGCGCCCGCGTCCAGCGCTTCGACCTTGTCCGACGAGTCGGTGCGGGCCGACAGCACGATCACCGGTGCGGTCGACCAGCCGCGCAGTCCGGCCAGTACCTCGATGCCGTCCATATCGGGCAGGCCGAGGTCCAGCACGACCACATCCGGGTGTTTCTCGGCGGCCGCGCGCAGGGCCGCGGCCCCGGTGGATGCGGTGGTCACCTCATAGCCGCGAACCGACAGATTGATGCGCAGGGCGCGCAGAATTTGTGGTTCGTCATCGACCACCAGGACTTTGGTCGGCGCCGGCGCCGGCTTCGTCACCCGATCTCCTGTTCCTCGCAAGGCTGCGACTCGTCGCACGCTTGTAGTTCGATCACCATTGTGAGCCCGCCACCGGGGGTGGGCTCGGCGTGCACGGTGCCGTCCATGGCATCCACGAAGCCGCGGACCACCGACAACCCGAGTCCGACGCCGGTGGAATTATCGCGGTCGCCGAGCCGCTGGAACGGCTCGAACAGCTGATCCTCCATACCGGTCGGTACTCCCGGGCCGGTGTCGACCACGGTAATGGCCACGCGTTTTCCAGTGTGCTCCGCGGTAACTCGCACCGCCGAATCATCGGGGGAGTAGCGCACCGCATTATCGATGAGATTGGCAAGCACCCGCTCCAGCAACCCGCTGTCGGCGCGCACCGACACCGTGCCGACCTCCACCTTCACCCGGCTCATGGCGGTGCGCCGCAGCCCGCGGGTACCCATGCTCATGAGCGCGTGATGCACCACCTCGTCGAGGTAGACCCGCCGCATCTGCGGTTTGATCACGCCGACCGCCAGCCGCGAGGAGTCCAGCAGATTGCCGACCAGTGCGGTCAGCTGATCCACCGATTCCTCGACGGTTGCCAGCAATTCGGCGGTGTCCTCCGGCGAGAACTCCACATCGTCGCTGCGCAGGCTCGATGCCGCGGCCTTGGCGGCGGCCAGCGGGGTGCGCAGATCATGGCTGACCGCGGACAGCAGCGCGCGCCGCAGTTTGTCGGCCTCCAGCACCGCCTGCGCGGCCCCGGCCTCGGCTTGCAATTGCTTCTGATGCACCAGGCCCGCAGCCTGATTCGCGACCGCGCCCAGCACGAGGCGGTCGCCGGAGCTGACGCCGCGACCACGCAGCAGCAGCCAGTGCTGATCGTCGCCCGCCTCCACGGCGGTCGTGGCTTCGGCGGCCGTGGCGGGCGGCAGCTCGCCGACCGAGGCGATGATCTCGTCATCGGTGGCCAGGCTGACCGCGTCCTGGTTGTAGGTCTCGCGGGCCCGCTCCAGCAGGTCCGGCAGACCCGCGCCGTGCAGCACCGCGCCCGCGAAGAGCGTCAGCAGCTCGGCTTGCCGAGATGCCCTGCGCGCCTCCCGCGTTCGCTTGGCCGCCACATCCACCAGGGCCGATACCGCGACTGCCACCAGGAGCAGCACCACGATGGTGAGGAAGTTGTCCAGCTGGTCGATGGTGAGGCTGTAGCGCGGCTCGGTGAAGAACCAGTTCAGCAGCACACCCGACAGCAGCGCCGACAGCGCCGCCGGGGCCACACCGCCGAACAGCGCGACCACGAGCACGCCGATGAAGAACAGCGCGCTCTCGCCGCCGAGATCCAGCCACTTGTCCAGCCACAGACCGGTCACCGCGCAAATCAGCGAGGGGACGAGCAGTGCGGCGGACCAGGATCCGAGTTTGCGGTCCCGGGGCGCCAGCGAGGACCAGCGGAAGCCGCGATTGGATTCCTCATGCGTGACCATGTGCACATCGATCTTGCCCGACTGCTGCACCACGCTCGCGCCGATGCCCTCGTCGATCATGCGCGCCCAGCGCGACCGGCGCGAGGTGCCGAGCACCAGCTGGGTGGCGTTCACCTGACGCGCGAAATCCAGTAGCGCCGTGGGCACATCGTCGCCGGTGACGGTGTGCAGGCTCGCGCCCAGGCTGGTCGCCAGATCACGCAGCCGGGTCAGCCGCTGGGTGGACACGCCGGCCAGCCCGTCACCGCGTACCACGTGCACCACGATCAATTCGGCGCTGGATTTGGCGGCGATGCGGCTGGCGCGCCGCACGATGGTCTCCGATTCCGCTCCGCCGGTGACCGCCACGACCAGGCGCTCGCGGGCTTCCCAGGTATCGGTGATCTTGTGGTCCGCACGGTATTTCGCCAATGCCGCATCCACCTGATCGGCCAGCCACAGCAGCGCGAGTTCGCGCAATGCGGTCAGGTTGCCGGGTCGGAAGTAATTGCGCAGTGCGGCATCCACCTTGGTCGCCGCGTACACGTTGCCGTGGGAGAGCCTGCGCCGCAACGCT
>NZ_JAODNK010000010.1 GCF_025465275.1 Nocardia sp. | reverse complement strand
GGTCGCGGGTTCAAATCCCGTCATCCGCTCGAAGGCCAACCCGGCCTTGGTTGGCGGTGTGGCCGAGTGGTGAGGCAACGGCCTGCAAAGCCGTGCACACGGGTTCGATTCCCGTCGCCGCCTCTTTAAGAGGCAAATGAATCTCGCGCGATTAGCTCAGCGGGAGAGCGCTTCCCTGACACGGAAGAGGTCACTGGTTCAATCCCAGTATCGCGCACCAGAGTTGCAGAAGGGCCCGGCAGAGATGCCGGGCCCTTCTGCTGTTTCCGGACCGGCCGGGCCATTGACAGCGGTCGTCCGGGTCAATAACTTGTTGGTTGACTAGTAAGTAGGTGGGCCGCGGGGTTCGCCAGCGTCGAAGGGGGCCGCCTCGTGAAGGTTCGTCATTTGAACTGCGGGACGATGCGTTTGCCGACCGGGGTCGAGCTGGTCTGCCATGTGCTGCTGGTCGAGACCGACAATGGGTTGGTGCTCGTCGATAGCGGCTATGGGCTCGAGGACATCGCTGATCCCGGCCGGCGGATCGGGGCGACGAGGCGGTTGCTCCGGCCGGCGTTCGATGCCGATGAGACTGCCGCTCGGCAGGTCGAATACCTCGGGTTCCGGCGGGCGGATGTGCGCCACATCATCACCACGCACTTCGATGCCGACCACATCGGCGGGCTGTCGGACTTCCCGCATGCCACTGTTCACACCACAGCGGCCGAATATCTTGGCGTGGTGGCGAACCCGACGCTGCGGGAGCGAATCCGGTTTCGCACGTCTCAGTGGTCGCACGATCCGGCGATCGTTCAGCACGAGCCGGACGGTGAGAAGTGGCGTGGGTTCGCCGCCGCGAAGGAGCTGACGGATATCGCGCCCGGGATCGTGCTGCTCGCGCTGCCGGGCCACACGCGCGGTCACGCCGCCGTGGCTGTCGACGCCGGCCATCGCTGGGTTCTGCACGGCGGCGATGCTTTCTACCATTCGGGCACCATCGATGGTCATTCCCGCGTGCCGGCGGTGCTCTCCGGGATGGAGACCGCCATTGCGTGGAACTTGAAGCAGGTCCGCGACAATCACGCCCGCCTCACCGAGCTGTATCGACGCAATGAACCGGACCTGTTGCTGGTCTGTGCGCACGATCCCGACCTGCTCGAACACGCCAGAGCCACCGAATAGCCGCCCGGCGGCGGCACATTGGCGCTGCCTGCTTCCACGCCGACAGGACGGAGACGATGATGAGCCGAGGTAGTGCCTCCGAACGACGTTCGCAGGAGGAACGCCGCGGCGAGGCGGAGCGGCGGTTGCTCGAGGCGGCGGCCGAGGCGGTCGCGGAACTGGGGCCCTCGCAGATCACCCTGGCCACTGTCGGTGAGCGCGCGGGGTACAGCCGCGGGCTGGTCACGCACCATTTCGGGTCGAAGGGCGCGATGATGGAACGCCTGGTGGGCACCGTTTCCGAGCAGTTCCGTGACGAGATTCTGGGCAAGACCGGGGCGGGGTCGGCGGTCGAGGCGCTGCGTGGATTCCTGGATATCTATTTCACGGCCGTCGCCGATCTCCCGCCGATCAACCGAGCCCGGCTGGTGCTGTGGGCCGATGCGGTGGCAACGCCGTCGGAGCGGCGGGCAATCGTGCTGGCCTCCGATCGTGAGTTCCGCGAGGAGCTGACCGAACGCATTACGCAGGGCCAGCGGGCCGGAGAGTTCGCCACCGAGGTCGATCCGCACGGACTGGCCATTACGGCGATCGGCGCATTGCGCGGTATCGCACTGCAATCGATGCTCGACCCCGAACTGGACCTCGCCGCCGGCCGTCGCGAACTCGAGCAGATGCTCTTCGGACGGCTGTGCCCCACAACGGATTTCGGATCCCATAATAAGAGTTGAAAGGCAGTACCGATGAGCCGGATCTTCGGCAGTATCACCCAGCTCGGTTACGTCGTCCGCGATATCACGACCGAAATGCAACGCTGGATCGATCAGGGTGTCGGGCCCTGGTTCTACGTCCACGATGTACAGACCGACTACTTCACCTATCGAGGCGCGCCCTCGCCGATGAAAATGAGTGTGGCGCTGGCGAACTCGGGCGATCTGCAGATCGAGTTGATCCAGCCTCGCAATGACGCGCCGTCGCTGTACAAGGAGTTCCTCGACTCCGGACGTGAGGGTCTGCAGCATATTGCGTACTGGACCAAGGACTTTCAAGGCCTGTACGACAAGGCGCTGGCGCTGGGCTACACCGTTGGACACGAGGGTTGCATCGGCGGCGAACTCGGCCGCTTCGCCTACCTCGACACCGAGAAGTCCCTCGGGCACATTATCGAGATCTCCGATATCAGCGGCCCCAAAGGCCAGTTCTTCGAATACATCCGGGAGGTCTCCGCCACCTGGGACGGCAGCGAGCCCCTCCGTGGCGAAGTCGACAAGCTCGCCTGACTTACCTCATCGACTATTTATGCTGCCTCGCAAAGGATTTCAGTATGGACTACCCCGATATCAAGAACCTGCCCAGCGAGCTGCAGGAGGCGCTGAGCACCCACAGCGCCAATGTCTACCGAATGGTGGCGCACTCCCCCGGCATGGCAGCGAGTTTCCTCACGATGGCTGATGCCATGCTGCAGGCCAACTCGCTCCCCCTGCCACTGCGGGAGCTGGCTATCCTGCGCGTCGGCCATATCTATTCCGCGCCGTACGAAATCCATCACCACGAGCGATTCGCTCGCGCCGTCGGCCTCGGCGATATCGCGATCGCGGCCGCTGCCACGGGATCCGGTGCCGGGCTCAGCTCGGAGGAGGCAGCGGTTCTCACCCTCACCGACCGGCTGCTGCTCAGCCACACCCTCGACGAGAGTGACCGCAAGAGCGCACTGGAATTCCTCACCGTCACCCAGCTGGCCGACTTCGTGCTGACCGTCGGCTTCTATCAGCTGGTCTGCAACTTCCTCAACGCGTTCGAGGTCACCACCGAGGGCGAACCCTTCTGACTGCGGCGCGGGGGCTTCCGGAATCTGCCATGCTGCGGGACTGTTACCTGTCCTGACATGAGTAGAGGGAGGTCGAAGTATGAAAGGCCTGGCACTGGTTGCGGTGTCGTCGATACTGCTGCTCGCAGGACAGTTCGGTACCGAGGGCGCGGCTGCGGCGCAGCATGCCGGATCGCTGGACTATCTGGTCGGACTGCTGGCCGATCGAATCGATACCGCTGACACTGTCGCCGCGGTGAAATGGGCTGTCGCGAGCCGCGACGGGCAGGAGCCGGTCATCGACGATCCCGTCCGGGAAGCCGCGATCTACGATGCGATGGCGCAGTTGGGGGCGCAGCGGGACCTACCCGAGTCGTGGGTGCGCGAGGTTTTCCTGGGCCAGATCGAGGCCAGCAAGATCGTGCAGCGCGGCTTGGTGACGCAGTGGCGCTCGGGCCTCGAGGCCGCTCCCACGCCGGCAATGGATCTCACAGCGGTGCGTCCGGTGATCGACCGGGTCGATGCGGAGATCATTGCGGAGTTGGCCGCTCGGCGAGTCGAATTGGCGAGCCCGGATTCTGCGGCCCGACTGGCGAGCAGCGTGGTGGCCACCATCGGCTCACGGCAGGGAGATCCGCTGCACGAGGCGGCGCTGGTGCGGGCGACGGTCCCGCTGTGCGAGGCTCCGGCTTCGCGCTGAAACTCGGTCACCACACTCTGCCGAAACAACTGAAACCCGAGGCACATTCATGAACCAACCGCGCACCATCGCGATCACCGGCGCCACCGACGGACTCGGCCGCGCCCTGGCCGAGCGTCTTGCGGCCGAGGGCGCGACTCTCATCCTGCACGGGCGCGATGCCGAGAAGCTCCGCCGCACAGCTGATTCGCTGCGCCACCATCCGGCGCGCATTCAGACCGTGGTCGCCGACCTCGCCGATCTCACCCAGGTCCGGCGTCTCGCCGCCGATATCACCGAGCTGACCGATCGGCTCGACGTGCTGGTCAACAATGCGGGCATCGGCAGCGGCTACCCCGACTCACGCACCCGGCAGACCAGCGTGGACGGCTATGAACTGCGTTTCGCGGTCAACTACTTGGCCGGGTTCGCACTCACCCTGGATCTGCTTCCCCTGCTACGGAATTCGGCGCCCGCACGCATCGTCAATGTCGCTTCCCTCGGCCAGCAGGCTCTCGATTTCGACAATCTGATGCTCGATCGCGGCTATACCGGCACCCGCGCCTACAGTCAGAGCAAGCTCGCCCAGATCATGTCCGGATTCGAACTCGCCGAGCGTGTACCCGAGGTCACCGTCAACAGCCTGCATCCGGCCACCTATATGCCCACCAAGATCGTGCTCGAGGAAGTCGGCCACCACATCGACAGTCTCGACGAAGGTGTCGCGGCCACCCACCGTCTTGTCACCGACCCGGCTCTCGCCACCACCACGGGCCGGTTCTTCGACCGTGTTCGCGAAGCCAAGGCCGATCGGCAAGCTTATGACCCGCGCGCCCGCTCTGAACTCTGGGAACGCAGCGTGCAGCTCATCCATCACACTGATCGTTGACGGCCCCGGCTCGATGGCGTGAAAGCACCACGCCGAGAACGCCGGCACCGATAGTCGGTGGTGCGGGTGGCGTGGTCGGTGCTACGGTTCCGCACGGCCGAACCGACCGGTACGGCCGAACTGCATCGGGGGGGTTCCCGTGTTCAATTGGTATGTCGGCTTGCTTGCGATCAGTGGCGTTGCCATGCTCGCGATGGCGGCGGTGAAGAACGGGCAGAGCACCGGTTCGCGCAGTATGAATGCCATCTTCGGGGCCGGATTCCTGGGCTATGCCGGGTATCTCGCGTTCCTCTTCGACGGTGGCTCGTATCTGATCTTCTTCCAGGCGTTCCTGCTGCCGGTGATGATGGTGGTGAACTTCTTCCGGAACCGCACCCCGCGTCCGAAACTGACCGAGACGCAGAAGGCTTGGCGCGAGTATCAGAGTTTCGAGCAGCAGCAGCGGTAGCTGAATTCGGGGTCTAGTCCTGCGGGCCGGTGGGCGCCGGGGCGTAGATCACCGGCCAGTCCTCGCGCGCTTGGATCGTGGCGACGACTTCGGCGGCGGAAGTGCCTGCGGGCGCTTCGAAAACGACCGTTGCCTCGCTGGTCAGCTCGTAGGCCGCCGGATCCACCGTGACGACTGCCCGCAGCAGTCGGACCGCGTCCGGGTCGACCTCGGACCGGTCGGGGAATTCCGCGACCTCGGCAGGAATGTGCGAGAACAGTCTCGGGTAGGCCACCAGGTCGACGGTGAGCTGGTCCCCGTCGAGAGTGCGCTCGACCCAGCCATCGGTTTGGAGCACGCACACCGCCTGGCCGGCCTCCGAACCCCAGACTGCGAGCCCGGCAACGGCGCATTCGCCGACCGGGCCGTCCGGGTCCACGGCGACGACGAGAAAAGTGTCGTCGAGTGCGTCCGGGTCGATCCCGGTGCACAGCCAGGCATCCGCCACAGGGACACGCTCCTTCTGTAGGTCGGCATCGCTCTCAGTGAACTACATCCTGAATGAGCCGGGTGATCAGTCCTCGGCGTCGCGGACGATGAGGGCCAGCTGGACTCGGTTCTCTACGGCCAGTTTTGCGAAAAGCCTTCCGATGTGGGTCTTTACGGTGGCGACGCTGAGGAAGAGCTCGGCGGCGATTTCGGCATTGGAGAGGCCGCGGGAAATCGCGCGGGCGATGTCCAGCTCTCGGGTGGTGAGTTGGCCGAGGGCCTGGCGGGCAGCGGCGCGGGCAGTGTGACGAGCATCGGTGGGCAGTTGCGAGGTAGCCGCGGTGATGAGTTGTGTTGTGACGCTGGGGGAAAGCATCGGCCGACCGGCCGCAGCGCCCTTGATCGCGGCGATGAGCTCCGGCGGTGGGGTGTCCTTCAGCAGGAAGCCGTGGCTGCCCAGCCGGAGGGCGCGCAGCACCATATCGTCGGAATCGAAGGTGGTGAGGACGACTATGCGAGGCGGGGTGCGCCAGGTGAGGAGTTCGGCGGTGGCACTGAGGCCGTCGCGCACCGGCATGCGGATGTCCATGAGCACGACGTCGGGATGCTGTTCGCGGACAACGTCGATGGCTCGAGCACCGTCGGCGGCCTCGCCTACGACGAGCAGGCCGGAATCGCCCCCGATGATCAGTGACAGGGCAGCCCGCACGAGTTGATCGTCGTCGACGATCACGATGCGAATCGGTGTTGCGACAATGGCATTCATGAGACCTGCACCGAGGCGGGCCAGGGCAGAATTGCGCGCAGCCTGAAACCGCCCTCCGGCTGATGACCGAACGCTATTGTGCCGCCCAGTAATTCGGCGCGTTCGGTAAGGCCGAGTAGACCATATCCGGAGACGGGCGCGGGTGCCGCGGATCCGGTAGTCCCGGAATCCAGTACGGTCACGGTCAATTCCTGACCTTCCGCGCCTTCGATGCCGACCCATACCGTCGCACCGGGCGCATGCTTGCCGACATTGGTAAGACCTTCCTGCACAATGCGATACGCCGTGCGGGCGCTCTTCATCGGCGGCTCACCGGCAGTGCTGTCGGTGAGTGTGACGTTCAGCCCGGAGATGCGCGCGTCGGCCACCAGGGTGGGGAGCGCGGCGAGCGAGGGTTGCGGGGGTTCGGGTGGATCGGTGGCGTTGAGTTCGTCGGCGCGCAGGACTCCGAGCACGTCGCGCAGTTCCTCCAAGGCCTGGCGCGAGTTGTCGGCGATGGTTTTCGCGATGGCGCCGACCTGTTCGGCAGACAGATCGGGACGGTAGCTGAGCGCTCCCGCCTGCATGGCGACGAGTGAAATCCGGTGTGCGAGTACGTCGTGCATTTCGCGTGCGATGCGGTGCCGTTCCAGGATTCGGGCTTCTGCGGAGCGCGCGACCTGCTCGCGTTCGGCAATTTCGGTGCGCTGCTGTAGCGACCACAGTTCTTCGCGGCGTGCCCCGACCGCGAAACCGATCGCCACGATGGCCAGCGCGGTGGCAACCAGGATGCCGGCCGTGTACCAGTACGACCCGGGCTCATCGTTTTGAGTGTCCAGGCCCGGGTATAGGACGGTGATCGCCAAACCTGCGGCAATGCCACCGACCGATACCGGAAGGGTCTCCGCATAGCGCCGGCGAGTCGCCAGTGAACAGAGCGCCAGCAGTGCGGGTCCGCTGGCGAATGTCGATACCGCTGAGGCAGCGGTCGTGATGGCGGCGACAGCAACCGGGTAGCGCCGCCGGAACATGACCAGCACCATGCAGCACACGCCGATGATCGGGTCTACTGCGAACAACCAGAACTTCAGAAATGGATGGATGTCCGGAGCCAGTCCGTCTGCGGTGAGAATCCACGACAGCACACTGAACGCCAGCACCAGCAGCAGCCGCCAGCTCTGCTGCCACCGCTGGAGTGGCGCCGGACCTGGGCGCATGGGTGCGATGCTAGCGGTCATCGAGTCAGCATTGCCGGTGGGGACGTCATTGCGCATCCGCCTGTGGTCTACGACCGGATCGCCCGAAGTATGACGTTGTCTGAACCGGCGATCGATGTTGCCGCCGCCGCATGCGGTCAGGATGTAATCGAATCGGGCAACCGAACCGCGAACCTGAGGAGTGTCGTGCGGATCTCTCGGCGAATCATATTGGGCGTGCTCACGGTCGGGCTCGCGGCGACGGCCTGCGGTACCGACAACCATGCGACGCCGGCCGACAACCTCGCGGGCACGCTCGAGCCGATTCGGAGCGAGGCCGCGATCCCGGGCATGGCGGCGGCGGTGTGGCGGGACGGCAAGCTCGTCGCGCTCGGCGCAACGGGTGTTCGCAAGTTCGGCGACCCCACGCCGGTCACCGCCGACGACCAATGGCATCTGGGTTCCGATACGAAGGCGATGACCGCGACTTTGATCGGTCTGTATATCGATCGCGGCAAGCTGCATTTCGATGATCGGCTCGGCACGCTTTTCGCCGGCGATCCGATCGACCCCGTCAATGCGAATGTCACCCTCGAGCAGCTGATGCAGCATCGCAGCGGCATAGCGGACGGGCCACCGGACACCGATTCCGACGATTACCTGCATGGCAGCACCTCGGATATCCGGAACCGGGCCGTGCGCGCCGTCCTGGCCGCTGCCCCGGCGCGGCCGGTCGGGACATACGCCTATTCGAATATGGGGTATGTGACCTTAGGCGTTGTGCTGGAACGCATTACGGGAAAGAGCTGGGAAGATCTGATGCGGTCCGAGCTGTTCGGGAAGCTCGGGATGGATTCGTGCGGATTCGGCCCGCCTGGAACCCGGGACACGGTGGATCAGCCGTGGGGCCACACCGTGGTCGATGACAAGCCGGTGCCGATGGCGCCCGGGGATCCGGCCTCGGACAATCCGCCCGCGCTCGGTCCGGCGGGGACCGTGCACTGTTCGCTGGCCGATTGGGGCAAGTTCCTCGCGGTGCATCTTGCGGGTGCGCGAGGCGAGACCACGATGCTGACGAAGGACACCATGGCCAGGCTGCATCAGCCGCCGAGCGGTGGCGATTACGCTGGGGGCTGGATGATCGCCGACCAACCGTGGGCAGGTGGACGTGTTCTGGCGCACGATGGCAGCAACACCATGTGGTACGCGACGGCATGGATCGCGCCCGAGAAGAACATGGTGTTCACGGTTGTCGCCAATCGCGCTGACGAGCGTGCGACAACCGGTATCGGCAAGGCGGTCACCGCACTGACCGACACCTACGCCCCTCGCTGAAGCCGTGAGAACCGTTTCCGACCTCCGATGCGCCGGCACCGACCATTTTCGGCCGCCCGCGGTGTCCATCTTTATGAGAGGACCACCATCGGAGAGTAGGAGCCACTATGCGAGGGATTCCGCCGGGTAGGGGAACCGGGGGCGAGGCTCGGGCGCAGCGGTCGTCGACGGAGCTGCTGACGCTGGCGCGGGAGGGCGATGGCGAGGCCTTCCGCGGGCTCGTCGAGCCGTACCGGCGCGAGCTACAGGTGCACTGCTATCGCATCCTGGGCTCGGTGCAGGACGCCGAGGATCTGCTGCAGGAGACATTACTGGCGGCTTGGCGCGGACTCGGCGGCTATGAGGAGCGGGCGTCGGTACGGACCTGGCTGTACCGAATCGCTACCAATCGCTGTCTCAATGCCTTGCGGGCCGGTGCCCGGCGTCCGCATGATTTCGCGGCCTATGAGACGGAGGTTCCGTTGCCCGAGCCATCACATCGCCGGCCGGAACCGAGCTGGCTGGAGCCGTACCCCGATCTGCTGCTCGACCGGATTGCCGACGACCTGCCGGGGCCGGAAGCGCGCTATGAGGCCAGGGAGTCGGTATCGCTGGCGTTTCTTGCTGCACTGCAACAACTTCCACCGAAACAGCGCGTCGTTCTGGTGCTGCGGGATGTGCTGGGATTCCGGGCGGCCGAGGTGGCGAACATTCTCGACACGACCGAGGGCGCGGTGACCAATGCGCTGAAACGCGCACGCAGCGCCTTGGCCGATCCGGCATCGGGTCTCGATCGGGAGAGCGCTCCCCTGCCGAATTCACCGCAGGAGCGCCGGGTGGTGGATGATTTCATCCGCGCCTTCGATGCCGGGGATGTCGATGCGATCGTGGCCGTGCTGACGGACGACGCCTGGCTGACCATGCCGCCAATTCCACTGGAATACCAAGGCGTGGAAGCAATCCGGCACTTCCTGACCACCGTGGTGATGCGCAACGGCCGCCGGCATGTGCTGATCCCGACACGGGCGAACGGCCAACCGGCGTTCGGATATTACCTGCGTGATCCGCGGACGCCGATCCTGCACGCGCACGGAGTACTGGTTTTGACATTGAGCGGCAGTCGAATTGCCGCATTGACGCGATTCCATGACAACTCACTGCTGCCGATTTTCGGGTTGCCGCGATCGCTGCGGTACTGATCTGCGTTTTCTATCAACACATTCAGCCTTGCACTAAGGAGTATCGGTGAATACCGACGAAGGACGAATGACGTCCACGCAAGCATGGGTATTGGGGCTTGCTTCGGTGGCGTCATTCATGATGGCCCTGGACAGTTTGGTCGTGACAACCGCCCTGTCCACGATCCGGAAGGATCTCACGGCATCGGTCGAATCACTCGAATGGACTGTCAACGCATACAATTTGACGTTCGCGGTACTGCTGCTGACCGGCGCCGCACTGGGTGACCGATACGGCCGCCGCCGCATGTTCAATACCGGGCTGGCGGTGTTCACCCTTGCCTCGGTGGCGTGCGCACTGTCTCCGAATATCGGCACGCTGATCATGTTCCGGGCACTACAGGGCGTCGGCGCGGCACTGGTGCTGCCGCTATCGCTCACCCTGCTCACCGCCGCGTTCCCGCCGCAGCACCGGGGCAAGGCGATGGGGCTGTACATGGGCATCACCGGGCTGGCGACATTCAGTGGCCCGTTCATCGGCGGCGCCATCGCCGAAGGGCTGGCGTGGCAGTGGATTTTCTGGCTGAACCTGCCGATCGGGCTGATCACCATCTTGTTGACGGCTCGGCGAATCGACGAAAGCTTCGGTGCGAATACACGTTTCGACCTGCCGGGGGTCGCGCTCGTGACTGCGGGTGGGTTCGGCGTCATCTGGGGTCTGGTGCGCGGAAATACGGCCGGCTGGCGCAGTGCGGAGGTGCTGAGCACGCTGATACTCGGTGTCGCACTGGTGATTTCCTTCGTGCTGTGGGAGCAGCGCTCGAAAGCGCCGATGCTGCCGATGCGGTTCTTCCGTTTACGAGCGTTCGCCACGGCCAATCCGGCCAATGCGCTGGTGTTCGCTTCGCTGTACGGCACGCTGTTCTTTCTCGCGCAGTACTTTCAGATCGTGCGGGGTGACGGGCCACTCGGGGCTGGACTGCGGCTGATGCCTTGGACAGCAACACTATTGGTGTGTGCACCGATCGCAGGCAAGTTGACGGATAAGGTCGGCGAGCGGAAGTTCGTGGTCGGCGGACTGCTGCTGCAGACGCTCGGCACGGGCTGGATTGCCCTTGTCGTCGGAACGAATACGAATTATCTGACGCTGCTGCCCGCATTGGTCATCGGCGGGGTCGGACTCACCATGGCCATGCCCGCAACACAGAAGGCGGTGGTCAGCGCGGTGCGACCACACGAGATCGGTCAGGCGTCGGGCGCGTTCATGATGCTGCGCACCTTCGGTTGCGTGTTCGGTGTCGCGGTTTCGGTGGCTGTCTTCTCGAGTGCCGGGGGTTACTCGTCGCCCGAGCAGTTCAGTAAGGGATTCGCGGCGGCGATGGGTGCGGTTGCCGTCTTCGCGTTCATCGGGATGCTCATTGCGCTCGGAATGCCGGGGAAGCGGGCGGCTGAACCACTGCAGGCGCCAAGTGCCGCGCCGGAGAGTGTGCCCTCGGCGCTCTGATCCGGTCGAAACATACAGTCATTCTTTTGATTTGGAGGATATCGATGAGTACAGATGTGACAGTGCTGAAGCTTCGTGCCGAGCTGCTGCGGGAACTGCATCGCGGAGAGATGCTCGTACTCCCCAATGCGTGGGATGCGGCCAGTGCGGCGATCGTGGCGGAGGCGGGGTTTCCGGTCGTAGCGACTGCCAGCGCCGCGATCTCGGCAATGCTCGGCTATCCCGATGGTGAGGGTGCGCCGTGGCAGGAGATGTTCGCCGCGGCGGGTCGTATCGCACGGGCGGTATCGGTTCCTGTGACGGTGGATGCCGAGGCCGGCTATGGCATGCGGCCACGCGAATTGGTGGATCGGCTGCTCGATATCGGAGCGGTCGGCTGCAACTTGGAGGACACCGACCATCGGGCAGGTGGTCTGCTCGAGGCCGAAACGCACGCTCAGTGGCTCGCCGGCGTCCGTTCGGCTGCCGATGATGCCGGAGTTCCGATTGTCATCAATGCCCGCGTGGATGTCTTCCTCCCGGTCGCCGGGATACCCGAAGCAGAACGGGTCGCGGAGGCCATACGACGCGGCCGGCGCTATCTGGAGGCCGGTGTCGACTGCATCTATCCGATCGGTGTGCGGGAGAAGCGCGATATCGCCACGCTCGTGAGCGAGCTTCCCGGCCCGGTCAATGGCAATACCGGTGATTTCCTGGATCTGGCGACACTGCGGGAAGTGGGCGTCGCGCGGGTGTCGTACGGCCCCCGTTTCTACCGGGCCGCCCTGGCCGACCTGAAAGTCGCTGTCCAGCAGCTGCTGAGCTGACCTACGATGCAGCTCAGGTCCCGCATTCCGATGGATTCGAGCCGCAGTGTGGGAGAGCAGTCGCCCCGACCGAAAGGCAGCGCCGCATGACCACCGCACGCATTACCGCCGTTGTGGCTTTCGTACTCGCGATTTCCGGGGCCGGTGCGGTCACCGGCCCGGTCGGCCCGGCGCAGGCGTACGGGCCGGCGTCGTGTGTGCCGGGAAATCCGTTGCAGCCCACGGCGGAACTGTTCGCCACCGAGAACACGGACACCATTACCGATCCGAGCGATCCACGATTGAACGATCAGCTCGGGATGTTCGAGATTGCGGTGGATGCGACGGCGGTGACCGAGCTCGCGCTGCCGGTCTGGTCCGACCTGCTGGATGGGGTCTTCTGGTCGGACCAGAGCGGGGCAGCGACTTATGAGCGGTCGCGCGATTTCCATCTGGCGTGTACCGACAGTCGCAATCTGTTCTGGATTGCCGATGATGTGCGCGTGCGGTACCACCAGGAATCGGTGCTGACGTTCGAATTGCTGCCCGCCGATGATGCGCGGGCGAATGCGGTCAGCATTACCGTCACCGGGGTGGATCGGACGCGTTTCCATGATGCGCTGGTGGCGGATCCGGCGGTGCGAGATCGGATCGGCGGTGGATCTGTCACCGAATCCGGTGCGCTGATTCTGGTGATCGATCGTGCCGATTTCGAATTGACTCGCCACCTTATCAGCGGCCTTGGCGGGCAATGGGATTCGGCCGGGCTGCAATATGGCGACCGGGAATTCGTGGGCTCCTGATCGGCGTCAGCCGAGAAGGTGCCGGGCGGCGACTTCCGTTCCATCGACGGACCTCCTGGCCGAGCGCTCGCAGCCGCAGGGCCGGCGCCAGGTCCGGCTGGACCTCGCCACGAGACCAGACCAGCCCCGCGCACCCCCGTTATGGTGGCGATTTGCAATCTGTGGCGGTTTGTCCCTAAAGTTCTGTCCCGCAAGCCGATCGGCTCCCGAGCCCCGGCAAGCAAGCGGATGTGGCGCAGTGGTAGCGCATCACCTTGCCAAGGTGAGGGTCGCGAGTTCGAATCTCGTCATCCGCTCAACGGGGGAACACGCGCGATTAGCTCAGCGGGAGAGCGCTTCCCTGACACGGAAGAGGTCACTGGTTCAATCCCAGTATCGCGCACCAGAGTACGGTCAGATCAGGCCCGGTTTCGACCGGGCCTTTCTGCTGTCATGGCTCAGTAGATCGGTTACCTCAGCAAGACGATGTCGGCTGGATGGATTTCAATTCCTTGAGGTCCAGTTGGTGGATCGAGCCGTCATTACCGATGATCTCGAGCTTTTCCGCGTCGGAGTGACCCAGGTGTCCACAGAAGGATCCCGAGGGACCCTCGGCGCGAACGAACGTGCCCACCGGGTTCGTTGTCGCACCGAAGAATACGACCGCCGTTGTGGCGATGAGCAGGACCAATCCCGTGAGGGTCGCCCGGCGGGCCCGCGCGAGGGCTGCCGCTCCCTGTCCCGCACTGTCGGATTCCCACTTGCGCAGACGCTCACCGGTTATCCGGACCGCCCCACCGGTGACACCGAACGCCGCCGACATGGCCTGCCAGGTGCCGTAGAGCAGTGCGAGGAGACCGGCCAGGGCCAGTACCCCGGCGATCGGGCGGCAGACACCGTTCAGCCGGTCTGCCACTCCGGGAGCCACCACGATCGACGTCACCGACAGCAGCGAGGTGAGACCGGCCAGTCCGGTGCGCCAGTTCTGCGCAACCGAACGGACACTGCTCAATTCGGTGAATTGCAGACTGTCTGCGCGTTGCGCCCAGCGCTTGGAGTTGAGCGTCACCGGCGGCTGCACCGGTGGAACCGGGTTACCCGATTGCGGCTCACCTTGCGGGGTGCTCATAGTGTGGCCACGGTCGCCCAGTAGGCACCGCAGCTCGAGTCGTCAGCCGGGTGGCCCTCGTGCCGATGACCGCATTTGCAGCACATGGTCACGACTTCCTCGTCACCTTTAACAATTTCGCCCGGTATGCCCGGTATGAGCCTGTCGAAGTCCATTGCAGTCGGGTGGTTGCACCGAGGGCAGTTCCCAGTCAGCCGGACAACGGTGCCGATCCGATGTTCGGTGAACTCCGGCTGCCACGACGGATCGTAGACTTCGGCCCATTCGACATCACCTGCCATATGCGCTGTCGTACCATAAATTTCGGCCTGAAGTGGCCACTTCTCCATATGTGGAGGTCGCCATTCTGCACTTGCAGATCACCGATTACACCGGCGAATTCGCATGGCGTTGGCGGTTGCTGGATGACCACGGGGAGGAACTCGCCACCGAGACAGTCGAGCTGACTGCCGCAGAGCTGTCGTCCACCGGTTTGCTGGACCTGTATCGCCGGCTCTGGCTGGTCGACACCGATCCCGCGTACCGCGCGCAATCAGAACAGGCGATTCTGAACCCGATCGGCGACTTCATCGGTGCGCGACTGCTGGGCCGCATCGCCGCCGAACTGCTCCGCCGGGCACCGACGATCGTGGGGCTGGAGGTGCCGCCGGATGCCGTTCGCCTGCTGGGTCTTCCGTTCGAGCTCGCTCGCTACGAGCACACCTCACTGATGCTGTCGGGTGTGACGTGGTGGTACCACCCGGGCGCGGCCGCCGCCGCGGCATCGCGCGAGAACACCGGCGATCAGCGACGCATTCTCGCCGTCTTCGCGCTGCCCGCCGACGCGTCGGCACTGGCCCTGGTCCACGAGCGCCGGCAGCTGGCACGGACATTGGCGCCGCTCGGTGACGCAGTGCACTTGGAGATTTTGCAATACGGTGTGACCCGTGCCGCCCTCGGTGCGGCGCTGCGCGATGCCGGCGGCTGGGACATCGTCCACCTCTCCGGGCACGGGCGCGCTGGACAGCTCACCCTCGAAAATGCCGACGGCAGTGGCGATCCGGTCGGGATGCGGCACCTGCTGGAGCTGCTCGCGCCGCTCGCCGGTCGAACGCAGCTCGTGATGCTGTCGGCGTGCGAGTCCGGGGTCGCGCGGGCTGCCCGGCATGGGATCACCGTGGGCGGAGCGGTGGCGCGACGCCCGGCGATAGCGCTGGAGAATCTGGGTTACGAGGTTGCCGCCGCGCTCGGCTGTGCGGTTGTCGCGATGCGCTACCCGGTGGAGGACCGCTTCTCGGTGACTTTCAACAATGCGCTGTATCGATCGGTTCTCGCCGACGGCGCCGTGCTCGAGCACGCCGTGCACAGTTCGCTGCTGGAAGCCCTCGATGACGCTCCCGGCACGCCGCTGTCCATCGCGACGCCGATACTGCTGGCCCCTGCGCCCGGGTTGCGATTGGGGCCACTGAAGGGGGCCGCGATCACCGAGCCTCATGAATTGGGCAGGGCGCCCGCGGAAGCCGAGTTCTACATCGGCAGCGGACGAACCATGTCGTCGATCGCCGAGACGCTGCTGGGCGCCGGTGACATCAGCGCGGTCGCACTGATCGGGATGCCCGGGATCGGGAAGACCGCCGCGATGACGGAGAGCACGCACCTGCACGGGCACCGGTTCGACGAGGTCGTGTGGTTTGCCCTGAGATCGGGTGACGATGTGTCGGCGCTTCGGCGCGCGGTGGGCGATCAGAGTATTGCCGAGATCCGCGGCAAGTCGATTCTGCTTGTCGTCGACGACGCCCACCACGGACTTGACGACTCGGGAAATTGGCGTTCGCCGGAGTTGGGCAGCCTGATCGAGGAATTGTCAGTTCCCGGGGGGCGCGCTCGCATCCTGCTGGCTTCGCAACGGCCGCTACCGCTTTCGCCGAACGTCCGGCACGTTGTGGTGCCGCTACTCAACCGATCGGAGGCCGGGCTGCTGCATCGTCAGCTGGCGGAGCGCAACGGCATCGAGAACCCTGAACGCGCCACGTCGCTCGCCTGGCTGGTGTGCCGGGGTCACCCGAAACTCACCATCGATGTCGGCGGCGGGACGCGTGCGGAGGAAAAACGCGAAGCTCGCCGCCTGGGAAGTCTCTGGAATGTCTACTCACCTCCGGCGCCGTCGACTGCGCGAGACAGTCCGACGCCGGCTGGATCCCATCCCGGGTCACATATCGAGCGATGGGCCGAAGAACGGATTACAACACTTCCCACCACTTCGTCCGCGTTGCTGTCGGTGATCTGCGGGCTTGAAATGTCTGATCGCGCAACCCCGGTCCTCGACCTGGTGTGGTCGCTATTCGTCGACGCCGGAGTGATCGACAAGTCAGCGGGCCCAGATTTCACCGATCATCTGGGACCGCTGTTCGATGCCGGACTGGCGCAGCGATACAAGGACATCTTCGTGCTCGTGCATCCGGCGGTGGCGCAGGTGGCCCGCGGCTTCGATCGGACCATCGATCGAATCACGGCGACGACCATGTCCACCTGGTGGAGCCTGCACCACGATGGTGAGCACGCCGACACCGAAAGCGAAGATGCGCTCGCGCACTACGCCGCATCGGCGGTGCCGTATCTGATGCGGTCCGGAGCGTGGGAAGCGGCATCCGCGCGGGCCGAACAAGCTATCCACCACGACGATTCCCCCAATATGGCGGCCCGGCTGCTGCCATTGGTCAACACGATCGTGCTGGCCGGCTCCGATACGCCGTGGCGGCGCGCGTCGCGTTATGTGCGTGCGGTGATCGTCGGGAAAATCGACCCGCAGGTGGGATTGGACGCACTGACAGGACTATTCGACGAAGCGAAAAGCCTCGGGGATGCCCATGTCATGGTCGCCGCCGCCAGCGGGATCGCCAACATCCTGACCGAGTCGAATCCCCAAGGGGCTCACGATTGGCTGCAGGAAGCGATGAAGCACACCGGGGAGGGCACGCTGAGCCCGTTGGCATTATTCAATCTGCGGCTGAAGAGCGCGAAGCTGGTCTACCAGTCGGGCGCGGACACTGCGCATAGCGCGGCGGTGGCGCGAGACCTGGCCGTCGAACTCGATGCGCTGGCCGCCGGCGACGATCTCAGTGGCGCCAACCTGCATACACTTCAAGCCGAGGTTCGACACTTTCAGGAGCGCGCCGGGCGCTCGATAGAGCTCGGCGGCGATTCTTCTTCCGGGCAGCCTTTTTTCGGTGAGGCCGATCCGAAAGCTTCACAGCGAGAACTACTTCGGGCACAATTCAACGCCTTGTCGGAGGCTCTGCCGCACGGCTCGTTCGGTAGCGGCGTGGAGCATCTGCTGGCGGCCCTGCTTGCCGAGTTCGCTCAGCCCGGCGACGACGCTGAGCGCGCGCTGGTGCTCGCCACTCTTGCGCAGCTACGACGTCGAGACGGCAGCACGACCGATGCTGTAGCGCTACTCGAGCGGGCGCTGCGCGCCGACTACGCGGCAAGGGCGAGCAGCCAAGCGGCCCAAGATCACCACCAACTGGCGATCGCCTCGGCCGAGCTGGGGAAGCCGAAGGACGCGGCGTTGCATCTGTGCGCCGCGGCGATCATTCGCACCAGGGTGTCGAAGGGCTTGTTCCTGTTCGTTCAGCAGCCTCCGGTCCTCCTCTCGATATGGAGCCTCAAGCTGCTCGTCGCCCGCCGACCCGACCTCCTGCCCGACTCGTACGCGAGCCTTCGGACTCAACTTGCCGAGCTGCTCGGAAATGAGCTGGAGACATTGCTTTCCGACTCGCCGCGCTTCCCGCTGAGCATCACGACCGAAGGATTCTTGACGGTTGAATGGGGAGCACTTCCCGACAAGGTCGATGGGGACTCGCTCACCGACGTGCTGGCTCTCGCACACGCCAACCCGAGCCCCTCCCAACTGCTCGATGTGGAATACATTGCCAACCATTGGCAGGAGACCATCAGCGCCGTGGGAGCGCGGGACCGGGTTCAGGAGGCACAGCGGGGAATCGATGTTCTTCGGGCGGCGGGGTGGACGGAGTTGGCAGCGGCACTGCAGCGGGTCATTGCCGGCGCGGGGGCGGAGGTGCTGGAGGGGCTCGTGGGCATAGATTCGGAGATCGTCAGGCGGACGCTCGCGCAATCCCGGTACCGCGCACCATAGTTCGATCAGATCAGGCCCGGTTTCGGCCGGGCCCTTCTGCTGTTCCGGGCGTCTTGTCCCGTATCAGTGCGCGGAGAGACTGCTGAGTACCCCGCCGGCGTAGCCGCCGCCGAACGCGCTGCCGAGTGCGGCGGCCGTACTGCCGGTGTCCACCGAGCCGGTGCCGATCGCATTGCCCAGGTCTGCGGCAGAACCGGGGGTGATGTCCACCTCCTGGGCGGTGACCGGAATCCCTTCTGCGGCAGCCGTGCCGGCGGCACCACCGAGAAGGGCGAAGGCGGTGGCACCGATCAGAATCGTTCGTTTCATGAAGTTGTCCTCTTATCCGTTTGTAGAGGCAGGAGCAGTGTTCTCCCGCTCTGCCGGTGAGAGCATATGAAATATTATTGGTTCAGATGATCGTTTTGGAGCACCCGGAAATGGGGGCACCGTGGGATTGCCGAAAGCCTTTCTCGGCGTTCATAATTGGCGATCCGGCGGCGGCAGCCGGTGGGCTACGGCCGGGATGACGCCAGCAGGGCCGAGCGGGCGGCGTCCGGGGAGGACCGACGAGCCGCCCGCCGGATCACACCCGCAACCTCCCTGCGGGGCGCATAATGACGCGACAGTGTTGCATCGCTTGGCCGGAGAGTCCGCATGAATGCAGAATCCCATGGACGTTTGTCAACAATTCTTGCCATTTCGACATTGATTATCGCGTTTACGGCCGGTTGCTCGGCGAGTAGCTCAACTCCCAAGCCATCACTCACAGCATCGAGCAGTACCCCTGGGCCGACCTCAATTTCGGCCACGGCGACCGGTACTACTTCAGCGGTCCCGCCGGCGACATCAGGGATCCTCACACAAAGTTTCGTCGGCACCGGTTCTGTAGGGCACGTGAACTACGGATTCATCGATCCCGGCTCCGGAAAGTACTCTCAGGTCGCATCATTCGACGTCTCCACATGCGCGAATACCTGCGATACCGGCAATACCCTCTCCGTGTCGCCTGATCTCAAAAGGTTCGCATTCACGAAGAAGGTCGATGGGCATGACAGTGCTGGATGGATAGATGCCAGTGGGACATTCACCAATGTCACGCCCGCGTCCGCGCTCGGTCCATTCGGAGGTACGCAGCCGGATTTCGAGTCCATCGGATTCGATGGCGCGAGTAACTTCTACTACCGACAGCCCGGATCACCGGTAGACAATTACTACGAAATACCGGCTGGAGCGACGAGCAATCCGCAGGCCGTGGCGCACGGACACCTCGGCGGCCCTTACCTCAACTACGACGGCACCATCGTGTTCCCCACGGCAGACTGCGGAACGCTGATCTGGCTGGGTGGACCCAATAAAGTAATAGATGCCAAGGACACTCAGGTATACCGGTCCGACGTCGTCAAGGATCCGGCGACCAATTGCTTCACGGCCAGCAACCGGACCCCACTACTGCCCACGACGAACACCGCCGTCCTGACGAACCCCGTGAGCAATCACGACGGCACACAGATCGCCTTCAAGTACCTCGACCCCCAGGGCACCGGCCAAACCTCCGTCTACGTCATCACCGTCGACGGAAGCAGCCCCCCGAAAAAGCTGGACCTGCCAACGATCACCAACGCACAACTCTCGAGCATGACCCTCATGAAATGGCTGTAACCCAACACATTCCCCCCACCCCCGCCCGAATCCTCCCCTCGCACAACTGAAACGACATCCACCAGGAACTGGTGGCGGTAAACGCCGAGAAGGCCCCGCCACCAGTTCCTGGTCGAGGTGGCTCGACTGGAGTCGCCGGCGGACCTGGTGCAAGCGATCGAAACTGCGGGTGGTTCATATGCTCGAGTGATGGGCGAGCTTGTAGGAATCCGATGATCGCGAGCTATCGGTGGGCACGGAGGGCTGCGGATAGCCAGGCGAAGGCGGGGACCGCGGGTGGGGTCGGTGGGTGGCCGTTGATCAGGCCGAGTAGCTCCCAGTAGCGCTCCACTTCGGGTTCGGCCACTGCGTCGAGCCAAGCGACGAGCGCGGCGGTTTCCGTTGCGGGGAGATCCGGGGGAACGATTCGGCTCAGGATCGGCTCGGCTGCAAGCGATTCCGGTGGGATGCCCGTAGCTATTGCCGGGGCTGCGTGTTCGAGGATCAGGGGGCGGATGGTGAGGCCGAATTCGATGCGGTTGTCGGGGGTGCCGGTGAGGACCATTCGGCGGAGGGTTTGCTGGAGGGAAGTGTCGGATACCAACTCGGCCAGCTCGATCCAGGCGTCGACTTGGGCGGGGGTGGGGTCGTCGGGGAGGGTCGGGGGTAGGTCGCGCATGAGGTCGGCGATGGCTGTGCTGTCTTCGTCGGTGACGCCGGAGAAGGCTTTGTCGACAAAATCGTTGATGATCTGCTGACGTTCCTGGGCTGAGAGTGTGGCCAGTTTGTGCATCAATGTCAGTTCCTCGGTGGTGGATTCGCGTTTGGTTACGGTGCGGAGGACGGCGCAGCGGAGGCGGAGGGTGCGGATTTCGGCTTCCAGTGCGTGGACGTGGGTTTCGGCTACGTCGGACAGGGTGAGCTGGTTTCCCAGGATCTGGCGGACGGTTTCCAGGCCGAGGCCTAGTTCGCGAAGGGTGCGGACCAGGTCGAGACGGCCTACCGCCTCGGCGTCGTACAGGCGATAGCCGGCCGCGGAGCGGGTTGCGGGGGTGACCACGCCGGTGTCGGACCAGAAGCGGATGGTGCGGACCGGGAGGCCGGTGCGTTGGGCCAGCTCGCCGATCGTGTGGAGGTCGTCGGTCATGGCAATACGCTGCACCTTCCACCCACTGGAGACGCAAGTGGTTAAGTGATCGAGGTGTTCGATAGGCGGGTCTTCGGGGCGGCTGTGGGGTTGGTTGCCGGGGTCGGATTGTTGGCGGCCGCGACGCCGATTTCGGTCAGCCCGCGGGTGCGCCTGACGTTGCCGGGGCTCAGTGGGCGCTATCCGGTGGGCACGGTGGATCTGCATCTGGTGGATTCACGGCCGGATCCTTGGCAGCTGAGCGAACGGCGGGAGTTGATGGTTACCGTGACCTACCCCGCGCAAGGCGGAGGGGAACTCGCTGACTGGATGTCACCGCGGGTAGCGAGTGCGTTCGATCAGAGCGTGCCCGACCCGACATTTCTGGATATTCCTGCGGGCGTGGCTGATTGGGGTGGGACCAAGCGGCCGGCGATGGTGTCGGCCGGGGTGGATCGTACGCAGGAGATGTGGCCGGTGGTGTTGTTCTCGCACGGTCTCGGGATGCTGCGGGAACTCGATACGGTTCTCACCGATGATCTGGCGAGTCACGGCTATGTTGTTGTCTCCCTTTCGCATCCGCATGATTCGGCGGCGGTCGAGTTCCCCGACGGCCGGGTTGTCACCAGCAGTGCCGAGTCGAGTGTGGAATTCCTGCAGCGGACGATGGAAGCCCGCATTGCCGATACCCGATTCGTGCTGGATGAGCTGACGCGCTTGAATCGGGGTGACAACCCTGATGCCGAGAGACACCCGCTGCCCACGGGTCTGGTTGGGGCGCTGAAACTTTCGGTGATGGGCATGTTCGGCCACTCATTGGGTGGGTGCACGACAGCCGAGAGCATGTACTACGACCGGCGGATCGGTGCCGGGATCAACTTCGACGGTGGGATGTCGCCGGGGAAGGTCGGGGAAAGCGTGCAATACGGCTTGGATCGGCCGTTCCTGCTGGTGGGCTCCGACTTCGTGTACCCGGCGACAGGCGACACGCTCGAGCACTCGCACACGAGTACCGATATCGACCCGTCGTGGATGGAGTTCTGGACCTATCAGCGGGCATGGAAACGGGATCTGCACTTCGACGGCGCCGCGCACAATGGGTTCACCGACCTCCAGGTCGTGGTCCCGCAGCTCGCGCGGGTGCTGAAGCGGGGTGCGCAACAGCGGGAGATCGGGCGGATCGACCCCGAGCAGTCGGTGAGCGCCCAACGTGCCTATGTCGCAGCGTTTTTCGATCTGCATCTGAAGCACAGCGACAGCCACCTGTTCGACGGAGACAACCCGCTCTACCCGAACACGCGCTTCATTCCTTAGGGTTGAGATCTGCGCCCGGAGGGTTGAGATCTGCGCCGGGCGGGATCATTCGAGTGCGGTTGGCTTGCAACCGTTCACGGTCCGCCGGGGTCATTGCGGCGAAGGCATCCTCGCGGCGTTTCAACAGTGCCGCAAACTCTTCCGCGCTCAAACTCCGCGCGAATTCCGCACGCTGCCGGATCAGCCGGGCGAATTCCTCCGGGGTCAATGGTTGATTCATGGTGATGGTCTCCTCTATCAGTCGCAGGAACTCCGAGGTCGACGGCTCTACCGCTCGGTCAAGGGCTTCGAGTGCGTCGAGCAGGCGGTTTCGCAGCGCATCGGCTCGGGCGATGCGGTCTTCGACAAGCGTCAGCTGTTGCCGGATCAGGTCGCGGGGGTCCTGGTCGGGGTCGGCGTGCAGGAGGGCCGCGATGTCCTCGAGCGGAAATCCGAAGCCCCGCAATGCCACAATGCGGTGCAGGCGGTGGACGTCGGACTCGGTGTAGCTGCGGTGGCCGCCCGAGGTGCGCGATGAGGGCACCAATAGGCCGAGCTGGTCGTAATGGTGCAGCGCCCGGACTGTGACGCCGGTTTCGCGGGCCAGGCCTCCGACACGCCATACCTGTTCTGCCACTGTGCCCTCCTGTCGAATCAGCGGGTTGCGAGTATTGCGGCCATGCCCGTTCCGCTGCGCCAGGTGTTGTGCAGCGCCATTTCGGTCAGTTTCCACCCGTCGCCGGTACGCGTTGCGCGGACGTCGAATACACCGCCGGCGAGGAAATGGGTTTCCAGCGAGTGGGAATCGGACTCCTCCGGAGACCAGAGATGCATGGCGGTCAGGTTGGCTCGCATTCTTGCCGTGCCGCCGTCGATTTCGACAAGGTGGTCGCCGGTGACGTGGTGTGTCGCTCGAAAGCGGGCGAAACTCGCGGCCTGACTTTCGAGGATGTCCTCGTGTCCGATGAGAGCGGCCCCATTGGGGCGGACGATACGGCCGTCTGCGGCGAAGGTTGTGGTCACGACGGCGCGATCGAGCCGTTTGTCGTCGACTGCCGCCAAGTAGGCGCTCAGCAACTCGACGATCTCCGTGCGGTCGGCCAATTTCTGCAGGTCAGTGCTCATCTACTTCTCCTCATATCGATGTGCACCACCCACGCTAAAACCTAACGTTACGTCTGTTTCAAGGGTCAGCGGGATTTTGCTGTCAGCCGTTTTCCCGAACACCCCGTCGGGCCGAAATCGCCTGTCTCGCAACCGCACAGCCCACGTCACGCCCGCGCAGCCCACGTCTGGACGGGCGCAGCCCGTGCACGTGTTGTGCCGTGCGCAGACGGCTGTGGGATGCAGTGCGGAGACGCGTTGTGCGGAGGCTGGACGATAGGAAGGTATGCGGAGCGCGGCGGTTCGCGGTCAGAGTTCAGGGAGGTGACCGCAGTTTGCGGACCACACTGGGACCGCAGGATGTGCTCCCGGACGGCCGGGTGGCGGCTCGCGGCGGATCCCACGAACACATCCGGCTTGCCGGGCGTGAAATTGCCGCATATTCCTTGCGCGGCAAGCCA
The DNA here is from genome assembly GCF_025465275.1 of Nocardia sp. GTDB lineage: Bacteria > Actinomycetota > Actinomycetes > Mycobacteriales > Mycobacteriaceae > Nocardia. The sequence goes on along the minus strand of NZ_JAODNK010000010.1, from coordinate 49,880 downwards.
AGCCGTGCGCGGCAGGTCGAACCATGCGCGGCAGGTCGAACCATGCGCGGGAGGTTGAGCTGTGCGCGGGAGGTTGAGCTGTGCGCGGGAGGTTGATGTCCGGATCCGAGCTGGAATCGGATGGGCTGGTGGTGGGGCTGGTGCCTATGTCGGGGTGGTAGTTACTTTGGGGCTTGCAGTTTGACCATGTCGGGGGGGAAGGCTGTGGGGGATTGGTTTCTGTTGGTTTTGGAGGTTAGGTCGGGGAGTTGGAAGCGCCAGTCGTCGGCGGACCAGACGACGGTGAGGAGGGTGGCCAGGATGCTGTTGTCGGTGAGGGTGCTGTAGACGGTTAGGTCGGTGCGGGTGGAGGTGTAGGTGTTGATTTTGTAGCCGGCTATGTGGGCGGTTGCGGCGGGGTTTGCGGGGGCGGTGATCGAGATTTGGGCTCGGGCCAGGACCCAGGAGTCTTTGGCGGGGCCGGGCATCAGGGATTCGGCCGCTATGTCCGGCCACGCGCCGTCGGGGGCCAGGGTGAGGCGGACGTTCTGATTGATGGCGGCGAGGGCCGCGCCCTGCGGGGTGTGGGAGTAGCCGGCGGCGGTGGTGCTCAGTCGCGTCGGGCCGTCGTGTGCGCCGATCGGTAGCTGGAAGCCTTGGTATGCCTCCCAATGGATATCGACGGGCGGGCGCGCCGGATCGGGGGGTGCGATGGTGGTCGTCGAGGGAGTGGAGGTGAGGCCGCCGCCGCACGCTGTGAGAGTCAGGGCTGCCGCGAGAGTGAGCAGCAATAGCGAAAAGTGTGCTGCACGTAGACGCATGGAGCTTCCTTCCGAGAACCGGCGGACGCACGAGAGATAGTGCGGCGCAAGGTTCTTGCGGGGCGGAAGTGATCTTACGGTGCGATTCGGCGGGGCAGCGGAATTCGTTCCGACTGATTTATACAAGAATTCGTCCCGACTGACCCGTATCAGGTTGTGAGCGGCACGGTTACGGGTACGATCGACCCAGCAACATGATCATCGCACGGTGGTGGGGTTTCGTCATGGGTCAGCTGCGGTTCATGCGGCCGGAAGCGCGGAAAGCGCTGGTCGGTAGGGGGTTTCGGGCGGGTCGTCCCGCTGCCGACCGTTCTGATGAGGGGAATGGGCAATGAATTCCAAACGTACTTCGCTTGCATTATCGGTATTACCGATAATGCTGGTGGCCAGCCAGGGAGTCGCTTCGGCCGCTCCCGGGCAGCCGGGGCTGGCAGTGCCCGGCGAAGGCCAGCCGGGGTTGAGCACCACACCGCAGCCTCCCGCTGCCGCCGCCCCCAGCCCTGCGGATTTCATTCCGGATCCGCCTGCGCCGCCCGCGCGGCCGCGTCCTAAACAGCAGACCCAGCCGCCGATGAACACGCTGGTGCAGCCGGAGTCCACACCCGACGTCTCGGTACAGCCGGAAGCTTCGCAGCCGCAAGAGGCTAACAACCCAGCACCCGCAGTGGTGCCGGTAGATCCGCACTTGCTCCGGGTCGGCTCCAACGCCGTCCAGCTGCCTGATTTCGTCGATGTGAAGACACGAGACAAGGCACAGTCCTACGTCGACTACGCGGAGTGGCAGGTTGCCGCCACTTACGACCGCCTGGGTTTCCCGACAGACCAGTCGGATCGATTGGCCGCCTCGAGCTTTACGGGAGCCGGCATCGGCTTGGCCGCAGGTGGATTGGCAACTGTGGCTTTGGTGCCAGTGGGTTGTGCAATCGGAGCTGTTGTCGGAGGCGTCGCGGGCGGACTGATCGGCGGCGTGCCCACTGCTGGGGTCGGAGCTCCTGCGGGAATATTGGTCGGCGGTGTGACTGGATGTCTGGCAGGCGCTGCGATCGTCGGAGTTCCCGCGGTCGGCATCACCGGAACGCTGGCCGCAATAGTCGGTGGTGCACTGGGCGGGGGCAATGCGAACCAGCCCGCACCGCCTGCTCCGACTCTCATCGATCAGCCTGTCGCAGCTCCGGTTTCGGCCCCTGCTCCTGCGCCGATCATCCCCGCCATCGCTCCGATCGTTGCCCCGCAGCCCATCGCGGAAGCGGTCGCCCCGGTTGTCCAGCAGGTCAACACCGTTGTCGACCAATCAGTCAAACAGGTGTCGCAAGCCGTCGATCAGGTCAAACAGCAAGTCGATACCACCGTCGACTCGCTGCGCTCCGCCGTCGCCGCGATGCCTCCACTAACCCCCGAAACCTTCCTGGCGGCGCTAGCGCCAGCTCCAGGTGCCTGACGGAAAAGACATGGGTGACGCCGTGATCGAACAGGAAGACCTCACGGCGCAACGCCCCGCTATGCCCGCGTTGCCGCCGACCAATCCGGGCCGCCATCGTGCGGACGAGCCGGATACCACTCCTGCCTGGGCGCAGTGGCTCGATGAGGACCACACGCCGGACAGCGAGGCCACCACCCGAATCCGGCGGGTCACGTCCGCGGAAGCCGATCTGCTGTCGGATGATCCGATGGCGCCGCTGGTACTGGCGGCACGGGAGCGCGCGGCTCAGACGCGGCGGCGGCGCGAGGTGCGCGAACGTTCGGCACTGGCCGCCATCGTGGTGGCGGTGCTGGCCGTGATCGCACTGATCGTGTGGGTGAAGGTCACGCCGGACGATTCCGCGCCGCAGGCCCTACCCGCGCCGACACTGGTTCCGGCGGGGGCGAATCCGAGCCAGCCCGCAGCCCCGGGCGCATGGTGCCAGGCTGCCGAGTCCGCCGATCGGGTGAGTGGTTCCAGCTCAGGCAATCTCAATACCGCGCCCGGTGTCATCCTGCACCTGGAATACGCCTGGTATGTGCTGCGTGATGCCACCGTCGTGCGCAGCCTGCTCACCCCCGATGCCAAGGCCGCGCCGGAACAGGCCACCCGGGACGCGATTTCGGCCGTTCCGGCCGGAACCCAGCACTGCGTCACCATCTCCCGGCTGCCCGCCGATCACTGGGATGTGAATATCGATGAGCGCCGCCCGGACGGCACGAAGAACTCGTGGCAGCAAACCTTCACCACCACGACCGGCGGTGATGGCCGGGTACTGATCAGCTCGATCATTGCGTCAGGTGGGTGAGCGATGGTCGATATCGACGATCTCATCCGGCGCGTGACCGAGCCGCCCGCACCGGAACCCGTGCCGCACACCCCCACCGGATCGCCGACCGATCCGGTACCGCTGCACGGCGGACAGGGCCGCCTGGTGCGGGCCGTGCTGCCGTCGGTGCTGGTACTGGGCGGGTCCGGATCCGCGGGATCGTCGACCACCACACTGGGATTGGCCGCCGCGGCGGCCGTGGACGGTGAGGGTGAGATCTGGCCGGTAGCCGTGGACGCCACGCTCGGCGGCGGCGATCTCGGGCTGCGCGGCTGCGATGCCATGCCGGCGGTGAGCACCGTCCAGAACTGGCTCACCGCAGAGCATCCCGAACTGCCCTCCACCGTCGGCGCGTGCTCGGGTCAGACCACCACCGGAGTGCGGGTGCTGAGCCGCAGCCCGGATCCGATGCCGCGCCGGGAGACTCTGGTGTCGGTCGCGCGGCACCTCGAAACCGCCGGACTGCTGGCTGTTTTCGATGCGGGCGCACCGGTGACCAGCCGGCTGGCCGCTCCCCTGCTGTCGGATCCCCGCGTGGGACTGGTGATTACCGTCGCCGCACGACCGGATGCGATCAATCGGCTGCAACCCTCGCTGAGCTGGCTGGACGAGCACTTCAGCGAATTCGTCGTCGGCGATGCCGTGATCGTGCTGACCGAGCAGGTGCCCGACTCCGGCGCGGCCATACTCGAGCATGTGCGCGCCCATCTCGGCTCCTGGGTGCGCGCAGTCATGCTGGTCCCCTTCGATATTCACCTCGCCGGGGGCGGGCTCATCTCGTGGCATCGGCTCGCGGCCGAGACCCGCGATGCCTATCTCGCGCTCCTCGGGGAGCTGCGATGACAACCCTCAGCCTGCCGCCGGTGCCCATGTGGCATCGCGCCGTGCCGAATCGGCCCGACCGGCCGCCGCTGCTGTGGCTGGTCGGCGTGCACGGCGGTGCGGGCCTGAGCAGTCTGGCCGCCAGCATGAGCTGGGCCGGTGATGCCGGGCAGCGCTGGCCCGCACGCATAGGCATCGGCGCGGATATGGATTCGCCGCTCGTGATCCTCGTGGCCCGCACCCATATGCGCGGGCTGAACACGCTGCATCGCGCGCTGGTCTCGCACGAGCAGCAGGCCACTCCGGCGGGCAGTGAAGTCGTCGGCATCATCACCGTCGCCGATTCGGCACGGCCCCTGCCCATTCCCGCCGACGAACGCCGTCACGAAGCCGAGAACCTCGCGCACGAACTCGGTGCGGAGAGCTGGCGGCTGGGCTGGCTGGAACAGTGGCGCGCCCTCGAACCACACGATATGGCGGCGTGGAATCCCACCGTCACCAGCTCACCGCTGGATGACGGCGACCCCACACGCACACCACCACAACCGGTTCGGCTGCTGGCCGAGCAGATCCTCACGGCGGCCCGCACGGCCGGCGCGCGGATCACCGCACGCGCGCACCCAGGCGCGCAGACCGCGAGTCCATGATCTGAACGAGGTGCGGCGTGGTCCGGAAACTGCTGCTCATAACCACCAGCGTCTGCCTGTTCACGGCAGCGACCCTCAGCGTGGCCGACGCCGGCCCACCCGATACCAGCCTGGCCATCGACACCTGTCCGGCGCTGTACGCGCTCGGGATCCAGGGCACGGGTGAGTCCTCACCCGATGCGGCCGTCACCACCGATACCGGAATGCTCTCGACAGTGTTCCGGCCCATGATGTCCGAGGCCAGCGATGCCGGGCTGGTCGACCGGGCGTATGTGCCCTATGAGGCGTCGTTCGGCGGGGCTGTGTCCACCGATAAGACGACGTACTCGAAATCCATCGGCGACGGCCTGAGCACCTTGCGGTCCATGGCGAAACAGGTCACCGATCGCTGCCCCAATACTCGGCTGGCGATTGCCGGATATTCGCAGGGAGCGCATGTGGCCTCCTTGTTCGCGCAGGAGGTCGCCGGAGGGACCGGCGTGGTCACGGCCGATCGGATCGCTGCGGTCGCACTGTTCGGTGATCCGACGCGCCCCGCCGGGGCCGCGATGTTCCCCGGCAAGCCCGGGCAGAAGCAGCCCGATCCCGCCCCGGGCACCAATGGTGAAGCGGTGGCGAAACTTCCGCCGCCGCCGCAGTCCGATCAGCCTCCCGCCGGATCGGGAATGGGGACCGCTATCAGCAACAGCTCCATCAGCACGATCTCCAACACGCTCGGCACCGACGGGGGCACCGGTACGGGCAGCGCCAATTTCGGCAGCCTCAGCGGGCGGGTCGCGAGCTTCTGCGCCGACGGTGATCTCGCCTGCGACGCACCGGCCAATGCGCCGCTGCTGCGGGCGGTCGCCAATATTGCCGGGCAGGTGGAGATTTCGGGTGGTGATCCGATCGCCTCGCTGAAATCCATTGCCGAGGCGCTGGCCTACACATCCATCAAGACCGTCACCAATGTGGTGAACAACGATATCTCCGGCACCTCGCTCACGGATCTGTCGATCCAGCCGCAGAAGTCGCTGTCGCAGCGGATCGCCGAAGCCTCCGATCCGAACAATGCGGTCGATCTGCCGGGGGCCATGCAGGCGCTGGTCAAGGTGGGCACCATTGCCTTCAATTCCGTGGTGGCCGTGGTGAAGAACGTGCTCACCGCGACCAATATCGCCGAGATCGCGGCCGCTGGACTGGCCAATCCCATTGCCGGACTCGCGGTGCTCGGCACCAAACTCGTCGGGGCGGTGGCCGATCTGGTGCCGCCGACCACCATCAGCAATCTGACCACGTCGGCGTTCACCGCGCTGGTGCAGAACGTCACCGACAATAAGGATCTGCTGGACGTCACCACCTGGGTGCGGTACTGGAACACCGCGGCCAAACATGACTACACGCATGCGCAGGGCGGCGGATTCGGCGACAGTCCCACCCAATTCGTCGGGACGTGGTTCGCGGCGCTGGCGCACGACCTGTCCGGGGTGGCGGCGCCCGGCGCCACTCCGCGCGGCGGCAGTGACAAGCCCAGTTCCGGATTCGATTTCGCACCCTCCAGCACGGTGACCACCACCGTGCCGAACGGCGGCCAATTCCCGCTCGGCGGAGGCGATTCCACGGCGCCTACCACCAGTGGTGATGCGCCCCTGATCACCTCCGTCGCACCCACCAGTGCGGCACCGCTCATTCCGAACCTCTCACCGCAGGCGACGCCATGACCACCTACGACACCGAGGCCTCGACCGCACGCAATGACGGACCGCTGGGGCCGACCGAAGACGAGGACGAACACACCGGCAATTGGGCCGACTGGATCGCCAGCGCGCCCGCGCCGGAACCTGCCCGGTACGAGGAGGATTCGGGCTACGACGACTACTACGACGAGGACGAGGCGGACGGTTACACGCCGTCGCTGCGGCCGCATCTGGGGGCGGCACGGCATCGGCGGGCGACACTGCCGTCCAAGCCGCGGCGCGGATCGTATCCCGCTTGGGCGGCACCGTTATTGGGTGTGCTGGCGGTGCTCGTGGTGACTGCCGCCGTGGCGGTGCAGATCGCCAAGGTGAGTCCCGCCGATGACAAGCGGCCGATGCCGACTGTCGCCGCTCCACCGGTGGCGCCCACCTCGTCGGCGGTCGCGCCGGCGGCAGCCGATAATCCCGCGCTGTGCCCGAACGAGATGAACGGCACCACCGTCCGCGGCAACGGGCCCGGGAGTACTCGCACCGCGCCCGATGTAATCCTGGCGCTGCAGAATCGCTACTACGTGGAACGCAACGGTCAGCGTGTGCACGAGATGTTCGCGCCCGATGCCACCGCGCCCTCGGTGGCCGATATCCAGGCGGGTATCGACTCGATTCCGGCGGGGACCACCTACTGCGTGCAGATCATGCCGGGGCCGTTCGCGGGGCAGCAGATCATGGTTGTCAGCGAGACGCATCCGGACGCTTCGCGCAAGGTGTGGCCACCGCAATTGGTGCTGACGTCCACTGCCGGGGATCGCACGCTGGTTTCGTCGATCGTGCCGCTGCCGGAGGACACCACACCGCGTTAGAACCGGTGTGCGGAGCACAGGAAAGGGGGCAGTTTGGTGGTTCGGCAGCGCGTCGGCTAATGTCTTTTCTCGCACGCCGGACAGCGCCGCAAGGCTCCGAAGGACGCGCAAGCGGATGTAGCGCAGTGGTAGCGCATCACCTTGCCAAGGTGAGGGTCGCGAGTTCGAATCTCGTCATCCGCTCAACGAACGAAAGTTCAGCTCTTCCGGAACGCATGTTCCGCCTGCATCACTTCGATGTCTCTTATCGCTCATCAGCGTACAGTGCCCTTTTTGCACCGTACGAAAGTCCCTCCCGCGCAGTAGATCTCGCGCACATTCCCGCGCATGTCACCCGGTTTTCGGGGTAACGTCATGCGGGTGACTCCCATGCTCAGCGCCTTCCACGACACTGTGCTCGTTCATCTGAGCAGTCCCGTGCTGGCTCAGATCAGCAATCCGACGCCCGAGACGCCACCGGTGGCCGACAAGCTCATGAAGCTCGTACGGTATTTCACCTGGTTCGTGCTGCTTTCCGGGGTGCTGGGCATTACCTTCGCGGGCGGTCGCTTCGCCTGGGAGAAATGGTCCGGCAGCGGCCTCGCCTCGCCGAAGATGGTTGCGGGCGCCATGATCGGCGGCATCATCGCCACCAGCGCCGGAACCATTATGAACGCAGCCATCGGCTGAGTGTCGTCGCTCGAGCTGTCCAACGGCCATCGGCTGGAACAGCTTTCGCGGAGTATCCGACCGGCTCGGTGATCGGGCCGGTAATGCTGCGATAGTGGGCTGGTGCGCGTATACCTGCTCGGGCCACTGCTGCTGGATACGGGAAACGGTCCGGTGAATGTCGGCGGGCCACGGCTTCGGGCGCTGCTGGCTCGGCTCGCGCTGGATGCGGGGCGGGCCGTGCGGGCGGAGGTATTGGTCGAGGCGCTGCGCGACGATGAGCCGGCTACCGACGAGACCAATGCGCTCCAGTCGCTGGTGTCACGGTTGCGGCGGGTCCTGGGTGATCCTGTGCTGCTCACTTCCGGGCCGGGTGGGTACCAGTTGGCCGTCGAGGCGGACGTGGTTGATGCCGTGCGGTTCGAACAGCTCGCGCGGGTGGGGCGAGAGCTGCTTGTGCGGGGGCAGGCCGCGGAGGCTGCCGCCACGCTGCGGGAAGCGCTGAGTCTGTGGCGTGGGCCGGCACTGGTGGATGTGCGGGGCAACGGGTTCGCCGATGCCGCGGCACAGCGGCTCGAACGTACGCGAGTGACGGTGCTGGAGAACCGGATCGAGGCCGACCTCGAATTGGGTGGCTCGCATGAGTTGATCGCGGAGCTCGAGGCGCTCACCGGCGAACATCCGCTGCGAGAACGGTTGCACGCGCAGCTGATTCGGGTGCTGGCCGGATATGGGCGTGGGACCGAGGCGCTCGGGGTTTACGACGACGTGCGCGGGCGGCTGGCGGAGAAGTTCGGTAGCGACCCGGGGCCGGAGTTGAAGGCCGCGCACCTCGCGGTGCTGCGGGATGAGATACCACTCCGGCTGGAAATGCGGCCAATTCGATCGCGCCGGGCAGCAGGGAATGCTGCCGCAGCAGGTAACAGTGCCTTGGACGAGCACAGCGGAACCTTCGGCGAGCGCGGCCACACTCCGGGCGACAGTAGGTGGACCGTCGGCAAGCAGCACGGGAATTCGGGTGAGCGCAACGAGAATTCGGGTCAGCGGCGCGGGAATCTGGATGCGCCGCTGACCAGTTTCGTTGGGCGCGAGGACGATATCCGGCGGGTGGTGGCGCTGCTTGGATCGAACAGGCTCGTCACGCTGGTCGGGCCTGGTGGAGCTGGGAAGACTCGGCTGGCGAGTACCGCGGGGAGCGAACTCACGACTTCCGGCGGGGTGTGGTTGGTCGCGCTGGCGCCGGTCGGGGCTGAGGACGTGCCCGGGGCGGTGCTCGATGTGCTCCGGCGGCGCGGGATAGGGCTGCCTGCGCGCTCCCCCACGCCGAGTGGAACCGAGATTGTCGAGAGTTTGATCGGCGCGTTGATCGGCGACGATGTGGTCCTGGTGCTGGACAACTGTGAGCACGTCATCGATGCTGTTGCGGCGCTTGCCGAAACGCTGCTCACCCGGTGCCCCCAGCTGCGTGTCTTGGCTACCAGTCGTGAACCGCTGCGGATCGATGGGGAGGCCCTGCACTCGGTGCGGTCGCTGGATCTGCCCGCACCCGGTGCGACCGAGCAGCAGGCGCGCGATTGTTCGGCGATCCAATTGTTCTATGACAGAGCACGTTCGGTGCGGCCCGAGATCGCTGCCGACTCGGTAGCGGCAGTTGTCGAGATATGCCGGCGTCTGGATGGGCTCCCCCTCGCGATCGAACTTGCGGCGGCGCGGCTGCGCACACTGCCGATCGAGACGATCGCGGCCCGACTGGACGATCGATTCCGGCTGCTGACCCGAGGTAGCCGGACCGCGCTGCCTCGGCACCAAACGCTGCGGGCCGTAGTCGAGTGGAGTTGGCAGCTGCTCGATACCGACGAGCGGACGTTCCTCGAGCGACTGGCGGTGGTGCCCGACAGCATCACCGAGGCGGCCGCGCACGCTATCGGGCTCCCCGACTCCTTGCCAGGTGACCTGCCCAACTCCCAGCGCGGCGGTTTGCCGGATTCTCGGCCCGGCATCCTGTCACCCTCTCGGCACGACGCCCGGCCCGGCGACGTGTCACCGTCCCGGTGCGACTCCCGGCCCGGCGACCTCTTGTCGGCGCTCGTCGACAAGTCACTGCTGCATCTTGCTGGGGTCGACGAGGCGGGTGAACCGCGGTATCGGATGTTGGAGACGATTCGGGAGTACGGGCTCGAACGGCTTGCCGCGCGGGATGAGGTCGATTTCGGCCGGGCTCGGCATACTCGGTATCTGCTCGAGTTGGTCGAGACTGCGGAGCCGCGGTTGCGGACGGCTGATCAATTACTTTGGCTTGCCAGGATTTCGGCTGAGCGGGCGAATTTACTGGCGGCGATTCGAGGGGCCGTCGACGTGCGGGACGGCGATACCGCAGTTCGGTTCGGCATTGGGCTGTGCTGGTTCTGGTTCATGCGGGGAAATCCGCCGGAGTCGCAGGAACTGCTCGCTCGCATTGTCGAGGTGTCCGGAGCGGCAGCTCAGGCAGCTCAGGCGGATCGGGCGTTGATCGGCACGGCATATGCGCTGGCGATAGATGCGCTCGAACCTGGAAACGCTTACGCCGAACCGGTCGAGATCGCCTGCGGCATCGGCCCTTACGCACATCCGATGTTCGCATTAGCCCGACTGGGAGCCGCTCTCGCAGCGCCTCAGGTCGCGGCCGAGCTGTCGGAGTTCAGCGGTGTATCGGACGACGGGCGGCAGGATCCGTGGGATCGGGCGTTCGAGCTATTGCTTCGCGGGCTGTTCGCTATGAACACCGGAAACCTCACCGTGGCACAGGAATTACTGCTGCGTGCGGTGGCGGGTTTCGAGGAACTGGGCGAACGGTGGGGAATCGCAACGGCATTGAGCAGCCTCGGCGGGGCGTTGCGGCTGTCCGGCGATCAAAGCGGTGCACTCGCTATGAACGAGCGGGGGACGCAATACTTCCTCGAACTCGGTTTGCGGGACTACACGATCGAGAACGATGTGGGGGCCACGCTGACAAGAGCTCGGGGCGGGGACATCGACGGGGGCCGACTGCACCTGGAGGGTCTGCTGCAGAAGGCATCCCGGGTCGACTCCGCCGAGTGGACGGCACATGTGCGGCTCGGGCTCGCCCAATTGGAGTGCTGGGCCGGGCAATACGATCGAGCTCGAGAGCACGCGCTGGCCGGGCTGGCCGATCCGCCTGCCGGAGAGGCGATTCCAGTGCCCCTGACCGCACTATTGCTCGGTATGCTCGCGCAGGCCGACACTGCGGACGGCAATACGGAAGCCGCCCTGCGCAGCCTCGACCACCCAGCGGTGCATCTCGCCTCCACCTGGTACACACCGATCGCCGCCTCGATCGCGGTCGTCGTCGCCGGGATCGAATTGCGGCGGGACCATCCGACCGACGCGGCACGGCTACTCGGAACCGCCGCCGCGCTGCGCGGTGCGGATGACCCCGACGACATCGACGTGCGTCGAATCACGCAGCAGGCCAACGCAATTCTGAGGGAGTCCCCGTTCGCAACGGCGTACGACGACGGCGCGCGAATGCCACGTACCGAGGCCTGGAAGCTCATATTCGCAGTCATCGAGAGTCGACGTCGGAGTGCCGACACCTGACAAACGGTCAGCAACGCATCCGCTCGGCGGTCGGCCACGATGTCTCGTGTCTTGAAGGCCATTTCAGAAGACGAAGCCGCGCAGTGCCAGGAAGCGCAGGCCGCCGACCACCGCCATGACGACGATCATGGCGGTCGCCTGTGCGATCTCGCCGAGGCCGGGGGCCCAGAACTCCAGGCCGGCCAGGGCCGCTGTGCTGATCAGCAGGCCGATCATGGCCAGCGCGCCGCCTTCCCACTGTGCGCTGAACCAGCCGACCCGGCCGGACGCGCGGAAGGTGAGCCGGCGGTGCAGTTCGTTCGCGATCACCGTGCTGACGATCGAGCCTGCGATATTGGCGACCAGCGGGCTGACCCCGTTCATGGCCGTGAACAACACGACATAGGCGATATTGCTGGAGCCGCCGACCAGAGCGAAGCGGATCAGCTGGGCGAACGCGTGATCGCCGCGCAGATACTGCGCCACGCGGTCGAAGCGGGCGAGCCATTCCGTGCGCAGCATCGGGTAGCCGGCACCGATAGTCAGATCGATGCCGTCGAGGATCGAGGTGTCCGCGTAGGCGTTCCGCATCCCGGGAGCTGCAATTGCTGTGCTGTTCACAATGGATACTGTCGCCAGCCGGGCTTACACCGACCTGACGTCGCCCTGACACGGTCCTGGCGCGGCCCTGACGCACGAGATCAGCTGTCCGATTCCTGCAAGACTCAGGTCGGCGTGGGCAGCCATCCTGTACCGGGTGCATCCGGTTCGATGAGCCGAGCACGAGTCGATCGAAGACGTGGAGGAGGTCGATATGACGGCGAATATCGGGGCCGTGACGCTCGGGGTGCGGGATCTGGATCGATCGTTGCGGTTCTATCGGGAGGGGCTCGGGTTGAGCTCGCCCGGGATCATCGGCACCGAGTATGCCCGCGACGACGACAATCCCGGGGGCGCGGTCGCCATGTTCACCCTCGACAGTGGGCTCATTCTGTCGCTGTACTCGCGTGATGATCTGGCGAAGGATGCCGGCGTCCCCATCGAACGGGTCGCCGGGTCACCGATGAGCCTCGGTTACTTCGTGGACAGTCGCGAGGATGTGGACGGCGTTCTCCAGCGTGTTCTCGAGGCCGGCGGCACCGTGGTGCGCGCACCGCTCGAGCGGCCGTGGGGGATTTATGCCGGGTACTTCGGGGACCCCGACGGGCACCTCTGGGAGGTGGTCTATTTCCAGCCGGGCAATCGGCCAGGCTGATCGGCCGCCAGCGCGGACACTCCCCCGCTAAGAATTAGCTCGCGCGTTGATCTCGCGGGGCGTGAGCACGCGAGTGTCCGACCCGGAGGCCGCGACCGCGATCATGGCGCGGCCGATCTCCCGATTGTCATTGACCGCGTTCGGCGCCAGCCGTTTGAACAGCGGAATCAGCGGCCCGGTAACCGCATACGCGGCGCGATACAGCGGGGTCTTGGAGATGACGCCGTCCATCGGCTGCACAAATCCGGGCCGGAACATGTACGCCTGGAAGGGAAGTGCGAGCAGATCGTTCTCGGTCTTCCCCTTCACGCGCGCCCACATCGAGCGGCCCTGCTCGGTGCTGTCGGTGCCCTGCCCGGAGACATAGATGAACGTCAGCTTCGGGTTCGCGGCGGCCAGCGTGCGACCGGCCTGCAACGCGAGGTCGTAGGTGATGCGGCGGTAGGCGTCCTCCTTCATGCCGACGGAGGAGACGCCGAGGCAGAAGAAGCACGCATCGAACTCCGGCAGCTCACCGGCGATCGCGGAGAGATCGGTCGGATCGGGCTGGACCAGCTCACGCAGCTTGGGATTCTCGATCCCCAGCGAGCTGCGCCCAACGGCGAGGACCTGCTCGACCCGCTCGTCCCGGAGGCACTCATTGAGAACCCCCTGCCCAATCATGCCGGTCGCGCCGAAGAGGATTACCTTCATGCCACGCATCTTGCCTCAGCAGCAAGGGGATTGAGGGGATCTCGCGGATGAGTGTGCCGGTGAGGTGATTACGTCTGATCCGGCTCCGAATCGCCGTCGTGTCCGAAGATTCCCCGATAAATATCCAGGGCGTGGCTCGTGGTAGCAGGCGCACCGGTTTTCAGTCGAAAGGTTCGCGAACCATCGGGTAACCGCTCCGCACGAAGGAAGAGGTCGGTGGCTCGCTGACGGTCCGACAGCCCAGCCGCGAAATCGTACAAGTGTGTCACCACAATCACTTTCACGCCCGAGTCGAGCAGCGCCGCGGTGATCGGCGCCAGGATTTCGGTGGCCTCGCGCTCACTCGTCGAGGCAAACGGTTCGTTCCACAGCACCATGGACGCCGGCTTGATCCGATTCGTGAGGTCGCGCATCCGCACCAACTCCTCCTTCAACCTGCCGTAGGTCATCGAGGAGTCGTCTTGTAGACGAAAGTGGGTGAAAATTCCGTCCCTGATGTCTGCTTCATAGGCTTCCGCAACTACGAACATGCCCGCTTGCATCATGATCTGGGCTGCGCCGAGACTGCGGAGGAAGGTCGACTTCCCACCACTATTGGCGCCCGTGACGACCGTCAGCTGTCTGCCCCGGCCGTCGACCGAGTTCCCCTCGACTGCCGATACGCCGGACAGGCAGAGCGCCGGGTCTCGCAACGATCGAAAGCTGAAGGATGCGCCACTGCCCTGCGGCAACGGGTGTGGAAAGCACACCGCATACCCGTCACCCTGTAGGCGCTCGGAGAGGTTTACACAACCGACGAAGAAGGCCAGCTCCGTGCGTAGAGCTTGAAAGAAGTCGACGATCACATCGGTGACATGGGCGACCACGTCGGCAACACGATCGAGGCTCTTTCCGACAAGACGCCAGACGAACTGCTTGGCGCTCTCGTCGGTGTCGGTGACCTCTATTGTGTGACGCTCCCGCTGGCCGAATACCGATTGACGGCGTCGAGGTTGCGTCCGCGGTTCATGCAATACGGTGTTGGCAATCCCGCCCTCCGAACCGAGCTCTGCGCTGATCTCGAAACCGTGTTCGAACTGAAGGGCATCGAGGTAGCGCTCGAGTTCTGTCAGATATTCTTCTCCGAAGGTGCCGGCGAGCCTATCGGCCAATCCAGCCAATCCCTCCGATCGGAAGGACGAGGAATTCAGTTCGCATCTGGATCGCACCAGCCGCAAAAAGCCGATGAGCTTGGTGAGCGGCTCCAGGGATAAGTACAGCTTTCCACGCGCGCCACGATCGCGCCCGACCGTCCACCGTCGCGCGCCGACGGCGTCGGTCGCGATGGCATAGAGCTCCCGGACCAGCTTCGGATTCGCACAGCTGTCGATCACGACCCGCTGCCGGTATTCGATGGCATTCGGATCGGTCAATGATCTCGGAATTACATCAGCGACGACGGTGCGGATGAACTGGTCTGCACCTGCCATCACGCCGTACACAATGGACAGCTCGAGATCGTCGGCGACGGTTTTGCCGTTCTCCCCGACCTGGGACAGACCCCACCCGGCCGGCCCGAGGAGATTCACCCTCACCGTGCCACCCTCCCGACAATGGCGTCATAGGACAGGTCGAACTGATCTGCCAGGGCCACCGCATATGCCCGGCCATCCGCCGGTTTTCGTTCCAACCTGAACGTCCGGAGCGTCGGATCGTCGCCGATGCCGGCAACCATGCTCACGACGCCATCCAACCCCGATAGTTCGTCGAGAAATGTCACAAAAATTGCGATGGATTTACGCTCCGATATTTTTCTCAGGACTTTTTCCCCGATATGCTGCGCATCCACGGTGGTGGTCGAGCTGAAACTCTCGTTCAGGATGATGATTGTGCGGTCGGTCGAGTATTTGAGTGTTTCATTGATCGCCGTCAGCTCACTCTGAAGTTTGCCTGCCGCGTCGGACGATTCCTCACGCCTCTCGAAATGAGTATGTATTCCGTCGGCGAGCATTATTCTCGCTCGACGCGCCGGAACCGGACAGCCCAGAGCCGCAAGATAGGCCACCTGGCCGAACATTCGAGCGAAAGTACTCTTGCCGCCTTGGTTCGGGCCGGTAACCACGATGATGCGTTCACTGCCGGAAAGATGATAGTCATTGGCGACAGGCACCTCGCCTTCGTCGACACATTTCAAGGCGAGCGCCAAATCGTACGCGCCCTGCACTCGAATGCTGTCGAACGAATCGGTAACCTCGGGAAGGCAGAACTCCAAGCCGCGGGCAGACAATTTATCGACCAGATGGAGATACGAAAAGTAGAATTGAAGTTCATCATCGACCCGATCGATCACCGGATCCATGAATTCACCGCCGGACTCGGAGTGTTCGATCATCCGGCGAAACGGGCGCGGAAATATTTGAACAAGCTCGTCGAGAACACGCTCCTCGACCGGGTGCACGCTCGTGGACCACGGAATGCCGTCCAGACCGGCAGGCGCCCAGCCGCGCAGGAACGGCTCGAACACACGCTCGACTGCCGCGGCGTAATCGGGCGCGCCACTGGCCGCACCGATCACTATCCGATGATCGTCGATTCGCATCGAGTAACGGATTTCCCCGAGGCCGGCGAGTACCTCTTCACATCCCGATACGAGCTCTCCGAACTCGGCACGGGCGACATAGATATTCAAGTAATCTCGCCACGCCGCCAGCCCACGCGACTCGAGTACCACTCCATCCAGGCCCTGACGCAGGGTCAGCACGGTCTGGCAATAGGCATGCAAGACATCCAGGCGAAGCCGGCACCTGAGGACCGTGTGGCGGACCGTCGGCAATTCGGAAAGCTGCTGCCGGATATTCGACATCGACCGCGAAAACGCCTCGAGTTGCGCACGCAGGGCCAGCGATGAAAGGTCCTGGAAGACCTCCCGGCGGTACTCGACATCCTCGCTGTGCAGCAGTGGCGTGCGCAGGAGATGATCGACCGATTCGCTGCTACCCGGCCCCGCGATTTCGGCAAAGACGCGTTCGAGATTCAGGTCGGAAATCATGGCGGCATCGGGCTGCACGGTGATTCTGCGCTCGGCTTCACGCCACAGCACACTCGGCAACCGCATCATCGAACCCTCTCACCTCCGCTGCATCCAGCGGACGCACCTCTCAGTCCTTCGCCAGCCTACTGTTCGCCGATAATCACCCTCCGGCTACACGTCGCCTCTCCCCACCAACCCGGTGCGGCCGCCCCATCACGCCAGCGATCGATCGGCGGTCGCGGGAACGTAGCTCCAGACCCGTTGGGGCTCGGAACATCTGCTGCGACTGCGGGGCACGTGCGCTCGGGGCATGGCCGAAACATCTTGACGCACTAGGATTCACGGGTATGAGCTCTCGGGGGACCCGGTGGGTACGTTTGGTTGCCGGAGTCATATGTGCCGTACTGATGGCATTGTGCCTCTACTACGTTTTCACACGCGGGCTGGGCGATAGGACGTCGATTCACTATGCGCAGGCATGTGTTGGCGTTGCCTTCCTCTCCATAGCTTTGCGGGCTGTGTTGCGGAAGTAGGGTGGCAGTCTGCGGCTATATGCGTTGCGGGAGAAGCGAAGCGACGTCCCAGGCCGCCTCGATCATCCGGAAGATCTCGTCCACTGCGGCGTCCGGATCGGCCGCCTCACGGGCCAGCGAATGGGAGTCGACCACAAATCTCGCGATGGTCCGGCAGGCCGTTGTCGGCTCCGGCAGGTTCAGATCGGCGGCGATGGCTGTTGCCAGGGAGTCTGCGTGACGCAGCCGCATCGACTGCTCGTAGGTCCGCAGGGCAGGTGATTCGTCGATCATGCGCCAGATCGGGGCGGCGGTGTCCGATGCGCAGTGTCGCACCATGGCCTGGATCTCGTGGCGCAGGGCGGGGATGAGCGGCTCGTGCGGTGACCGGGCGGTGACCGCTTGCGCGAGGCGGTGCTCGAAGTCTTCGTCTCGCTCGAATATCAGGGCCTCTTTCGAGGCGAAGTGGGAGAAGAGCGTGGTGACGGCCACGTCGGCCTCGGCGGCCACGTCACGGATGCCCACCGCGTCGTACCCGCGTTCCAGGAAGAGCCGCAGGGCGGTGTCGGCGATGTTCTGGCGGGTCGCGGCCTTTTTGCGCTCACGACGGCCGGACGGCACGGTCATCGGTTGATGCTATCAGATACAAATCTGTAGCTGGTTCAAAACACTAACCGTTAGTGTTACCGTCGATCGTATGAAGAAGGTGAGCTTCGCCGAGTTCGGCGGTCCGGACGTTCTGCAACTCGTGGACGCCGAGGAGCCCCACGCGGGATCAGGTCAGGTACGCATCGCTGTGCGAGCGGCGGGCGTGAACCCCGTCGACTGGCGGATCCGTGAAGGCCAGTTCCAGAAAGTCCATCCGATCGAGTTGCCCGCCGGAGTCGGGCTGGACGCCTCGGGGGTGGTGGACGAGGTCGGTGCGGGCGTCGAAGGAATCGAGGTCGGCGACCACGTGTTCGGCGAAGGGTCGAGCACCTGTGCGGAGTTCGCCGTGCTGTCGGCCTGGGCCCGCATGCCCGAGGGGCTGACGTTCGAAGAGGCGGCCGGGTACCCCTCGGTGGTGGAGACCGCGCTGCGCATCATCGACCAGGTCGGTGTGCGGTCCGGGCAGACGCTGCTGGTCAGCGGTGCGGCCGGAGGGGTCGGATCGGCGGTGCTGCAGATCGCCCGCGATCGTGGCATCACGGTGATCGGGACGGCCGGGGCCGCGAACCAGGATTATCTGCGCAGCCTGGGTGCCGTTGCCACGACGTACGGCGAGGGCTGGGTCGAACGGGTGCGGCAATTCGGGCGGGTCGACGCGGCTCTCGATCTGGCCGGATCGGGCGTGATCCGCGAGCTCGTCGAGCTGACCGGGGATCCGCAGCAGGTGATCTCGATTGCCGATCTCGGTGCGCCGGAGCTCGGTGTCCGATTCTCCGGGGTGGCCGGGAGCGTCACGGACGCGCTCGTCGAGGCTGCCGACCTCATCTCGCGGGGGAAGCTCCACCTCCCGGTCGAGAAGTCGTACAGCCTCGCCGAGGCCGCGGCAGCGCACATCGACAGCCAGGCCGGCCACACGCGCGGACGGCGAGTTGTGATCGTCCGAGGCAGGTCATCAACCCCCTCGACCGTCGAATTGCAGTAGCGGACAACGGTTTCAGCGACGGTCGCCGCATCGTCTGCCGCGACCGGCCAGGAACGGCATGACCCGTTCCTCGGCCAAGGGCATATCGACAGGATGAAAGCTGATGCCGTAACCCATATTCGGCCCCCGTGGTGGCTGTTCTATGGCAGTCGATGTAGCCACCGTGACCGCCATGTTTCGGCGGCGACAGTTTCGGGACCCACCGATTCCGCGTGAACGCAGACCTGCATGATGGGCGCATGCTCCCCACCGACCATCTGGCCCAGGCAGACCGTCGCCCAGCGGTGATCGACACGCCCCTCGGCACCGTCGGGTTCTCCCTCACACTCGGATCGGACGCGCTACCGGCTGCGCCGAATACCTTGTGGCGCTTGCCGAATGGGTCGCATCTGCATCGGTGGCAGCATCGCACCGCAACGGTCGATCTGCTGATCGGAAGCATCGAGATACCGGCCTGGGACGGCGGCGCACCGGTCCCGGTGTGGGCCGGAATCTGGCAGGTGCAGGCGCGGGCCCGGGTGTCCGGACTGGTCGTCTCGGCCGAACTGACCGACCTGCCCGCCGATGCCTACGGCGGCCCGGACTCCGGGGAATGCCTTGCGGCCGTGAGTGTCGAGAACGAGCACTTCATGGTGTCGATCGGCGGACCGGATTCCGAACTGCTCGCCATGCAGGCCGTGGACGGGCGGCTCATGCCCACCAGCTGGGCGCGCCAGCTGCCGACCGGCGACGATGAATCCGAATACGGTGTGCGATACGCGGATCCGGCTCGAATCGCGTGGCATCTGCCCGGTCTGGCCACCACGGAAGTAGCCCGACTGTGCATCGCGACCGCCTGGTGCCCTCGCGATGACGATCGGCCCGCAGCGTGGTTCGCGGTCGACATTCCCCTCGACACCGCATACCTGCAGCTCATCGCCGATCCGGCCTGACTGGCAGACTGTCGTACGCACACCACCGCGATATCCCGAGTCGAGATCGGAGCGATTGATGAAGGCCGTCCGTTTCAGCCGGTTCGGGGGACCTGAAGTCCTCGAGATCGTCGAGCTTCCCGATCCGCATGCAGGTCCCGGCCAGGTCCGGATTGCGGTGCGCGCCGCCGGGATCAATCCGAGCGACTGGAAGAAGCGCAAGGGTCTGATGGATGAGGAGCTCCCGCAGACCCTGGGCTACGAAGCCGCGGGTGTTGTCGACGAGCTCGGCGCAGGCGTTGCGGATGTGGCCGTCGGCGATCGCGTGTTCGGTTTCTCCGACGAGGGCATGGCCCAGGCCGAGCTGGCGGTGCTGTCCCACTACGCACCGATTCCGCCGTCGCTCGACTTCGCCGGTGCTGCCGCGCTGCCCGCCGCTATCGAGACGGCCACGCGCGCGCTCGACCAGCTCGGTGTCAAGAGCGGCACGCTGCTTATCAACGGCGCCTCCGGAAGTGTTGGCAGCGCTGCGGTTCAGCTCGCGGTGGCACGTGGAGTGCGCGTGATCGGCACCGCCAGTGCGGCAAACCACGAGTACCTTCGCGCGCTGGGGGCCGTGCCCGTCGCCTATGGCGAGGGCCTCGTCGAGCGGGTTCGCGCGCTCGCGCCCGATGGTGTCGACACCGCGCTCGATGTCGCCGGGAGCGGCGTGCTACCCGAGCTCATCGGGCTCGCGGGCGGGCCGGAGCACGTGGTGACGATCGCCGACTTCGCCGGCGCGCAGGAGTACGGGGTGACGTTCAGTCGCGGAGATGGCGGGCGCGCGGTGCACGTGCTCGGCGAGATCGGCGAGTTGGTCGAGTCCGGGCACTTCTCGCTCCCGGTCGCGCAGATGTTCCCGCTGGCCGAGGTCGCGGAGGCGCAACGCGTCAGCGAGGACGGTCACGTGCGCGGGAAGCTCGTGCTGGTGGTCGACTCCCCCAGGTGACGCATGCGCACAGGACAATTGCGGCGAGGTAGGTGAGGGTGAGCTCGGTGTATCGGGTGGCCGGGGCGCGGCGCTAAATGTCGGCCCGATTCGGGCCGTGGCGTCACACTCTTGGCATGGAGATCACATCGGCCGTCGCGGCGATACTCGGCGCCTTCGGGCTCTCGGGGGCAGCGGGGCTCAATGCCTGGTTGCCGCTGCTGGTCGTGGGGGCCGCCGATCGGATCGGATGGATCGATCTGGGGAGCTCCTACGGCTGGCTGTCATCGACTCCGGCATTGATCGGGATCGGCGTGGTGTTCCTCCTCGACCTTGTCGGGGACAAGATTCCGGCGCTGGATTCGGTTCTGCACGGCATCGGAACTCTTGTCGCGCCGACCTCCGGGGCGATACTTTTCACGGCCGAGACCAGTCTGTCCTCGCATCTGTCGCCTGCCGTCGCCGCTGTGCTCGGGGCTGTCACTGCCGGCAGTGTGCATGTCGGGCGGTCGGTGGCGCGACCATTTGTCACGGGAACCACTGCAGGACTGGGGAATCCGGTGGTTTCCACCGCCGAGGACGGAACCTCGCTGGTGCTCACGATTCTGGCGCTGGTGGTGCCGGTGGTGGCGTTCATCGCGGTGCTGATCTTGCTGATCGGGCTGGGCTGGTTGGCCTTCCGGGCGGCTCGGTGGCTGCGCAGCAGACGAGGACGGCGCGCGGCCGAGCCGACGCGATAGTCCAATTGTGTGGGATTCACAGCAGATTGGCACCGAAGTTCGACCTTCCTCGCACCCTCGCCTGGTTGATTCGGGTTGAGGGTGCGCCGGTCCGCGGCGGCCCGGATGGTCGTAGGAGAGCTGTTGTCCACTTCACTCGTGCCCCGCTCCAGTCGAATTCTCGCCGCAGTTCTGATGGCCGGTGCGCTCGCATCAGCGCCGGCCGTCGCCGCCGCCGATGCGACCACCGGTGACCCGGGCGGCGGCGCATCCACTACACAACCGTTGTCGTTTCTGAGGCGATTCCGTAGACCTGAGCGGGCGGTAGAGCCCATGATCGGCGGGGACGGTCGGATGCTGTTGACAGGGTGAGGAGTAGAGATGGTCGAAGCGTGGAGCAGTCAGAGTGGGCGTGGCCCATTCAATGTCAAATTCGACGGCAGCGTCTACAGGAACCATTGGCGGGTGAAATCCAGCCATGGCCCCGGCCACGTGGCATCGGCCCCCGAAGGAAATCCGTGGCGCTTTCCGCGGGAGGCGACCACGGACGAGATGAACACCATCGGCAACCCGACGTCATGCGCTCCGGAAAAATCGCCGGACTGACGGCCGTTCCGGTCGAAAATAGCGATCCACGCTGTTCCGTGCAGGGTTCCGGTGAACCCCGCTATCTGGAATGTGCCGTAATGCACTGGAGGCCAGTGCATTACGGCACATTCGCTGTTTCTGCTACTCGGCGTAGCTTGCTCGAGCGGGCACCGGTGTTGACGTAGAGGGCGTTTGGGCACCAAGCCCAACGTCGGCGCACTCATCGTCCTGCTCGGGTGAGCTTCCGCTGACCGAGAGCGCGCCGACCACAACATCGCCGCGCCGGATCAGCCGAGAGCCCGCGCCGGCGATGATGGGCATCCCTGCTACCTGATCTATCTGCGCGAACACGACAGGCCACGCCTGCTGCATCCTCATCAGGTCAGCGCCGTCACGACGGAACAGCGCGACGCTTGACGCCTTGGCCGGAGCGACGCGAGCCGACAGCGGCGACGCCCCGTCCATGCGATCGAGAACCTGCAAGTGCCCGCCGCCGTCGACGACCGCGACCGTGACCTGCACACCGAGCGCTTCGGCATGCTCGCGCACACGAAGGCTGACTGCCCGAGCTTCGTTCAGAGTGAGTGACATATTTCCAACTTCCATTATCCTTGGATCAACCAAGCTTGGTTCGACCAAGGATAGCTGAATTAGTGGGAGCGACCAAGCGATTGGCTAGAATTCGTTCATGGAGATGGACGCCCCCACCCGACTGCGCAGCAAACCCAGCTGGCTGCTCAACAAGGCTTCGACAAGGGCACATCAGCTCGTCAAAGAAGCGATGGCCACTGCGGGCGCCCACGCCTACCACTTCGCGATCCTCGCCGCGGTGGAGGAGTTCGGCCCGAGCAGTCAAGTGCAGATCGGCCAGCGGTGTGGAATCGACCAGAGCGACATGCACGCCATGGTCGCCGAACTGGCTGAGCAAGGTCACGTGGAACGTGCACCAGATCCCACCGACCGACGCCGCAACCTGATCACGCTCACCGAAGCGGGGCGACGGCGACTCGACGAATGGGACGTGACGCTGAGCGCGGTCCAGGACAATCTGTGCAACGCACTATCGGCGACCGATCGAGACAGTCTTATTGTGCTGCTGACCCGCGTTCTGGGACTAGCGGAACCGATGCGGACCGGCCGATAAGGGACGACGGGTCTAAAGGAAACCGAGCCTGCAGACCGAAGAATTTTAGGAATAGCCCGAAGCCCAGCCGAGTAGCCCGGACTTGTCCTGCACAGCACCGCATCCAGCAAGGTCACCTACCTATGGGACCTTCCCTTCCGCGCTCGTGGCGCACTTAAATCTCAAGCTCAGACTTGGGCGGGCTCTGCATCGGGCGTGGCGTCCTGGTCCTGCGCTTGCGGGTTGGGTCGGCCCGGAAGCAGGAGGCAGAGCGGGACAGCCGCGATGGTGAACGCGGTTGCCCACCAGAAGGCGGCGCCGAAACCCGAGGCCAGGGCTGCGGGGGTGTGGGCGCCGGTGGCGGTGCGCTGCAGGATCACAGCGAGGATCGCGGTGCCCGCGGAGCCGCCGACCTGCTGGGCGACGCGGCTGATGCTGGAGCCCTGCGGAATCTCCTCGGGTTCGAGCCCGACGAAGGCGCCGCCCATCAGTGTGATCATGGCCGCGCCGAGTCCGGCGCCGCGCACGAACAGCACGGCCATCAGCGCGATATTGCTCGTGGTCGCGGTGACGAAGCAGAACGGCACGGTGGCCGCGCAGGTCAGAACGAAGGCGACGATGGCGACCGGGCGCGCCCCGAAGCGGTCCATGTACCGGCCGGCCAGCGACCGGGAGACAAGGGTGCCCAGGCCCTGCGGGATGAGCAGCAGTGCGGCGCCGAGGGCGTCCTCGCCACGCACCTGCTGCCAGTACAGCGGGAGCAGCAGCATGGTTCCGTAGAGGGCACCGCCGGTGAGGAAGACCAGCGCCGATGATGCAGCGAGGGAGCGGTGGCGGAACAGCCGGATGTTGATCAGGGCATCCGATCCGCGCCGCAGCGCCCAGCCGACATAGCCGGCCAGCAGGGCCGGCCCGGCGATCAGGGGCAGTCCCACCTCGGGGCTCGCGAACCCGCCGGATCCGCCGAGCTGTGTCAGGCCGTAGATGACGGCGGCGATGCCGGGCGACAGCAGCAGCATGCCGACGATGTCCAGGCGGGCGCGGGAACCAGGGCGGGGACTGTCGGCGGGGAGGTTGCGCGCGGCCAGGTAACCGCCGATGACGCAGAAGGGCACATTGAACAGGAAGATCCAGCGCCAGTCGCCCAGGTGCAGAATGATGCCGCCGAGGACCGGGCCCAGGACCGGACCCAGGGCGGTGGGCACGGTGATGAGGGACATGACCTTGCCGATACTGCGGCCCTTGGCGGCCTGCATGATCAGCGTGGTCATCAGCACCATCATGATGCCGCCGCCGATGCCCTGGACTACGCGAAAGGCGATGAGGCTCGGGACATTCCACGCCGCGGCGCACAGCAGTGACCCGATGAGGAACATGCCAAGGGCGGCGATCCACAGGCGTTTGCCGCCCAGGACCGACTGCGCCCACCCGACCGCCGGCATCGTGGCGGCCAGGGCCAGCAGGTACGCGGTGCTCACCCACTGGATGGTGCCGAGCGAGGCGTGCATCTGCCCGGCGAGGCTGTTGATGGCGACGCTCATGATCGTGGTGTCGAAGATGACGGCGAGCGCGCCGATGATCAGGGTGAAGGTCATGCGCCGCAGTGCCGGGTCGATGCGGTCGGGGTCTGCGGCGAGGGATGGCTGGGCAACGCGGGCGTTCACGTACAGCTCCTTAAGGTAGAGAGTTCTATCTTATTGCCGCCACGGTACCGCGCTAAGATAAGATAGACAACTCTATCCAAAGGAGAATTGCAGATGCCCGAGCGACGCCGCGGAGCCGAACTGGAGAAGGCGCTGCTCGACGCGGCCTGGGACGAGCTCACCGACAGCGGCTACGCCAGGTTCACCGTGGACGCCGTCGTCAAACGCGCGGGCACCAGCCCTTCCGTTCTCTACCGCCGCTGGGCCGATCGCAATGAACTCATCCGGGCGACGATCGTCCACATTCTGCGCAAATACCGCCTCGGCGTCCCCGACACGGGAAGTCTGCGGGGCGACGTCCTCACCCTCATGCGGGAGATCAACGCCACTCGCGTCCAGCTTTTCCTCGTCATGAGTGTGCAGCTGGCCAGCTACTACCAGGAGACCGGAATCAACCCCAGCGACCTGCGCGACCCGCTCTCCACGGGCCGAAAGGACGCTGTCGATGTACTCTTCGACCGCGCCGTGGCCCGCGGTGAGATCGCACCGGAACACCTCACCGAACGCATCAAGTCCCTCCCCTTCGACCTGCTGCGCAATGAATTCGTCACGACCTTCACCTCGGCGCCGGACCATATCCTCGAAGAGATCGTCGACACGATCTTCCTCCCCCTCGTGCGCTGACCGCGGCAGCACGATCGGGCGAGCGGTGGCGGCACGGAGACCATCCGGCGGAGGACTGAGCACAGGGGACCGAGTATGGCCGAGGACATGATCGTGACTCGAACGCTGGTGATACCTGCGTCCGAGCTGCGTGAACGGTTCTCACGTTCGTCCGGTCCGGGAGGGCAGCACGTCAACACCACGGACAGCCGAGTCGAGCTGTCGTTCGACCTCGCCAACTCGCCTTCGGTGCCAGAGGTGCTGCGTACCCGGATGCTCGACCGCCTGGCCACCCGGCTGGTCGACGGGGTGCTCACGATCGCCGCATCCGAGCAACGCGCCCAGCTGCAGAACCGCGCGGCCGCCCGCGAACGCCTGGCCTCGTTATTGCGCGACGCTGCCGCAGCGCCACCACCGGTTCGCCGCGCCACCAAGCCTTCACGCGGAGCGAAGGAACGTCGCATCGCCGCGAAGAAGCGTCGTGGTGTCACCAAACGCAACCGCCGCGCCTCCCCCGACGACTAGCCAGACGTTCTTGTGTGCGGGGATCGACGGCCATGGCCCCCTAGCGACCCCGCCTTTATGGTGGACCGATGGCGTCGGTCAAACAGATCCAAGTCACCTTCGACTGCGCAGAACCTGAGCGCGTCGCTCGTTTCTGGTGCGAGGTATTGGGATACGAGCATCGGGGTTCAGCGGGCGTTGATCCCTCAGGTGTGGGCCCGCGCTTGTACTTCCAGCGGGTACCCGAAGGCAAGGTCGTCAAGAATCGGCTGCATCTCGACGTGCGGGTCGGCACAGGGCTCGTGGGTGAAGCGCGCGTGGCCGCACTCGAGGCCGAATGCGCACGACTGGTCGTGCTCGGCGCGGTACGTGTGCGACTACTGCGTGCCGATGGCGTCAACGAGTCGTGTCTGGTGATGCAGGACATCGAGGGCAACGAGTTCTGTCTCGACTGACGAGCTCGAAGATCAACGGGCAGAGATCATCTCACCGACTCTCTCGTGACGGCGGTTGAGCGCCAATGTGATTCGCTGAACGCCTTCCCGGACCCGTTCTCGGAGCACTGGCCTGAGTTTCGAGAGAGGAAGTGTTGTGCGCCCCAGGACTCGGGTATTACTCGGGTTGTGAGGCCGCGCGGGTTTCGATGACCGTGAGTGCGAACTGGGCCCAACGAAGGTTCTCCTGTTCGAAGGCGATGCCGCGCAGCAATGTCAGGTAGGGGCCGATGCGTTCGGCTTCGGACAGGTAGGCCTGCTCGCTGCGGCCGGCGAGCAGGCGAAGCCGAAGGCGTTCGTAGCGTGCGAGTTTCGCGGTCGCCCGCGCGGCGAGCTCGGCTACCGAGGTCTGTACCGCGAGACTGTCTTCGGTGGCCATTGCCTGCACCTTGACCATCAGCTCATCGCGAATGGCGGTCGGTTTGGACGGTGCCGCAATGAATTCGCGCAGAGCGGCTCGGCCTGCGGGGGTCAGTGAGTGCAGGCGCTTGTTCGGCCGGCGTTCCTGCTGCACCACGCGGGTGGCGATGAGTCCGTCGGCCGCCATGCGGTCGAGCTCGCGGTACAGCTGCTGGGGTGTGGCCATCCAGAAATTGGCCACCGACGCATCGAACCCTTTGGCCAGATCGTAGCCGGACGATTCACCATCCAGAAGCGCGGCCAGCACCGCATTGCGTAGGGCCATCGCCGAAGAATATCAGAATGGCATTAGTCAATAAATTGCTTACCTCGCCACCCGGAGTGCGGTCGGCGACGTATTCACTTCCGGACCTGCAACGGCGCGACCGGCGAGAGGGCCGGACGCTTCGGCAGGCGACCGTCGCCCGAGGAACGACCGAGCACACGGCGGCCGAGCCAGGGGCCGAGGAAGCCTGCGGCCCAGCGCAGTTCGGTGGTCACCGCGCGCAAGGAGTCGACGCGGGGGCCGGGCGGGAGCGGTCGTGTCCAGGCATCATCACTGCCTGGCAGGCCCAATGCCTCAGCCATCGCGTCGGCGATGCGCTGATGCCCGAGGGAGCTGCAGTGCAACCGATCCGAACTCCATTGCCTCGGGTCCAGCGCGGCGTCGTGTCCGGCGATTTCGGCGACATAGACACCGTGCGGTCGAGCAGCCGCTCGAATGCGTTCGTTCAGCTCGACGATCCGATGCCGAACAGGCCGGGCCAGCGGCGTGATCCGCGACAGATCGGGGAAGGTCAGGGTCGCCACCACGGTGCCGTGTGCCGTCAATGCGGCGAACATGGACTCGAGGTGACCGACGACCACCTCGAGATCGCAACCGGGGCGCAGGATGTCGTTGGCCCCGGCCACGACGGTGGCGATATCCGGGTTCAAAGCGAGCGCCGCCGGTAACTGCTGCTCGTGGACCTGATGTGCCAGCCGGCCACGTACCGCAAGGTTCGCGTACAGCAGCTCGGGATTCTCGGTGGCCAGCTGCCCGGCAAGCCGATCGGCCCAACCTCGCAGGCCGGTGGCATCGTCGCCGTCGCCGACACCCTCGGTCTGACTGTCTCCCAGGGCGACATAGCGGAAATAGGTACCGGTCACATCCGCCATCACTTCTGCTCGTCCGTCGCGCTCGAAGCGCCTTGCGATCGACAATAGGCCGGAACGATCATATAGGCAACTAGTTGACTATCTCCAGGTGCGCGGGCGCGTACAGAAGGGTGCGGGTCGTCTTCAGTCATCGAGCCGGAGCGGATCAGCGGGATCTGATTTGCAACCGGATGTTCCGCCGGTGCCAACGCCCCGGCAAGACGTACCGAAACTCCGCTTTTACCAAGGCTGACTTGCCTATTCATCGCCGGGCGGTGGGTCGGGGGCACCGGACGGGCACGATTCACAGCATGATGGTGGGATGGCTGAGCGGGTGAGTGCATGCGCGGATTGTTGATACTGATCGTGCTGCTGGGGATCGGGGTGGTTATCGGCGACCGGGTCGCGGTGGGGATGGCGCAGAACGAGATCGGGCGCAAGATCGCTGCCGACTACAACCTTCCGCAGCAACCGAGTGTCACGATCGGCGGCGTGCCGTTCTTGACCCAGGCCGTTGACGGCAAATATCGGGACATCGGGATCCGTGTCGGCGATTGGAGCGGGCAGAACCTCACTGTCCACAATCTCGATGTCAAGCTGACCGACGTGTCCGCGCCGCTGACCGACCTGCTGCACAACCGCACATCGAACCTGGTCGCGGCCACGGCCACGGCGACGGCCGTGGTTCCCTATGACACCGTGAAGGGCTTCGCGCCGTCGGGGGTGGAGTCGATCTCCAACAGCCCGGAGGGGCTGCGCGTTGCGGGAACATTCTCGGTGGAGGGCATTTCGGTGCCCGCGACAGTCGTCGTCACCGTCGCGCCGACCACCGACGGGATCGAGGTGACACCGGTCTCGGTGCAGGCCGCGGCGGGTGGGCCGGCGATTCCGCTGGCAATGCTGCGCCAAACGCTCACCTTCACCGTGCCGCTGCAGCGGCTGCCGCTCGGTGCGCAGCTGACGGCCATCCAGCCGAGTGCCGATGGTCTCCACGTGACCGCCGCGGCTCGCGACGTGCACTTCTCCGACCTGCAGTGAGCGCGGTTCCGGTGCGCCGCAGCTGAATACTCAGTTGGGGTTCTGTTCGGCTGGTTTGTCGAACATGACGCAGAGTGTGGAGGTGTACAGGGTCTTGTATGCCTCGGAGAGTTTCGGATCGCCGGCGAATTCGAAGGGGAAGTCGGTGGGGACCAGGACGCTGGCGGAGCGCTGGCCGGTGTCGTCGGTGAGATTGACGCTGGAGTAGCCGGTGATGCCACCCTCGTGGGCCCAGATGGTTCCACAGGACGTTGAGGCCGTTTGGATGCCCAGGCCTGCGCGGGGAGCCTGAGGGTTGTCCGGATCCATCGATACCGTGGTGCGCATTTCCGCCAATTGGGCTGCGGGCAAAAGCTTTCCAGACATCAGCGCGGTGTAGAAGACGGGCCAGTCCTGGGCCGTGGAGACGATCGCGCCTGCCGCGCCGCCCCAGCTCGGGTTGTTAGCGGAGACGTCCACGTAGCCGTCACGGGGCGAACCCGTCACCTCTCGATACTCGGCGGGAACGTCCGCAGGCATGTGAGCCGGATCCGGTTCGTAGCCATGGGCGTAGCGGCCCTGCCAGGTCGCGTCGGCGGGGAAATAGGTGTGCTGCAGGTGCAGTGGTGCGGCGATTCGGTCATGGATCAGTGCGGCAAGGCTTTTGCCGGTCACCTGCTCCAATAGTGCGCCGACCACGGTGTAGTCGGTATTGCTGTAAGACCACTCGGTCCCGGGAGCGAACAGCGGCTCGTGTTGTGTCGCAAGAGCAATCAGCTCTGCCGAGGCCCACTGTCGCTGATCCTTGCCCAGCATCGAGGCCAGGACAGCCGGGTCATTGGTGTAGTCGAACAGCCCGCTGGTGTGGTTCAACAACATTCGCAGCGTGATCGCCTCGCCGTTCGGAACCTGACCCGGCAACCATCGCTGCACCGGGTCGGTCAAAGCGAGCTTGCCCTCCGCGACCAATTGCAGTGTGAGAGTGGCCAGCAGCGTCTTGGTGTTGGAACCCATCCGGAATTCGTCGCCAACGTCGAGCTTGCCGTCCGGCTGGGTCCATGGGGCCTGTTCGGCGATTTCGACAGTCTTGCCATGGCCATCGGTCACTCGCACGATGACACCCGGCGCACCGGCGTCCACCAGTTGCCGCGCCAGTTTCGTCAGTTGGGTCGTGGTGGCGTCCGGGGTCGTCGTGGTCGAGGTGCACGCGGCCAGCCCCACCACCAGAGACGACACCGCCGGAAGCAACCACAGCCGACGTGACCACACCGCACGATTCGGCGAACAAGCAGCTCGGGACATTGATCAGTTCCTTCGGGCCGTGGGCGACTCGGACGATCCCAGCTTCCGTGCGGCCGCTGCCAAGTCGCGCACAACACGCTGTCAGGACCCCTCGTGCCGCTGCCGACGGCTGGCGCCTCCCCCGCTCTGTCGGCTCGCACCGCTAGGCTCGTCGAACAGACTGGCGAAACGGCAGGGGCCACTGTGACGAGTAGTGAGCGGACGAGCGAGCGCGAAGCGATCTCCTTCGGGTTGGAGGATATCGACGAGGTGCTGGCCGCGATGGCCGGTGAGCAGGCCGTCGATCGGCCGCGCGAAGGTGAGCTCATTACCTGCCGGCTCGGGCTGGACGGGGAGCCGCCGGAGACGCTCACGCTGCTCGGCGCGCGGTTCGGGGTATCGCGGGATCGGGCGCGGCAGCTGTACACCCGGGCGGTCGGGAATATGGTGCGGCAGGCGCAGAACACGGGGGTGCATGATCTCGGTGTGTTCACCGAGCGGTATCCGGTCGGCTGGAGCGATGAGCGGCTCGTCCGCACGCTGCTCGCCGAAACCTATGCCACCGACAGCGATATCGCCGCACAGGACCGCGCGTATCTGAAACTGCGGCTCGCGGGGCACGAGCTGCAGGAATCGAAACGGCTGGCGGGCTTCGTGTTCCAGCGCATTGCGGGCTGGCAGCAGAAGGGACGGTGGCATCTGCTGCCGCCGCAGCAAGCGGACGAGGTGCCCGCGGGTGTCTGGAATCCCTGGCTGCATCGGGTCGAATGGGGCGACGGGACGCCCGATGCGCTGCCCGCAACACCGGCCCGGACGCTCGACCTCGGCGATGACGGGCGCGGGTTCATGTACTCCGAAAAACTCGGCCGGGAAACAACTTTCGATACCGGGTTGCAGGCGCGGCTGTTCCGGCTGCTCGACGGGAGCGAACGGGTCGAGACCTTTCAGGAGTACCCGGTCGAAATCGGCTACGAGATCGACGGGAGCGAACGACTGCACTACCCCACCGCTGCCGTCCGCTTCACCGATGGCCGGGTTGTACTCATCGACGTGATACCACTGGGCCACACCGCCTTTCACGTCAACCGGGTGAAATCGACCGCTGGACGCGCCTATGCCCATGCGCACGGCTGGGGATGGCTGGTGTGGACCGGGACCGACTGGGGCGTCACGGACCTCGCACAGCACGATGTGGCGGCACGGCACGAGAACATGCTGCGGAACCGGCTGGCCAAGGGGCCGGTCGACTGGACGGAGCTACGCCGGTATCGCGACGAGACCGGCATACAGCTGCTGGACCTCGCCGCCATGGTGCTGCGGCACCAATGGCGTTGGGACCGTGGGCCGTTCCGGCTCAGCCGCTAGCACGCGCTGCGGGCCACTCGCCGCCAACGCCGACCTGCCGGACCTGGACTGGACCTGGACCGACTCTCGTCATCCCGGTGCGCTTTCGGCCGGGGTCCACTGTGGATCCCGGCCAAAGACATGCCGGATGACGGGCGAGTGTGTGCCCGAATAACGGGGCAGCGCATGCCGGGATGACGGGTTTTGGGCTGCGAGGGGTTATTTGATCAGGATGCCTGCACCGATGAAGGCGACGATGATCAGTACGGCGAACCAGGAGATGAGTTGCCAGTGGGCCAGTGCGGTTTTCTGGGCTGCCACGGTGATTCGGAGGGTGGCGTCGACTCGGGCGTGATCGGCGAGGCGGCGGCGGACCTGGGCCAGGTCGTCGGCCTGCTGCTGGGCTGATACTTCGGCGCGCTCCAGGCGGCCGGTCAGTCTCAGCATCTGCTTGGTCTTGTCGCGGGTGGCCTTGCGGGCCAGGGCAAGTGCGGTGCGCTGGTTCATGAGTTCCTGGCGCTGCCGTGCGATGACCGTGGCCTGTGTGCGCGTGTGCCGTTCCCAATCCGTCACCATCGCCCAACCTCCCGTGTGCTCGTCGCGGAAGCCGTACGCGAGCTCCTGCGCGACCCATCCTGTGATGAACTCCCGCAATTCACAGGCGGTTTGGCTGGGTGACACCACCCCACCGGGGCCCGCGGCCAGCAGGCCGCCCAGCGCACGATAGTCGCAGGAGGCGGGGGCGAAGTCGTCGAGGCCCAGCGCGGGCAGCTGCGACGTCCAGAATCCGGGCGGTGTGATCCATAGCACTTCGCTGCAGCCACCGGTGCGCAGTGCCACGGTGAGCTGCTTCGCGCGAGCCAAATCCGGTGGTGCACTGGATACCTCGATAGCGCATACACGATCGTCCATGCGCCACAGCAGATCTGGGGTCAGCGTTCCGATCGGAGCATCGACCTGCACATCCTCCACGCCGGCGGCCAGCAGCCGGGCGCGTAGCCAGAACTTCAGCCGCTGTTCGTCCCAGCGGCAGTCCGGGCAGCCGGGTTCCCGGCAGCGGTCCGCCGGCCGGTGCCCGCGCGAATCCGTCACCGCCGATTTCTGATTCGGTTCCGGATCGGCGAGAGCCACCGATTGCCCGCGCGGAACTGCCACTCGCCTCGTGCTCACACGATCACCGCCCCAGCCACTTCTCCATGGACCGCTCCCGATGTACCCGGAAACCACCGGCCCACGCCGTACCTCCAGAGTGCCGCAGTGCACAGCCCCCTCGGCAGCAAAGCGGCAAGATTCGTTATCCAACCGCGAGCGGTACGTGATGAAGTGCCGCGTGGATTGTTACCGGTGCCCGGGATGCCGGACTGCTTTGCCGCCGCTACTCTTTCGGGATGCTCCCCCCGCAGACCACGAACCCGCTGCTCCGCGCGGCGCGTGCCGCGAATTCGGTGGCCTTCGCGCTGCAGGGATTCTTCCTGGCCGTCGTGCTGACCGAACTGCCGCAGCAGCGTGACAAGTTCGGCCTGACCGATACCTTGATCGTGGCGGCAGTGGCGCTTCTCTCACTGCTCGCGGGCGTCGGCAGCATTACCGCCGAGAAGATCGCGCTGCACTTCTCCAGTCGCACTGCACTGCGCATCGGTCTGCTGCTCATCGCGGCGGCCGGTGTCGGAGTCGCGTTCTCTCCGAACAAGATCGTGCTGTTCGTGACGCTGGGCGTGTACGGCCTCGCGGTCGGCATCGTCGACGCGGGCACCAATATGCAGGCGGTATTCATTCAACACGGCTATGGCCGGTTCGTACTGTCCTCGTTCTATGCGGCGTGGAGCGCCGGGTCGATCACCGGCGCGCTGTTCGTCGCGGCCTTCGAGGGTCTGCACGTATCCCTGCGCATCTCGATCCTGACGGCTGTGCTGGTGGTGCTGGCCGGAGCGCTGCTCGCGGGACCGCGACTGCTCGGCACCCAGCAGGCCGAGGCCGGACCCGAGGAGCCCGAGCCCACCGCAGCGGTGCCCCTGCGCATCTTCCTGGCCTTCGGCGTCATCGTGGCGCTCGCCTTCGCCATCGACTTCGCGGTCGGCAACTGGTCGGCGCTGTACCTCACCGATGTGCTGCTGTCTTCGTCCGCGACGGCCGCCTTGGCGCTCGCCGCCTATCAGGGTGCGTCGCTGGTCGGCCGCCTCACCGGCGATCTGTGGGTGCGGCGCTTCGGACCGCGCGCGGTGGTGCGCGGTGCGGCCGTCGTCGGTTCGATCGGCTTGCTCGTCGTGGTCACCGCACCCGTCCCGATTGCCGCCATTGCCGGATTCCTGGTCGCCGGTATCGGCCTGCCGCTGATCGTGCCGCTCTGCTTCAGCGAGGCCGGACAGCTCACCAGCGGACGCGGCCTGGATGCCCTTATCGCCCGGCTCAACCTCTTCAATTACGGCGGCACCATCGTCGGCGGCGTGGTGGTCGGCGTGATCGCGGACGCCTCGAATCTGCGCGCCGGATTCGTGGTGCCGCTGATCTTCGCGGTCGTGCTGATCGGCTGTGCGCGGGCCTTCCACACCCGCACGGGAGCGGCAGAGGTCACAGCGCAACCGGTGGCCGGTCATGTTTCACTGGACGGGTGAGCAACTTCCCAGTCACTGTCGAGCGGGCGGCACCCGCCGACGCCGCAGAGCTAGGTGAAGTCGCGGCCGTCACGTTCCCGCTGGCCTGTCCGCCGGAGTCGACACCCGCCGATATCGCCGCTTTCATCGACGACGTGCTGTCCTCCGCGCGCTTCGGCGATTACCTCGCCGACCCGGATCGCGTAGTGCTCAAAGCGGTCGCTGACACACAGATCGTCGGCTACTCGCTGCTACATGCCGCCGACCCCGCCAATCCTGATGTCGCCGCGCTGATCGACCTGCGCCCGGTCACCGAGATCAGCAAGATGTACGTGCTGCCCGGACACCACGGCAATGGAGTCTCCGGGGCGCTCATGGGTTCCGCCCTCGATCAGGTTCGCGACGCCGGCCGCGCGGGCGTGTGGCTGGGCGTGAATCAGCAGAATGCGCGGGCCCAGCGCTTCTACCGCAAACACGGGTTCGAGATCGCGGGCACCAAGACCTTCACCGTCGGTTCCCAGCTGCACCAGGATTACGTCATGCAGCGGAAGTTCTGAGCCGCTGCACGGTCAGGCGGGGTGCGCGCTCGCATAGCGGGCGAGGCCGGCGGCGAAGGATTCGAACATCGGCTTGAAAACTGTTCGCACCAGCCGGGATTCGATGGGGCGCAGGGCTACGGCCGGATCCAGGTGGACCTGCCAGATCAGCTTGCAATGATCGGCGTCCACCGGCTCGAAGGTGATGTCCTCGATCATCCTGTGCGCCAGGGGAATCGACATGGCATCGGTAGAGAATGCGAACCTGACACCGGGCTCCCACGCCAGGAAGCGCTCCCGGACCGTGATCCAGCGCAGGTGGATGTCGCGCACCGTGGCGGCATCGTGCGGAGCTGCGCCGTACCAGGTGGTGGCCCGGTAGCGGTCCGCCCACTCCCGCTGGCCCTCACCGGCGGCGAGGACTGCGAAGGTGCGCTCCGCCGACGCCGAGACCACACGTTCGCTGTGCAGATGGTGGCGCATTGCCGGGATATCGTCGAAATAGCTGGGCTGTAGGGCATACATGATTACTTGGCCCCCACCAGTTTTCGAGTCACCCGAATCGTCGCCCGGCGCGGGAGCAGGAGCGGCAGCCGGGACGACCAGCGGTTCGCGCAGCCGGACACCACGCTCGGCGGCTGCCTGCGCTGATCCAGTGCGCGCATGGCCGTCGCGACGACCTGCGCCGGGGTCTGGCGCTTGCCGACGCTCGCGGCTTCGCCTGCCACATCGAAGAATTCGGTATCGGTCGCGCCCGGGCAGAGTGCCAGCGCGTCGACTCCGGTGCCCTCCAGTTCACCCCACAGCGCCTCGGTGAACGAGAGGACGAACGCCTTCGTCGCACCGTAGACGGCCATGAACGGGATGGGCTGGAATGCCGCGGTGGAGGCGATGTTCACGACGGCTCCGCGGCCGCGCGACACCATCCCCGGCAGCAATGCTCGCGTAAGTGCCACTACCGCAGCCACATTGACGGCGACTTCGTCGTTCATCCGGGCCGCATCCTGGTCGGAGAACCCACCGTGGGTGGCGAATCCGGCGTTGTTGACCAGCACGTCGATCGGGGTGCCGGACGCGGCGAGGGTCTGCGCGAGCCGATCCACTTCCGAACGTAGCGACAGGTCGGCGCTCACCACTCGCACCTGGACGCCGTATTCGCCCTCGATGCGGGTGGCGAGTTCACGCAGCCGATCCTCGCGCCTGGCGACGAGCACCAGATTGCACTGCCGCTGGGCTAGTGCGGCGGCGAACTCGGCCCCGATGCCGCTGCTCGCGCCGGTGACTACCGCGGTCGAACCGTTCCATTGATCCATGATCTTCTCCTGAAGGTGAACGGGTGTTCAGTGAGTTAAACTTAACACCTGTTCAGCGATCGCTGTCAAGGAGGTTCGATGAGTACTGCGCGACCACGACGGGTACGCGGCGAAGGCGAGCAGTTGCGCGGAGAGCTGGTCACGGCCGCTATCGACCTGCTGCTGGAGCCGCAGGCGCTGCCCGCGCCGTCGCTGCGGGCCATTGCCCGCGCCAGTGGAGTCGCGCCCAGCGCGGTGTACATGCACTTCCCCTCACAAGAAGCGCTGATGTACGCCGTCACCGAGGAGCTGTTCGGGCGGCTGCGCACGGCACTCGACGCCGGCGAAGCAGGCGAGGGCACACCTGCGGCACGGCTGCGCTCGCTGATCGGCGCGTACCTCCAGTGGTCCCGCGACTACCCGGGCGCGTACCAGCTGCTCTTCGAACGGCCCGATCCCGCAATCGATTCCGGCACGGGACCGGGCCTGGATCTCCTCGATCGCTTCGCCGACCTACTCCAGGTCGCGGGCGCCGGCGCCGACCGCACACTCTCACTGCGGATCTGGAGCGTCTTGCACGGCATCGCCTCGCTCCGAATCCACAAACCCACCGCCCCTTGGACATCCACGCCCGAGGACGAAGCGTGGGCGATCATTCAGACGATCGGCGAACTGCCCTGAATAACCGCACCCCGGCTACGTTGCGCGGTGAAGGTTCTGCGCCGCAACCATTTCCAGGCGTCGACCCCGGAACTGCGCCCGCATCCTGCGGTCGTGAATGACCAGGACGACCGCACCCGCATATCCGGTCAAGGCCGGCTCCAGATCCTCCACCAGTGCCGGAGACCCGAGCCGGAGCGACCGTCAAACGACTATTCGCGCCCACCACTCAGTAGCTGCACGATGGCGCGGACGAAACCTTCGACCCGCCGCTTGGGATACTCGTCCGGCTCGCCGACCGCGAGCCCGCCCAGCATCTCGGCCACGGTGAGCAGCGAATTGGTGAGCAGGCCGGAATCGACTGTGGCCCAGCGCGGATCGAGCGCGGCGCCCATGCGCACCAGCGCCTCCGCCTGTTCGAAAATGCCGGTGCGTGAGCTGCGCAGCGCCGCACGGTATTCCGCGGGCGCACTGCCGGGGCTCGCCAGGATCAAGCGCCAGCGTGTCGGATTGGCCAGCACCACACCGACAAACGCCTCGACCGCGGACGAGGCCGCCACCACCGGGTCGGCGCCCAGCAGATCCGTCGGCAGCGTGGTCACAACCTGCTCCAGCGCCAATTCGCGCTCACGCTCGAGCAGTGCCTCGACCAGATCGGCGCGGGTCTTGAACACGGTGTACAGCACCGGTTTTCCCACGCCCGCCGCCTGCGCGACCGCCTCCATGCTGAGTTCGTGCAGCTCCACCCGGGTCAGGACGGTGAAGGCGGCGTCGAGTAGCTGCGCCCGGCGCTGCTCCGGTGGCAGGCGCGGGGCATACCGACGCCTCGGCCGTTCGGTCGCCGTACCCGATTCCGTCACTGCTGTCACACCTCCGCCGACTCGCCTTCCGGAGGAAATCCTACGCGACCGTTGTATTCCACGCGACCAATTGCTACGGTGGCGTTGTATTCGCCGCTGAGGCGGGCAGCGCACAAGGGAGTGAACCGATGGGCTTCGATCCGACCACCCTTCGCAGGGACGACTACGGGTTCTTCGGGCCCGGCTCCCCGAGCTGGAAGATCTGGACCGCACCGACCGCGGTCATCGGGTTCCAGCGCGCGGTAGTCCTCGAGCACTTCGACCCGTTCCTGACCGCGGCGGTGGCCGATACCCGCCGCATCTACACCAACCCGCGGGAGCGGCTCGACCACACTTTCGCGTACTTCCTGCTCGTCGCGATCGGCGACGGTCGCACGGCTATTCAGGCGTCCGAGCACCTCATGCAGATCCACGCCCCGCTGACCGGGATCGAACCGATCACCGGACAGCGGTACGCCGCCAACAGCCCGGAAACCCAGCTGTGGATCCACATCACCGGCTGGCACTCGGTACTCAAGGCCTACGAGGTGTACGGGCCCGGACCGCTCAGCCCCGAGGACGAGCTGCGCTACTGGGAAGAGTGCGCGATCGCGGCGGAACTGCAGACCTGCAAGTCCGAGGATGTGCCGCGCACCCGCGACGAGGTCCGCGCCTACTTCGAGCGCGTGAAGCCGCGCCTGTGCAGCTCGGTCCGCGCCGAGGAGGGCATGCACCAGCTGCTGCGTACTTCACCGCGCAATGGGGCGGGGATCATCTACGCACTCGGCAGCATCGTGCTATCGCTCACGACCTCCGCGCTCACCCCGATGTGGATGCGAAAGCTGGGACGCTACAACGTGCCTCGCATCTCCGACCCGCTGGTGAAGTTGCCCGCGAAGATCATTGTGTGGCTGTTCACGCTGTTCGGGTCGTTCGGGTTGCTCACGGCCGCGCCGTTCATCGCGCCGATGGCTGGGCAGATTCTGAAGCAGCATCTCTCGGGTGAGCAGCCGACGGCGCTGGAGACGATTACGCCGGCTCGGGCTCGGGAACTGTATAGCTTGCGGGGCAAGCGAACTCAGGTTGCCGAAGCCAGCTGAGGTCGCCTGCTGCCTGTGCTGATCCCAGCCAAAAGCATGCCGGGATGACAGGGTTGGCTTACGCCTGAAGTTGACAGGGTTGGCTTACGCCTGAAGTCGTGCCGAAGCGAGGAGTACGCGAAAGGCCAGGACGGAAAGTGGTTTCCGGCCTGGTCTTTTCGTTTGTCAGATGGTGAAAGCTGGTGTCAGGACAGCAGTTTCGCCTTCAGGGCCGAGACATCGGCATCGGTGAGCTTCAGGCCCTCGTGCACGTAGTTGTCGAAGCTGCCGTAGCTCTGGTTGACCTGGTCGAATGCCGCGGCCAGCGCCGAGGCGGTGACGCCGTTCAGCATGTCGCCGTCCTTGGCGCCGCGGTAGTAGTTCGACAGCAGATAGTCGTACTGCACGGTGTCGTGGTCGACGCCCAGAATCGTCAGCAGCACAGCCGAAGTCCAGCCGGTGCGGTCCTTGCCGGCGCTGCAGTGGAACAGCACGGCACCGTCGTTGTAGGCGATATCGCGCAGCACGTCGGAGAAGCCCTGGCTCGCGCCCGGCGCGGTGATGAACGCGCGGTACAGGTCCGTGCCCGCCATCAGCGTGGACGCCATGACCTGCGGCGGGGCCTGGCCGATGATGTCGTTGTGGTACTCGGTGGCGCCGGCCGGAACCTTGTCCACGCCCATGAACTGCTGCTCGTAGCTGGTGCGCAGATCGTGCACCGCCTTCACATCGCGGCTCGTCAGGTCGGCCAGGTCCGCATCGGTGGACTTGCTCAGATCACCGGTGCGGTACACCAGGCCGGTGCGCACGGTGTGGCCGTCGGCGGTCTTGTAGCCGCCGGCGTCCCGGGCATTCACCACGCCCTGCAGGTTCAGCGAGCGGTCCGCGATGTTCAGGACCACATTGCCGGTGGCCGCGGGCGGTTGCACCGCGGCGGGCGCGGGCTGGTCGGCCAGCGCCATGGCAGGCAGCGAGCCGAAGGACAGCGCGGAGGCCAGCACCAGCGAAGCGCCGAGCAGACGAGGTCGGATCATACGAACTTCCCTTTCTCGAGCACCCGGCACACGCGGCCAGGCAGGCATCCCGCAGCGGACAACGGGACGAACGGATTACGAAGCGGCCGCCGGGGTTTCGAACCGGGACAGCGCCAGCAGGCGCGAAATGGCACGCAGATACTTTTTGCGGTATCCACCATCGAGCATTTCCTGCGAGAAAATCTGGTCCAACTTGGCTCCGGATACGGTGACGGGAGTCCCCGCGTCGTAGAGCCGGTCGGCCAAGACCACAATACGCAAAGCGACCGCTTGGTCGGTCACGGTGTGCACGTCGGAGATGAACACCGCCGACACGCCCTGAATGAGCGCGTTGTACTTGGACGGGTGCAGCGTGCTCAGATGCTTCAGCAGCGCATCGAAATCGTCGAGCGTGGAACCCGGTGTGGCAGCGGCCTTCTCGGACAGATGCTCGGGCGCGGTCGGCTCCGGGGCGGGCGGCAGATCGCGGTGCCGGTAGTCGGGTCCGTCGACGCGAATGGGCTCGAACAGCGAACCCAGCTTCTTGATCTCGCGCATGAAGTCCGAGGCGGCGAAACGGCCCTCACCCAGCTGGCCGGGCAAGGTATTCGACGTTGCGACGATCGACACACCACGCGCGGTCAGCTCCGCGAGCAGACGTGAGACCAGCATGGTGTCGCCGGGATCATCGAGCTCGAATTCGTCGATGCACAGCACGCTATTGGCCGCGAGCCGGTCGACGGCATTGTTGAAGCCCAGCGCTCCGACCAGATTGGTCACCTCACCGAACGTGCCGAAGGATTTCGGCCCCGGCACACTGTGATAGATCGAGGCCAGCAGGTGGGTCTTACCCACGCCGAAGCCACCGTCCAGATACAGGCCGATGCCGGACACCGGCTTCTTCTTGCCGAACAGGGGCTTCTTCGAGGCAGCCTGATGCAGCTTGGTGACCTTGACGGCGAAATCCTCCGCCGCGCGCACGGCAGCCGCCTGCGACGGCTCCTTCGGATCCGGGATGTAGCTGGCGAAGCTCACCTCGTCGAAGGTCGGCGGGGGAACCATCTGCGCCACGAGCTGGTCTGCCGGAACCTCCGGATGGCGATCGACAAGGCGTTGTTGCACGGCGACAGCGTAGTTACGTGGTGGAATCGGTTCTCATGCAGCGTATGCCCAATGCGATCCAGCTCACAGAACTCAACCACGACGACCTGCTGGCGCTGTACGCGTACCCGGCCGGGCCTTCGGCGCCGTGGATTCGGGTCAACTTCGTCACCAGCATCGACGGGGCGGTCACCATCGACGGCCGGTCCGGAGGTCTGGGCACGCCCGCCGACAAGAAGATCTTCCAGATCCTGCGGGATCTGGCCGATGTGGTGGTCGTCGGCGCGGGCACCGCGCGGGCGGAGAAATACGGCGCGGCACATACGGATTCGCAGCTGCGCATGCGGCTGCACCATCACGGATTCGGCGGCGACCCGACCGGCGCGGCGCCGCGCATCGCGGTGGTGACCGCCTCCGCCGACCTCGATCCGACCAGCCGGCTGTTCACCGACACCGGTGCGCGGCCGATCATTTTCACCACCGCCGCCGCACCCGCCGATCGGAAGAAGGCGATCACCGATGCGGGTGGCGAAGTGATCGAAGCCGGCGACACCAGCGTCACCGCCGAGGGGCTACGCAACGCCCTGGAAGAACTCGAGATGAGACGGGTCCTGTGTGAGGGCGGGCCCGCGCTGTTCGGTGATCTCATCGTCGCCCAGGCCGTCGACGAACTGTGCCTCACACTGTCTCCGATGCTGGTCGCGGGGACGGAACGGCGAATCGCCGTGTCCCCCAATGCCATGCCCACGCCCATGACTTGCCGCCATCTGCTCTTCGACGAGGACGGCACCATCCTGACGCGCTGGGTGCGCCATCACACCCTGTAGCTGAAACCGGACGCCGGACCTGGCAGGCTGTACCGCATGCGCTGGACTCGGGCCGCTCTGCTGGCGTCCACACTTTCGATCCTGGTGACCACCGGCTGTGGCGCCGGGCCCTCCGACCGGCCCGCCGTCGCCGTGGAACGCCCCCATCAAGCGGGGGTCGCGGTCACCGCCGCGCCCGGACCCGCCGCCCCGCCCGCACCCGAACTGCCCAAGACCGATCTGGCGTGGCACGACTGCACCGCGCCGACCTTCAGCCTGCTGTCACTGGGCGCACCGCCGCAGGGACTGATTCTCGAATGCGCGGAATTCAGCACGGAGGTCGATGCCGGGGGTGGGGTCGGCGGCAATTTCCGCACCGCGGCCATGCGCGCCCGCTATGACCGGACCCCGAAAGATGCCGTGCCGCTGGTGCTGACATCGGGCTACGACCGCGCCTCCACCGCCACGCTGGCGGGGCTCGCGGCCAGTCCGGCCGGAGTGCTGCTGGCGACGCGGCCCATCGTGGCCATCGATCGGCGCGGTATCGGCAGCTCGCAGCCGGTCAGCTGCCTGACCGACGACATTCGCCGCACGCTCACCGATCAGGCCCAATTCACGCACGGCACAACCGATCCCGTCGACGCGGTGGCCAAGGCCAGCCAGGACGCCACCATCGCGTGCCTGGACTTCCTGTCCCCCGCGCAGGGGACCTTCGATGCCGCGCACGCCGCCGATGACATCGACCAGTTGCGCAAGACCTGGCAGGTCGATCACATCGCGCTGATGGGCACCGGCAGCGGTGCGACCGTCGCGCTCAGCTATGCGCACAAGTACGGCGATCACCTCGGCCGGATGGTGCTCGATTCGCCGCAGGCGGTGGGTCTGGACGCCATCGGGCGCAGCGAGCAGCAGGTGCGCGGGGCCGAGGCCGCACTGACCGGATTCTCGCAACGCTGTGCGGCACTGAACTGTTCACTGGGCAGCGACCCGCACGCCGCCATCCTCACACTGGTCAATCGGGCCGGTAACGGCGAATTCGGGGATCTGTCGGCAGCGGCGCTGGTCACTACGCTCAACGGCTACCTCAGCGATCCGCGCACGCTGCAGAACCCGCAACTCACCGAATTCGCCGATGCGCTTTCGGCTCTCGGGCGCGGTGACCGCGGGCCGATTACGCCGATCGTGCTGCGCCAAGCCGCGGCCGTCGCCAATGACGGCGAATTCGTCAACCGCTGCAGCGACAATCAGCAACCCACCACCCCGGTCCGTGCCAAAGAGCTCGTGAGCCAGTGGGCGGGCAAGTACACGGTGTTCGGCCGGGTCGCCGCCATCGATCTGATGGCCTGTTCGGCCTGGCCGAGCGCCACCGCGGTCGCCATGCCGGACAAGTTCGATCGACCCGTGCTGGTGGTCGGCGGCGACGCCGACCCGGTCGCCGGAGTCGACAGCCGGCCCACCGTCACGGGCGCGCTCGGCGCGGCCGGGGCGCGCACCTCCACCGTGGAATGGCAGGGCTGGGGGCACCCGGCCTTCGCGCACTCCGGATGTGTCCAGCAGGCTGTCACCGACTACCTGAAAGATGCGACACTGCCCGAGGACGGCACCGCCTGCCCGGCCTAGCTGGTTCTACTCGGCCGCCGCTCCGGAACGACACGACCCGCCAGCATTTGACGGAACCTGTCGCGGCGGGTCCGCGCAACGGTGACCGGGGTATTCGGTGTACCGTGCCCGAGTGTTCCTTCGCCAGCTCGAGCCCCGCACCGCTCGCACCACCGCCGAGGTCCTGAACTTCGCTCTGTGGCCGTTAGCGGTCCTGACTGTGCTGAACCGGGTCTTCAT
The DNA here is from genome assembly GCF_025465275.1 of Nocardia sp. Lineage (GTDB taxonomy): Bacteria > Actinomycetota > Actinomycetes > Mycobacteriales > Mycobacteriaceae > Nocardia. Next base: position 6,917 of record NZ_JAODNK010000010.1, on the reverse strand, counting down.
CAAGGCCGTCAATGTGACGATCACCGACGACTTCAAGCCCGTGTACAACGCATCGCTGGCGTTCCTGAACCACAAGGCGATCTACGGCGCGAACTTCGCCTCGACCGACCCGCACTACCTGTACCCGCCGAGCGGGACGCTGATGATCGCGCCGCTGGCGATCATCGACCCGGAGAAGTCCCGCTGGTGCTTCATCCTGCTCAATGCCGCCGCGATTATCGTTGCCTGGTATCTGCTGCTGAAGCTGTTCAACTTCACCGTGAGCTCGGTCGCCGCACCGGCGCTGCTGCTGGCCATGTTCATGTCGGAGACGGTGGTCAACACACTGGTCTTCACCAATATCGACGGCTGCCTGCTGATGGCGATGGTCGCGTTCTTCCACCTGCTGCTGAAGCGGCGGGATCTGTGGGCCGGTGTCGCTCTGGGATTGGCGATTTCGGTGAAGGGCCCACTGGTCGCCCCGCTGCTGCTGATCCCGCTGGCGCGCGGGCAGTGGAAGGTGCTGATTACCGCGCTGGGCACTCCGGTCGTGCTGAACCTGCTCGCCTGGCCACTGATCGTGGACTACAGCCAGTTCTGGAGCCACACGCTGCCGTACCTGACGGAGTCGCGGGACTACTTCAACAGCGCGATCGTCGGCAATGCCGGGTACTACGGCGTTGCGGACTGGCTGACCTGGATCATCCGGATCGTCCTCGGCGTCGCGGTGCTGATCACGCTGTGGCTGCTGTACCGGTACTACCGCGACGACGAGGTCTTCTTCATCTGCACCACCTCCGGCATTCTGTTCGGCGGCACCATGCTGCTCGGGTCGCTGGGCCAGATGTACTACTCGATGTTCCTGATCCCGATGCTCATGACTGTGGTGCAACGCAATTCGGTGATGCGGAACTGGCCGGCCTGGGTGGCGGTATTCGGATTCATGTCCTACGACAAGTGGCTGTCGGACCGCTGGCAGAGCGTCGGGCGGATGCTCGACTACCTGCGCGTCACCTTCGGGTGGGGACTGCTGCTCATCGTGGCGTTCTGCGTGCTCGGCGACCGCTACCTGGCCGCGCGGCGTGAGGGACGGTTGCAGGTCGGCAAGACGCTCGACCCCGCGTGGATGCATCCTGAGACCGCCCCGACCGACCAGGCCAGCGTGCACAACGGGCACGCCCGGCACGCTGTTCCCGAGACGGTCACAACCTGACCCGGACATCCTCGCGAGCAAGGTATTAGCGTGGAGCCATGAGTTCCGACGCTGATACCTCGCTACCGGCACCGCGCATTCAGCTCAGCCCTCAGGAATGGCGAGCCAAGCTGAGCCCGGACGAATACCGCGTCCTGCGGGAGGCCGGCACCGAACGTGCGTACACCGGGGAATACACCGATACCGAAACCGGCGGCATATACGAGTGCCGGGCCTGTGGCGCCGAATTGTTCCGCAGCGGTGAGAAGTTCCATTCGCACTGCGGGTGGCCGTCGTTCTTCGATCCGGCCGAGTCGGAGTCAGTCATCCTGCGGGCCGACGACTCGCTCGGCGCGCACCGGGTAGAAGTGCTGTGCGCCAACTGCCACAGCCATCTGGGCCACGTGTTCGAGGGCGAAGGTTACCCCACGCCCACGGACAAGCGGTACTGCATCAACTCGATCTCGCTGCGACTGCACCCCTCGGACGACGCAACAAGCTAGTCGCAGAAACACTATGGGGCATACACGGTTTCGTGCATGCCCCAACTTTTCCGGGCAGCGGCCCGGCTAACAGACGGTTACTTGCGGCGGCGTCGATACTTTCTACGGCAGAGCGGCGATGAGCTGCTCGACCTCGACGCGCGGGCCCGTGAAGAACGGGACCTCTTCGCGCACATGCAACCTCGCCTCGGTGGCGCGCAGATCACGCATGAGATCGACGATGCGGTGCAGCTCCGGAGCCTCGAAGGCCAGGATCCACTCGTAGTCGCCGAGCGCGAACGACGCCACGGTATTGGCGCGCACATCCGGGTAGCCGCGGGCGGCCTTGCCGTGATCGGCCAGCATCTTGCGACGCTCCTCGTCCGGGAGCAGATACCAGTCGTAGGAGCGCACGAACGGGTACACGCAGATGTAGTTGCCCGGCTCCTCGCCGGTCAGGAATGCCGGCAGATGGCTCTTGTTGAACTCCGCCGGGCGGTGCAGGGCCGCATTGCTCCACACCGGATTGGAGACCGAACCGAGCTCGGTGACGCGGCGGAAATCGGAGTAGGCGGCCTGCAGATCCTCGATCCGTTCGGCGTGCCACCAGATCATGAAATCGGCGTCGGCGCGCATACCGGCGACGTCGTACAGCCCGCGCACCACCACCCCGCGCTCTTCCAGCGAATCGAAGAAGGCCCGGGCCTCCTTGATGGCAGCCGCCCGATCCTCCCCCAGCACACCGGGCTCCACCTGGAACACCGAGAACATTAGGTAGCGGATGGTGTCGTTCAGGGACTTGTAGTCGAGTCGCGCCATGCCCCCATCGTGCCATTCGACCGCACCGGCGGCGGCAGCGGACCCGGCGGATTCGGACAGGCTCAGCGCGCGGTGGCGGCCCAGGAGTCGATGAGGCGGCGCAGGCCGTCGCGGAACGGATCCTCGGAGGTGACAGCATCAGCGACGGCGTTCATATGCGCTGAGAGCAGCGGATACTCGTCCGGATCCAGGGCGGCGAGGTGCGTACGGGTGCGCAGCTGAACGGCTTTCAGATCCGCGTGCTCCACCAGTGCGGCGCAACCGAGCGTGAACAGGTACATCTCCCGATACGCTCGGAGGGCATCGGTCACGTCGAGACCGAGCGAAAGATTGTCGGCCACTTGGGGTTCGGTCAGTCGAGCCAGCAGGCGGGGGCCGAGCAGGGGGCGCCTTTCGCGCAGCAGCACGAGCACCGGATGGGCGGCGATCAGGGCGTACCAGGAACAGAAACGCTGCTCGGTGGCCTGCGCCCAGGGCAGCGAGCCCGGGGCGATATCGGGCAGATCGGCGGCGAGATGATCCGCGAGCAGGTCGAGCAGGCCATTGAGATCGCCGCCGCCGCGCCGCACCACCGTGGTGTGCGAGACCTTCAGATACGACGCGATGGCACGGAAACTGAGCTGCGCGGCGCCGTGGGATTCGATGATCGCCAACCCGGCGCGGGCGATCGCCTCCGGGGTCGCCTGCTCGAGCGTCTTCGAGGTCCTTGGCATGAAACCAGCGTAAGTTACAGTGTAATTATCCGCTCCAGCGACCCGCCCGAAGCGATCCAGCGAAGGAAGTGCAGTGCATCCGACTTACGCCGACGTGAAGGCGGCCACCGACCGCATATCGGCACATGTGCGACCGATCGTGCTCACCCCGGACGAAGCGGGCCAGGGCGGCCGGCAGTGGCGACTGGCACTCGAACACCTGCAGCATTCCGGCAGCTTCAAGGCCCGCGGTGCGGTCAATTTCATGCTGGCGCACCGGGAACGGGGACTGCTGCCCCGGGTCGGGGTGACCATCGCCTCGGGCGGCAATGCGGGAGTCGCGTGCGCGTGGGCCGCGCACATGGTCGATTCCGCGGCCACGGTATTCCTGCCCGACTCCGCACCGCCGGTGAAAGTGGCGCGGCTGCGGGCGCTGGGCGCACAGGTCATGTCCGGTGGAGAGTCGTATGCCGATGCCGCTTCCGAATGCGAAAGGTACGCCGCGGCAACGGGAGCGCTGCGGTCACACGCTTACGACGACCCCTACATTGCGGCCGGAGCGGGGACGCTGCTGGAGGAGATCGTCGCGCAGGCCCCGGATACCGATACGGTCGTCGTCGCGGTGGGCGGCGGCGGGCTGCTGACAGGGGTCGCGACAGCTGCTGCGCACCACGGTATTCGAGTGGTCGCCGTCGAACCCGAGTACTGCCGGGCCTTCAATGCCGGTCTGGCAGCAGGACATCCGGTCGATGTGCCGATCGACTCCATCGCCGCCGACTCACTGGGCGCACGACGCACCAGCGAAATGGCGCTCGCGGCCGCAGCCGCCGGTGACGTGCGGTCGGTGCTGGTGACGGACGAGCAGATCATCGCGGCGCGCCAATTCCTGTGGGACGACCGCAGACTCGCGGTCGAGCATGCGGCGGGGACGGCGCTGGCCGCACTGCGGTCGGGGGCCTATGTGCCGGAGCCGGGCGAGCGGGTGACCGTGGTGATCTGCGGAGCGAACACCGATCCCTCCGATCTGGTCGGATAGCAACAGCGGGCAGCCAACTGCTCGATCAGCCCGATAGCAGTAGCGGCCCGGCACCTGCCCCGTCGGTAGCGATAGCTGCCCGGTCGATCCAGTAGCGGAAGCGGTCCGCGTACCCGTCCGGCGCGATCGGATAGCGGTAGCCGTCAGGCCCACTACCTGGTCAGTCCAGTAGTGGTAGCAGTCCAGCCGCCGGACCGGTAGCTGTAGCCCTCAGGCCCACCTACTCGGTCAGTCCAGTAGCGACAGCAGTCCGGCCACCGGTCCGGTAGCTGTCACGCCCACCTGCCCAGTCAGTCCAGTAGCGACAGCAGTCCGGCCACTGGACCGGTAGCTGTCACGCCCACCTGCCCAGTCAGTCCAGTAGCGACAGCAGTCCGGCCACCGGTCCGGTAGCTGTCAGGCCCACCTGCCCAGTCAGTCCATTAGCAGTAGCAGGTCCGGTCGGGTCGGGGTAGCCGTCGGGCCCATTTGCCTGGCCGGTCCAGCAGCGGTAGCTGTCAGGCCAACTGCTCGGCGATGCGGGTGGCGGCTGCCGTGCCGGAGGCTGCGCATGCTGGGACACCCACGCCGTTGAGATACGCGCCGGCCAGTGCGAGGCCATCGAGATCGGCTGTGGCAGCGCGGAGTTCGGCGATGCGGGCGGTATGGCCGGGCGCGTACTGCGGGAGGCCGCCTGGCCAGCGCTGCACGACCGCGCTCAGAGGACTGATGTCGGCACCCGTCACCGTGGTGAGATCCTCGACTGCGGCCTGGATCAGCTGCTCGTCTTGCCAGGACAGCATCGAATCGTCGCCGAAGCGGCCGAAGGATGCTCGGACCAGCGCTACCTCGCGGGCGGCCAGGTGCGGCCACTTGCGGCTGGACAGCGTGAAAGCCTTGGCACGCAACGCTTCACCGGTGGCGACGAGGATGCCGGAGTTGTCGGGGAGCGCGGTGTCCTGTGGGAGTGCGAGCGCCACCACCGCAGACGACGACAACTCGATTCCGGCGGCCAGCTCAGCGGCTTGCGGGGCTACCGCTCGCAGGAGTTCGGCGGTCACGGGAGCCGGGGTGGCCAGAACTACGGCATCGACCGCGCCGATCGGGTCGAGTTGCCAGCCTGCGGCGGTGCGCGTGAGTCGCGTTACGGGAGTATCGGTTTCGACCTTCACATCGGCTGCGGCGCGGAGGGCATCCAGCAGCACGCGGTAACCGTCGCGGATACCGCCGAACACGGGAGTGCTGGACGGCGGGGGGAGGGCGTCTTCGACCGCCTGCGAGAGGCTGCGCGCCCCGGCATCGAGTGCTGCGGCCAGGGTGGGGAGAGCGGCCCGGACGCCGATCCAGCCTGCGGTGCCGGCATAGACGCCGCCCAGTAGTGGATCGACGCTCCGGCGGACCACCTGTTCGCCGAACCTGTCCGCGACGAGTGCTCCGACGGAGATATCGCTGCCGCGCTCCCAGGTCAATGGCCGATTCGGTTCGGCGGCAATGCGGGCGACCGTCTCGGCGTCCACCAGGCCGGACATGCTGTCAGGGGACGCCGGGATGCCCATGAGGGTGTGCTCCGGCAAGGGGTGCGGGGCGCCCTCCGACCAAACCAGGGGTCGGCGACCAGCGGGGTGTACCAGCTGTTCTTCGATGCCCAATTCCCGCATGAGCTGCGGGATTTCAGGGCGGCGACCCACGAACGCCTCGGCTCCGAGGTCTACCGGATCGCCTTCGATGTCTGTGGTGCGGAGGATGCCGCCGAGGCGGTTGCTGCGGTCGACGAGGATCAGCTCCGGGGCTGGGCCCAGCGCCTTACGGAGCCGGTAGGCCGCTACCAGGCCGCTGATACCGCCACCGACTACTGCGATCCGCATTGATCACTCCTCGTTCGTGTGGGCTGTGCTGTTTGCAACCTACCTCTGCGGTTGGTGTGAGCTGTGTCCGGTGTTGCTCCCCCGGTGTCATGCAGAACAAGGAAGAAGTGCGGGAACCCCGAGTGCCGTACCCGACGTGGGTCTCTATTGCTGGAAAGCCAACGCCGGAGGTCAATCGAGACGACTCCAGGATGCTCAGTACGGCCATCTCGGGCCTTGCCGATACCCCTTTGCTGCCCGGCTGTGTCCCGGACGCAAGAAACCCAGGTGCACTGACTGTTTCGGCATCGAGTCCGTCCGATGCGGGGGACGGAACAGCGGGTGTCTCAGCGGCACAGTCGTTATCGGGTCTGTGCCGTGGATGCACCTGCTGTGGTCCGGGAGAAGGGTTGTGTGGTGCCCGCTTTGAGGGGATTCGATGCCGCGACAAGTCGGTGCACCTGGGTTTCTTGCGACTGAGGGGGGTATTGGGTTCCCGGGTGCGGGCAGAGCCCGAGATGGCCGTGCTGGGCACGTCAGGAGGGGTACCCGATTTACCTTCCGCAGTACCGGGGGATCCTGCGGTACCGGCCGCAGGACTGGCTGTGGTCCCGTTCTCGAGAACAAAACCCGAAAAGACAAGAACCACAAGACCAAGAACCCGAAGAACCAACCCGCACAACGACCTGTAGCACCGGCGGGGCTGGAGTCCGGCGGTGAAACAGGTCGGTGGAGAAGACCTACTGGCGGAAGCGTTTGAGTTCCCGTTCGTTGCGGGCTCGGATGCGTGCCAGGGCGGCGGCCTTCTGCTCGAGAGGGTGGTGAACATGGTTCACCTGCGGTATCCCGGTCGGGTTGATGTGTGGTGGCCCGATCCACCCGGTCCGCCCCGGG
>NZ_JAODNK010000007.1 GCF_025465275.1 Nocardia sp. | reverse complement strand
GTTGCGGGGCAGACTGATCAGGTCGTGGTCGTGGGCGCGGGGTTGTCCGGGCTGGCGGCGGCGCTGCATCTGGTCGGGGCTGGGCGGCGGGTGACCGTACTGGAGCGGGCTGATCATCCCGGTGGGCGGGTCGGGTTGTATCGCGGGGACGATTACGAGATCGACTCCGGGGCAACGATTCTGACTGTGCCGGAATTGATCGACGAGGCCCTCGCGGCGGTCGGGCACACCCGTGAATCGGTGGGCCTGGAGATTCTCGAGCTGGTTCCGGCCTATCGCGCGCGGTTCGCCGACGGGTCTGCCGTGGGCGTGTACTCGGATCCGGACGAGATGACCGCCGAGGTCACGCGGGTGCGGGATGCCGCTGCGGGACAACGGTATCGGCGCTTGCGCGGTTGGCTGCAGGGCATCTACGAATCCGAGTTCGGGCACTTCATGGACTCGAACTTCGATTCACCGCTCGATATGATCCGCTATCCGCAGAAGCGCACCGCACTCCTGAAACTGGTGCGGCTGGGCGGTTTCGGGCGCCTCGGGCCCCGGGTTCGGCACTTCATGGGCGATGAGCGGCTGGCACGACTGTTCAGCTTCCAGGCGCTTTTCGCGGGCACAGCGCCCGATCAAGCTCTCGCCGTGTACGGCGCGATTCCGTATATGGACACCTGCCTGGGCGTGTACTACCCGGTCGGTGGCATGCGGGCGATCGCCGACGCCCTCGCGCGGGCCTTCGTCGCGGCGGGCGGCACCCTCGAATTGCGTACCGAGGTCACCGGAATCGACTACACCGGACGCCGCGCCACCGGCGTGCGCACCGCCGACGGCCGCACCCTGCCCTGCGATGCCGTGGTGGTCACCGCTGATATCGGCAGCCTGGAGCGTTTCGGCCTGCGCCGCCGCCGCGGCTTGCGCGCCTCCCCCTCCGCCGTGATCGCACACGGCACGGTCCCGGCCGAGATCGCCGCGACCTGGCCGGTGCAGGCCCATCACACCATCGAATTCGGCCACGAGTGGGACCGCACCTTCACCGAGATCGCGGCCCGGCGCGGCCGGGGGCAGCTCATGAGCGATCCGTCGCTGCTGCTCACCCGCCCCGCACTCACCGATCCGAGCCTGTACATCGATCGCGCGCAGCAGCGCGTCGATGCCGCCGGGCACCTCACCGACACCGTCCGCCACGAACCGCTGTCGGTCCTGGCCCCCTGCCCCAACCTCGATGCCGCACCTGTCGATTGGGACCGGCTCGGCCCGTTCTACCTGCGCGAACTCCTGCAGGTCCTGGAAAGTCGCGGCTACCAAGGCATTTCGAAGCATTTCCAGATCGACCACCTGGACACCCCGCAAACCTGGAAGAAGAGGGGCATGCTCGCGGGCACCCCGTTCTCGGCCGCGCACCTGTTCCGGCAGACCGGACCCTTCCGTACCCGGAACCTGGTGCGAGACCGGGATAATGTGGTTCTCGCGGGTTCCGGTACGGTGCCTGGTGTAGGCGTACCCACCGTGCTGCTGTCCGGGAAACTGGCCGCGACGCGCATCACAGGTGATTTGCGACATGCCCGGGCTGGAAGCTCACCTGCCGGGGCGGTAGCACTGCCGCACAACCACTAGACTGACCGGCGTCCTGATCCAACGCGCCGCGCGCCGCCGACCTTTCCGGGGGGAACGACCACCGATGCCGACCCCCGATATGGACGTCACCACGACTCTCGACGCACACCCCATGATTTCCCCCGGCGCCGTGCCGCACACCCGGATACGCAATGCCGGCGATTTCGCGCGCAGCCCCGAGGGCAAGGCCGCACTGCTCGGCTTCTTCGGCGCACTCATGATCACCTTCGGCGGTTTCGGTGCGGGCAGTGTGCGCCGCAACGATCCGCTGCTGGAGACCGCGCACCTGTCCTGGCTGCGCTTCGGGCACGGCTACGCGCTGTCGACGGTGTTCGTGTGGATCGGCGTGCTGGCCATGATCACCGCGTGGGTGCGACTGGGGCGGGCCACCATCGGCACCGTGCCCAATGCCTCGGTGACGCTGAACGAGCTGCGCGCCATTGTCGGCATCTGGATCTTCCCGCTGCTGTTCGCGGTGCCCATGTTCTCCCGCGACGCCTATTCGTATCTGGCGCAGGGCGCGCTGCTGCGCGACGGATTCAATCCGTACCAGGTCGGGCCGGTGGTGAATCCCGGTGTGCTGCTGGACAATGTGAGCCCCGTGTGGACCACGACCACCGCCCCGTACGGGCCGATCTTCCTGCTGCTGGCGCGCGGTATCACCTCCATCACCGGAGAAAACGTGGTGGCCGGGACCATTGCGCTGCGACTGGTCATGCTGCCGGGACTCGCGCTGATGATGTGGTCGGTACCGCATCTCACCAAACACCTCGGCGGTAAGCCGACCACGGCGCTGTGGCTGGCGGTGCTCAATCCGCTGGTGCTGATTCATCTCATCGGCGGCGTGCACAACGAAATGCTCATGGTCGGGCTCATGGCGGCCGGTATCGCGCTGGTGCTCGAGCACCAGCACGTGGGCGGCATCGTAGTGGTCGCCATCGGCGTGGGCGTGAAGGCGACAGCGGGCATAGCCCTGCCGTTCCTGGTGTGGATCTGGATGATTCACGAACGCGAACGCCGGGCCGCCCAGGGCGAGGCCGAACTGCCGCATCCCGCGGTCATGTTCGCCAAGATCGCCGGGCTCGGTGTGGCGGTGTTCTGCGCCGTGTTCGTGGCGGCGTCGGCGCTGGCCAATGTGGGCATCGGCTGGCTGACCGCGCTGTCCGGCTCGAAGAAGATCATCAACTGGCTGTCGCTGCCGACGATCATGGCGCACATGGTCACCTGGGTGACACCGCTGCGCATGGAATCGGTGCTGTCGGTGACACGAATGATGTGCGCGGGCGCGCTGGTCGTGGTGCTGGCGTGGACCTGGTGGCGCTTCCGGCACACCGAACGCGAAGCGGTACTGGGCATTCTCATCGCCTTCGTCGCGATCGTGATCCTGTCCCCGGCCGCGCTGCCCTGGTACTACTCGTGGCCGCTGGCCCTCGCCGCCGGATTCGCGCTGTCCACCACCACATTGCAGTGGCTGGTGGGGCTGTGCACCTGGCTCATGCTGGTGTTCCAGCCGGACGGGTCCATCGGGCTCTACAACTTCTGGCATGTCGCGCTGGCCACCTTTGCGGCCGTGGTCGCGGCGGTCTCGCTGCGCACCATCGATCCGCTCAAACTCAGCGCCCAGGTGCCACAGCCGGCGAGCCTCGCGCCGCCGCCCAGCCCGGCATGAGTGCGGTGGAACTCGCACTCGCCTACCGGGACTGCCGCCGCATTGCCGCCGAACACGGGCGCACCTATTTCCTCGCCACCCGGCTGCTGGAACCGGAGCGAAGACCGGCCGTGCACGCGCTCTATGCCTTCGCGCGCATGGTGGACGACATTGTCGACGACAGTGCGGCGGTGACGCGGGCCGAACAGTCGGCGGCGCAACTGGATCGGATCGAGAACGAACTGCGCGGGCGGCTCGCCCAGGCGCCTGCCGAGACCACCGCGATCGGCGACGACCGCATCCTGCTCGCCGTGTCCGACACCATCCGGCGGTATGACATTGCGGCCGAGCACTTCTGGGTGTTCCTGGACTCCATGCGCATGGACATCCCCGGCAGCCCGCAATACCGCGACCGGTACCCCACCATGGACGCCCTGCGCGACTACATGCGCGGCAGCGCCGCCGCCATCGGCCTGCAACTGCTCCCGGTGCTGGGCACCGTCGCCCCGATCACCGAGGCCGAACCCGCCGCCGCGGCCCTGGGAGAAGCCTTCCAGCTCACCAATTTCCTGCGCGATATCGCCGAAGACCTCGACCGCGGCCGCCGCTACCTGCCCGCCGACGAACTCGCCGCCTTCGGCGTCGACGACGACCTACTCCGGCACTGCCGCAAAACCGGCCGCACCGACCAGCGGGTCCGCCGCGCCCTGGCCCACCTGATAGCCGTCAACCGCGGCATCTACCGCGCCGCGATCCCCGGCATCGACCTGCTGACCCCCCGCGTGCGCCCCGCCATCCGCACCGCCGCCACCCTCTACAGCGGCATCCTCGACGAAATCGAACGCACCGACTACGCCGTCTTCACCCGCCGAGCAGCAGTCCCCCGCCACCGCCGACTACGCATCGCCGCAAGGGAATTCGCCCTCGCATAGATCCGGCGGCTCGAGATTCTGAGTCACTCCACCCGCCGGTGCCTCGTTACCCGACGGGACAACTGATTTCGCACCGCCGAGGGTAACTCCTGGAGTACCCCCGAAAGGCGACCCCCTCCATACCGCCGGCCCGATACGCAACGTCCGGGCTCCCCACGACCGGCAAAAGGTACGGGGAGGCGGGTCAGCGGAGGCGGGTCAGAACGGGTCCGCGGCGGCGCGGCGGATGACCTCACGGGCGAGGTCGCCGTGCAGGGCGTCGATCGGGCGGCCGGGGAGGGAATCGTCCTCGGTGTAGATCCACTCGAGGATTTCCTCGTTGGTGTACCGGCTGTCGCGCATGACCGTGATCAGCGGGGAGACATGCTTGGCGATCTCGCCGGTGGAGTCGAAGAACTCCTTCGGGATACCGATCACACCGTTGCGGCGGACCGCGATGAGCTGATGCTCACGCAACAGTGCGTGCACCCGGGTCACGGCCAGGCCCATCAGCTCGGCCACATCGGGCAGAGCGAGCAGGGTCACCGAATCCGGCAGGACATCATCGCTGTAGGGAATGGCACTCACATCCACAACGGTAGTCGGTCGTGCCGCTACGGACGCATCACACCCCGACCCGACTACCATCGCGGGTGAGCCGCGCTGGGCGGATCGGAAGTCGGAAGGGTTGCTGTTGATCGGCCAGATGCTGGAAGGGCGCTACCGCATCGACGCGCCGATCGCGCGTGGCGGCATGTCCATGGTGTTCCGGGGCGTGGACATTCGCCTGGATCGACCGGTCGCCATCAAGGTGATGGACCCCAAGTTCGCCGGCGATCCGCAATTTCTCCAGCGTTTCGAACTGGAGGCCCGCGCGGTCGCCAAGCTCAAGCATCCGGGCTTGGTCGCCGTGTACGACCAGGGCGTGGACGGGGATCACCCGTTCCTGATCATGGAACTCGTCGAGGGCGGCACGCTGCGCGAGCTACTACGCGAACGCGGACCCATGCCCCCGCACGCGGTGCGCGCGGTTGCCGAACCGGTGCTGGCCGCCGTCGGCGTCGCACACGCGGCGGGGCTGGTGCACCGCGATATCAAACCGGAGAACGTGCTCATCTCCGACTCCGGGGAGGTCAAGATCGCCGACTTCGGCCTGGTGCGCGCCGTGGCCTCGGCGAATATCACCTCCGCCAGCGTGATTCTCGGGACCGCGGCCTACCTGTCCCCCGAACAGGTCACCAGCGGCAGCGCCGACGCGCGCAGCGATGTGTACTCCGCCGGCATCCTCATCTTCGAAATGCTCACCGGGCGCACGCCGTTCAACGGCGACAGCTCCATTTCGATCGCGCTGCAACGGGTCGAGAAGGATGTGCCCAGCCCCAGCCGGCTCATCGGCGGCGTACCACCGGAATTCGACGAGCTGGTCGCGCACGCCACCGCGCGCGAACCGTCGCACCGATTCGCCGACGCCACCGAGATGGCAGTCGAATTGCGGCGCATCGCACGGGAACTGCAGCTGCCGGACTACCGCGTGCCCTCTCCGACCGAATCAGCCGAGCACGTCAGCGCCCGCTACAAGGTCGCGCCCGCGACGCCCGCACCGGCGTGGCAGGCGCCTGCGCGCCACACTCCCGCCCGGCCCGCCGTGACCGAGGCGACCACCTGGATTCCCGCCGATCCGCCCACCCAGCACCTGGGGCAGCAGCCGCAGCACACCCGCGTCATGACCGCCGCACGCGAGCTGCCGCCCGAGTACGCGCCGCCGCCGGGACCGCCGGTCAAGGACCGCAATCAGCGGTCGGAGCTCATCGAGGATCGCGGCAAATCCCGGCGCACCGTATTCATCTGGCTGGGCATCGTCATCACCCTCGCGCTCCTGCTCGGCATCGGCGGTTGGTGGCTGGGGGTGGGTCGATACTCGGCGGTGCCGTCGATCGCCGGGCTCGACAGCCAGCGCGCGGTCACCACCCTGCAGGATGCCGGTTTCAAGACCGAGACCAGGCAGAAGGCGTCCGACATCATTCCGGTCGGCAATGTGGTCGGCACCGATCCGGCCGCCGGAACGAAAGTCGTCAAAGGCTCGACGGTCGCGGTGCTGGTCTCCAGCGGTAAACCGAAGGTCCCCGAAATCACTGCGGGACAGGACGTTGTCAGTGTCGAGAAGGCGATCAAAGACGCCGGACTGATCCCGGTCGAATCCGGGGACGTCGGCAGCACGGCCCCGAAAGGCACTGTCGCCAAGGTGGACCCGGCGCCCGGTACCGTCCTCCCCGCCGGCGGCAGCGTGAAGGTGTACCGCAGCAAGGGTGTCGTCTCGGCCAAGGTCCCCGATGTGAGCGGCAAGACCGAGGACGAGGCCAAGGCGGTGCTGCAGAAGGCCGGAATCACCGTGCAGGACACCAGAGCCGAGTACAACGGCAGAATCAAGGCCGGGCAGGTGATCGGTACCGACCCGGCCGCCGGTTCCACCGTCGATTCCGGCACCGTCAGCCTGATCGTCAACAGTGCCGTCGAAGTCCCGAATCTGCTGGGCGCCAGCGTTTCCAGCGCGCGCACCAAACTCGAAGCCCTGGGTCTGCAGGTCACGGTGCGTCAGCTGGCCAACAATGACGGTTCGATCGTCATCTCGCAGTCCACCGTCCCAGGCGGGAATGTGGAAGCAGGATCCACCATTACGATCGTCGCACTGCCGTAGCACGCATAAACGCAATAGCGCCGAAAGAGACGGGCCCGGAACTGCTTTCGCAGTCCGGGCCCATCGCGTTCAGTACGGCAACACCGTGTTGTTCAATGCCGCAACGGTGTTCAGCGCAGCATCTCGGCGACGAGGAACGCCAGCTCGAGAGACTGCTGGGTGTTCAGTCGCGGATCGCACGCGGTCTCGTAGCGGTTCTCCAGATCCAGATCCGAGATGTCCTGCGCGCCACCGAGGCATTCGGTGACGTTCTCACCGGTGAGCTCGATGTGCAGGCCGCCCGGATGGGTGCCGAGCGCATGGTGCACCTCGAAGAAGCCCTGCACCTCATCGACGATGCGGTCGAAGTGCCGGGTCTTGTAGCCGTTCGAGGTCTCGTGCGTATTGCCGTGCATGGGATCGCACTGCCAGATCACCTGGTGACCGGTGGCCTGCACCTTTTCGATGATCGAGGGCAGCACCTCGCGCACCTTGCTGTTGCCCATGCGCGCGACCAGGGTGAGGCGACCGGGCTCATTGTTCGGGTCCAGGCGCTCCACGTATTCCACCGCCTGCTCCGGTGTGGTGGTGGGGCCGATCTTCAGGCCGATCGGGTTGGCCAGCAGTTCGGCGAAGGCGATATGCGCGCCATCGAGTTGACGGGTGCGCTCACCGATCCACAGGAAGTGCGCGGACAGGTCGTAGAGCAGCGGTTCGCCCGTGGTGGGGTGCTCGCTGAGCCGCAGCATGGCGCGCTCGTAATCGAGCACCAGCGCCTCGTGCGAGGCGTAGAGCCGCGCGGTGGACAGGTTCGGGTCATTGACGCGGCAGGCCTTCATGAACGACAGCGCGCGGTCGATCTCGGTGGCCACGGTGTTGTAGCGGGCCCCGGCCGGGGACTGCGCGACGAATTCGCGATTCCACTCGTGCAGATTGTGCAGATCGGCGGTGCCGGCGGAGGTGAGCGCGCGCACCAGGTTCATGGCGGCCGACGCATTGGCGTAGGCGCGCACCAGGCGGGACGGATCATGTTCGCGCACGGCCGGATCCGCGACCAGGGAGTTCACCATGTCACCGCGGTAGGAGATGAGGCCGAGCGCATCGGTATTGGAGGAGCGCGGCTTGGCGTACTGCCCGGCGATGCGCGCCACCTTCACCACGGGCAGGCTCGCACCGTAGGTGAGCACCACGGCCATCTGCAGCAGGGTGCGGATATTGCCGCGGATATGCGGCTCGGTGTTGTCGGCGAAGGTCTCGGCGCAGTCGCCACCCTGCATGAGGAAGGCCTCACCGCGGGCCACCTCGGCCAGGCGTAGTTTCAGCTCCTCGACCTCGGCGGGCACGCAGATGGGCGGCACGCTCTCGAGCACGGTGCGCATCTTGGCGGCCTGCTCGGGATCCCAGTCGGGCTGCTGCAGGGCGGTGCGGGACAGTGCGTCGTCGAGGCGTCGACGCAGCTCTGCGGGCAACGGCGGAAGTTCCGGCAAGCGATCGATCGGTACGTCGACGGTCCAGTTCACCCGTTCAGAATACGGACCGGTACAAACCGAACGGACTACACCCAGGGCTGGACTATCTAACACCGTACGAACCCGCCCACGACGGCTGCCTACACCCGGCCGCGGGTCGGGTCGAGCCCTCCGGCCACCGTCGAGTGCGCGGAACATAGGGTGGACAACCGGAGGATCCGGCCGGGTCCGACCCGCCCCAACGTCGAAGGCAAAGGCCGCGACAGCGAACCGAGGAGTGACCGATCTCGTTGAGGTATTTTTACGATTCGGAATTCATCGAGGACGGTTCGACCATCGATCTGGTGTCCATTGCCGTGGTCTGCGAGGACGGCCGCGAATACTACGCGGTCTCAACGGAATTCGATGCGGCCAAGGCCGGCCCGTTCGTGCGCCGCAATGTGCTGCCGAAGCTGCCGCCGCCCGCCTCGCCGCTGTGGCGCAGCCGCGAGAAGATCCGCGAAGACCTCTACCGTTTCTTCCTCCCCCGCCCCGGCATCGAACCGGAGCTGTGGGCCTGGGTCGGCGCCTACGACCACGTGGCCCTGTGCCAGCTGTGGGGTTCGATGGTCGACCTCCCCAATGCCCTCCCCCGCTACACCAATGAGCTTCGGCAGCACTGGGTTCAGCACGGCAGCCCGGCGCTGCCGCCGATTCCCAAGGATGCGCACGACGCGCTGGCGGACGCCCGGCACAATCTGGCGAAGTTCGAGGCCATCGAATCGCATCGGCGCATGCACGCCTCCTGATCGCAGGCAAAATGGCGCGGGCCCCGAGAGACACTGTCTCTCGGGGCCCGGGTTTCGGCTGAGGTGACTCAGCCGGCCATGGTCTGGGGGATGCGATCGGCCTCGGGGCGGGTGCCGGCGGAGGCGCTCTTCTTGAGGCTTGCGGCGTACACGTCCACGTACTCCTGGTCGCCCATCCGCATGAGCTCGTACATGATCTCGTCGGTGACGGCACGCTCGACGAAACGGTTGCCACCCATGCCCTCGTAGCGCGAGAAGTCGATGGGCTTACCGAATTTCACGGTGACCTTGCGCGGACGCCAGCGGAACGGTCCGGGCGGGCAGACCTCGTCGGTACCGATCAGCGAGACCGGGATGACCGGAACACCGGTCTCCAGCGCGAGGCGGGCCACACCGGTCTTGCCCTTGTACAGGCGGCCGTCCGGCGAGCGCGTGCCCTCCGGGTACAGGCCGACCAGACGGCCTTCGTTCAGCAGCTTGCGCGCGGAGTCGAAAGCACCCTCGGCGGCGGTCGCACTGGAACGATCGATCGGGTACTGACCGGCGCCGGAGAAGAAGAACTTCTGCAGGCGGCCCTTCAGTCCCGGAGTGGTGAAGTACTCGGCCTTGGCCAGGTAGGTGATGCGACGCGGACTGGCCAGGGGGGTGAACAGCCAATCGGTGAACGAGAGGTGGTTACCGGCCAGAATTGCGGCGCCATCGGGTGGGATATTCTCCACGCCCTCGACCTTGGGCCGGTTGACGAGAGAGATAAAAGGCCCCACCAAGACGAACTTCAGCAGCCAGTAGAACATTGCGTCCTTTCCCCAAATTCGATACCCGGGACCGGCCTCGTTGCGGGCACCACACTCACCAAACCACCCTACCGCTGAGACCTGGCAGTGACCAACCGCACCCTGTCCGATGTGTCCGGTTCACCTAGGTTTTACGTAGCCGGCACCGCATCTCGCGACGCTTCGAGCGCGGCGCGCGCCAATTCGGCCGCGCCGATCATGCCCGCCGCCTCACCCAATTGGGCGGTGCGAATCCGTGCCAGCCGCCGATGCCGGGCACCGGTGATGGAGGCGGCGTAATGCTCACGGGCGGCATCCAGGAACAGCGGCGCCGAACTGCTCACACCACCGGCGACCACGATCAGGTCCGGATCGAACAGATCGCTGACGAAGGCCAGACCGAGCCCGAGCCAGCGCGCGAAATCGGCCATCACCTCCTGGGCGAGGGGATCGCCGTCCTGTGCCGCGCCTGCCACCCGGCGACCGGTGAGCGAACCCGGATCGCGGCCCGCCTCCCGCGCCAGCACCGTGGAGCGCCCCGGATCGGTCGCCAGCATCTCCAGCGCGGTATCCACCAGAGCCGTTCCGCTGCAATATCTTTCCCAGCAGCCGCGCTTTCCGCAGGCGCAGGCCCGGCCGTTCGGAACCACCGTCAGATGGCCCAGTTCCGGTGCGACGCCGTAACTGCCGCGATAGAGCTGACCGCCGGTCAGCAGTGCCGCGCCGATGCCGGTGCCGATGGCCACCAGCACCACATTGCGCCCGCCCGCCGCCGCACCGAACCGGTACTCGGCCCACAGCGCGGCATTGGCGTCGTGCTCCAGAATCACCGGCAGGCCCAGCCGATCGGTGAGCCGCTGCGCGACCGGCGCGTCCTCCCACGGCAGATGGGGTGCGAAGCGCACCGTCGCGCGATCTTCGTCGACAAATCCGGCCACAGCCAGGCCCACGGCACCGATCGCGTGCCGGCCGCACAATTCCCGCACCACCCGCGCCAGGCCGTCCTCCAGGGACCTTGCCGACTGCGGCGTGGACGCGGTCACCGTATCGAGGACCTCACCCGCACCGTCGACCACCGACGCGCGAATATTGGTGCCGCCCACATCGATTCCGACAGTCAACGGCACCTGTGCACCGCCCCTCATGCCTTGATGGTCACATTGATGGGCACATACCCGGCTCGCGTCGCCCCCTGTCCGCTGCGGACGGCCTGATCGCCACCGTCAGCGCTCGGTGGGCCACCGGCCTGCGTCGAGGCCCTGTCGCCTGGCCGCCGTGCGGTGCCCGGACCGCGGCCGAACGGATCGGCGGCCTCCGGACCGGCGGCGGTGCCGTGCGCCTGCGCACCGGATTCGGCATCATCGCCGGAACGACTGTTGGTGGGCGCTGCGCCGCGACCGCTCGCGCCCTGTACACCGGCGCCGGCGCGGACGTCCGCGCCGTACTGCGCACCCGCGCGGCCGCGTGTCTCAGCCCTGTTCGGTGCACCCGTATCCGCTTCGGAGGCATTGCCCGACGCACCGCTGTCCGGCTGGTCAGGTTCACCCGCGGCACGCGCGCGACGCTCGGAGGCGACACCTGCGGCACCGGCGGCGAAGCGGGCGATCAGCCCGGCAAGTGCGGCGCTCGGACCGGTATGTGCACCAGAACCCCGGGCACCGGGCGCGGCGGAATCCGCATCGGAGGCCTCGGTCGACAAAGGATCATCGGGTGCGGCCTGGCCCTCGGAAGTATCGGCGCGCCCGGCGTGGGCACCGGAGAAATCGCCGTGGCCGAACGAATCATGAAGCCAAGCTTGGTATTCCGGCGACTCCGGATCGAGATCCGGCGGCAGCACGGGTTCGACGGGGACACCGGCGAGAGCCTCGCGCAGCACGGTCACAATGGCGGTGCCGTGGTCGGCAATGGCCGCGACCACATCATGGTGCTCACCGCGAACCACCGCCGCGGCAGCGCACACCGGGCACCAGGCGCAGCTGGACCACTGGGTCCGGCCGTCGGCGGCGGTGCGGCGCAATACCGGTTCGACACGCTCGAGCACCGCTTCGGCCAGCAACCGCAACTCCTCGGCGAATTCGCTGAAGTTATCGTCCGGATGGCCGGCGCGCGGATGATCGTGCGGGGCGGTCATTTCGGCCAGACCTGCGGGTCGGGCCGGAATCGGATCACCAATTGGTCGCCGTCGAGTTCGGCGGCATCGACCGTGCACCGCCGCAATACCGGCGCCAGTCGCAATCGGCGCCTGACCCCGTCCGCTCCCACGATCAAATCGTCCTCCACTCGTCCCAGCTGCAGGGTCGACGGATCGACCACGGGTAGATGCATACGCATGGCGAACACCGAATGCACGCCCGCGCCCGCCTCGAGCCGCACCACAGGTCCGGCTGAGACGGCCGGCACACCATCCACATCTGAGCCAAGCATAGGGACAGGACCCGATCCGACCCAGTTACCACTCGCATCGACCGCATAGGACAGTGCCGTCAGCGAGCCCAGCCCCACCGGTTCGGCTCCGGCGTGCGCCACTACCTGCACCTGGACGCCGCCCATGCGCTCGCGAAGATCGGCCACCACATCCGTTTGCTCACCACGGCGGTTGAGATACCACTGCACGGCGGGATGAATCGGACCACCGTAGTCGGGCGGCGGAACCTCGGGCAGGACCTTGTTCACGAGCACCGCGTCGAGGCGCAGGCCGAGCAGCGCCGCCGCCGAACGGACCCGGGCGGATTCGGCCACCGCAACCTGCTCCGGCGCGGTGACCAGGCGCGCACCGGTGCGGGCGCGATCGGCGATGAGGTCGCGGGCGGCGGTGACCGAGGCAACGATCTGCTCGACCGTCACCGCGAGCACCGCGCGGCGCAGGTCGCCGCCCACCACGGTCAGGGTGCGGGAATGCGCGGGCCAGACCCGCTCGAGATAACCGAGCAAGGTGTCCGGGGCAGTGAGGATGCGGAGCATATCGGCCGACGGCGGGCAGTCGAGAATGATCACGTCCCACCGCGCGGTCTTGGCGAATTCGGTGATCTCCAGCAGGGCCAGCAGTTCCTGGACGCCGGGCAGACCCGTCAGCTCGGAAGGATCGAGTGCGCCGAGATCGACTCCGTGATCGTGACCGGCGCCGGACACCATGAGCAGCACCGTGCGGAACCGATCTTCCAGCAGCGCAAGGGAATCCACCTCGATCACATCGAGGCCGGGCTGCACCGCCGCCACCCCGGGCACCGTGCCGGGCTGATGCTGGAATCTGAATCCCAGTGCGTCACCGAGAGAATGCGCCTGATCGAGTGAAGCCAGCAGCACCCGCTGCCCGGACCGCGCGTAGGCCAGCGCGGTCGCGCACGCCAGCGTCGTCTTGCCTACCCCACCCTTGCCGACGAACAGTTCCACACGGGTGGGTCGTTCGGACCTGCTCGCGGTCAGCCTTCGACCCGTTTCTTGAGTTCTTTCAAGGCGGTGTCGGTGATGACCTTCTCCGCCTTGCGTTTGAACATGCCGATCATCGGGATGTTCAGGTCGACCGTCAACTCGTACACCACTTCGGTGGTGCCGTCGGGCTGCGCGATCAGCTCGTAGGTGCCGTCCTGCGCCTTCTGCAATTCACCGCTGGCCAGGGTCCAGCTGACGGCGCGGCCGTCGGGACGCCAGGTATAGGACAGGGTGTAGGTGTCCTTGACAACGCCGGCGTCGAGCACGAAGCGTGCGGTGCGGGCCCGGCCGTCGGGGAACTTGTCGAGAACCTCGACCGAGCGGGCCGCGGCGACCCATTCCGGATACGACTCCAGGTCGGCGATGATGGCCATCACGCGATCCGAGGGGGCGTCGATCACGATCGACCGTTGAGTTCGATCGGCCATGGGTGACAACGCTTCCTTTCGAAGGGCTGAATACGTCTACTGCGGAGCGAACGATGGCTACTGCGCGGCGGCAGGCGCGACCCCGGCCTTGCGACCGGCTTCCAAACGGGCCTTGACCTCGAAGGCCATCTTCTTTCCGGCGACCCGGTGGGTGCGATTGACGGCCAGCAGATCACGCGCGGACAGGCCTTCGATGCGGCGGGGTTCGGCGTGCATGAAGTAGTGCAGGATCACGCCGTCCAGCATGGGCTCCAGCCAGACCTCCATGGTGCCGGTCGCCGCGCCGCTGACCGTCCAGCGAATCCCCTTGTCGCCCCGGTCTTCCCGCACCTGCAATTGCAGATCCGGCCACCAGCGGCGCCAGCGGGCACGATCTGCCAGCACCTCGCCCACGGCCACGCCGGGCGCGGCGACAAAGGTCTGGTCGGCAACCTGGATACTGCTCACGCGCTGAGCCTAACCCAGAGGATGCGCACGTTCGCTTTCGGCGGGGAGTACCGGACGCCTCGGCATTGCGGTAACTCAGTTCAGACCGGCGGCGGGCCTCGAATGCACTGGTGGATCCAGCAATTCGCGCAGGCGCGCGCCCATTCGATCCCAGCGCCACTGCTGCTGCACCCAGGCGCGGCCGGCCGCGCCCATCCGGGCGGCGGCATCGGGATCGGAGAGGATCTCGACAATGGCGTCGGCAATGGAGTCGGTGGAGCGGCCGTCGACCACGCGGCCGGTCTCGCCCTCGCGCACGGTCTCCGGCGCACCGCCCGAATTGCCCGCCACCACCGGAACGCCGGTGGCCGAGGCCTCCAGGAACACAATGCCGAGGCCCTCCACATCCAGACCGAGCCCGCGGGTGCGGCACGGCATGGCGAAGACATCGGCAATGGTGTGGTGCGCGGCCAGTTCCGCGGCCGGGACGCGGCCGGTGAACACCACATCGTCCGAGACCCCCAGGCCTTCGGCCAGGGCGTGCAGCTTCTCCTCATACGGGCCGCCACCCGCGATGACCAGCACCGCACCGTCGACCCGGTCGCGAATGTTCTTCATGGCCACGATGAGTGCGTCCTGCCCCTTGCGGGGAACCAGCCGCGACAGGCACAGAATGGTGGGGCGCTCTCCCAGGCCGTAGCGGGCGCGCAATTGCGCGCGGGCTGCCGGATCGGGCTTGAACACCTCGGAGTCGACCGCGGGCGGCAGATATTCGAGCGCGGCCCGCGGCCCGAACGCCGCGGAGAACCGGCGGCGCGTGTACTTGCTGACATAGGTGATGACATCGGTGTTCTCACCGATGGCCCGTAGCGCCTGCCGCGCACCGGGCAGCATGGACCAGCCGACCTCGTGCCCGTGCGTGGAAGCCACAATGCGCTCGGCGCCCGCCCGGCGGAGCACCGGTGACATGAGCGCCAGCGGCGCCGCCGCCCCGAACCACACCCGATCGCACTGTTCATCGCGCATGAGCTTGGACGCGCGGCGGGCCACCAGCGGGGTGGGCAGCATCAGAGTGGTGGGATGACGCACCACCTGAAAAGGCTGTTCCGCATCGAACTTCCAGTGACTGTCGCCCTTCCAGCGCGGGGCGTAGACGACCAGTTCATCGGGGGGCAGCTGCATGGCCAGCGAATGCACGTAGGACTGGATACCTCCCGGTCGTGGCGGGAAATCATTGGTAACCAGCAGCGTTCGCCCCATGCCCTCAACCTACTGCACCGGTGTGCGGCGCTCCCCCCAGCCCGAAACCTCGCACCCCGTGGCGTCCGCGCGTGTTTCAGGCGCCTTCGGTGGCGCGCGTGGAGATCCAGGAGTGCCAGCGCGCGAGGAAGTCCGGGTAGGCGGTGGCGAGAGTGCCCCGGAAGATCGCGTCCACGGCGGCCGGGTCCTTCGGTCCACTCGCCAATTGCCGGTAGAGCGAGATCAATTGGGGTTCACCGTAGTGATCGGCGATGAAAGCGCAGGCGGACCAAGCCTGTTCGTAAGCGACAGCGGCATCACCATTGGCGGGCGCGAAGCTGGCATCGGAGGGCAGGTCCGCGGGGATATTGCCGGAGCGGGCGCGCGCGGTGAGCGTGGGCGCGATCTCGGCGACGGGCGTGTGCATCCCGCGGTGCGCGGAGTATTCGGCGAAACCTTCGAGCATCCACAGCGGGGAGCCGTCGACCGTCACCGCGCGGGTGGCCACATGCGTGAGTTCGTGCCGCAGCACCGAGCGCAGACCGTCTGCCCCGAGGCGGGCGGCGGCTTCGGGGCCGAAAACCACGCGCTGACCGGTAGGTGCGGTACCGGGACGGAAGACATCGGAAACCGTGGAGGCGGCAACGGAGGCCGGAACATCACCGGTGGCATGGGTGAGAGCCGCGAATTCGGCTGGGCTGGAGGCGACTACGACCACGGGGGCCTGTGACCAGTCCGAACCCCAGAACGCACTGACCGCGACCGTCGCCGCGGCGAGCTCGCCCGAGAGCACAGCCATATCGGTGCTGTGCGCCGGATGACCGAGCACCACCCCGACCTTGCCGGATCCGGTTGTCACCGGTTCGGCGACCACGTCGCCGTAGGAGTCCATGATCCGCTTCACCCCCGGCACCTGCGGGTCCGACGCCACCAGGGCATCGGCTCCCGGCACCACCGCGCGCAGCTTGGGCAGTACCGAATTCGGCAGCATGAGCAGGGCGCCACAGGCGGCGGTCAGCCCGGTCACCATGACCAGGGTGAGGCAGAACTGGAAGCGGCGCTTGGCCGACAGCCATCCGCGAACCTGTCGCAGTGCGCTCATAACCACCTCAGGGTGTGTGTCAGAACCGGCGCGCGGAATGGAATGGCGAGGATCCCATCGGCGCCACCGCTACCGGGACACCGAATGTGGAGGCGTGCAGCATCAGGCCGTTGCCCGCGTAGATGCCGACATGCGAGATATCAGAGTAGAAGAAGACGACGTCTCCCGGCTGCAGGTCCTTCTCATCGACGGGCGTGCCGTACGTGGACTGCTGCTGGCTGGTGCGCGGGACGTCCTTGCCGACCTGATGGAACGCCCACTGCACGAGTCCCGAGCAGTCGAACTGCTCAGGACCGGTGGCGCCCCATACATAAGGAAAGCCGATTCGGGTGAGCCCGGCGGCGAGCGCACTGGTGCCGCTGCCGGGAACGAGCCCGTGCAGCAAGGTATCCCGATCGAATCCGGGCGGGAACGCGGATCCGGCGAGCGCCGAACGATCACTGGCCGAGAGCTGACCCCAGGCGGCGATGACGCCTGCCATGGAACCCTGCAGCGAGGACCGTTTGGCCTCGAGATCATTGCGCACCGCATCGGCCTGCGCGCTGGCGGCCTGCGCGATGTCGGCGGCGCTGCGGGCGGCGGTTTCGGCGACCTTGGCCGCGTCACTGACCTTCTGGAATTGGCCCAGTTGATCATTCGTGCGCGCGCCGACCAGATCCACGATGGACATCTGGTCCAGGAGTTGCTGAGGCGAGCTGCTGACCAGCATTGCGGTCAGCCGGTTGGTGCGGCTGCCGAGCAGAGCCGAACTGGCGGCGCGGTCGATCACCGGCTGATAGCCCTGGATCTCGATACGCGCGGCGTTCAGTGCGCCGGCGGCGACATCAGCCTTGGCATCGGCGTCACCGGCGGCCGCGATCTTGGCGTCGAGATCGGACTGCGCGTTGAGCGCCTGCTGATTGAGCTGTTCGGATTGCCGCGACAGGTCGATCAGTCGCTGCACTGCTTCCCCGGCTGTCGCCGGTGCAGCGACCGGATCGGCCGTCGCGGGTCCGATGCCGCAGGTACAGACCAGGAGTGCGCCCGCTGTGAGAGTTGCACCCACCAGTTGCTTTGTTCTGAGAATCGTCGTGCTCTGATTCCGCTGCTGCGCTGCCACCGTCGGCCGTTTCCCGTTCTCTTACCCCGAGCTGGAAAGGAAGGTCTCGATAAGGTTACGAAACGGCGACCGCTCGTGTCCAGCAGGCCACGAATTCATTACGGTCGCCGTCTCGCGCGCAGGTCGGTGACCTGCGGTTGTATCGCTCAGATCCGTTTCAGATTCGTCGGGCGCCCGCGAACGGCATCGAGGAGATCGGCGCGACCTTGACCGGCTGGCCGGCGGTGGAGGCGTGCACGACATTGCCGTCGCCGACGTAGATGCCGGAGTGGCTGCCGCCGTAGAACGACACCACATCGCCGGGCTCGAGGTCGCCCTCCGAGATCGGGGCGCCGGTATTGAGCTGCTCGTAGCTGGTGCGCGGCACGTCGATTCCGGCCTGCGCGTACGACCACTGCACCAGACCGGAGCAGTCGAAGGCGTTCGGGCCGGCGGCGCCGTACACGTACGGATCGCCGAGGCGGCTCATGGCGGCGTCCACGACCTGCTGACGCGGGCTGGCCTGCGGGGCGGCGGGCACACCCGGGAGCACGATGCCGGGCATGGGCGGCAGCTGCACCGGGATGGACTCCGGAAGGCCGGGAATGCCGGCGGGGAGCTGGATCTGGTCCGGCACGTCGAAGTTGCCGATGCCGGGGATGGATACCGGCTGGGCCGAGGCGGGAGTGGCGGGCAGCAGCAGCGCACTCAGCGTGGCAGCGCCGACGGCACCGGCCGTGAGGGCCCGCTTGACGGTCTTGGTCGCCATGGTGAGGTACTTCCAATCTGCCCCGCGACGCCGCACCGGTTTGGTGGGTCGGACTCCGCGAGGTCTCAGGAAGATTACGAGCCGATAACGGTGCTTTGTAAAGTCCGGCCCAACGGCAGGTGGCTCGAAATTGTTACGCGTCACTATTTCGCTGCGACAAATGTCACAGCAATCACGAAACGATAACAGCGCTGTTTTTGTCGGGAGCGTCCCAACCGCTACCCACCGGTAGGGAGAGATCGAAAACAGCCCCCTCTTGCAGGGGCGATTCGATATAACACCAGGTCAGAAGTGCCTCACTCGACCAGGCCCTGACCGGCGGACTTGCATTCGGCCGCAAGGTGACCCTTACTGCGGCAGCATGCCCGAGGTGCCGACCCGAGATGATCTTGACCGTCGTCCGAATTGATTCGGTTTATGAATCAATGTGACCCTGACCACATTTCTGCATATTCGTGCAATTCGGGGATTTCATCTCGGGTATCTCGATCAGATATCGAGACATTCTTCCTCGAACCGCGGCGCTGCCCGGTGCGCGACACGCCGCCGATCCGCTTCGCCGCCCCGGAGCGGCTCAATCTGTCGGACCCACGCCCTACGCTGCGGATCGTGTCCGGACAGCTGGCCTTCGATGAGCTCGAAACACCGCTCTATGACACGACGTTCGTGGTGGTGGATCTGGAAACGACCGGAACCAGCCCCGAGGGCGACGCGATCACCGAGATCGGGGCGGTGAAGATTCGCGGTGGCGAGGTACTGGGCGAGTTCGCCACGCTCGTGAACCCGGGCTACGCGATTCCGCCGCAGATCGTGCAGATCACCGGGATCACCACCGCGATGGTGGTGGATGCGCCGCGCATCGAATCGGTGCTGCCCGGATTCCTGGAGTTCGCGCGCGGGACTGTGCTGGTCGCGCACAATGCCCGCTTCGATACCGGGTTCCTGCGCGCGGCGGCGGCCCGTCACGAAATCCCCTGGCCTGCCTTCCAAGTGCTGTGCACGGTGCAGCTGGCCCGGCGCGTGCTCGGACGTGATGAAGCGCCGTCGGTCCGGCTGTCGCTGCTCGCGGAACTGCTCGGGGCACAGACCCGGCCGACCCACCGCGCCCTGGACGATGCCCGCGCCACGGTGGACGTGCTGCACGCGCTCATCGCCCGGGTCGGCAATCAGGGCGTGCACAGTCTCACCGAGCTGCTCGACTATCTGCCGGAGGTGACTCGCCGCCAACGCTCCAAACGGACACTCGCCACGGATCTTCCGGCCACCCCCGGCGTGTATCTCTTCCGCGGTCCGTCGGATGAAGTCCTCTATATAGGAACCGCGGTGAATCTTCGCCGCCGTGTCCGTAACTACTTCACCGGTTCCGACACCCGTCCGCGCATGCGCGAGATGGTCCAGTTGGCCACGCGGGTCGATCATGTCGAGTGCGCGCACGGCCTGGAGGCGGGTGTGCGCGAGCTGCGCCTGCTGCTCGCGCATACCCCGCCCTACAACCGCCGGTCCAAATTCCCGCAGCGCGCCTGGTGGCTCACGCTGACCGAGGAAGCCTTCCCCCGTTTCGCCGTCTCCCGCACCCCCACCCGGGACGCGCTGGGCCCGTTCACCTCCCGCGCCGATGCGGTCGAGGTCGGCATCACCGTCGCGGAGAATTCCGGCCTGCGCACCTGCACCACCCGCATCCCGCGCACCGGCCACCACGATTGCCCGCCCGCCGTCGTCGGCGGCTGCCCCGCAACCGCCGAAAACAGACCCCTATATATAGAGGAATACGCGCAAGCCCCGCAGACGGTCCGCGCCCTCTTCTCCGGACGCAGCGACGACATCCTGCACGCGATCCAGTCGAAGATCGAAACCCACTCCGCTGCAGAACATTTCGAAGCCGCCGCCCGCCTCCGCGACCGCACCGCCACGGTGGTTCGAGCCCTCCGCCGCACCCAGCGCCTCTCCGCCCTCACCCGCATCCCAGAACTGACGGCCGCCCACCCCGACGGCGCCGGCGGCTGGCACTTCGCGGTCATCCGCCACGGCCGCCTCGCCTCCGCCGGCAACGCCCCCCGCGGCGTCTCCCCCATGCTCACCGTCGACCACCTGACCGCCGGCGCCGAGACGGTCATCCCACCCCGCCTGAATCCCCCACCCCGAACCCCCACCCGCACTCCAACTCCCGGCACCCCGCAGTCGGCCGGGCCGGACGCCGAAGCGACCACCACGCCGGCCGTCTCCGACGAGCCCGCCTATCCCCCGCTGCACGGCGCCCTCCCCGAGGAAGTCGGCCTCCTGGTCCGCTGGCTCGAACAACCCGGCACCCGCATAGTCCGCACCACCGACGGCTACCACGAACCCCGCCTCGGCGCCGGCGCCTGGCTCACCTGGCTCGAACGCGCCGAGGCCGCCGCGCTCGCGACTGCCGAAGAATGATCGCGAGATTCACCCAGTCGAGTGCGCGGGCATAGGCGATCAGGCATCGCCGGCCGGCCGACTCGAAAGCACCCGCCCACCGGCGCGCCCCATGCCTGTGCTCAACCACTGGCAGCGGCGGGATGCGCGGCCGACCCCACGGTGTCGAGCGTCGGTCGAGTGCCATGTCGCGGCGGCGGCGGAATGCCGTTGGGGTTCAGGGGCGGTGGCTGGGTGGGTGGCCGCGCCAGCGGCGGTAGGCGTGGGTGAAGGCGGCGGTGTCGGAGTAGCCGAGGTGGCGGGCTACGGATTCGACGGTGAGGCCCTCGGTGAGGAGTTCGGTGGCGAGGGCTTCGCGGACCTGGCCGACGAGGGTGCGGAAGGTGGTGTGGGAGTCGGCCAGTCGGCGGTGCAGGGTTCGTTCGGAGAGGCCCAGTTCGCGGGCGGCCGCGGCGAGGGTCGGCATGGCGGCGGGGTTGCGCAGGAGCAGGTGGCGAACCTGCGCCGCGGCGCCGGTGAAGCGACGGCGCTGATCCAGGAGTTGTTCGCACTGTTCGATGCAGAGGGCGGCGGTCTGCGGGGCGGGTGCGGGGGTCGGGCGGTCGAGTATTCCGGACGGGATGGTGAAGGCATTGCGGTGCGCCCCGAATCGGATGTCCAGGGTGACACCGAACGGAGCGACCAGGCCCCGGGCGTATTCCCCGTAGCGAGTGGATATTTCGTCGCGCACCTCCAGCCGGACGGGATGGTCCAGCGCGGCGATCATCGTCAGCGCTTCGGGTGTGAGCAGCAGGGTGGCCATGCGGAAGCCCGCCACCAGATCGCGGGTGAGCAGGAAGGCGCGCGTATCGGCGGGAACATCGCCGTTGCCGATCTCCACCAGCATGCCCGCGGCGGTCTCGACGAACAGCACGTCGAAGAAGGCGGAGGTCAGGGTGGCGAAGCGGGCCAGTATCGAGATCGCCTCGCGCACTGTGGGGCTCGACAGCAGCGCATAACCGAGAATCCCGGTGCTGGTGAGCGAATAGCGCAGCCCGGCATCGAGCCCGAGTTCGAGCGGATCACCGCCGCCGGCGAGGAGATTGCGGATGACGCGCATCTCCTGTTCGGGCAGCACCACCGCCCGCGGATCGTCGAGATCGCTTGCCCGTAGCCCGGTTCCGTCCAGGCAGGCCGTTTCGGAGAGACCGTGGGCGCAGGCGGTATCGAGTAGAAAGCGCGTCGACACCGCGGGGCGGGCTATCTGCCATCGGCTTGACCGGACCGGGTCCGTCATGTGGCGGAACCTAACAAATGCCGGTCCGGAAGTCACCTGTCCGCTCGAATCCGCCTTTCCTACTGTCGAATCGAGGACTTCGACAAGAGGGGACCAGGGTGACACCATCGACGATTCCATACGATGCGGGCCGCGCACTGCGCATCGAGACGGCCTACGGGAGGTTGCCCGCGCATGTCGTCGACCGCGTGGTCGAGGGCATGTTCCGCACCGACACCGTGATCGATACCGCGGTAGCGGATTTCGCGATCATGAACCGCGGCACGGGCTGGCGGCTGCTGGGCGACGCCCTGCGCACTCGCGACCCGAACCTGCCCGGCTGCCCGGACTCCCTGCGCGATCTCCTGACGCCCCTGCTGAATCCACCGGACTGGTTCGACCCGGACCAGGTGACCCGTGGCGCGCAGCTGTGGTGGCGATTCGCTCCCGCGGTGATCATCGGCATGAGCGGAGCGCTCATGAACGGCTACGCGTTCGGCGATCTCAACAAACCGCAGGCGATGAACTCGCGCTCGGAGACCATGGCGGCGCGGCGCTACGAGGAGACCGCCCGCTGGCTGGTGGCCGCCACCGCACCCGGGGCGCTCACACCGGGCGCCGCCGGTTTCGACGCCACCCTCCGAATCCGCTTCGTACACGCCATGGTTCGCCGCCACCTGCGCGAGTGCGGGAGGTGGCAGCGCACCGAGTGGGGTGAACCCATACACACCACCGGCATGGCGCTGACCGTCTACGGTTTCCTGCTGATGCCGCTGGCTCTGTTCGAACTGCTCGATATGCCGGTCAGCGATGACGAACGCGAGTCCATCCGCCAGCTGTGGTTCTGGATCGGATTCCTCATGGGCGTCCCCGATGATCTACTGCCCCACAGCATCGAGGGCGCGACAGACCTCAGCCGCGCCGCGACCATTGTCTTCGCTCCGCCCGACGCGGATACCGAGATCCTGACCAGGGCCCTACTCCGCGGCGGTCTCCGCGCCGAACGCATACTGCCGCGACGATTGTGGCCGATCACCGCCCCGGTGCTGCGCCCGGCCGTATCGACCCTGATCTGGGGCGGCACCGCCCGAATCGTCAGCGCCTATACCGCTCTCGAGGCCGACCCGCCCCGGAATCATCCGGCGATCTTCACCCTGCGCCAGGTGGCGAGGGTCCACGAATTGCTGCGCCGCACCGGGCGATTGGGCACCGACCAGGACATCGCCACCCGCCAGCACGGATTGCTCGAGAAAGCCCTCGACGCCATGAAAGCGGTCCCGGCCCCGGTGGATCCGCGCGATGCCGTCACCCACTGAAACGGGGAAGGCCCCGAGTCGAATTCGACTCGGGGCCTTCCCTTTCGGCAGTTGTCTCAGTGGCTGTCGTGCGCGCCGCTGTCGACGTTCTCCTGATGGCTCAGGAGAGCCTTCAGCATGTCGTGCTCTTCCTTGTGCGCGTTCTCGACATTGTCCAGCTGCTGCTGGGCCGGGTCGGCGAACAGGAAGGAGCCGGTGCCGGGCTTGCCGGCGGAGCCGAGCTTGACCATCTTCTTGGGCACCGTGGCGCCCTGGTACTCCAGCGGAATGGCGTGGCCGTGCGAATCGACCGGTCCGAGCGGCTGGTGCACCTCGATGTACTCACCGTGCGGAAGACGCTTGATGACACCGGTTTCGATGCCGTGCTCGAGCACGTCGCGGTCGCTGCGCTGCAGGCCGAGGCACAGGCGGTAGGCCGCGAAGTACGCCAGCGGCGGCGCCACCAGCAGGCCGATACGGAAGATCCACGTCGTCGCGTTCAGCGAGATATTGAACTTCAGCGCGATGATGTCGTTGACACACGCCAGGGTCAGCACCAGGTAGAAGGCGATGGACATGGCGCCGATGGCGGTACGGACCGGCACATCGCGCGGACGCTGCAGCAGGTTGTGGCGCACGGTGTCGCCGGTGAGCCGCTTCTCGATCCACGGGTACATGACCAGAACCCCGAAGACCAGGCCCATGATGAGCGCGACCCAGAACGCGGCCGGCACGGTGTGGCCCCAGAAGTAGAGCTCCCACGGCGGCATGAGGCGCGCCATGCCGTCGGTCCACATCATGTAGAAGTCAGGCTGCGAACCCGCGGAGACCTGAGACGGGTTGTACGGCCCCAGGTTCCAGATCGGGTTGATCTGGAAGATGCCCGCCATGATCGCGACGATGCCGAGGGTGAAGGCGAAGAACGCGCCCTGGTCCGCGGCGAACACCGGCACGATGCGCGCGCCGACGACATTGGTTTCCTTGCGGCCCGGTCCGGGGAACTGGGTGTGCTTCTGGTACCAGACCAGCGCGACGTGAGCCGCGATGAGCGCCAGCAGAATGCCCGGAATCAGCAGCACGTGCGCGATGTACAGGCGCGGAATGATGATGTCGCCGGGGAAGTCGCCGCCGAAGATCAGCCAGTGCATCCAGGTGCCGATGACCGGAACACCCATGGTGATGCCACCGAACGCCGCGCGCAGACCGGTTCCGGAGAGCAGATCGTCGGGCAGCGAGTAGCCGAAGAAGCCTTCGAACATGGCCAGGATGAGCAGTAGCGAGCCGATGACCCAGTTGGCCTCACGCGGCTTGCGGAAAGCGCCGGTGAAGAAGATGCGGAACAGGTGGATGATGATCGACGCCGCGAACAGCAGCGCCGCCCAGTGGTGCACCTGGCGCACGAACAGACCGCCGCGCACCTCGAAGGAGATGTTCAGCGCGGTCTCGTAGGCCCGCGACATGGAGACGCCGCGCAACGGCTGGTAAGAGCCGTTGTAGACGGTCTCGCTCATGGACGGGTCGAAGTACAGCGTCAGGTAGATACCCGACAGCAGCAGGATGATGAACGCGTAGAGCGCGATCTCACCGAGCAGGAACGACCAGTGGGTCGGGAAGACCTTGTTGATCGATCGCTTTACGAATGCGGCACCGCGGTACCGCTCGTCGAGTTCATCCACCTGGCTCATGAAGAACGCTCCCAGTAGGCCGGTCCGAGGGGCTCGATGAAGTCGTGTGCGGCGACCAGGTAGCCCTCGGAGTTGACGGTGATCGCCAGCTGCGGCAGCGCGCGGGCGGCGGGACCGAAGATCGGCTTACCCCATTCGACCGCAGAGAACTGCGACTGGTGGCAGGGGCACAGGATCTTGTTGTCCTGCTGCTCGAAAAGCGAGGTGGGGCAACCGAGGTGGGTGCAGATCTTCGAGTAGGCCCAGTAGTCGCCGTAGTTGAAGCTCTCCTGGCCCTTGCGCTTGATGGCGGACTCGGAGTCCTTGGTGCGCAGGCGAATCAGCATGACCGCGTTGCGGATTCCACGCAGCGACTGCAGCGTCTCCTCCTCGTCGCCACGCCATTCTTCCTTCCAGGGGAAGACGGTTTCCATGGCGCCGGCATCGAGATCTTCCGGCTTCACCAGCACGATGTCGTTCGGGCGGCCGGTGTCGCGACGCAGGTAGACGGTCTGGCCCGCGTAGTCCGGGGTCCAGCCCGAGACCCACAGCGGCGACTTGTCGCCCTTGGCCCACGGGTTCTTGATCATGCCGCCGGCGAAGACGAACAGCGCGCCGATGCCGAGCAGGCCCGCGCCCGCACCCGCGGTGCGGGTGATGAGCTTGCGGCGGCCGAGCGTGGAGGTCTCCACCGCGTCGGACAGCTGCGCGCCCAGGGTGCGGCGGTTGACCTCGGAGGAGCGGCCGTCGTGGCGGTCCTGGATCGAGATCTCGGCCGGGATGAACTTCTTGCGAATGAGCACCACGGCCACGCCGATGGCCAGCACCGAGATGCCCAGGGTGAGGCCGTACAGCGGGGTGGTCAGCGTGTAGGCGGCATTGCCGTCTTCGCCGCGGCCCTTGTACTGCCAGGGCCAGAAGAGGAATACGCCGATGAGCGCGGCCGCCGCGATACCGGAGATGGCGAACCACAGCGCCACCTGGCGCTCGGCGCGCTTCTCGGCGCGAGTGCCGGGGACGGGCCAGCGCGGTGCGCGGTAGGCGACGTCGACGCCGTCGAGCTTGGTACCGAGTTCGACGAGCTCGTCACGCGACATCGCGTCGAGCTGCTCGTCCGTCGGTTCCCCGGTGGGGTTGTCCCCCATGCTGTTTCGCTCCTGTTCACTCATGACTGAGTCCTTGCGGCCATGTGCCCGGGCTCTACGTGGTTACGCTTCGCTGCCGCCTCCGAGCCTGACGGGCTCATGACCGAGATCCGATCCACATCGCCGATCCCACCAGCGCCACGATGCCGACGATCCACATGACCAGACCTTCGGTCGCGGGACCGAAGCCGCCGAGGCCGTATCCGGCCTCCGACGGGGTCCGCATGCGATCGGTGATGTACCCGACGATGTCCTTCTTCTCCTCCGGCGTCAGCTGCCGGTCGGAGAACTTGGGCATATTCTGCGGGCCGGTGAGCATGGCCAGGTAGATCTGCTGGTTGCTCGCCTTGTCCAGCGGCGGGGCGAACTTACCGGAGGACAGCGCGCCGCCCTTGCCGGTGAAGTTGTGGCAGGAGGCGCAGTTCATGCGGAAGAGCTCGCCACCGCGGCCGAGATCGGCTCCGGCGGTGAGGGAGTCCTGCGCGATCTCGCCGTTCGCGTCGCGCACCACGGTCGGACCGCCGCCATTGGCCTGGATGTAGGCGCCGAGGGCATCGGTCTGGTGTGCGTCGAACTTCTCGGGCTTGCGCACGATCTGCGCTTCGTTGCGGGCCGCGGGCATACGTCCGGAGGAGACCTGGAAGTACACCGCTGCTTCGCCGACGCCGATCAGGGCGGGGCCGCGATCCTGGACACCCTGCAGATTGGCACCGTGACAGGTGACGCAGGAGGTGTCGTAGATCTGCTTGCCCTCGCGGATCAGCGCGGACTGGTCCTCGTTCGCCGTGGCGACCTGAGCCGTCGGCGTCAGGGCCGATGCCGCGAAGCCGGCTCCGACGAGGCCCATCAGAAGAACCAGACCGCCGGCGATACGCCGGCGCACGCGGCGCTGCTTACGCGTCTTGGTGGCCTCGCCCGAACCCGATGCGAGGCTCGGATCTGGCGCTGACGGGGGAGATGAACTCATCTGTGTCCCTTTGGAGTAGACGGAACCGACTTGTACAGAAGTTTCTTGCCTACGGCGGGCAGGCCCTGGGAGGTGGAGGCCCGGCCGTGGAGCTCATCCGCTCTAGCGGATGAAGTAGATCGTGGCGAAGAGGCCGATCCAGACGATGTCGACGAAGTGCCAGTAGTACGAGACAACGATCGCTGCCGTCGCCTGCGCCGGGGTGAACTTACTCAGCGAGGTACGGATCAGCAGGAAGACGAAGGCGATGAGACCGCCGATGACGTGCAGGCCGTGGAAGCCGGTCGTGATGTAGAAGACCGAGCCGTAGACGGTGCTGGAGATGGTGGTGCCCTCTTGGACCAGGTGGTAGTACTCGGTCCCCTGACCGGCGACGAACATCGCGCCCATGATCAGGGTGACGGTGTACCAGCGGCGCAGGCCGAACACGTCGCCGCGCTCAGCCGCGAAGACGCCCATCTGGCAGGTGAAGGACGAGGCGACCAGGACCGCGGTCACCGGCACGGCGAGCCCGAGGTTCAGCTCGGTCGGCTCCATCGGCCACTTACCGTGTGCCTGCGCGCGAGCGACAAAGTACATAGCGAACAGGCCGGCGAAGAACATCAACTCGCTCGACAGCCAGATGATGGTACCGACGCTGACCATGTTGGGCCGGTTCAGCGAATGCACTCGCTGGGTTATGGCCGATCCTGGGGTCCCTACTGCGGTCGTCACGCCGGTAAGTATGACTTGTCGTAGTACGACAGGAGTAGCGGGGTACGAAACTTCGTCGTACGTGTCGGAAACCGCAGGGCGAGCGACCCTCTCGACAGGGGCTCGGCGTGTCATGGAGCAGCCTAGATTGTGCAGGTAAGAGGAAGCTGAGCCCCTTTTGGAAGGCGAAATGAACGCGAAGTCACGGTGGCTGCGGCGCTTTCGGCGCGCCGGGGCAACAGAACTCGATACCGGGCGCGGCGACCTGGTGGTGGTGGCGTCGAGTTTCGATGACGCGGAAGCATGTTCGACTGTTTTGGGCCGTGCGGAGAACTGGACTGCCGACCAACCTGCGGTTTTGCGGCACCACCTGCGGGTTCCCGCGGAGCAGGTGAATGCGGTGCAAATCATTGCCGAGCAGGAAGGCTATGAAACCGTTTCGCCGGACGCTGCCGACACGCTGATCCTGCAGCGGGTGCGCGTGCTCGATGCCATGCACTGCGCCCAGGACCACTCCCGCATGGTCGCTCTCGCGCACCGCCACGACGGCCAGGCGCTGGGCTGGGACGCCCTGCAGCCCGCGGCGCGGCAACCGGGAGAAAAGAAATAGCCCCCGCGCACTAGGCTTGTCAGCCATGAGCGCGCGCAGCTGGCGAGAAATCCTCGGCATCCTCACCGACGGCAATGATCTCTCCGCCGAGGAGGCCACCTGGGCGCTGAACGAGATCTTCACCGATAGCGCCACCTCCGCACAGATCGCGGCTTTCGGCGTGGCCCTGAAGATGAAGGGCCCCACCTCCGCCG
Organism: Nocardia sp.; assembly: GCF_025465275.1. Taxonomy (GTDB): domain Bacteria; phylum Actinomycetota; class Actinomycetes; order Mycobacteriales; family Mycobacteriaceae; genus Nocardia. Next base: position 38,330 of record NZ_JAODNK010000007.1, on the reverse strand, counting down.
AGCTGGGCGGGCTGGCGGCGGGCATGCTCGCGCACGCACGCCGGGTGCCGTTCGAGGGCAAGGCCGTCGATATCGTCGGCACCGGCGGTGACCGCTCCGGCACCGTGAATATCTCGACCATGTCCTCGATTGTGGTGGCGGCCACCGGGATTCCCGTGGTGAAGCACGGCAATCGCGCGGCCTCGTCCAAGAGCGGCGGCGCGGATGTGCTGGAGGCGCTGGGCGTGAAGATCGCCCTGGGTCCGGCCTCGGTCGCGGCCTCGGTGCGCGAGGTCGGCATCGGCTTCTGCTTCGCGCCGGTCTTCCATCCGGCGCTGCGGTATGCCAGCCAGGCGCGCGGTGAGATCGGCATTCCGACGGTCTTCAATATCCTGGGCCCGCTGACCAATCCGGCACAGCCGACGGCCGGCCTCATCGGCTGCGCGTTCGCGGATCTGCTGCCGGTCATCGCGGGCGTGTTCGCCGATCGCGGCGCCTCGGCGCTGGTGGTGCGCGGCAATGACGGCCTGGACGAGATCACCACGGCCGACACCACCGATGTGTGGGTGGTATCGGGCGGTCAGCGGTACGAAACCACCATCGACCCAACCAAACTCGGCCTCGAGCGAGTCGACCCGGCCGCCCTCAAGGGTGGTGACGCGACCATGAACGCGGTGATCGCCCGCAATATGTTCGCCGGTGATCTCGGCCCGGTTCGTGATGCGGTGCTGGTGAATTCGGCCGCCGCGGTGGTCGCGTACGAGCTCACGCCGGAGACCGCTACCGAGGATCTGCACGCGCAGCTGGCCGTTGCGCTGGAGCGGGTCTCCGCCGCCGTCGACAGCGGTGCCGCCTCGACGCTGCTCGATCGCTGGGCGGCCGTGACGAACGAGCTCGGTTCCGACTGATCGCGGCCGGACGAACCGACGGCATTCGGCCGGAGCACCGGAAAAAGACCGAATTGTCGCTTTCCACACGAGTTCGCAAGCGCCAAGGTGTGTTGTTTGCTGGTGATGCACCAGCGGCGGCGTTACAGTTTCGGCGTTGAGCAGGCGGTTCTCCGCTGGGGTGCGGGCGATCGCCGTACGGACCTAGTGAGGATGTGCGGCATGAAGCGGTACGGATATGCGATATCCGGGCTCTCGGCTGCGGTGCTCGTGAAGGCCGCAGCGGCGGGTGCCGTCTCGGCGAGATCGCCGAAAAACCTCCCCTGCCCCTCGATCCCGGCACCGTGATGGCGGGCCCGGTGCGGCACGGAATCTCTTGGCGGCGAGGCGTTCTCGCGGTCGCGGCCGCCGCGATCGGCGGCGCGCTACTCGTCGGCGTGCCGGTGAGCGCCGCGCATCCGGTCACACCGATCACCCGGACCACAGCCCAGGGCATGCTGACCGTGGACGACCACGACTATGGCGACCTGACCGGCTGCCTAACCATTCGCAAGGTGCCCCGCCGACTGGCGGTCACCAACAACACCGACCAGACGGTCCGCGTGTATCTGCTGCCCGGTTGCCGGGGCGGCGTCACCAGGGTGATCGAACCCGGCCGCCACGCCTCCCCCCTCGGCGCCGCAGTCCTCGCGAACTGACCGCGCACGCCCCGGACCGAACGCTATTCGCCGATGGAGAAGCCCTGCTCCACGTCCGCGCGCGAGTAGGACTTGAAGGCAATGTGGGTGGTGGTGCGTTCCACGCCGGCCGTCTTGTTGATCCGCCCGGTCACCACCTCGGCGATCTGCTCATGGTCGCGCACCCGCACCACCGCGATCAGGTCCACATCACCGGCGCACGAATACACCTCCGCAACGCCGTCGATATCGGCCAGTTCCTGCGCGGTCTCCGGAATCCGATCGGACTCGGCGAAGATCAGCACGATCGCGGTAATCATGCGCCCAACTCTAGGTGATCACCCTCCAGAAAACCCCGACCCCTGGCCCTGACGGTCAGTCCGAGAGGGTGGTGTGGTCGACGGGCGTGCCGAGGAGGTCGGCGGCGGTGTGGTGGATTTTGGCGAGGGCGGACATGAGGTGTTTGCGTTCGGTGGGGGTCAGGGCGGCGGTGACCTTGTCCTCCAGGGCTTTCCGGTCGGCCTCGACCGGTTTCTGGAGTTCGCGGCCCTTGTCGGTGAGCCAGAGGCGGACGAGGCGGTTGTCGCGGTCGTCGGGGCGGCGGACGAGGAGTCCGGCGGCGGTCATGCGGGTGGCGGCTTTGACGACGGTGGGGGTGCTGACGTTCAGGGCGGCGGCCATCTCGCCCGGTGTGCGCCCGTCCCGCTCCCAGAGTGCGGCCAGCACATGGTTCTGCCCGAGGTGCAGCCCGAGCCGGCGCATATCGCGATCGGCCAAGGCTCGCAGGACTTTCGAGGTGCTGCCATGGAGATCGAGGAAGTCGGACATCAGGCCTCCGGGGTCGGCGGACAACTATTGACCAGAGATCGTTAGCCGTCTAACGTTATTCGATAGACGGCTAACGACTTGGAGCGTTCATGATACTTCTGACAGGTGCGACCGGAAACATCGGCCGCGAACTCAACCGCGAACTCGCCACCGCCGGAGTCGAATACCGGATGCTGGTCCGCGATCCGGCCCGCGCGAGCGACCCTCCGGCACCAGCTCAGCGATACCTCGGCGATCTCGACGATCCGGCCGCCCTCACCGGGGCCCTCGACGGCGTCACCGCCCTGTTCCTCCTGGTCCCCGGCGTCGGCATCGACCACACCCGCCACGCGGTGAAATCCGCACAGCAGGCCGGCGTCGGCCGCATAGTGCTGCTGTCCTCCTTCCACGCCGCCGGCGATCCCGTTCCCCCCATGGGCCGCTGGCACCGCGAACGCGAGGAACTCGTGCTGGCCAGTGGCATTCCGGCAACCATCGTGCGACCGGGCGGCCTCATGAGCAATGCCCTCGAATGGGCCCCCGCCATCCGTGCGGGCGAGCCGATTCTCGATCCCACCGGACCGGGCCGCTTCGCCCCGATCGACCCGGCCGATATTGCCGCGGTGGCCGCCCGCGCCCTGACCGAGCCGGACCACCTGCCCGCCACCCATGCGCTGACCGGCGCCGAATCCCTCACCTGCGCTGAGCAGGTCGCGATCCTGGCGCGAATCCTCGGCCGCACACTCGAGATTCGCGGCACCAGCACCCCGGAGGAGGCTGTCCGGGCGCGCTTCCCGAACGGAGCCCCACCGGCCCTCGCCGCCGCCATTCTCGAGTCCTTCACCCAAATGCGTTCCGACACAGTCGGACTGCGTACCGATAGCGTCACCGAACTGCTCGGCCGCCCGCCCCGCACCTTCGCACAGTGGTGTGAGGCACACCGCGACGCCTTCGTCTAGCCGCAACGATCAGGTCCTTGCAGGTCGCGGGCATTCGGATCTTGATTTCCCCAAATCGTGTACCGGACAGGCATTTCAGGGTGATCATGGATCGAAAATGTGAACCGACTAGTAGCCGCTAGTGTGGCTACCCAGGGGGTTTCCGATGTTCGATCTGCTACCGGCTGTTCCGGTTCTCCGCCACCTCTCCCGAAATACCGCGCGCCTCGCCGTGCGCACCCTGCTCGCGGGTGCCACGGTCGTCGCGGTTGCCGCCGCTGTCGCCACAGCGCACGCCGAACCCGCCACCACGCCGGTGGATCCGGTGGCGTCCATCTCGGAGGGCGCGCTCTCCGTTCTCCATTCGGTCACCACGATGATGCCCGGCCTGGACCTGCCGGGTCTCGAATTGCCCGCCATGTTCAGTCCGGCCACCGCCATCGTGGTGCTCGGTTACGGTCTGCTGCCGGATGGTTCGATGCGGCCGGAGCTGGTGAACCGCCTCTACGCCGGGTACGTGTCGGCGCTGCTGTCCCCCGATGCCCCGGTGATCGTCACCGGCGGCAATCCACAGAACGGCGTCACCGAGGCGCAGGCCATGGCGGACTGGCTGGTGCAGCGCGGCATCACCCCGCAACGCATTCACAGTGAGACCCATGCGAATTCGACCGTGCAGAACGCGGCGTTCTCGGCCCAGCTCATGCAGGCGATCGGCGCACACGCGGCGATCCTGATCACCTCGGCCGACCATATTGCCCGGGCCCTCAACAACTTCCAGTCCGCGGGCATCGCGGTGGTCGCGACCATGACCCCGGACGATTCACCGCTGTCCGCACAGCCGTTCGGGCTGGGTAAGTAGATTCGAGCTCGAAAGGTGAAGGCCCGTCCCGATGCCGGGGACGGGCCTTCTTCATCGTGCCGTCACGCCAGGTAGCGGGCGATGCTTTCCGCTACGCAGGCGGGTTTGGGCTCGCCGTCGATCTCGATGGTGACCGCGCGTTCGGCCTGGACGCCGCCCGGGATATCGGTGAGGGAGTTCAGGGTGAAGCGGCCGCGGATGCGACTGCCCACCGGTACCGGGGTGATGAAGCGAACCTTGTTGAGCCCGTAGTTGATTGCCAGGCGGGCGAAGCCGACCTGCATCACCTGGGCGGTCATGGGGACGACCAGCGACAGGGTCAGGAAGCCGTGCGCGATGGTGTGCCCGTAGGGCCCAGCGGTGGCCCGCTCCGGATCGACATGGATCCACTGGTGATCGCCGGTGGCTTCGGCGAACCGGTCGATGCGTTCCTGGTCGATGAGAATCCAGTCACTGACACCGATTTCGGTGCCGACGGCCGCGCGTAACTCGTCGAACGAGGTGAAGTCGATCATGCTGTGCCCGCTCTCGCATAAGCGGGGCTCTCCGTGGTTACGCTCCGCTGCCGCCTCGGAGCCTGACCGCTCATGCGAAGCGCTCCTTGAGTTCTCGCTTCAAAATCTTGTGGGTAGGACCGAGCGGTAGCTCGGTGAGGAATTCGACCCGCCGCGGATACTTGTAGCGGGCCACGTGTTCACGGGCGAACTCGATGATTTCGTCGGCGGTGACGGGCTCCGAAGGGACCACCACCGCGAGGATCTCTTCGCCGTAATTGTCGTCCGGCACACCGATCACCGCGACCTGCGCGATCTTGGGATGCCGCAGCAGCGCGGCCTCGACCTCGGTCGGATACACATTGAACCCGCCGCGAATGATCATCTCTTTGATGCGATCCACGATGCGCAGGTAGTCGCCCTCGTCCTTGGTGCCGAGGTCCCCGGTGCGGAACCAGCCGTCCACCATGACCTCCGCGGTGGCTTCGGGCCGCCCGGTGTATCCGCTGAACACATTGTGGCCGCGGACCACGACCTCACCGACGCTGCCGGTCGGCAGGAGTTCGATGCGATCGCGCACGGCCGGGTCGGCGATCTCGACATCCACACCCCACACCGCATGTCCGACGGTGCCGGCGACGGGTCCGAGCAGCGGCTGGTTGACGGTGGCGGTCGGCGAAGTCTCCGAAAGCCCGTAGCCCTCGAGCACCTGCGCGCCGTACACGCGCTCGAAGTCCTCGAGTACGGACGGCGGCATGGCCGCGCCGCCGCTGATACAGAGCCGCAGTTTCGGCAGCCGTTCGGCGTCGCGTGCGGCTTCCAGCAGGCCGACGTACATGGTCGGCACACCGTGGAAGGTATTGATGTTCTCGGCGTTCATGAGCCGAATCGCTTCGGCCGCATCGAATCTCGGCAGCAGTACCAGGGTCGCGCCGAGCCGCCAATGCGAATTCATGGATACCGTCTGCCCGAACACGTGGAACAGCGGGAGCGCACCGAGGGCGATGTCCTCGCGCTTGACCTCATTGGCGTCGAAGGCATTCACCGTGGCGCACATGACCATATTGAGGTGGCTGAGCTCCGCGCCCTTCGGCTGGCCGGTGGTCCCACTGGTGTAGAACACCACCGCGATATCGAGCGGACTGCGCGAGACGAACGTCGGAATCGGTTCTGCGGCCAGCTCTTTCGGGTTCACACAGGGAATCCCCGCACGCTCTGCGGCCGCTTTGCCGACCGGGGCCACGATGTCGTGACAGATGAGCAGCGAGGCTTTACTGTCTCGCAGCACGTATTCGGCCTCGTCGGCGGTGAGCAGCAGATGCACCGGCACCACCGTCGCGCCCGCCGCCAGAATGGCGTAGTAGGCGCGCGGGAAGTCGGCGGTATTGGGCCCCATGAGCGCGACTCGATCCCCGGGCCGCACACCGAGTTCGATGAGCGCGGCGGCCTGTTCGCGGGCCTGCCGCCACAGGTCGGCGAAGGTGATCCGTTGCGCGCCTTCGATGAGGGCGAGGTGATCGGGCCGCCGCCGCGCCGGTTCGGCGAGAATGCTGGCCAGGGAGAGCGTCGCGTTCATGGGGGACCTCTTGCTGTTCGTAGCGTGTGGCCTACAGGCCCATATCCTTGGCGATGATCATCTTCATGACTTCGCTGGTGCCGCCGTAGATCCGGTTGACACGGTTGTCGGCGTAGAGCCGCGCGATCGGGTACTCGTTGATGAATCCGTAGCCGCCGTGCAACTGCAGGCAGCGGTCGATGACGCGGGCCGCGACCTCGGTGCAGAACAGCTTGGCGGAGGCGGCATCCGCCGGGGTCAGCGTCCCGGCGTCGAGCGCCTCGAGCCCGCGGTCCACCACGGCTTCGGCAGCATCCACTTCGGCCTGACAGGCGGCCAGCTCGAATTTGGTGTTCTGGAAGCTGGCGACCGGCTGCCCGAAGACATTGCGCTGCTGCGTGTATTCCTTGGCGAACTGCACGGCCGCCCGCGCCTGCGCGTACGCGCCGACGGCGATGGAGAGCCGTTCCTGCGGCAGGTTGAGCCCGAGGTAGGAGAAGCCCTTGTTCTCCTCGCCGAGCAGATCCGCCTCGGGCACTTCGACATTCGTGAAGCTGAGTTCGGCGGTGTCGGAGACCTTCAGGCCGAGCTTGTCCAGCTTGCGGCCGACGGTGTAGCCCGGTGATTTGGTGTCCACCATGAACAGCGAGATGCCGTGCCGGCGATCATCGGCGAGGGGTGCGTCGGTGCGGGCGCAGACGATCACCCGGTCGGCGTGCACACCGCCGGTGATGAAGGTCTTGGACCCGTTCAGCACATAGTGCGTGCCGTCCTCGGAAAGCTTTGCGGTGGTCCGCATTCCGGCCAGATCCGACCCGGTGCCGGGCTCGGTCATGGCAATGGCGAACATGGTCTCGCCGCTCACGAAGCCGGGCAGCAGGCGCTCCTTCTGCTCCTGACTGGCCAGCATCTTCAGGTACGGCAGGCACAGGCCCACGTGCACACTGGAGCCACCGAAGGAGACCGCCGCGCGGGCGGCCTCTTCGATGATGACGGCCTGGAACTTGAAGGATTCGATACCGGCGCCACCGAATTCCTCGGGCACCTCGATGCCGAAGATGCCGAGTTCGGCCAGCTGGTAATAGAACTCGCGCGGCGCGATGCCGGCGTCGAACCATTCGTCGTAGACGGGCGCGACTTCGGATTCGATGAAGGCGCGCACCGTCTTGCGGAAGGATTCGTGATCGGCGTCGAAAACTGTTCTCTGCATCGGACTTTCTCTCTAGAGCTTGCGGCCGCCGTCAACATAGATGGTCTGGCCGGTGACGAAGGAGGCGTCCTCGGAGACGAGGAACGAGACCACATTGGCAATGTCCGCGGGCTGCCCGACGCGGCGCAGCGGGGTGACGGCGGCGGCCTGGGTCCGGAATTCCTCGGGATCGACGCCGACCCGGGCCGCGGTGGCATCGGTCATATCGGTGACGATGAAGCCGGGCGCAACGGCATTCACATTGATGCCGTACGGACCGAGTTCGATGGCGAGCGTGCGAGTGAACCCCTGGATGCCCATCTTGGCCGCCGAGTAATTGGCCTGCCCGCGGCTGCCGAGCGCGGACACGCTGGAGGTGTTCACGATCTTGCCGGACTTCTGCTTGACCATGTACCGCTGCGCGGCCCGGCTGCACAGGAACGCGCCGCGCAGGTGCACCGACATGACGGTGTCCCAGTCCTCCACGGACATCTTGAACAGCAGGTTGTCCCGCAGCACGCCGGCATTGTTGATCAGCACGTCGACCGAGCCCAGCTCTGCGGCAACACGTTCGAATGCAGCGTCGACGGAGGCTTCGTCGGTCACATTGCAGGCCACCGCGATTGCCTTGCCGCCGTCGGCGACAATGGCATCGACGGCCGTCTTACAGGCGGCTTCGTCGAGGTCGGCAATGGCGACGGTGAATCCGTCGGCGGCCAGCCGGGCCGCGGTGGCGGCGCCGATCCCGCGGGCGGCGCCGGTGACGAAGGCAACCTTCGAGGTCATGCGAATCTCCTTGTCCGAGAATGTGGTCAGACGATGGCGTTCACGCCGGTGAGGGCGCGGCCGATGAGCAGTTTCTGAATCTGGCTGGTGCCCTCGTACAGCGTGAGCACGCGCGCGTCGCGCAGGTACTTGGCGACCGGGTATTCGTCGATATAGCCGTAGCCACCGAAGACCTGAATGGCATTGTTGGCGGCCTTGACCGCGGCCTCGCTGGCGAACAGCTTGGCCACGGACGCTTCGGTGCCGAACGGCTTGCCGCGCTCCACCAGGTCGGCGACCCGCCAGGCGAGCAGCCGCGCCGCCTCGACCTCGACAGCGATATCGGCGAGCAGCTCCTGCACCAGCTGATACGAGGCGATGGGCTTACCGAACTGCTCGCGCTCCTGAGCGTATTTCACCGAGGCTTCCAGGCAGCCGCGCGCGACGCCGACACAGCCGGCGGCAACACCCATGCGGCCCTTGTCGAGCGCGCCCATGGCGATCTTGAAGCCCTGGTCTTCGTCGCCGAGCCGGGCCGAATCGGGCACCCGCACCTGGTCGAGCACCAGTTCGGCGGTGGCCTGCCCGCGCAGGCCCAGCTTGCCCTTGATCTCTTTCCGGGTGAATCCCGGCGCATCGGTAGGCACCAGGAAGGCGGTGACGCCCCGGGGTCCCGGCCCGCCGGTCCGCGCGAAGAAGATGGCGACATCGGCCCAGGTGCCATTGGTGATGAACATCTTGGTGCCCGACAGCAGCCAATCATCGCCGTCCTGAACGGCTTTGCTGATCAGACTGCCCGCATCCGATCCGGTGCCGGGCTCGGTGAGTGCGAAGCAGCCCAGCGCCTGCCCGGAGCACAAGCGCGGCAACCATTCTCGCCGCTGCGCCTGCGTGCCGTAGGTCTTGATCGATTTGCCGACCAGGCCGAGCGATACCGAGACGATGCCGCGCACCGAACTGTCCCCGCGCCCGAGTTCCTCGAGCAGCAGGCAGTAATCCAATGCGGTGCCGCCGTATCCGCCGTACTCCTCGGGAATCTCGATGCCGAGGAATCCCATATCGCCGAGCTTGCCGACAATGGCGAGGTCCACCGATTCGGCGCGGTCCCAGGCGGCGGCGTAGGGGACAACTTCCTTGTCCACCCAGGCACGGGCCACCTCGCGCAGTGCGCGCTGCGGTTCGTCGAGCTCGAAGTCCATCTGTAATAGCTCCTAACCAAACGTTGTTAGGTTAATGACTCCGAAGTTATCCTAACGGTGTTCGGTTTTTCAAGGATGAAGTGATAACTTCGAGGTCAGCGGGGTGATCCCCGGGGGTCGACAGCAGGGAGGTGTGTCGAATGGCGAGACCGAGGGTGCCGCTATTGAGCCGGGAGCGCATTCGTGACGCCGCCCTGACCCTCATCGACCGCGACGGCCTCGCCGAGCTGTCCATGCGCAAACTCGCCGCCGAACTGGGCGTCCAAGCCGCGTCCCTCTACGGGCACTACCCCACCAAGGACGATGTGCTCGACGACATCGCCGGCGGCATCATGGCCCGCGTGGACACCTCCGCCTTCGACCACGGCGACTGGCAGCACGGCCTCATGTCCTGGGCGCGCTCCTACCGCCACGAGTTGGTCGCCCACCCCAATTTCGTCCCCTACCTCGCCGCCGGCCCCGGCAAACGCGAAGAAAACCTCCGCCACGCCGACGCCGTCCACGGTGGCCTGGTAGGCGCGGGCTGGCCCCCGCGCGACGCCACCATGATCGGCGCCGCCACCCGCTACCTCGTCATGGGCGCCACCATTGGCTCCTTCTCCCGAGGCTTCGTCGACGACGTCCAGGTCTATCGGGACCGCTACCCCCACCTCGAACAGGCCCACCTGCTCCGCGCCCGAGCCGACGAAATCGACTCCGAGAGCTTCGAATTGGCCCTGACCGCCTTCGTCGACGGACTCACCGCCCGCTTTCCGGCTCACAACGCGGAGTAACGACTCCCAGCCCTCTGGCCGCCTAATCGACAGCGGCACAGCCATATCCGGCGCCCACATGCCGATCCCCGATGCGCCACAGCGAATCGGGGATCGGTCTTGCCGTCAAAGTTGCGGTGCGAGTGAGTTTCCCGGCGCGATGGCGCCGCAGCTGGTCGGTGCCGGTTCCCCCGCGAATCGGGCGGTGAGCCAGGCGAGCGCCGTCGGCGTCCACGGAACCATGGAGGGGACATGGCTGAGCAGGTCGTACTGCTGGTACTGGATCGCCGGGTTGCCGGTTGCGCAGTACTGGTTGGCGAGGGCGCGGACGTCACCGGCGAGCATGACGCCGTCACCGTGGCCGATGCCGGGTTTGCTGCCGTCGCTGCCCTCCAGCTCGCCATTGGCGCCCTGGCCGATGAACATGGGGGTGGTCGGCGTGGGTGCGAGACCGAGGTCGATCTTGCGCACCGCCTCCACGAACGGCGGCACGCTGTTGGGATCGGCGTACTCCGGCTTTGCCAGCTGCTGCCAGGTCAATCCGGGGTATTGGAACAGCACATTGGCGATCGAGGCGTTCGACAGTCTGTCGATGATCTGTGCGCCGTAGCTGTTCAGATAGGGCGTGAAGTCGATGTCATAGGAGCGCGCGATGCCGATGATCGCCATGGCCGCGACACCCGACCATCCGATACTGCCGCTGATGTAGGAGAGGTTGCGGGCCGGGTTGACCAGCACACCGCCCTCGGCAGCGCCGACCAGCCGGGCGTCGACATCCGGCGCGTAGCTGGGGGCCAGGGCCGCAGCCCAATTGGTGGCGATCGCTCCACCCGAATATCCGATCAATCCGATCCGGGCGTCCGCGTTCAGGCCGGTCGCCGGCGAGTGGGTCGCCGCGCGGATCGAGTCGAGGGTATTCATGCCGTATTCGGGTCCGGCGGCGAAATCCGCGTGCTCGCCTTCGGTGTCGTCGACGATGACGGCGAACCCCTGCGCGAGGAGCGGGGCGATCAGGGTGGCTTCCATGCTGTTGACCAGGCCGCCGAAGCTCACGTCACCGGCAATGGACCGGGACGGGCTGTCCTCGGGGTTGAGCGAGTCGTAGAAGGACTGGTACGCAACCGCTTTGGCGGGGTCGCCGCCGGGCGGCACCAGGATCGAGGTGACTCCGACGGCCGGCCGGTGTTGCGCGTCGGTCGTGCGGTACAGCAGCTGCACCGCGGTGAGCGGAGTCGCGAACCCGCTCACGTGGTAGGGCAGCGTCCTGGTATCGAGAATGGCGCCCGGCTCGAACGAGGACAGCGGCGTCTCGCCGGTGTACTCGTAGAACGCATCGGACGCCGCATTGGCGTGCGGCGCGAACTCTGCCGTCGAACCGACCGCCAGCGCCAGAGCCGCCACCGCCAGCGCAACAGGAACGCGTCCCAGTATTCTTCTCAACTCCGAGAATCCTCTCAACTGCGGGCACCATGAAAGCGCTGGTCATAGACGGCCGCTCTAACCAGACCCCAAGGTCTGGTTACCCACGGGTAGTTTGAACGTGTTCCCCTTTGTTCGTCAAGATCACCTCGCTGGCCGGTGCCGGTTCCGGACTGGTCCGTCGACTTTCGTAGGATTCATAGGACGAAAGCCGAGGATCGAAGTGACACAGCACAATCAGGTACGCCGCCGCACCCTGTTCACCGGCGCAGCGGCGGTGGCCGCGACAGGATGGCTGGGCGCCCGGACCTTCGCCGACGCCGCCCCGGCCGAGGGAACCGATTGTCACGGTGGCCTTTTCACCGCAGTGCGGCAGCCCGACCAGACCGGAAAACCTGCAGCGGTGCGATTCCGCGTGGCGGGTGCGTGGACCGATCCGGTCTCGGTGCGTCGGACGGCGCACGGCCGCGACGATCGCCCCGGCAAGCTATCGGAGATCATCCCCATTCCGGCGGGCGCCGACAAACTCGATGTCATCTCCGAAAAGGCTTTGGCTCCCAGTGTTTTCGCACCGGTGACCGCCCAACCGTTCCGCAGCGCGGTATCGACCTCGTACGCCTGGGGTTTCCCAGCGGTCACCCGCTCCGGCTGGGGAGCCGATGAATCCCTCATGACCTGGGGCGAACCGGAATACGCACCCGCACAGGTGATCACGGTCCACCACACCCAGATACCCACCGGCCAGGAGTACGACGACTACCGCGACGCGGTCACCGGCGTCTACCGTTTCCACGCCCTTCCCGACCCCGACGGCCAAGGCTGGGGCGACGTCGGCTACCACCTCATGATCGACCCGAACGGCGTGATCTACTCCGCCCGCCACACCGGCGCCGACGACTCCCCCATCTTCAAACCGGGCTCCGACCTGCGCCCCGGCGCCGAAATCATCACCGCCGGCCACGTCCGCGGCGCGAATTCCGGCAATATCGGCATCTGCCTGATCGGCGACTTCACCAGCACCCTCCCCAGCAAACCCGCCCTGCACAGCCTCGACACCGTCCTGACCCGCCTCTGCTCCGCCCTGTCCCTCAACCCCTTCGCCCAGGTGAACTACACCAACCCCACCAGCGGCCTGACCACCACAATCCCGGCTGTCTCCGGCCACCGCGACTGGCAATCGGTCTGCGGCGAAACCACCTGCCCCGGCGACTTCCTACACACCATCCTCCCCCTACTCACCGCCCTCTCCCAGCTCGGCTGACCCCCCAGGCAGGCATTTCAGTTGCGGTGGACGGCCTTTCGGACGTACAGCTGCTGCCGAGCGCGGGCAATCAGGTCGCCGTTCGAGTCGACAATTTCCGCCTCGTGCTCGGTGATCGATTTGGCTCCATCCGCAGTTGCGCGGCGGATGTCGTTCACGAGCGCGCGGGGCATCAGCATCGTCGACCGAACCCTGCCACGGCCCGGAGCGAGGAACTCGATCTCAGCGGTGGTGTTCCACACCCGGTATCCGCTGCCGAGCTGCCCGTAGGCCATCATCCCGAAGAACGGATCGGTCATGGCGAACAGTGACCAACCCGGCGCTGCGCCATTGTGATTGGAGTTCCATCGGCGCACGCGCAAACTCACCCGCGCCGAGGTCCAGTCGTCGGCAAATTGCTCCACCCGTACGCCGAGGAACAGCAGTGGCGGAGCAATATTCATCACCGTCCGCAGTCGGTGTGGTGTCACCAGGCGAGGCGGAAGAGTGCGCCCTGCGAATCCCCTTGATTTGAATCGCATCTCGGCACCGTACCCATCTCGCGGCGGTCGGCCAAGGGACCGGTGTGACCTATTCCGAGGCCGGCGTGGCCTTTTTCAGCCAGGGCGCGCGGTGCGGCGATGCCGCTGCCCCGGTGGCTGGTCCGCGCCTCACGTCCGGCAATCGGCTTCATCTAGTCAATTGTCCACCAGGGCAACGGAAGCGCGCATACCATCGGGAGTTCTTGCACGTGGGAGGGGAAATATGTACCGCTCGACGGTATTCACCGTGTCGCTGCTTGCTGTCGCCGGAGTTACCCTGGCGCCGACGCACGCGGCCGCCGCAGAGGTGAGCACTGCGACGTGCTTCATCGCGGGAAATGAGACGGCGCTACCACCGGGGATCAGCATGGTTCCGTCGCAGCAACACATCCAGGACCGAGGCATGTCGATTACTTGCACCGGCCGATTGGGTGATCGATTGCTCGATCCGAGCAAGGCCGGGGTATGGGATGTCGATGTCACCACCGGCACTCGTCCCGCACTCGGCAGGGCGGGGGGAGACTGCCTCACCGACCGTGGCGACGGCCACGTCACCGTGCACCTTCCGACTGCGGACGGCGGGATGCTGCCGCTCGATGGGCCCGTCACGTATCTCGGTGTCGGTCCGGCGGCCGTCCTCGAAGGTAGCCTCGGGCAGTACCATTTTCGCTCGGTGTCGATGTCGATTCTCGATCCGAGCCATCTCGACGGGAACTGTTTCACCGCGCCGCTTCAGCATTGGATGAGCGCAGGGCCGCTTGTGCTCTTCCAAGGTGACTGAAGTTCGAATTACTCAGCGGCGCAGGGTGGTTTCCTGCTCCATGCGGGACAGCTTGGCGGGGTTGCGGACGGAGTAGAGGCCGGTGATCAAGCCGTCGTCTATGCGGAGGGCCATGACGGTGTCGAGTTCTCCATTGAGGCGGAGGATCAGGGCCGGGTAGCCGTTGACCTGGGTCGGCTCGAAGGATGCCTCGGCAGCGAACCTGCTCCAACCGGCGGACAGCACGCGGGCCACCCGGTCGGCTCCCACGACGGGCTTCGGGAGGGCCTGTTTGACGCCGCCGCCGTCGCCCAGGGCGACAACATCCGGTGCGAGGAGGTCGAGAAGGCTTTGCAGGTCGCCTGTTTCGACCGCCTGCCGGAACGCATCGAGCACACCGCGGGTCTCGGCTTGGGAGACCACTCCGCGCGGGCGGCGTGCGGCGACATGTGCCCTTGCGCGGTGGGCGATTTGGCGGACCGCGGCCGGGCTCTTGTCGACGGCTTCGGCGATCTCGTTGTAATCCAGATCGAACACCTCGCGCAGGACGAACACCGCCCGCTCGGTCGGGGCGAGCGTCTCCAGCACCAAAAGCATTGCCATCGAGACGCTTTCGGCGAGTTCGACATCGTCCGCCACATCGGGTGCGGTCAGCAGCGGTTCGGGCAGCCACTGACCGACGTAGGACTCCCTGCGGCGCCCGAGGGTTCGCAGCCGGGTGAGCGCCTGCCGGGTGGTGATCCGCACCAGATACGCCCGCTGATCCTGCACGATGGCGAGATCGACGCCCGCCCACCGCAGCCACGCCTCCTGTAGCACGTCCTCGGCGTCGGCGGCCGAGCCGAGCATTTCGTAGGCCACGGTGAAGAGCAGATTGCGGTGCGCGACAAATGCTTCGGTAGCCGGGTCCGGCCGGTCCTCACTCATGACCGCGCTCCCGGCATCCGGAATGTGCTGCCCATGAGTGGCTCCTGTCCTCGATTTCGACTACGTCCCACACAAGACGCCGATCCCCCACATTCTGTGACACCAGCCCCGTGTGACGGTCGTCACCCCGCCGAGCTGTCACAGCAGTCAGTCCACCGGCATCTCATGGACAACCCCATCACGTACAAGGAGCAACCCCATGAACCTCACCCTGTGGATCGTCACCGGACTACTGGCCACCGTCTCCCTGGTAGGCGGAATCAGCAAAGCCTTCGTCCCCAAGGAAAAACTCGCCGCAACCCCCGGCGGCGGCTGGACCGAAACCGCCAGCCCCTCCTTCATCAAATCCCTGGGCGTCCTGGAACTCCTCGCCGCCGCCGGCCTGATCCTCCCCGCCGCCCTCGACATCGCCCCGGTCATGGTCCCCATAACCGCCACCTGCTGGGTCCTGCTGATGGTCGGCGCAATAATCACCCATCTCCGCAACGGCGAAGCCAAGTTCACCGCCCTGAACCTCATCTACCTGGCCCTGGCCGCCTTCGTAGCCTGGGGCCGCTTCGGCCCCCACCACTTCTGACCCGACCGGATGCCGAATTCAATCGACACGAATCACGATGACGCTGGCGTTGTCGCTTCCACCCGCCCTATGGCAGGCAGCCAGCAGCTCGCCGACCACGGACTGTGGCTTGGTATCGCGACCGAGGAAAGTCCGCAGCTCGTTGTAGCCGATCTGATCGGATACGCCGTCGGTGCACATCAGGTATCGGTCGCCCGGTCTCATCGTCACGCTGAGCACATCCGGTTCCGGTGCGCCCCCATGCCCGACGTACCGGGTCAATTGATACCGCGCCGCCCCGGCCTCCGCCGAGTCGAACGGATACCAGCCGTGCACGGCCCCCAGCCACGCCATTGTATGGTCGGTCGTCAACAGCTCGAGCAACCCGCCCCGTAACCGGTATACCCGAGAGTCACCGATCTGCACCAGCCAAAAGCCCTGCGGCGCAGCGACTATGGCAGTCAGCGTGCACCCGGCCAGAATCCGCAATTCGTGTCCGATCCGAATCACCCGGTCCTGAGCCGCCGCCACGGCAGCACGCAGCACCTCCGGCCCGACTTCCGGCGCACGCACCACACAGTCGACAAAGATATCCACCGCGTTCCGCCCCGCGGCCGCACTACCCGCACCATCTCCCATACCGTCGGCCAGCACCGCCAGCAGCGGCCGCTCCCGCAGATAGGTGACATCGAAGTTCGCCGAATAGTGTTTACCGACATCGCTACCCACCGCGACGTCGATCAGGTGACTGCCCACCGGCGAATTCTGGCATACCGACTCAGCCAGATAACCCTCAGACCCAAACCCGACCGTGGTTCGGCATTTTCGGGTATCGATTACTCGGATTTACGTTTCCTTTTCGCATTTCGGCGCCTTCAATACGAAAGTCATACGGAATAGGCCCATTCGGAAAAATAAGTCATCCCATCGCATGATGAATCGCTTTACTTGGACCATCGGATGGCCTTACTGTCATATTGCTGTGAATGACAGCCCGGCCCGCGAGCAGTGCTCGTCCGATGCCGCCGGTATGCGATGAAAGCGCTTGTGGCGCACCAGCTCAGCACCTATGGGCCACTTTGCCGTGGCTGGAACAGGAGAAATTCGGTGAATGGGAAGATTCTCGACTGCGCGGTTGTCGCGGCGGTCGTGGTCACCTTCTTTGCTTTCGCGATCTTCCACCCCGGAGTCGGGAACCTACTCGTGGGCTGGCTCGGCGCTGTCGCCCTCGGCTACTACAGCGTGTACGTACGCCACGACCCCGAACTCGTGAACGCGACCAGAGGCGGAGAACGCGCCCTGGATCATTCGACCACTCTGCGTCCAGCCTGGCGCTGACCCGCACGGCTCGAACCGCCGTGTCGTGCGCACGTTTTCGCCGGGCGCACATCGATTCGCCGGCGATTTCGTGCGCGGCAGACCAGCTTGTGCGCGGCAACTCAGGGCTGACACGAAGGCCCCGAGCCGGAATCGACTCGGGGCCTTCGTCATACGGGGGATTACTTCAAGCGGAGCGTGCCGAACAAGCCGTCGGTCTCGTCCTTCGGCCCAGCGGTGAAGTACAGCGCGTCGGTGTCGCCGAGGCTTTCACCATTGCCGAAGAGCAGGCCCCAGAGGCCGTCGATGGCGATGGGCTTGCCGTCGGCATCACGGGCGTAGTCCTGGAACTTGCCCGTGGAATCGTCGAAGGCGAGCAGGTGGCCGGCGCCGCCGAAGTTGCCTACCAGCAGCTTGCCGGAGAGGGGGCCGAAGCCCTGGGGCGCGAGGGTGACGCCCCAGGGGGCGTTGAAGCGGCCGCCGTCGTCGAGGGTGCGGACGAGCTTGCCGCTCGCGTCGAACTCGGCAACCTTGCCCTTTTCGGGCTTGCCCTTGGCAGAGGCTTCCTGATCCTTGTCGAGCTTGTTCTCTTCGCCCTTGTAGATCTTGGTGGCATCCTTCTCGTCGGCCTGCGTGATGGCGTAGGTGACGAAGATGCGGTTGCCGATGGTGGCGACATTGAACGGCGCGGGATCGCCGATCTTGACCTTCTTGCCCTTGCTCGCGTCGGCCGCGTCGACGGCGTCACCGGTGGCGAAGGGATTGGCGAAACCGGTGGTGGACACCAGCTTCCAGTCCTTGTCGAAGGTGCGAACCTGCGGGTCGGAGCCGAAGTCGGCGGCGATCAGCTTGGTGCCGTCGGGGCTCAGGGAAATGCCCTTGAAGCTCATTCCCTGTGCGGTGCCGTCGAATTCGAGTACGGCCGGGCCGTCGTGCCGCACGACCGCGCCGGGCGTGGCGCCCTGTTCGGTCCAGCCGGAGATCTTGCCGGAGTCGGTGGCGAAGATGAATCGCGCCGAGCCGGTGAGCTTTTCGTCCTTGCCGTCGTAACTGACCGGTTGATCGTGCACGGCGAAGATATCGGAGGTGATGGGCGCCGGATTGAAGATGACGCCGGTGGTCTTGCCCTCACTGTCGTCGTCATCGCCGACCACGGCATCCGCGCCCGGAATCGTGACGACCTTCAGCGGATCCTGGAACATCTTCTGGTACTTGGCATCCGGCGACTTGGTGACGTCACCGACGAACTGGAAGGACTTGCCGCCCGCGCCGACCCAGAAGTGGCCGCCCGCGCCCTTGGGCCGATCGGCAATGCCCCAGGCATTCACCATGTCCGGGTAGGTGAACTGCGCCTTGTAGGAGTCCTTGTTGGCAGCCAGATTGATCTGTGTGTAGTGGTTGCCGTCCAGCGACTTCACATCTGTCGCGTCCGGCTCCGACTTCGAGCAAGCGGCAGCGAGCAGCAGCGCCGCACCGACTGCGGTGATGCGCATCAGGTTCTTGCGCATCGGTGCGGCGTGACGGGTGCGCGTGTGCGCAGAGCCGTCCCAGCGTCCGTTCATTTCCCTCGTCCTTCCAGTCCACACCACGTGGTTCCGCAGTTAGGCGACGCTAACCATAGACCGTTTAGGTGATGCTAACCATATCTGGAAGGACTCCGGCGATCCGTCAGGCTTCGAATGCGGCCCTGACCTGGTCTTCGGTCAGCCCGTAATCGGCCAGCGAGTAGCGGTGCACCGGCTTGCGGTCACCGCTCTTGCTCTCCTCGTCGAGCGAATCCATCGAGGCGCGCGCCGGATCGGAGAACTCCAGCCCGAAGGAGGTGTAGATCTTCTCCACGGTCCCCATCGGATCGGCCCGCAGCTCGTCGAATTCGATATCGATGAACTGCTTCGGGTTGTAGCGCGCCCGCGCGGCGGTGAACTCGCGCAGCCCGCGCGACCACAGCTCCAGCTGCGTCTCACCGATCTTGTCGCCGACGAAGGTGGTGGACCAGCCCGCCGCCGCCTGATCGGAGAGGCTGCACGACGAGCCGACAATCGTCACCGGATCACGATGGGTCTGGATGATGAGCGCATCCGGGTACACGGCCATGAGCGCGTCCAGCGCGAACAGATGGCTCGGATTCTTGAGCACCCAGCGCCGGCTGTCACCGAGCCCGATGAGCTGCAGGTTCTTCTTGTGCCGCGTGTAGGAGTCGGTCCAGTCCTGCTTGCGCAGCCACTGCGAATAGGTCGGCAGATAGGCCAGCGACTCGTAGGCGATGGATTTGCCCGTCTGCCGCAGCAGCTGCCAGCACTCCTCCACATCGGCGGCGCTCATGTAGTGCACGCCCATGAATTCCGGATTCTCGATGCGATGCTGCGCGAATCCGGCGTCGATGCGCTGGTAGATGGGATTGTCGGCCCAGGTGTCGCGCGGCGGCCGCGGCTGCGGGAAGTCCGCCAGCCACATCTCCAGCGCCTGATGCCCCGGATCGGCGGCCAGCAGCCGATGCAGTGCGGTGGTGCCGGTGCGCGGCAGCCCGGTCACGAAAATCGGCCTGGCGACCGGGGTTTCGGCATAACCGGGATTGGCCTTCCAGGAGGCCTCGCTCAGTGCCCGGGCGACGAGTGCCCCGCGCAGGAAGTAGCGGCTCATCTTGGAGCCGAGCTCGGTGAGCCCGGCATCGCGCTGGTACGACTCCAACAGGACGCTCAGGCCCTCCAGGTAGTCGTCCGAGCCGAAATCTTCGAGGCCGCAGACCCGGGTGGCCGAGGCGTGCAGATCCTCGACGGTGCCGACGGAGGTGCGTGCGCTCATAGGTAGAACTCCTTCTGGAGCCGGGAGCCCCTGTCGCGCAGGGACTCCCGGTCGTTCGTATTCAGACGTGGTACTCGCCGCAGTTGACATCGAGGGTCTGGCCGGTAATGGCATTGGCCCACGGCGAGGCAAGGAAGACGACGGCCTGGGCGATCTCATCGGGCAGCGGCAGCCGCTTGAGATCGGACTTGGAGGCGGTCTGCTGGTACACCTGTTCCTGCGTGATCCCGTACTTCTTGGCGATCTCGCCGAAGTACCACTTCAGCTGTTCGGTCCAAATGTAGCCGGGGGCAACGGTATTGACGCGAATACCCTTCTCCCCCAGCTCGGTCGCCAGCGTCTGCGACATGGCCAGCAGCGCCGATTTGGCGACCTTGTAGCTGCCGTAGCGGGGCTCGGAGTGCCGCAGCACCGCCGAATTGATCATGACGACATTGCCCTTGGTCTCGGTGAGGACCTCGGTGAACGCCTGCGTCATCCGCAGCCCGCCGAGCACCGTGAGTTCGATGCTGTCGCGAATCTGCTGGAAGTCGGTGCGCGCCAACGGCTTCATGGACGGCACCGAGAAGGCGTTGTTCACCAGCACATCAACCTTGCCGAAGGTGTCCACACTGCGGGCGAGCAGGTTCTGCACCTGCTCGTCATCGGTGATATCGGTCGGCACGCAGAGCGCCTCACCGCCCTCGGCCTCGATCTCGGCCGCGACTTCCTTCAGCTTGGATTCGGTGCGCGCCGCGAGGACCACCTTCGCGCCGGCCGCAGCGGCCTCCAGGCAGATGGACCGGCCGAGGCCCGGTCCGACGCCGCTCATCACGACGACCTTGTCGTCGAGCAGTCCTGTCTTCAGTCGGCTCATCCCAGCATCCTCTCTGCGAAAGCCCGCTGACGAGTGGCGATTCGATCACGCCAGCCCGCCTCGTCGATCTGATTGTGCGCGAAGTGCGGCAGTTGTTCGGCCACCTTGTCGAAGGGCACCAGTTCGATGGTGGGGCCCTGCTCCGGAGTGATCGGCCCCGAGACCCGCTGCCAGCGGAACTGCAGAATGCCGAGCCGACGGCCCGTGGTCTCGATCCAGTTGGCGACCCCGGGATTGCGCGCGGAGACCACCATCCGGATCAAGCCGTCCGGATCGACCTGCGCCTGAGCATGATTGAGGCTGGTCTGGTGGTTGGAGTAGTCCAGCGAGATGTACCAGCGGCTGCCGAGCTGGAAACCCTGGTACGGCGCATCGGATTTCGGCACGGTGATGATGAGCGCCTGATCGTCCTCGAGCTCGTAGTGCCCCACCGAGGAGTACTGCGTGCTCAAACCACCTGGCGTGAGCCGGGGTTCGGTCAAGGTATTGACCGGCAGGTTCAGGTAGAACCACTTGGGGAAGTTGAACCAGGTGTTCACCCGGGTCAGCAGCATGCGGCCCGCCGCGCGATACCGCTTGCGCAATGCCGTCACATCGGCTTCGGCGGGCGCGGTGCCGATGGTATCGACGCGCTCGATCCGAATGCTGCCCTTGCGCTCATTCGCCCAGTCGCTGTAGACCTCTCGCACCGCGAGCATGGACGCGCCCTCGCCGAGCACGAAGTAGTTCGGCCCCGGATTCTCCTTGGGCGGCCCGAACCGTAGCTGATAGCTGCCGTCCTCGGCGATCTCGAGCCGCCGGTCGTCGAAGGCATCGTCACCATTGGGCACATCGGTGGCGGTGTAATCACCCTTGAGCACCTGAAAACTCAGGTCGGCTGTATTGCCACGCACACCGGTGAGCAGGTATTCGCCGTCCGACTCGACGGTGGCGTGGTAGTACAGCGTGTCCGGATTATCCAGGCCCATCTTGGTATACGGCCCGGTGGAGGTCACGAAGTACGGGTGCGATTTGCCGTGTGCCCGCGAAAGCTGCAGTACCGCGGCAATACTGCCCTGCAGATAGTCGTAGCCCTCGGCGAGATCGTGCTCGTCACGGATGAATTCCGCTGCTGCGATGAGCTTCTCGGCCTCCGCGACCGCAGCCAGGAAAGGCTCGGTCAGCGGTAGTTCGGCCTGGTCGTTAGTGGGTTCCATCAGGCGTCAGCACTTCTTTCTAAGAGATAAAGCCGAGTTCGGTACGGATGCGGAGAGCAACGTCGGTCGGGGTGCCCTGATCGGGCGTTATGACCAGTTCGGCATACTCGGGCCGCTCATAGGGCGAGGAGATGCCGGTGAATTCGGGCAGCTCCCCCGAGCGGGCACGCTTGTAGAGGCCCTTGGGATCGCGCAGCTCGCACTCCTCGAGCGGGGTGTCCACGAAGATCTCGTGGAACGGCAAATGCTTGCCGGCGTGCAGCTTTCGCGCATCCCGCCGCTGCTCGCGGAACGGACTGATGAGCGAGACGATGGCGATGGTGCCCGCATCCGCGAACAATGCGGCGGTTTCGGAGACGCGGCGGATGTTCTCGCGGCGGTCCTCATCGGTGAACCCGAGATTGCTGGTGAGCCCGTGCCGCAGATTATCGCCGTCGAGCAGATAGGCGGGTCGCCCGGAGGCGATCAGCTGCCGCTCCAATTCCACTGCGATGGACGACTTTCCGGATCCGGAGAGCCCGGTCAGCCAGATTGTCGCGCCTTCGCTGAGACGCTGGGTGCGCTCGACCGCGGAGTTGTGCCACACCACATTCGCACGCGGCCGCCGGCCCGTGGCGCGATGGCCACGATCACTGGTCGCCTCGGTGAGGCCGGGGGTCCGCGCGGTGATCATGCCCGCTGCCACAGTCTGATTCGTGGTCTCGTCGACCAGAATGAAACTGCCGGTGGCGCGATTGTCCCGGTACGGGTCGAACATGATCGGCTGCCGGGTATGCAGGGTGACGCGCCCGATGTCATTGAGCGCCAGCTCATCCGCCTCCGTCTGTCGATGCAGAGTGTTCACATCGAGCCGGTAGTCCAGCTCGGTGACCCGCACCTTCGAGTTCTGGGTGGCGGTGCGAATGCTGTAATCGTTCCCGGCCCGCAGCTGCGCGGCATCGGAGAACCAGCACACCATGGCGTCGATTTCACGATCCTGATGCGGCTGATTGCCGGGCCGGGCGAGCATATCCCCACGGCCGATATCGATTTCGTCGTCGAGGGTGAGCGAGACCGCCATACCGGCGAAGGCTTCGTCGATCTTGCTGCCGCCCGGTCCCCAGATCTCCGTCACGTGACTGGTGCGGCCCGAAGGCAGCGCCACCACCTCATCGCCAGGCTTGAAGATGCCGCCCGCGATGGTGCCCGCATAACTGCGCTGGCTCTCGCCGTGCGGGCGAATCACGTACTGCACAGGCAGTCTCGTATCGATGAGATTGCGGTCGGAGGCGATGTGCACCTCTTCGAGATGCCGCAGCAGTGTCGGCCCCGGGTACCACGGTGTGTGCTCGGACATGTCGACCACATTGTCGCCGTGCAGCGCCGAGAGCGGAAGGAAACTGAGGTCGCCGACATCGAGCTTGGTCGCGAAATCCGCGAATTCCGAACGGATTTCCTCGAAGCGCTGCTCGGACCAGTCGACCAGATCCATCTTGTTCACGCACAGCACCAGGTGGCCGACACCCAGCAGCGAGGACAGGAAGGCGTGCCGCCGCGTCTGCTCGGAAACACCTTTGCGGGCATCCACCAGAATGAGCGCCAGATCCGCGGTGGACGCACCGGTGACCATGTTCCGGGTGTACTGCACATGCCCCGGAGTGTCCGCGATGATGAATTTCCTACGCGGGGTGGTGAAGTAGCGGTACGCGACATCGATGGTGATGCCCTGCTCCCGCTCGGCCCGCAGCCCGTCGGTGACCAGCGCCAGATCCGGCTGACCGCTACCGCGCGCCAGGCTGACCCGTTCGAGGGCGTCGAGCTGATCGGTGAACAGCGATTTGGAGTCGAACAGCAAGCGCCCGATGAGGGTTGATTTGCCGTCGTCGACACTGCCCGCGGTGGCCAGTCGTAAAAGGTTGCGGCGCATCAGAAGTAGCCCTCTCGCTTGCGATCTTCCATGCCGGAGTCGGAGATTCGGTCGTCGGCGCGGGTGGCGCCGCGCTCGGTGAGCCGGGTGACCGCGGTTTCGGCGATCACCTCGGTGGCATTGGCCGCGTCGGATTCGACGCATCCGGTGCAGTCGGCATCGCCCAGGGTGCGGAAGCGCACGGTGGTTTCGAAAACCTTCTCACCGGGCTGCGCGGTCAGGAACTTATTGTCGGCCAGCAGCATTCCGTCGCGCTCGATCACCTGGCGGCGGTGTGCGTAGTACAGCGACGGCAGCGCCACCTCGGCGCGATCGATGTACTCCCAGATATCGAGCTCGGTCCAGTTCGAGAGCGGGAAGACGCGAATATGCTCACCCTTGCGGTGGGCGCCGTTGTAGAGGCTCCACACCTCGGGCCGCTGCGCCCGCGGATCCCACGCGCCGAACTCGTCGCGGAAGCTGAACACCCGCTCCTTGGCTCGCGCCTTCTCCTCATCACGCCGGGCCCCGCCGAAGACCGCGTCGAACCGCTCCTCGCGGATACTGCGCAGCAGTGTGGCGGTCTGCAGCCGATTGCGGGTCTCGCCCGCGACCTCGGTGACCCGGCCGGCGTCGATATCGTCCTGCACCCGGCCCACCAGCAGCTGCGCTCCCAGCCGCTCGGCCGTGCGATCCCGGAAGTCGATGACCTCGTCGAAATTGCGGCCCGTATCGATGTGCATCAGCGGAAAGGGCAGCGGTGCGGGCCAGAAGGCTCGCCGCGCCAGTTCCAGCATGACCGCCGAGTCCTTACCGCCGGAGAACAGCAGCACCGGCCGTTCGAAGGTGGCGGCAACCTCTCGAATAATGTGCACCGATTCCGCCTCCAGGGCGTCCAGGTGCGACAACTCGTATCCCGCGCGCATTCGCTTCACTCACTCGCCGCGTCTTCCGTCAACGTGCCTGTCCGGTTGGTGTCCGTCCAAGGCTTGCGTTGTCGAATATTCGACGCTATTGTTCGATTATGTGACACCGACGATAGGTCGCTAGCCTGTGACGGTCAATACCCCGCGCCGAATTGGTACGTCACATACCGGCGTCCACCCGCCGGAAGCCGCAGCAAGCACGAGCAGCAGAGGTCACAGTGTCTGAAATCAGCTCCGCCACCGCGCTCTCCGAGACCGCTCCCACCAGCGAGTCGGGCGCGGTCTCCCCGCCCACGCGGCGCGTGGTGCAGACCATCGAACTGCTGTCCCGGCATCCGGCCGAACATCTCTCGCTCGCGCGCATCATTCGCGGCACCGGCATGTCCCGCGCCACCGCGCACGCCGTGCTGACCCAGCTCACCGGCGAGGGCTGGACCATTCGCGACGAGGACGGCAATTACTGCCTGGGCCTGGGTTTGATGACCGTCGCCCGGCGCGCCGAGGCCGCCTTCCCCATCCGCAGCCTGGCCGCCGACGCCATGCGCGAACTGGCGCAGGCACACCAGGTTCCGGCCTTCCTGGCCGAACGCGAGCAGAACTCGATCCTCATCACCGAGATGATCGGCACCCCGTCCGTGCATTGGATGCGCGCCGGCCGCCGCATGCCCTTCGCCCCGCCGGTCTGCCGCGAATTCATCGCCTGGGCCCCCGAGCCCGCCCGCCGGCAGTGGCTGGCCGGCGCCGAACCCGCGCACCGTCCGCGCCTCAACGCGGTCCTCGACGCCATTCGCACCCGCGGCTATGCGGTCGAGCGCCTAGCCGACGATTCCACTCCCATGCTGGAAGCCCTGGCGGCACTGCGACATTCACCCGTCACCGATCCGCTGCGGCACCGCCTCAGCGCCATGATCACCGAACTCATCACTATCGACTATCTCCCCGACGAACTCGGCGAAGACAACGCCGTCGTCTCGGTCTCGGCCCCCGTCTTCTCCCCCGACGGCACCGTGATCGCCTCGATCGTCGCCTGCCCCGACACCCACCTCCCCGCAGCCCGCCTCCGCGACCTGGCCGCCGCCACCGTCACCGCCGCCTCCACAGTCGGAACCGCCCTGCGCCGCTGACAGCGCGGCGATACTCGGGGAGGATCACGGGATGGACGTCCTCACTTCCCGCGAGATCTACTCCAACCAGTGGATAACAGTCCGCGAGGACATCATTCGCCGCCCCGACGGCGAACAGGGCCTCTACGCGGTAGTCGAGAAATCCGATTTCGCCATTATCGTGCCGCAGGACGGCGACCGTTTCCACCTGGTCGAGCAGTTCAGACATCCACTGCGCCAACGCTTTTGGGAATTTCCGGGCGGCTCCGTCGCCGACAGGACCCTCGACCCGATCGAGGTGGCACGGCAGGAGCTCCGCGAGGAGACGGGCCTGCGCGCCGAGCAGCTGACCTACCTCGGCAGGGTCGCGCCCGCGCCCGCCACCAGCACCCAGTACGGCAGCATCTACCTGGCGACGGTGCTGACGGAGGGACCGCACGAGCGGGAACCCTCCGAACAGGACATGCGGGCGGCGTGGTTCTCCCGTGCCGAATTGGAAGCGCTGATCACCGAGGGCGTGATGGTCGACGCGCAATCGGTCGCCGCCTACGGGCTCCTGCTACTGCACGAGCGCAATCAGCGCTGAGCTACTGGGACGCGCCCGCGTGCTTGATGAGTCCGGCGACCACATCCGGGAAGTCGGCGGTGATCTGGGCGCCGATTTCCGGGCCGGCGGCATCGGCGGAGGGACCGGTGATCTCGGTGCGGTAGGTGACCATGGTGCGGCCGGGGGCGAGTAGTTGCAGGCGGTGGTCGGTGCGGATCTCGAAGCCTTCGCCGGTGAAAACGTCGGCCCAGAGCCGGCCCTCGATGATCTCGACGAAGCGCAGTTCGACAGTGTCGCCCTCCGGCGAGGTCATCCGGAATGTGGTTCCGACCGCGAAAGGTCCGTCCAGCTCGAAGCTTTCGATGCCCGGATTCCATTCGGGCCACCGGTCCGGATCGGACCAGCTGCGCCACAGCGCCTCCGGATCGACATCGGTCTCGGCGCTGTATTCGTACTCCCACATGAAGCGTCAGTCTTCCACTTCCGCGCTGTACACGCCGGTTACCAATGGTGGCAATACTCCGGAATCGCCGTTTGTGCCCCCTAAGATGCAGTGATAGTTCCTATGCATGACCAAGAGGTGGTCCCCACCACCGGCGCGCACTGCTGCGCCCCTGGATGAGCGAGGTTGGAACGTCATGAGTGGCAATCATTTCCGTAATCGCACGGCCTGTACCGCGGTACTCACCGGCATGGCGGCGGCGGCCCTCGCCATGGCGGGCACCGCCCAGGCCGATCCGCTATGGCCCGGTGGCCCCGATGTCCCCGGCGTACCGTCCATCATTCAGCCGTCGGCGCCCGCGCCGGTCACGGCCCCCTGCACGTCCGAAGGGGCCCGAGTCTGCATGAGCCTCTCCGACAATGAGGCCTGGCTCATGGAGAACGGCAAGGTCACCTACGGTCCCACCCCCATCTCGCACGGACGGCCCGGGTTCGAAACACCCCCCGGCGTCTTCCACGTGGCCTCCAAGAAGGAGTACCACTGGAGCACCATGCACAATGCCGAGATGAAGTGGGCCGTGTTCTTCAACGGTGATATCGCGACCCATATCGGCCCGATCGAGGAGAAGTCGCACGGCTGCATCCGCATGACTCCCGAGGGTGCCGAAACCCTCTACCGCTGGGTCAGCCCGGGCGATGTGATCGAGGTCGTCCGCTAGATCCGCACCAGGCACACAAGCGCCCCGCCGAGAACTTCGGCGGGGCGTTTGCGGGTGGTGGGCCCGCAATCACCAAGGGAGCGGACCGTATTCGACGTCGCCGCCCATGTGATAGCCCCAGAGCTGGCCGGAGGGGCCGTCGGCAGGCAGGGTGGCGAGGTGTACCGACGGCTCGGCACCCTGGGCCGGGGTACGGAAGCCGGCGTTGCCATTGAAGTCTGTGGCCGTGTAGCCGGGATTGGCCGCGTTCACCTTGATGGGAGCGTCCCAGAATTCCTTGGCGTACATGGCCGTGATCATGTTGAGGGCGGTCTTCGCGGACGGATAGGGGATTGCCGCCATCGGCCACATGGGGCTGTCGGGGTCGGTCATCATGGCGATGGAGCCGACTTCGCTGGAGACATTGACGATTCGGGCGGCCGCGGCGCGGCGCAGTAGAGGGAGGACGGCGTTGGTGACAGCGACTACGCCGAAGACGTTGGTCTCGTAGACCCTCCGGAGGGTGGCGAGAGTGGTGGACGAGGGATTGTTGTCGCCGTCGACGAAACCCCCGATGGCAGCATTGTTGACGAGGATGTCGAGTACGCCGTACTCGGTCCCGATCCAGTCCGCCGCCCGGGCAATGGATTGCTCGTCGGTCACGTCGAGTTGCACGAAGATCGCGTCTGCGCCTTCGGCCTTCAGCTTGTCGGCGGCGGTGCGACCCAGGTCGGCATCGCGTGCTCCGATAAGAACGGTGATGCCGCGAGCGGCGAGTTGGCGGGCAGTTTCGTAGCCGATGCCCTTATTGGCTCCGGTGATGAGTGCTGTAGTCATGTCATTCAGCATCGCGCCCGAAATCGGCGCTGGGGAGGACCAGGTTGTACCACCCATCCGGCGCGGAACTGGCCGACACTGGAGGCATGGCGGATCGAAGCGAACTGGCGGACTTCCTGCGCACCAGGCGGAACCGATTGCGTCCGAGTGATGTCGGGCTGCCGGACGGAATCAACCGGCGCGCACCGGGATTGCGGCGGCAGGAGGTCGCGCAACTGGCCGGGATCTCGGTCGACTACTACATCCGAATGGAGCAGGCGCGCGGGGCGAAGCCGTCGCGGCAGGTGCTGGCGGCGCTGGCGCGGGCAATGGTCCTCACGGTGGACGAGCGGGACTACCTCTTCCGCATGGGCGGGGAGAATCCGCCGACCGTCGCCGGACCCAATCGAACTGTGCCCCAGTCGGTTCGAACAATTCTCGATGCGCTCGGCACGCCTGCCTACGTCGTCGACGCCACCTACGAAATCCTCGCCTGGAACGACTCTGCCATCCCCTTCATCGGCGATCTCGACGCTTTTCCCGATCACGAACGCAATATGGTGCGCTGGATGTTCCTGAGCGCCGCCGACCATCCGCAGTGGTCGAACAGCGAGACGCGCAATTTCGCCCGCACCACGGTCGCCGATCTGCGTGCCGCCTACGCCCGCTATCCGGGCAATCCCGCACTGGCCCGATTGGTCACCGAATTGCTCGGCACCGCACCACGTTTCGCCGAAATGTGGAACTCACACGATGTGGAGGTCCGCCGCGGCCACAACAAACACATCGACCACCCGGACCTCGGCCTGCTCGAATTCGAATGCCAGGTGCTGCACATCTCCGACACCGACCAGCGCATGATCGTCTACTGCGCGACGCCCGGCTCCCGTGCCGACACGGTATTCCGATCCCTGGTCGCCGCCCGGCCGACCACGCGCTGAGCGCGAGCACCCGAGATGTAACCGAGCGTCCTATCTCTTACCGACAGCCGCGCCACACGGGCACTTCACGTGAAGTCGTCACAGGCGCAGGGTTTCTCGCTGACGGGTGCATCCATGACCAAAACTCTCACGCTGCTCGCCTCGCTCGCGGTAGCGGCAAGCAGCTTCGGCCTCACCGCCGCCGACACCGGTACGGAAGCCGGTCCCGCCTGCCTCTGGGCGGGCGCCGCCTACCCACAGGGGGCACAGGTGAGCGCGGGCGGCTCCGACTACACCTGCGGATCGCAGGGTCCGGCCCCCTACTGGACTCGCGGCCGAGCAGCAGCGGTCAGTACAGTCCCCAACCCGGGCGCGGACTCCAACCCGGCAGGCAGATTCAGCGCCGGCGCACGCCAACCCGGCACCGAATACGAGGACACCTGCGTCGGCGACCAATTCATCCCGGGCCCCGACGACGTGTACCAGGCCGTCTCCGACGGACGCGGCGGCCTGCTGTGGAAATTCGCCGGCCCGATCTCCCAGTGGACCTTCGACCCCGGCGCGGTACGCCCGCGAACCACCCGATCCTCCGGCCTCTGCATCGACGGCGTCCTGACCTGACGCACTCCGAAACCGATTGCGCCCCAGCAATGGCGCTGGGCCGTGGATGACCAACGGCGTTCATCCCGCGCACCGACCGAGACGGCAGTGACGAGCTTCGCGCCGTGAAGTCATCGCCCGCCCTCGTCATTCCGGCGTGCGTATGGCCGGATCCACCGAGACATGTTGCAGCGCCGCAGGTGTGGATCCCGGCCAAAAGCGTGCCGGGATGACGAGGGCGACGTTGCACCCGGATCTCGGTGCCGGTGACGATATGGCCGGACCGGGCCGAGGCGGCATATCGCAGCCCCGGATCAGGCCGCGGGGGCTGACACCAGGTAGCGCTGGATGGTCGGGCCGATCTCGGCGATCAGCTGGTCGGGGGTGAGAGCCACCACGGGGGGAATGCGGAGGACGTAGCGGCACAGGGCGATTCCCAGCATTTGGGTGACGATCAGCGCGGCGCGGCGGGGGGCGTCGGCGGGGTCGCCGACGCTCAGCACGGAGGGCATCACCTGTTCGGCGAAGATTTGGCGAACGCGGTCGGTGGCGATGTCGTCGGTGACCGCGGAGCGCATCAGGGTCAGGATGATGTCGTTGCCGGGTGCCGCCTCCCAGAGTTCGAGGAAGCGGCGCACCAGCAGTTCGCCGAGCGAATCGGACTGCGCGGCATTAAGATCCGGCAGGTCCAGGCGGATATCCACGGCGGCGGCGAACAGGCCGTCTTTATTGCCGTAGTAGCGCATGACCATCGACGGGTCGATTCCGGCATCGGCCGCGATGGCGCGAATGGTCGCCTTGCGGAACCCATCCTCGGCGAATCTCCGGCGCGCGGCGTCGAGGATCGCGGCGCGGGTGGCGTCGGATCGGCGCGGGGTGCTCTCGGCTGTCATGCCAACGACTGTAGGCCAACAAGTGTTGACACACCCGCGATGGGGTCCTAATGTCTAAGTCAACAGATGTTGGCCAACAGATGTTGGCAAAGCTTTAGGAGTCGATATGGACACCATTCCCGCCACCACCACCGTCGCTATCGTCGGCGCGGGCCCCGCTGGTCTGACCGCAGGCATCGCTCTCGCCGACGCGGGCATCGACGTAGTACTGCTCGACCGCCTGGCCGAGGGCGCGAACACCTCACGAGCCGTCGTGGTGCACGCCCGCACCCTGGAGGTGCTGGCCGACTACGGGATTGCCGATCAGCTCATCGAACACGGCATCCAGACACCGAACTTCGTCATGCGGGACGGCGAGCGCGCACTGGCCCGGGTCTCGTTCGCCGAGCTCCCCACCCCGTACCCGTACGCCCTGATGATCGGGCAGGAGTCCACCGAGGCCATCCTGCTGGCCCGGCTGGAGAAGGCGGGCGCACAGGTGCACCGCCTCTACGAGGTCACCGGCCTCACCCAGGACGACACCGGCGTCACCCTCGAATACACCGGCCCGGATGGCACGGGCTCGCTGCGCGCGGACTACGTGATCGGCGCAGACGGCATGCACAGCAAGGTCCGCGAGGCCGCCGGTATCGGTTTCACCGGTTCCACCTATGCCGAATCCTTCGTACTGGCCGACATCCACATGTCCTGGCCCGACCCGCGCAACGAGGTCTCACTGAGCCTGTCCCCCGAGGGCGTCACCGTCGTCGCGGCGCTGCCCGATGCGACAAACACCCGCTACCGCGTGGTCGCGACCATCGCCGAGGCCCCGGAGAAGCCGAGCCTCGAGGATGTACAGGCGATCCTGGACCAGCGCCGCCCCGACTCGAATGTGAAAGTCCATGACGTGCTGTGGAGCTCACGCTTCCGCGTCCACCACCGCCTCGCCGACCACTACCGCGCCGACCGCATCTTCCTCGCAGGCGACGCCGCCCACGTCCACAGCCCCGCCGGCGGCCAGGGCATGAACACCGGAATCCAGGACGCCGCCCTCCTGGGCACCCTCCTGGCCCGCACCCTCCACGGCGCCCCCGACCTCCTCGACACCTACGAAAAGACCCGCCGCCCAGTAGCAGCCGGCGTAGTGAAGTTCACCGACCGCATGACCCGCATGGCCACCCTCCGCCCCCGCCCCGCCCGCCTCATCCGAAACCTCTTGATCACCACCGCCACCCGCATCCCCGCAGTCCGCAATGCCCTCGCCTACCAACTAGCCGAACTAGCCAACCGCTGACCCAACCACCACCAATGCATCCGCCCCGCAGCAGCCGGGACGGATGTCGCTGCCCGCCAAGGACACCGGCCACGATCTTCCTGGCGATCATGAAAGCCCGCCGCCCTCGGGTTCCCGCCCAACTGAAGTCCGATCCGCCCCCGACTGAACAACCGATCACCAGGAACTAGTGGTGGCATCGCCTCAGCACCGAACAGGCCTGACAACGTCTGTTCCATCCGGAAGCGCGCTGTTCCGTCCCGGGAACCGCTGTTCGATCGGTTCGGGTGCGTGCGGCTGGCCTGGTCAGCTCACTGAGACGAGGGCGTCGCGGGCTTCCATGAGGGCGAAGCCCAGGAGGTTTTCGCCGCGCCATTGGGAGGGGTCGGCGGCGGACGGGTGTTCGGCGCCGAGGCCGATGCCCCAGATGGTGTCGCGGGGAGCGGCTTCCACGAGGATTTTGCCGTGGGTGGCGAGGAGGAAGTCGCGTAGGGCGTCGTGCTGGCCGAATTTGGCGATACTGCCGCGCATGACGATGTCGAAGCGGTGCGCCACCCAGGTGCCGGTATCGAAGCCGCGCACCTCGCGGCCGAGCCGTTTGGCGTCGGCGGGGGTGGCGCTGGCGAGCACTCGGTCGCGGACCTGCTCGTCACCGAAGAGGCGGGCCTTCTCGCCCATCATGAAATGCTCTGCGCTGCGGTAGGTCTGGCCGTCGACGGTGAATTCCACCGGCCACCACTGGCTCAGTACCCACTTGCCCACCTCGTGCCCCGGAGTGCGGGTATGCCCCCAGAAATAGAGGAATTCCGGTGTTGTCCCCTCCGCCATTTCGGCGGTCAATTGTGCCCTGTCCACAAATCCCGACCCTAGTCGACCGTTGTGACAGGCTCCGACCCAATATTCGCCACACCGCCGGACCCGCCGCCGAAACCCGGATCAACCGGACGATTCGCGTCAGACTTCGCACCCCAACACACCATTGGGTCACCAACCGTGTGGATCCTGGCCAAAAGCATGCCGGGATGACGGAGGGCTACCCCGGGATAACGGGGCTAACCGCTCGAACAGGCTCAGTAGCCCGGCAGTGCGCGCAGGCAGGACATGATCTCGGCGGACGGGTGGTCCCTCACCCGATAGCGCGGCGGGTCGTATCCGTCCACGGGCGTCAGATCGATATGCGCGGCAACGTCTTCCCACGCGACCCGGACCACCTCACCGCCACTGGTCACCAGGCAGAGGAAGTGCGCTCGCGGCAGCAGCGTGGGAACACCGTCCGTCCAGGGCGCCATGGTGTGCGAAGTCCCATCGGACGCGCGCACATGCATGAGTTCACTGACCGCCTCCTCCCGGAACCGGTCGGCGCGTAGGTGTTCGGTCTGCGTGCGGTAGGTACTGGAAGCCAGCCCCACCTCGAGTCGCCGCAGCGCATGCCAGGCCGGATGTTCCTCCGGCAGCTGCAGCGGCACCAACTCCCCCTCCTCGTCCACCGTGTACGGCAGCGGTGAGAGCGGCCGTAGCGCCTCGCTGTATTTCTCCTCCGCCATCTCCAGGAAGATCGGCAACTGCTCCTCCGCCGCCCCCAGCACCACGAACATGCCGAGATGCCCGGGTAGCAACACCATCGGGCGCACACCTGTCCGCGCCCGGACACCGGCCAGCCACCCACCGAGCAGCGGTAGCGACCCGACATAACTCTCGCCGTTATCATCGGCGAATTCGAGAACCCTGATACCCGTGCAGGGTTCGAATGCCTCCAGCGTATTCATCGCCAGCCCCGCCATATTCATATGCGCGGACCGGAACACACGCTCCGCGTCCACACCCCACCGCCGCAGATCAACGGTGGTGACGAAATGAATCGTGCTCGGATTGTCGATCACGATCATCTCGATCAGATAGGGCAGCGCCGGCCGCCACACCATTACCTGCCGGCTGTCGAAACCCTCGAAATCCAAGTGAATACGCCCGGACCCGCGCAACACCGGACGTAGTCGCCCCACCACCGAATCCCAGGTGTCCGGCTCACCTTCCGACAAAAACGCCTGCAGCAGATCGGCGACGCGACGCAGGCGCTCCTGATCCGGTTGCCCCTGACACCGTTCGAACAGCGTGTGCAGCACTAGCTTCCCGTGCCCGGTATCCCGGAACCGGAATGCGACCTCGAACGCCTCGGCATCGAATTCCGCCGAATTGATCCCTTCGTACTGCTGTACCTGCGCAAGCACCTTGTTGCCGAACCGATTTCGCTCCAACCTCAAATCCCCGCCCGAAGAACTCATGGCGCGGACTATACGTATATCCACCGACAGTTCGGGCCGCTTCACACCCCGCACCCGAGCCCCGCGAATTCATAGCGAACCCGACCGCCGCGACCGGAAACACGCTGTTCACACCATGTCTCACCCCCGCTCACCGGGACGGCGGTCCAAGCACGAGCACAACCGGCGCGACTATGGTTAGCTGTAGCGCCATGAGCACGTCCCTCTCCACCCTCCCCGCAGAATTCCTCCCCCGCGATACCGCGGATGTGGTTCGCACCGTGCGGGATTCGCGCACGTCCACGAAACCGCTGATCATCCGCGGTGGGGAGCGGCCGGACGAGGAGCTTTCCCTCCCGGACCAGGGCAGCGTGCTGTCCATGCGCAGGATGAACCGCGTACAGGTCGTCGACGCGGACGCACGCACCGTGCGGGTGCAGGCGGGGGCGCGGCTGTCCGATATCGACCGCACCCTCGGCGCGCACGGCCTGGGTCTGCCCATTGTCGGCGATCATCGGGATATCACCGCGGGCGGTTTCGCGGCGGTCGGCGGGCTCAGCGCCGCCTCGCACCGCTTCGGCATGTTCAGCGACAATGTGGTGGAACTCGAATACGTCGATCAGGACGGACGTTTCGGCACCTGCGGGCGCAATCATCACACCGAGCGATTCCGCCGGATCCTGGGCGGCGGCGGGCGCACCGGCATCATTACCGCGCTCACGCTAGAGGTGACCGATGTGGACAAGGACCGCACCTGGCTCACCACCGACGCCCACCGCTTCCTGGACTTCGACACCTTCGTGGAGCAGTCCTACAAGGAGATTCAGTCCCCCGGCGGCGCCATGCTGCAGGTGGGCCGCTGGGTGGACACCGCACCGCTGAAGGTCGCCCGCCCGGTCGGCACCGGCACCGTGCAGCTCGGCACCGTCCGCTTCGGCCAGTGGTCCAGCCTGCACCCCACCGCGCCCAATCTGTCGCTGCGGGCCCGCCGCGAGGTCGGCGCCCGCGCCCGGAAGTCGCTGGGCGCCATTGCCGCCTCGGCCGGCGGCCGCGCCGGTATGCCCGTCCGCAATGCCGCCGCCGGTGCGCTCATGTTCGCTCCGAAGGTGCTGACGCTGCGCGATGCGGAGTACTTGGCCGATACCGTTATCAGTTCCTCGGAACGCGGAGCGGCCTACCGCATCTCGGTTTTCGCGCCGATGTCCACCTATCCGCGGGTCTTCCACCGCCTGCACGATCTCTTCTCCGGCCACCGCGAGAGCACCGGCTGCTTCACCGTCATCTCCGCCCTCACCTATGGCGTGCGGTCCACCTACCTGCATGAACTCGACGAAGAGGACCACGGCTTCATCACCTTCACCTGCCGCCTGCGCCCGGCCGCGCTGCCCTCGGAACTGTTGCGGGACATCGTTTCCTCGATCGACGAGATCTGCCTCACCGAACGCGCCCGGCGTTATGACCCGACCGATTAGAATGTGTTCCGCCGCACCGCCAGCAACCGGTTAGCAGCCGCTGCAGGTGGTGCGGACGGTATCGGTACTGTCGGCGGGGCACCGGTACATGGTTCAGCTCAGTTCATTCTTGACTGAAGGTTGCCTGTCCCATGGTCGAATTCCGTGCTGCCCGCCGCCCCCGTCCCGCCGTGAATACCATTGCGGGTAAACGCATTGTCATCACCGATGCCTGCTCCGATATCGGCCGGACCACCGCCCGATTACTCGCCTCCCACGGCGCAGAGGTCCTCCTCGTCGCGCGCCGCGGGAGCCAACTCGTCGAAGACTGCGCTGCCATAGTCGATTCCGGCGGCCGCGCCCATTGGAACCGCTGCGATATCTCCGCCCTGGGCGATGTCGATCAGCTCGTCGAATGGCTACTCACCGAATTCGACAGCATCGATGTTCTCGTCAACAATGCCGGCCGCCCGACGCGTCGCCCCGTCCTGGAATCCCTGGATCGCTTCAGGGATTACCAGCGCACGATGGCCGTCAACTATTTCGGGCCGCTGCGACTGACTCTCGGCCTACTACCCGCGATGCTGGCAGGCGGCTCGGGTCATGTGGTGAATGTCGGCCCGTGGAGCCCCACCACCGGCGCCGCACCGAATTTCGGGGCCTACGCCAGTTCCCAGGCGGCCTGGACCACCTTCGGCCAATGCGCCGACGCCGAATTGGCCCCACGCGGTATTCATGTCACCGCGGTGCACTATCCGGCCTTCCGCATGGACTCCGCCGCGCCGACGTACTACACCGAACAGCCGATCCTGAACTCCGCGCAGGCGGCCGGTTGGATCGAGACGGCAATTCGCACCCGCCCCACCCAGATTCAGCCCCGCTTCCCCCGCGCCCTGCTCGGCCTCGCCGGTATGGCCCCGCGCACCACCCGCCTGAAACAGGCGCTCGGCATCTGAGGACCGGTTCCATCCGATGAGGGGAGGCGGGGTGCCCGGCAAAGGTCACCCCCCCTTTCGGATCTTCTGCCCCTCAAACCGGCATGCGTTTGGCCGGGATCCGCCGCTGACCGCATACAGCAAAGCGCCCCACCGAATTCCGGTGGGGCGCTTGCTTATCGACTCAGTGCTTCTCAGGTCCGATGTGGTACTCGAACACCAGCCCGCCGGCGGCGAACAGGATGCAGACCACGCCGACCGCGATCAGCCAGTACTGGAAGAAAGCGAAGCCGAGAGCGGCAATGGAACCCGAGGCGGCCAGCAGGATGGGCCAGAACGAACCGGGCGAGAAGAAGCCCAGGTCGCCGGCGCCGTCCACGATCTCCGCCTCTTCGAAGTCTTCCGGACGCAGGTCCAGTCGACGGGCGACGAAGCGGAAATAGGTCCCGACGATGATCGCCAGGCCAGCCGTCAGCACGATGGCGGTGGTACCCGCCCATTCGACGCCGGTACGCGACTGGCTGGTGAAGTAGCCGTATATGACTCCCACGATCGCGAAGAAGACCGCGAGCAGTTCGAAGATGCGAGCTTCGACCTTCATATCAGTTCATCCCTCACTTGACTTCGGAGGCAAGTTCATTGCCACGCGCATCGCGCTTGGTATTGAACGGCTGAGTGGTTACGGCCAGCGGTGCCTCGCCGATATCCCGCAGCGCTGCGGCATTCGTCTCGCCTGCCTTGCGCGCATCCATGTACTTCGTGAAGTTCTCCGGCGTCACCGCGCGAACCTCGAAGTTCATCATCGAGTGGAACGTGCCGCACATTTCCGCGCAGCGGCCGACGAACGCGCCGGTCTTCTCGATCTTGGTGATCTGGAAGATATTGTCCGAGTGGTTCTGCTTCGGGTTCGGCATGACGTCGCGCTTGAACAGGAACTCCGGCACCCAGAATGAGTGGATGACGTCCGCGGCGGCCAGCTGGAACTCGATGTTCTTACCGGTGGGCAGCACCAGGATCGGAATCTCGTTCGAGGTGCCGACGGTCTCGACCGTGTCGTAGTTCAGGTACGAGATGTCATTGGCGGGCAGACCGTTGTTCGGACCGGGCTGCGGGTGACCGTCGGCCGTCCGCTCCTTGTACTCGTCCTGGATCTGCTTGTTCACATCCTGACGGGCGTGATCCACACCGTCGAGCTGGTAACCGCCGTCCTTGAAGTCGACCTTCTGGTAACCGAACTTCCAGTTCCACTGGAAGGCCGTCACATCGACGACGACATCCGGGTTCGGGACCTTCTCGGCCACGTAGTTCTGCACCACCACGGTGAAGTAGAACAGCACCGCGATGATCACGAACGGAGCAGCCGTGTAGCTCAGCTCCAGCGGAACGTTGTAACCGGTCTGCCGCGGGAACTCCGGGGAGTCCGCCTTCTTACGGTGGAATGCGACCGTCCAGAAGGTCAGACCCCAGACCAGCACGCCCATCACCAGTGCGGCGATGACCGACCATGTCCACAGCTCGCGCATCCGGGTGGCCTGCGGCGTAATGCCCGAGGGCCAACCGAATCGAAGCCACGGGTTGTCGATCGAGCAGCCGGAGACGAGCATCGCGGTGATGCCCAAGGACACCGCCAGCCCGGCCCGTCGAAGGATGCGGCCCCGTCGACCCTGGGCGGGTCGTGCCCCTATCGCTTCGCTCGCCTTGTGCGCCACGCTCAACGCCTTCCTGGTCGTCTATTCGACTGGCGTCGCCCGGGCTCCCTTCCGCCGGGCGACACAACTACAGCACGCTGGGAACTCTGGAACCAGCCCCGCGCAACGCACGACCGGCCCCGGGAGTTCCCGAGTACTACGCAGCGTAGACCAAACCGGGCACCGCATTGTGGTGGGGTC
>NZ_JAODNK010000004.1 GCF_025465275.1 Nocardia sp. | reverse complement strand
CGTTCGCGCGGGGGTGGACCGTGCCGTTGACGGTGATCAGGTCGCCGAGCATGCCGCCTTCCCAGCGGCCGTCCTGAATCCAGCGCACGGTGTGGAAGCGCAGTGAGCCGTCGTCGTTGAAGCGGCGGTCGGTGATGACCAGCGGCATTTCGAAGTCGCCGCTCGGGAGTCCGAGTGTGTTGGCCGCGGTGCCGGTGTCGTACCCGTCGCGCAGGAAGTACATGCCGGCCAGTCCGGCGACGACATTGAGGCGGGTGATGCCCATCGCGTGGTCGTGGTACCAGAGGTTGGCGGCGTCCTGCCGGTGATGGTGGCGGTAGACCTTGGACTCGCCGGGGCGGAAGGTGTCTTCGGGGTGACCGTCCATGTCCGGTGGGGTGACCGCGCCGTGCAGGTGCACGGCGACGCGCGGGGCAGTGCGGTCCTGGTCGGTGGTGCCGTCGAGTTTGGTGTCGACGTCGCCTGCGAACAAGTGGCTGCCCAGGGAGTTGGTGAAGGTCAGCTCGATCGGCTGGTCGACGTGCGCTTCGATGGTCGGTCCGAGGTAGGGGGCGCCGCCGTAGGACCACGTCGGCGCGACACCGAGATCGCGGTGGAAGCGGTGGCTGCTGGTGCCCACAGCCAGGGTCCGGTCACCCCGGACGATCGAGGGAATCGGCAGATCGTCGACGAACGGCTCCACCCTCGGCGACGGCGGAGCGATCACGTCCACTACCGGATCCGGCTGTGCGACAAGCGGATCCGCCTCGCTCACCGCCGCACGGGCCGCAAGCCATCCGCCGGTCGCCGCCGCGGCCGCCGCTGACAGAAACCGTCGCCGCCCCAGCGTGTGGGCACCGGGAGCGTCGGGTCGGGCGGCGGCCATGAGTGTGCTCCTCGACGTTAGCGGGTGGATTTCGACAGAACTGTATGACATTGGACAACCCTGATCAGTTCGCGATTCAGCGTGTCGTCCGTGTTGACCGGCCGTGTCGTTTCGCCCGAAACGGAACTCTCCTGCACGTGACTCTGACGGCTCAGTGATTTCTGTCTCAGGTTGAACAACTGTGGTCAATTTAGGACATGATCGACTACTGTCGATTGGGGCTAGCGTCAGGACATCGGTGAGGAACCACGTATGAGATCAACAGATAAACGTGTCGTCGCGGCGGCGATCAAGCTGCTTGGCGAGAAGGGCACGCTGGATCTCACGATGAGCGAGCTGGCGGCCGAGGCGCAGGTGGCGCGGGGCACGCTGTATCGCAATATCGAGTCCATAGAACGGCTCTACGAGGATGTCGTGCAGGAGCTGACCACCGAGCTGCACCTGCGAATCGCCGTGGCCCTGGACAATCACGGCGACGACGATCCGGCCGCCCGCTTGGCCGTCGCGCTGCGCATGTTCGTGCGGATGGCCCACGAGAATCCGTCGATGGGCAAGTTCATCGTGCGCTTCGGTCTCACCGACGAGGCGCTGCGCGGCATCCTGTCCGGCCCGCCGATGAAGGACGTCGCCGCAGGGAAGGCCGCTCACCGGTATGTCCTGGAGGGGGTGCCCGACGTGTCGGTCGCCTCGCTGATGATCGGCGTGGCGGTCAGCGCCATCTGGATGGTTCTGGAAGGCCATCAGGGCTGGCGCGAAGCCGGATCCTCCGCAGCCGAACTGCAATTGCGTGCGCTCGGAGTAGATCCGGAGCAGGCACGCCGGATCGCTACCGCGGAGCTGCCGCCGTTGCCGGAAAATTGATGCCCCTGCCCGGGCGGGAATGAGCGTGCCGCAACGGCGGCTCCACCGGATTCGGTCCCGCCCGGTTCCGCTACCGCGCGGTGGCGCGCAGGTCGCCGTGGGTGGTGCTGTGGTGGCTGTCGATCGCGGACAGCAGGCGCGCACACAGATCATCGGGGTTATTGCCGGCGTCGAAGATGTAGTGGTCCGGGCGTATCAGCACCGCTGACGCCCGGCTCTTGGCGAACCAGCGCTGCAGTACTCCTTCGGGGGAATCGACGTCGCGTCCGATGACCCGGATTCGGCCCGAAAGACGATCGCTGAACGCGTCGACGGCCGGTCCCCGCGGCGGTGATGTCGCCAGCAGCAGGAAGTCGTTGCCGGCGACGTGATCGAGGGTGCTCACACCATCAGGGGTGCGCACATCGGGTGAAATCATCAGTGACCCAGAGGTTTTGTGCCTGCCGCCGATCAAACCCTGCCGATACGGCTTCTTGCGCACTTCCATACGGGCGCGGGCGCGGACGACGTATTTGCTGTGCCGCCCGGCGAACATCACCATGGACCGCAGCGCCACATTGATCGGGCGGTTCGAGGTGATGAGTTTTCCGGTTGCCACCGAAGCCTTGATCACCGTCGCGCAGTTCTTCCAGCGCTCCTGCTC
Source organism: Nocardia sp. (assembly GCF_025465275.1). Lineage (GTDB taxonomy): Bacteria > Actinomycetota > Actinomycetes > Mycobacteriales > Mycobacteriaceae > Nocardia. The sequence continues at coordinate 47,027 of NZ_JAODNK010000004.1, read as the reverse complement.
ATAGGTGTCGAGTAGCTTCTCGGGAGCGCGGCCGTGCAATACGAGATCGAGCTTGAACGCGAGGTTCACGGCATCGCGCAGACCCATATTGAGCCCTTGGCCGGCGAACGGCGGGGTCTGATGCGCGGCGTCTCCGGCGAGGAGCAGTCTGTCCTGCCGCCAGCGTTGCGGCATGCTCGCGTACCAGGTGTACGGCGACACCCTCACGATGTCGATCTTGGACAGCTCGAGATATTCGGCAATGTGTTCGCGCGCATCCGCGGTCCAGTCGGTCTTCCCCGGAACCGGCGTGACCTGGAAGTCGAATCGCAGATGCTGTCGACATCCTTTCGCGAAGATCGCCGCGCCGTCGGGACGGCACATGAATTCCGATCCGCTGGGCACAGAGTGGAAGTAGTCCGTGTCGCGGGCGCGGGCGTCTACGACGACCCAGGACTGGGAGAACCCGAAGTCGGTGCGCGCCACTCCCATTGCACGCCGGACCGTGCTGGCCGCTCCGTCGCAACCGATGATGTAGCGCGCGCTGAATTCGGCCGACTGCCCGGTAGTGGTGTCGGTGGCGGCTACTTGTGCGGTCTCGGGGCCGGTGACCACGTGGTCGACGTCGTAGCCGAAGTAGGTGTGCACCGCGGGATCGTCGATGAACTGCTCGCGCAACAGGGTCTCGAGGGTCGGTTGGTGGAACATCCATCCGAGGGAAACGCCGACATCCTGCAGATGCACATTCAGTAGCGGTTTGTGCTGCTTGTCGGCGATGCGATGGTTTTCGAAAAGCGCTATGTCCTGCGGCACCATCGCGTCGCGGACGCCGAGATCGCGGATGATGCGGTCGCTCTCATCGTCGAGGAGCATCGCGCGTGGCGCATCGAACACCGTCTGCTGACGGTCGAAGACAGCGATACGGTGCCCTTTGACCCGCAGCAGATTGGCCAGCGTCGCACCGGTCGGGCCGCATCCGACGATGATCACGTCATAGTGCAGGCGGTCCTGACCGGAACGGGCGGCCGGTGGTGTGGGTAGGTCCAGGTTCACGAGGTCACCGCATCCGACAGGTCGGAGTATCCGTACAGGGCCAATGCTGCGCAGAGCCCCACCAGCACCGACACCCCGATCGCCTTCCACAGTTCGCGGCGGGGATAGCTGATGATGGCTGCGCCGAGCATGACCAGGGTGAGGACCGCCGCAGCGGGCGTGACCAGCCACCGCACCCAGATCCCCACGAAAAGAGCTGGACCGCAGACGATTTCGGCGGCCGCGGACAGGTAGGCCGTCGAGTAGGGAAGCCGCATCTGCTGGAAGTCCTCGACCATGTGCGGGTGCCGCGCCAGCTTGAAGCTCGCGGTGGCGGTGTAGAGCACGCCGAGAAGGGACTGGAATACGATCGCCGTCACTGTCATCGCTGCACCTTTCCGGCAGTCGTGGCCCGCGAGGAGGGAGGCCCCTCGGGGAGATAGGGCGTGCTGGCGGACTTGATCATGTTGAAGCTCTCCTTTGAGGGGCGGTTGGTTGCTGATGGCGGCGAGCCCGCCGGCTGACGTCACAGTTGCTGGTCGTACCACTGGTCCGGGATGGTCCAATCCCACTCGGCCTCGCCGTGTAGCCGGTGGTAGAGCGCGTATTCGCGGTAGATGTCGAGGGATCCGGTCGCGCCGGCTCCGATAAGTACCAATGCCGCCGTGAAGTGTTGCCAGACAGCGGCTCTGGAGAATGGTCGCCGCATCCGGCTCCTTCTGGCGAGAGTTTCGACCGGCTCGCCGCGCGGGCCGTGGGACGCATACGTACGTCCTCGAGGCGCCGGGCCGGCAGGCCGAAGGCGGGGATCAGTCGGTGACGGTGGCGAGCCCGCATATGCGGTCGATCAGCCGGGCAGGAGCTTCGGGCACGCTGTTACCTCGCCAGGCCACATGGTGGTCGGGGCGAATCAGTACCAGATCGCGTTCGTATCGCCGCCGGGCGGTCACGTCACGGACGTCGACGACGGTAAGGGGCACGCCTTGTTGCTGGGCGGCATCGGTGAGTGCGGTGACGTCGGTGTCAGTGAAGCGCAACAGGGTGAATTCCGGGCCGAGCAGGTCGAACAGGGCACGCCCGTCGTCGAGGTAAACGCTCGGCGGCCGTGAGCCGGGCCAGGTGGTCGGTGTGTACGACTCGACGCGCAGGGGCGGTTCCGCACCGCTGTCCGGCCACACGATGGGGGAGTCGCTGTAGCGGTACCCCATTTCGATGCCCAGCGCTTCGTTCTCCAGATTGCCCAGGTCGGCGATCTCGCGTCCGAAGGCGCTGCGGCTGCGTTCGCCGTACCAGCGGTCGCTGTGGACAGTGGTGGGAAAGGCGGTCTTGATCGCCGCCCGGACCGCGCTGTGGCGCAGGGCTGCGGTGCGATTGCGCAGTGCGACGGCGCGGTGTTCGGTTTCGTAGGCCCGCAGCAAACCCGTTCCGCCCCAACCGTTTATGAGGGCGGACAGGGCCCAGCCGAGCCCGACGGCGTCACCGACGCCGGTGTTCATGCCATAGCCCCCGGTCGGGGGGACCTGGTGAACCGCGTCGCCGGCCAGCCAGACGCGCCCACGTCCGTAGCTTCGTGCCACGGCCGATCGGGGAGTCCAGGCGTTGGCGAGCAGGATCTGGCAGTCGAACCGCCGGCCGAGGCGCTGGTAGAGAAATTCGCGAGGATCGATCTTATCGGCGTTCTCTCCGACGGTCAACGGCGCGTGCATGGTCATGCAGTCGTCGTCATTCTGGGAGATCACCGTCCACCCGTCGGGGGACTGTATGTGCCACGCCGGTCCGAAGCGTTCGAACAACGCCTGGTCGGTGGTGGTGAAGTGGACCATGTAGAAGCGTCCGTCGACCAGCTTTTCGCCGCGGGTGACGTAGGACTTCACCACCGACCGCGCTACGCGGCGAATACCGACCTCCCGCACGATTTCTCGTCGAAGGTCGGCCGAATCCAACGCGATGCCCAGCTCTTGGCGAACGGCACTGCTCGCGCCGTCGCATCCGGCGAGGTAGTTGGCGTGAATTGTGCGTTGCCCACCGGTGCGCGTGCATCGCAGCTGCGCCCGGACGCCGGTCTCATCCTGGGTGAACGACTCCAAAGTCCACCCGAAGCGCACCTGTACATGCTCGGCACGCGTGTCGAGCAACTCCTTGAGAGTGGGCTCGAGAACGACCTGCGAGACCCGCATCGGCGGTTCCAAGGGCATCGTGCCGTCGGTGCACGACCTGATTTCGGCTTGCCGCGCGTTGACGCTGGGGTAGGCGAACCGTGCCAGCTCTCGGCCGCCGAGCTCGGTCACCCAGCTCACGACCGTGGGGTTCTCCGGAGGGATCGCCATTTTCCGCAGGTCCGCTGCGACGCCGAGACGCCGGTAGAGCTCCATGCTGCGTCCGTTGGTGATGTCCATCTTCGGGTGCCGGGTGGTAGTCGGGTTGCGCTCGATCAGCAGTGCCCGAACTCCGTGATGTTCCAGCTCTAGTGCCAGGGTCAATCCGACCGGTCCGGCACCGGCGATCAGGACGGGAAAATGCTCGACCGAATCGGGGTCCGGCCGGGAGGTGCTGGTGGCCTGGTGGATCTTGCGGGGCATTCGTACGTCCTTGTGTTCAGGGCAATCCGGCATCGCCGTATCTGTGGTGCCGACCACACCAGCGACTGAACACTATTGTTCAACTTCTGTCAATTACTGTCCTTGAAGTCCAATATTGACCTAATGTGAACAGATGTGTACCGTCGGGACAGCGGGACCGCAGCACCGGCATTCACGCCGGCCTATGCGCAAAGCCCCTGGCGCTGAACATGATTGACAACAAGGGAGTGGTCGAATGGTCGACCAGCATGATCCGCACAGCGGACTTCACAGCGAGCACGGTGCGTTATCGGGCGAGCACCCCGGCCGCGCGGCCGATCCGATCGTGAAAGTTCACGACCTGGCCTGGCTGGAGTTCGAGAAACCCGATCTCGACCGGGCCGCGCAATTCGCCGATGATTTCGGCTTCACCGTCAGCCTGCGCACTGCCGACGAGCTCCATCTGCGCGGCACAGGCGCGGGGTCACCGTGCGTGCTGATTCGGCGGGGCGCACGCTCACGGTTCATCGGACCGGCGTTCCAGGCCGCCGATACCGCGGATCTGGTCCGGCTCGCCGATGTCACCGGGCAGAACCTGACGGCGCTACCGGAGACTCTCGGCGGTTTCACCGTCGACTTGACCGACCCCAACGGTTTGCGGGTGCGCGTTGTCGGTGACACCCATCCATTGCCGGAACTGCCCGTGCAGCCGCCGCTGACCATCAACGCCGGTGACGGCCTGCTGCGCATCAACTCCACCCAGCGGCCACCCCGCGAACCTGCGCGTGTACAGCGTCTTGGGCACGTGGTCCTGCAGAGCACGAAGTATCGGCAGACGCTGGACTGGTTTCTGAAGCATTTGGGGTTGATCGTCAGCGATTTCCAGTACTTCGCCGATCAACGCGAACGCGGGCCGGCCATGAGCTTCATCCGATGCGACCGGGGGACGACACCCACGGACCACCACACGCTCGCGCTCACCCTTGGCCCGACAAATCGGTACGTGCACTCGGCCTACCAGGTCTCCGATCTCGACGCCCTGGCCGCCGGTGGCGAGTACCTGCACGATCGCGGATATCACCGATCCTGGGGCATCGGCCGCCACATCCTGGGCAGTCAGATCTTCGACTACTGGAGGGACCCCGACGGTTTCATGGTCGAGCACTTCAGTGACGGGGACATGTTCGATTGCACTCTAGAACCGGGATGGTCACCGATGACAGTGTCCGGCCTGTACCAGTGGGGGCCGCCCACGACCAAGGACTTCCTCGGGCTGGCACCGAGCCGGGAATCGGTTCGTGAGCTGCGCGGCATGATCGGCGCCCTGCGCGAGGACAACGAATTCGACCTCCGCCGCCTCCGCAGCCTACTGAAAGTGGCCAAAACATGAGCATCTGCCTTTTGCGCACTGCCGACTCCTGGTGGGTGCAGACCTCCTCGACCACCGCGGTCCGGGTCGACACCACCGCGACCACGACCGCTGAGATCCTGGCCGACCGCGCGGCGATCCACGCGGCCGCGACCGGTGCGGACATCGCACTCGTCGGCGAACTCGCACTGCTGTCGCCGGTGACGGCTCCGTGCCGGGTGATCGCGCAGATGACGAATTACGCCTCGCACGTTCGTGAATCGGGCGGGAACCCCGACCAGGTGCCACTGACCTTCTTCCGCAAGTCGTCGGCTTCGATCAGCGGGCCGTACGACGATGTCATCCGGCCGGGTCATGTTCGATTACTGGACTACGAGGCCGAAATCGGTGTCGTGGTCGGGCGCGCGGTGCCGGTCGGCACCGACCTGACCGCTGAGAACTACACCGGGTACCTCGCGGGGTTGGTCGTCACCAATGACGTCTCCGCGCGCGATGTGCAACTGCCGCAGACGCAGTTCTACGAGGCGAAGTCCTACCCGACGTTCACCCCGGCCGGGCCGGCACTGGTGCTGCTGGACGATGACGAGTTCAAGCGGTTCACCGATTTGCGGCTCCGACTATGGGTCAATGGTGAACTGCGCCAGAACATGACCGTTCACGACATCATCTTCCCGCCGTTGCAGGCGTTGCAGTCGCTGACCCGATTCCAGCAGCTCGATGCCGGTGACCTGCTGCTGACCGGGACGCCCGGCGGGACGGCCCTGCGCGCACCGGGCAAGCTCGTGCAACTGCTCGGTTCGCTGCTACCGGCGCCGATGCGCTGGAAGGCGTTCTTCGACAAGCAGGCCAAGAACCCGAAATACCTGCAGGACGGGGACATTGTCGAAGTCGCCGTCGCCACCGATGACGGCGCGATCGATTTGGGGCGCCAGCGAACCGTAGTAAGGACCGCACGATGACCGAGCAGCTGAGCCCGCCCGCTATCGATGACGAGCAGTTGCTGTGGCCGCAAAGCGTGGGCCCGCACGACCTGGCCGACATCGAAACGGTCCCGCTCGACCGCCGCGGGCTGCCGGAGTCGACCTATGCCCTGCTGGTGCGCGCGGCCACCCGGTGGCCCGACCGCACCGCAGTCACCGTGCTGCCCGACGCTGCCCGCTGGCGAGAACCATTGCAGCGCAGCTACTCCCAGCTGCTCGCCGATGTCCATCGTTACGCCAACCTGCTCCATGCCAAGGGCGTCGGCCGCAGCGACGCGGTAGCGCTGATCGGCCCCAATTGCGCCGAACTGATCGGGGCCACGCTCGCCGCCCAACTCGCGGGAATCGCCGCACCCATCAACGGCGCACTCGCCCCGCTGCACATCGGTGAGCTGTTGCGGCGTTCCGGCGCGCGCGTGCTGATCAGCGCGGGCCCGGAGCTGTCGGCCCCGCTCTGGGAAACCACTCGGAGCCTCGCGGCCGCGGGCGCCGTGGACACCATCCTGGTCCTGCGCCCGACCACGCCGACGGACGCCCCGCCCGCCCTGCCGGTCATCGACGGTGTGGACATCGGCTACCTCGACGAGCGCGCCGGCGACCACGATCCGCACACCTTCGCCGGAGTGGCACCCGCCGCGACCGATCTGGCGGCGCTGTTCCACACCGGCGGCACCACCGGTGTGCCGAAACTGGCGGCCCATACCCACGCCAACGAGGTCGCCAACGCGTGGATGCTCGCAGCGAACGAACTGCTGGACCAAGACTCGGTCGTATTCGCCGCACTCCCGCTGTTCCATGTCAACGCGCTCGTGGTCACCCTGCTCTCGCCCCTGTTCAAAGGGCAACCGGTGGTGTGGGCCGGCTCGCTGGGCTACCGCGATCCGGCGCTGTTCGCGGTGTTCTGGAAGATGGTCGAGCGCTATGGCATTGCCGTCATGAGCGCGGTTCCCACCGTGTACGCCGTACTGAGCCAATTTCCGGTCGACGCAGACATCACCTGCCTGCGCTACGCGGCGGTCGGCGCTTCACCACTGCCTCCGGCGGTCGGCGCGGTGTTCCACGCCCACACCGGTGTCACGCTGGTGGAAGGCTATGGCCTCACCGAAGCGACCTGTGCCAGTGCTCGCAGCTTCCCCGAATACCCCCGGCCGGGTGCGGTCGGTCAGCGGATGCCGTATCAGCGCATCAGCGTGGTGTGCGACGGCGACTGGGATGCCGCGGGCCCGGGGGAGATCGGTGAACTGGCGATCAGCGGTCCGACCGTGTTCGCCGGGTATGTCGCCGGCCGCGACGACAACGGCTACCTGCTCGACGGAATGGGCGCTCTGCACGACGGCTGGCTGCGCACCGGCGATCTGGCCCACATCGACGACGAGGGATTCATCCACCTGCACGGCCGCGCCAAGGACCTCATCATTCGGGGCGGCCACAATATCGATCCGGCGCTGATCGAGGATGCGTTGCTCGAGCATCCGGACGTCGTCGCCGCGGGCGCGGTCGGCCGGCCCGATGTCCATGCCGGTGAAGTTCCCGTCGCCTACGTAGCCCTGGCAGCGGGCGCGACAGTGACCGAAACCGAACTCCTGGAATGGGCCGGCCTGCGAGTACCTGAGCGCGCCGCCATTCCGAAAGCTGTGGTGGTGGTGGACGCGTTGCCTGTCACCGATGTCGGCAAACCCTACAAACTCGCCCTGCGCGCCGACGCCACCAGTCGTGAAATCCACACCGCCGTCGACGATCTCGACGGAATCGTCGCGGTGACCACCGAGATCGTCGATGGCACGGTCCGCAGCACCATCGACGTCACCGACGTCACCGCCGCGGATGCGGTCACCCAGCGCCTCGGCCGGTACGCCATCGCGTGGGGACTGCGCATCGGTGCCGAGGGATCGCAGTCCTGACTCTTTCCGCCGGCACCCTGTCCTCGCTACACGATTCTTCTCACGGGAGTACCTATGGACTTCTCGTTGTCCCCCCGCGCGCAGTCCTATCTGGAACAGCTGGACGCATTCATCGACACCCACGTGCACGGTGCACTCGCCGTTTATCACGAGCAACACCGGTCCCTGACCGAGCAAGGCCGTCCGCATGACGTGCCTCCCGTAGTGGAGGAACTCAAAGCGGCCGCCCGCGCCCGCGGACTGTGGAACCTGTTTCTTCCGGACGCCGACGAGCCGGCTCACGGACTGACGGTCCTGGACTACGCCCCGATCGCGGAACGAACCGGCTGGTACCCCGATGTGCTGCCCGAAGTGCTCAACTGCAGCGCCCCCGACAGCGGCAATATCGAACTGCTGCACATGTTCGGATCACCGGAGCAGAAGGCCCAATGGCTCAAACCTCTACTCGCGGGCGATATTCGCAGCGCGTTCGCCATGACCGAACCCGATGTCGCCAGCAGCGACGCGACGAACATCCGAACATCGATCGTGCGCGACGGCGACACCTACGTCATCAACGGCCGTAAATGGTGGATTACCGGGGCTGCGGACCCGCGCTGCCAGGTGCTGGTCGTCATGGGAGTGACCGATTCCGAGGCGGCTGCCCACGCGCAGCAGTCATTCGTCCTGGTCCCGCGGGATACGCCAGGTGTGGAGCTCACCCGCAGCCTCACCGCCTACGGCTACACCCATCAGCCCGGCCACGCCGAGCTGACCTTCCACAATGTGCGGGTCCCGGTCACCAACCTGATCGGTGCACCGGGCAGCGGGTTCGCGCTCGCGCAAGCACGGTTGGGCCCGGGCCGGATTCACCACTGCATGCGTGCGATCGGCATGGCCGAACATGCCCTGGCGTTGATGAGCGGCCGAGCAAAGGAACGCGTCGCCTTCGGCCGTCCCCTGGCGCAACAAGGTGTCGTTCGGCAGTGGGTCGCCGAGGCCCGCATCGCGATCGAGCAGGCGCGTCTGCTCGTGCTGAAGACCGCCTGGCTGATCCAGAACGGGGGACCGGACGCCGCGCGCAGTGAGATCGCCGCGATCAAAGCGAGCGTGCCACGCACGGTCTGCGACGTCATCGATCACGCGATCCAACTCCACGGCGCGGCCGGTGTCGGCCCGGACACCACGCTGGCGGAGTTGTGGGTGCAGGCCCGGACCATGCGGTTGGCCGACGGTCCCGACGAGGTCCACCTGCGGTCGGTGGCGCGGGTGGAATTCAGCCGTCCCGCACGCACTTACGTTTGACAACAGGAGAGAAATGACGACCCACGACACCCAGTCCCCGGTGATCGACACCGACAACGTCACCGAATGGCTGCGCCGGCGCATCCCGGATCTGGGCGACCCCGTCGAATTCGACCTGATCACCGGCGGCCGTTCCAACCTCACCTTCCTCGTTCGCGACCGCACCGCGCGCACCTGGGTGCTGCGGCGGCCGCCGGCCGGGTCGCTGCTTCCCACGGCGCACAATGTCGTGCGAGAGGCGCAGATCCTGACCCACCTGCAGGGAAGTGCTGTCCCGGTACCCGCCGTGATCGGTTCCTGCACGGACCCGACCGTCACCGGATCCGACTTCTACGTCATGGAGTTCATCGACGGGATCGTGCTGGACAGCGCGGCGGCAGCCGCGAAGTTGCCGGCCTCCGTACGCCGTGCGGCCTCCAGCAATATCGTCGACACCCTGACTCGCATCCACGATATCGACTGCGCCGCACCAGGTTTGGATTCCTTCCGCCGCCCGGGTGGCTATGTCGAACGGCAGCTGAAGCGATGGACCCGGCAACTGGCCGCGCTTCCGGAGCAGCGCGCCGCGCTGATCACCGTGCGCGATCTGCTCGAGCAGCACACGCCCCCGGAAAATCAGATCGGACTCGTGCACGGGGATTTTCGCCCCGGCAACCTGATTCTCGACACCGAGGGCAGCGTGCGGGCCGTCCTGGACTGGGAACTGTGCACCGTCGGTGACGTCCTCGCGGATCTGGGTTGGCTGGTGGCCATGTGGTCGCCCGGCGATCTGGTCGGATGGGCTCCCGATCCCGCCGAGGGCTTCGCCACCCCGGACGACATTATCGAGTATTACCACGCTCGGACCGGCCGCGACGTCTCCGGCATCGCCTTCTACCAAGCCTTCGCCCTGTGGCGGATGGCCTGTATTGCCGAAGGTGTGCACGCACGCTTCCGCGCCCAGGCGATGGGCGGGCAGACGATCGACCTCGAGCGGCTCGACACCGCCATCGCCGACATGGCCGAGCGGGCGCGCCTGCTGTTGACCCACCGGTAGCTCGCCGCAGCGAATCACCTTGCGGCCGTCGGGCTTTCAGTCTACAAGGGGGAGGCTGAAAGCCCGCACGACCAGGTCGGCCAAGTGGTCCGCGAGATCGATCCCGAGAGGTTCGCCGGTGGCCTGCATCCGAAAGTGCAGCGGCGCGATCAACAACTCGAGGACGCTGCGGGAATCGGTGCCCTCGGGTACTTCGCCCCGGGCGACGGCACGTTCGACCATCACCCCGGCCAGCTCGAACCGACCGGCCCAGAACTCGTCCCGCGCGGCGACCACGGTGGGGTTGTCGGCGGCCATGGTCAGCGTGTGCATCAGCGCCCGGCCCAGCGGCGCGCGCAGAAACACGATCAACTCGGCCGCGTACGCGGCCAGGTCCTCCCGCAACGATCCCGTATCCGGGATCGGCAGCTCACGGCGGCTGCGATCGAGGAGAGCCTCGACCGCCAGACCTTCCCGCGTGCCCCAGCGCCGATAGATCGAGGTTTCGTGAACGCCCGCCCGCCTGGCGACCTCGCCGACGGTGAAGCCGGCCGGGCCCTGTTCGGCCAGCACGGCCACGGCGGCGTCGAACACCGCCTCACGAACCCGCGCCGAGCGGCCGCCGGGGCGGGGTCGAACGGCGCTCTCATTCATGACATCACCCTAACAATGTGCTACTAATGCAAGTATACTTGCGTTAGTATCGAGGCTCACATACCAGCCGCCGGCCCGGGCGGCGTGACACACCGGGTCCGCCGGTTCGGGCGGCTCCGGGCGGGCGAATCGAAAGGAATCACGAAATGGATAGCGACGCGCGACGAGCGTTCGTTCGGGAGAACAGCTTCTGTGTGTGGGGCTACAACCGGCAGAAGCACGGGCCCGCCATGACCATCGGCTACTACGCGATGGACGGCGGGGACATCTGTTTTCTGACGATGGCCGCGCGAGCGAAGGCCAAGGCGGCGCGGCGCGACCCTCGCGCCTCCGTCTGCGTCATCGACATGGCCAAACCGCCGTCCTACATGCTGCTTTACGGGTCGGTGCAGGTCGAGAGCGACCCCGAGTACGTGCTGCAGATCGGCACCGAAATCGCCCGCATCGAAATGGTGCGCGAGGGAAATCTGGGGCCGGACGAACAGCTGGTCCTCCCCAAGGAGCCCGCACTGGCATGGATCAAGGCGGAAAACCGGGTGGTGCTGCGCTTCACCCCCGAGACCACCTTCTACTCGCCGCCGACTCTCGGAAAGAGCGTGGAGGAGAAGGTCGAGTACCGCGAGTCCCTCGGGGAGGTCGAGGCGGGAAGCATTCGGATCGGTCAGAGCCTGCCCTGGTAACCGCCAGCGGAAAACCATTGGCCGCCTTGATCTTCTACGCCGGCAACCTGGCGTGGTACGGCGTCAGCCTTTCAGCGAGTAGCGGATGGGCAGGTGCTTGAGCCCGCCGACGAAGGTGGTGGCCACCCACTGCGGGGTGCCCGCGAGCTCGATGTCCGTGAGCCGTGGCAGCAGTTCGGCGAACAGGGCGCGGGTCTCCATGCGGGCCAGGGCCGCGCCGAGACAGAAGTGGACGCCGAAGCCGAACGCGAGATGTTTGTTGGGGTCGCGGCCGACATCGAAACGGAACGGGTCGGAGAAGATGTCCTCATCGCGGTTGGCCGACGGGTAGGACAGCAGCACCGAGTCACCTTCTGGGATCGGAACTCCGCCGACCTTGGTGTCGGCGGTGGCGGTGCGCATGAACTGCTTGACCGGGGTGACCCAGCGGATCATCTCGTCCAAGGCGGTCGGCAGCAACGCCGGGTCGTCGCGCAGCCGTGCCAGCTCACCCGGATTCTCGATCAGGGCGTGCAGGCCGCCGGCGATGGTGGAACTGGTGGTGTCGTGGCCGGCGGTGGCGATGATGATGTAGTAGGAGATGGCGTCGAAGTCCGTCAGATGGCCGCCGTCGACGCGCGCGTTGGCGATCGTCGAGGCGAGGTCGCCGGTCGGGTGGGCCCGGCGCGCGGCCGTAAGCTTCTGGAAGTACTCGAAGAAATCCAGCAGCGTCTGCATCCGCTCGTCGGGAGTGGTGCCGCGCTGCAGTTCCGGATCCTCGCCGCCGAACATCTGCTGGGTGAGCCAGAGCATGCGCGGGAAGTCCGATTCGGGCAGCCCGAGCAGTGAGAGGATCACATAGAGCGGGTAGTGGGCGGCGACCTGCTGTACGAAATCGCACTCACCGCCCAGCTCGGCCATCCGGTCCACATAGCCGCGCGCCAGCTCGTTCACCCGTTGCTGCATGGCGTGCATTGCCTTGGGCTTGAACCAGTCGGCGCCGATCGCCCGGATCACGCGATGCTCGGGATCGTCCATATGGACGAGGGTGCGCAACACCAAACCCTCGGCTTCGCTCTGCTGCTGCTGGGCTTCCATTTCGGCAGGTACCAGCATCGGCCGCGGGCCGCTGACGAACAGCCGATTGTTCCGTTCGATCTCCATGACGTCGGCGTGCCGGGTGACGGCCCAGAACGGTCGGTAATCCTCCGGCTCGACACGGTGCACCGGGTCGGTGCGGCGCAGCAGGGTGAGCGCCTCGTGCAGCCTGGTCTCGTCGGCGTAGGCCGCCGGGTCGGTCAGTGTCAGCCCCGCCTCGGTCACGGTCATCGTCATGGGGTGTTCTCCTGCGGGAGATAGATCGATTTGAGCTGCTGGAACGCGGCGAGACCCTCCGGCCCGAGTTCCCGGCCCATACCGCTGGCCTTGACGCCGCCGAACGGTGAGCAGGGGTCGAGGGTGTAGCAGTTGATGCCGATGCTGCCGGTCTCGATGCGTCGCGCGACCTCCATGCCGCGCTCGGGGTCGGCCGTCCAGACGGTGCCGCCGAGCCCGTAGTCGGAGTCGTTCGCGATCGCCACGGCCTGGTCGAGGTCGTCGTAGCCGATGATCGACAGCACCGGGCCGAAGATCTCCTCGCGTGCGATCGTCGCGGAGTTGTCGACATCGGCGAAGATCGTCGGCTCGACATACCAGCCTCGATCGAGGTCCGCGGGCCGGCCTCCGCCGGTGGTGAGCCGGGCACCCTCGGCGCGGCCCTTGGCGATGTAGCCCTCGACGCGGTCCCGCTGCCGACGCGAGACCAGGGGACCGATCTGGGTGGTTTCGTCCAGCGGATCGCCGACGGTCAATGCCGCCGCGAAACCGGTGAGCGTATCGACGACAGTGCGATAGCGGTTGCGCGGCGCGAGAATTCGAGTGCCGAGATAGCAGGTCTGCCCATTGTTGAGCAGCGTCGCCGCGAAGAATTCCTCGAGCAGCGCGGGGAGGTCGGCATCGTCCAGGACGATCGCCGCGGACTTGCCGCCGAGTTCCAGTGTCACCGGCCGGAGCAGCCGGGCGCACTCCTCGGCGATGGTTCGTCCGGTGGCGGTCGATCCGGTGAACGCGACCTTGTCGATGTCCGGATGCCGGACCAGAGCGGTACCGGTCTCCGCCCCGCCCGGCACGATATTGACCACGCCCGGCGGCAGGTCGGCCTCGATGACGGCCTCGGCCAGCAGGTACGCGTCCAGTACGGTCTCCGGCGCCGGCTTGACGACCACGGTGCATCCGGCGGCCAATGCCGGTGCGAGTTTGAAGAAGGTCAGTGCCTGCGGGAAGTTCCACGGCACGATGACGGCGACCACGCCGAACGGTTCGCGCCGCACGACCGTATTGCCGCCCAGCAGTGCCACCCGGGTCTCCTCGGCCGGCGTCTGCCGGGCCAGACCGGCGTAGTAGCGCAAAAGCATTGGGCCCCATACGGTTTCGGTCGCGCGGCCGATGCTGATCGGCATGCCGTTCTGGCTGCTCACCAATTGAGCGAACTGCTCGCCGCGCTTCTCCACCGCCGCCGCCAGCCGTTCCAGCGCCGCCGCGCGCCGGTCCGCACTCCAGCTCGCCCACCCGGTGGGATCGATGAACGCGTGCCGGGCTGCGGCCACGGCGGCGTCGACATCCGCTGCCGAAGCTTCCGGAACGCCGCCCAGCGGCTCCTCGGTGCTCGCCGAGATCACCTCGATCCGGCAGGTGGTTGCCGGCTGCTGCCACCGGCCGCCGATGAACAACGACTCATGGGTGTGTGTCATTGGTCCGCTCCTCACTGAGCGCCGAGCCGGGACTTTCGCACAGCTCTTGATCTTTCAGACGATGATCGTCCGATAATTGATACGGTAGAAGCTGTTTCCCGCCGAGGCAAGGGGTGCCGCCGAACATGGCGGGATCGATTGCCGTGTGGCGTAATGCGTTGGGGGAGAGTGGCCGTCGATCAGTGGGGATCGTGCAGTCGGATGGCTGGCTACTCGCCGGTCAGACGGTCGCGGGCGCGGTCGAGGTCGGCGATGACCGCACGGGCGGCGGCCGCTGACGTACCGGTGTCCGGCGCGGTCTCGGGTTCGAACGTGCGGTGGATGGCGGTAGCCAGCAGATCCGCCTGTCGTGCCGGATCGGGGGTGTGCTCAGGTGAGACGGCGTTGCCGCCGAGGAAGAAGCCGGTGATGATCGCGTCGATGGCGTACACCTGATCCGATTCGGGCCCGTCGTCGACCAGGAGCCGGTGCCGGCGCAGGGTGGCGACCAGGTCGGCGAGTGTGGTGGGTACACCGAGTACTTCGGTCACCGGCTGCCCGTTGGGTGCGACGGCCAATGCTCCCAGGACCTCGCTGTTCCCCTCGTGGATCGCGCGCGCCAGCGGGTTGCGGCGGCGGCCGAGAAAGAGATCTCGAAACAGGTTGTGCGGCAACGCGAGGGTGGGATCGCGACGGATGCCGTCGATCAGATCATCGAGCTGGGTCGCGCACTCTCGCTGCAGCAACGTGGTGAACAACTGCTCCTTCGTCTTCCAATGCAGATAGACGGTGCCCTTTCCGACACGCGCGTGCCGGGCGATGTCGTCGATGGTGACCCGCTTGTAACCCCAGGAAAGCAGCAGTTCGTGCGCTGCGGCGAGGATGCGCTCGGCCCGATCGGACTCCGCGGCGGATCGTTCGGCGCCCGAGGCATGGTGTGCGGTCATGACAGCAGGATCCCATATCGAAACTATCTGACCCAATTGCTAATCTGGTCACATAGTTCTCTGGCACGTACGATCGGGCAATGAGCTCATCGAGGTCGACGTCATCGAAACCCACCGCGGGCAAGCGCGTGCTGATCATCGGCGCCGGCATCTCCGGCATGGCCACCGCGCTGAGCCTGCATCGGATCGGCTGGGAGCCGGTGATCATCGAACGGTCCGCGCAGCGCCGCACCAGCGGGTACTTCGTCCGTTTCGCCGGTCCCGGCTACACGGCCGCCGAGTCGCTGGGCATCCTCGACGCGATCCCGGACCGGCGTGACCCCGCCGGCCGCATGTACGAGGTGGATCGCAGGGGCCGCGTCACCCCCGGACTGCCGCTGCCTGGGCGCGGCGACGGCACGCCGATGCGGATACTGCTGCGCAGCGATCTCGAGCGCGTGCTGTACGAGGCTGTCCGGGGCATTGTGGAGATCCGGTTCGGCACCCGGCCCGTAGCCATCACCCAGAACCGCGACACCGTCGTCGCCACCCTCGACGACGGGACTGTGGAGACGGCGGACCTGCTGGTCGGCGCGGACGGCACCCATTCTACGGTGCGTTCGCTGGTTTTCGGTCCCGAGGATCTCTATCGGAGGGACTTCGATCATGTCCTGGCCGCCTTCGCGATGGACGGTCAGCTGCGCGGGCTGAACCCGGGCGATTCGATCGTGGCATCGGACGCTGGGCGTTCGGCATGGTTGACCAGCTTCCGTGATCATCCGCCGGTCGCCTTCCTGCTCTATCGCACCGCGTGGCCGGCCGCGGAGGTTCGCAAGGAACCTGCCGAGGCGTTGCGGGCGGCGTTCGGTGACTTCGGGGGAACCCACGTGCCCGCCATGCTGGACTCGCTGGACTCGGCGGAATCGACGTTCTTCGACATGGTCAGCCAGATCAAGATCAACCGCTGGAGCGAGGGGCGGGTCGTGCTCGTCGGCGACTCCGCATGGTGCATGACCTCGCACTCCGGCCAGGGCTCCGGTATGGGCATCGCGGGCGGCGAGCTGCTGGGCCGTCTGCTGGCCGAGCGGCCCGGCAATATTGCCGCCGTGCTCGGCGACTGGGAGCAGCAGCTGCGTCCCTTCATCACCGGTCAGCAGCGCGGCGCGCTGCTGATGCGCCATTTCTTCATGCCCGCCAACCGTTTCGGCAGGGTCGCGCGCAGCACCCTCATCAGGGTCGCCGCCAGTCCGGCGACCGCAGCGATCGCACGCGCCGTGCGCAGGAGTCACAGATGAGGATCGGTATGTCCACGCCACCGACCACGGTTCTCGACCGCTATGTCGGCCTGGCCGACCGGGTAATCCTCGACCCCTCGATTCTGGAGACCGAACTCGCGAACATCTTCGCGCCGAACGCGTCGGTGGACCTCCATGGAGCACCGGTCGTCGGCCGCGCCGCGATCGTCGACTTCTATCGCCGGTTCGTCGGTGCGTTCTCCGAGGTGAAGCACGTCTGGCGGACCACGGTCAACCCGGACGGCACCTTGCGCGCCGCGTGGGCCGCCTCGTTCCACACCATCGATGGCCGGGTCAGCGCCGTCGCAGGAGTCGAGACCGCCGAAGTGAACGCGGATGGACTGATCACGTCCCTGGTGAACGAATTCACCATTCCGCCCGCCTGAATACTCGGCGGCGCTTCAGCAGCGCCGCCGCGCGTGCCGCTGTCGTCAGTCGCCGCGGGGCGGTGCGATAGCGGGAGCCGTTGTCCGGGAATCGATGTCGATCGGGCGGTAGTGCGCGCCGGTGAGGACGAAGTCGACGATGCGTTCGGTGTAGGTGTCGCGCGTGTCCGCGAGGGCGGGCAGTTTATCGGCCGGCGTCGACAGCACGTGGTTGGTGAGGATTCCGCCCACCGCGTCGAGGATGAGGGCCGGCGAGGTGCCCTGGGGAAGCTCGCCGCGGGCGATGGCGCGCAGCACGATGGACCGGCCGACCTCGGTGCGCCGCCGGCCCATTCGTTCCATCTCGCGGCCGAACACTTCGGGATAGACCCGCGCCTCGACCATGGCGCGCAGTACCACCAAACTGTCGGGAGCGAGCAGATCGTCGAGTATGAGCCTGGCCATGATGATCAGTTCCGAACGCACCGATCCGATCTTCACGTCGGGGTGCGGCTTGTCCTCGTAGCGTTGGGCGAGGGCGGCCACGATCAGCTTTTCCTTGCTGCCCCACCGGCTGTAGAGCGCGGCCTTGCCCACTCGGGCGCGGCGGGCCACGATATCCAGGCTGAACCGGGCCCAGCCGACCTCGGCATATAGGTCCAGCGTCGCGGCGAAGACCCGGGATTCGAGGTCGGGGTCCGGCGGACGCCCGGGGCCGGATCTCGCCGGGGCAATAGACATGCCGCCTATTTTGCCAGCAAATCGCTTCGGACCCCGGCACCGCTCACTTGGTATACGGCATCAGTCGAACGGGTAGGCCGTCCTTCGGGACCGGCAGGGTGCTGTAGTCGAGCTCCCACCGGTAGCGCGGCGGCACCGTCCACTGCTTGGTCAGCAGCAGGTTGTGCATGATCGTTTTGATTTCCAGCTGCGCGAAGTACAGGCCGATGCATTTGTGCACGCCGCCGCCGAAGGGCATCCAGGCGAACTTGTGCGACTTGTCTTCGGCGCGTTCGGGGGAGAACCGGTCCGGATCGAACTTCCGGGGGTTCGTCCACAGCTCCGGATTGAAGTGATTGGTCATGGCCAATGCGCCGACACGGGTGCCCTTCGGCACGAAGTACCCGTCGATCTCGGTGTCCTTGACCGCCTCGCGGACCAATCCGGGCACCGGAGCATTCAGCCGCAGTGCCTCCTTCATGACCTTGTCCAGCACCGTGAACTGCGACAAGTTGTCGTAAGTGACGTCGGCCGGCAGCTCCCGGGACTGCGCGCGGGCCCGGCTCTGCCATTCGAGGTGCCGCGAAAGGTAATAGGACATCGTCGTCATGGTGATGGTGGAGGTGTCGTGTGCGGCCATGAGTAGGAAGATCATGTGGTTGACGACGTCTTCGTCGGTGAAGGTGTGGCCTTCGTCGGAGCTGATGTGGCACAGGGTGGAGAACAGGTCCGGTGTCTGCTGTGCGCGTTTGGCGGGCAGGTGCTGATACATGAACTCTTCCAGCACTTTTCGACCGGCCAGGCCGCGTGACCAGCGAGTGCCCGGCATGTCGTATCGGATCAGTGCCATGCCGGCGTCGACGCAGTCGATGAAGGCTTTGTTGATTCGGTCGGCTTCCTCGCGGGAGAGTTTCAGGCCGAGGAAGATCTCCAGCGCCACATCCAGGGTGAGCTTCTTGAATTCGTCGAGCAGCCGGATGTTGTCGCCTTCGGGGAATGCGGCGACGCGCTGCTGGATCAGGGGCTGCATCTGTTCCAGGTAGCCCTTGAGGCGGTCGGTGGTGAAGGCCTGTTGCAGGACGAGTCGGTGGTAGCGGTGTTCTTCGAAGTCCATGAGCAGGAGGCCGCGGCGGAAGAATTTGCCGATCATGAAGCCCCACGCGGGCGCGGAAGCGAAGGCCTTGTCCTTGTTCAACGCCACTGCCTCGGCCGCGGGCGCGGACAACGTATCCACGAACTTGCCGATCGGAGTGATGTTGTAAGTGATATCGCCGAATTTCTCGCGCCGTGGCTCGATCGTCCGCCGGGGATCTCGGCGCATCCACCACAGCTGATGCAGCGACGGAAAGCCGCCGTAGATCGGCTTCAATCCGCTGCCCGGTGGCGGGCTCGCCAGTATCCGGCCGGATACGGTCCCGGCACTCCGCGGTTTCGCCTTGTCGGCCTTCGGTGTCGTCCTGTTGCCCGACGGCAGCGCCGGCGGTAGGTCGTTTCCCTTGCCGTTGTAGAACTTTCGCGGATCCACACCCGTCCGCTCCCACGCCTCGGCCGCCCACGGCGTAAAGAGAAAGCGGATCGGCAGCCGGTTGAACAGCGGGTTCAGCGTGCGCACGGTGGCGGCGAAGCGCTGAAAACGCTTCTCCTGCTTCTCATCCCACTCCAGGCCGCAGACGTCACGCATCTGCTGCGGCAATGTTCCGACGACGATCAGGCGCGCGGCCGCATTGAGTGGCGGAGCCAGCACCGTCCAGACGGGTACCGGTATCTGCTGCGGCCGGGGTATGCCCTTGCGGAGGTAGCCCGTGGCGTATCGAATCGTCTTGGTCGGCACGAACTTGTCCAGCATCGTGTCCCAGTAGGAGAGGAATTCCTCGTAGGTCTTCGGCTGGCCGCGATCGCTGATGCCGTACAGCGAGAACCAGACCTTGCCCTCCTCGAAGATCTGCACCTTCTCCTCGTAGGACAGCCGCCGGATGAAGGTGTCGGTAATGTAGAGCACCTGGTCGACGAAGGTGGCGTGCGCCCAGTAGAACAGCTCCGGATTCATTGCGTGGTAACGCGATCCGTCGCTGATCGTGCCCTTGATCGGCCGGTGGAAGTCGCGGACCGTACGGCCCCAGTAGAACGGGTCCGCGGAGTAGACCGTCTGCATGATCGGTGGCCCGGTGCGCCGGCCCCGGCCGATGGTGTCGGCGAAGAACTCCGAGTGGTCCTCCACCGCCTTGCCCAACTGCTCGATGCAGTTTTCCGTCCCGGCGACCCGCTGGTAGCTGAACAGGCCGCGGATGTCGCCGTAGAACTTCCAGGTCAGAGTATTGGGCCCGAGTCGCGGTGAATCCTGCGAGATATCGTCATCGCCCACCGGCATGGGTAGTGCTTCCCGGATGTCGCTGTCGAATTTGGCACCGTCGAATGTGGTCATGGCGCCGTCCTTCCGTGGGGCAGTGTGACAAAGTTATTCAAATGTGTCACTGATGGTGGCAGCGAGCTCAGCCCGCGGACCGGGGTCCGGCGCGAGTTTTGCTACCAGGGGTATCAGATACCTATGGTCAGATATTGCTCCTCGAAGCCAACGGCGTCAAGCGTGTGGTAGCGCCGTAAATGAGTGACCGTGCGGCCGTTGGCGATTGAAATGCCATCGCCCTCTTGACCTTTGGTTGTGACTGGGAGCACACTTCACACCCATCGGTATCAGATACCGACGGAACCCAGATTTACCGCCGTGAGTTGACCTGCCGCCCGGCGTGCGGTCCGGCTGCACGCAGGTGCTGTACGGCGCGGATTCGCCCCAGCTTCACACGAGGGAGGTCACACAGCAGTGGCCATACGCATAGACGTCGATCCACCACCCGAGACCAGTTCGGCAGCCCGGATAGTTCGGCAAAATGTCTCGGACACAACACTTTCCGCGCTGCGCACCTTCGGCCGCGTGGTCGATATGGCGCTGGAGGTGGTCCGCGGCGGTGTGGCCGATATGGTCACCGGCAAGTTCCAGTGGCGGGAAATGGCTTGTCAGGCTTGGTATCTCGTCACGGTCACGGCAATTCCGGCGATCCTCATGGCCGTGCCGTTCGGCGTTGTCGTCTCGGTACAGGTCGGTAACCTGATTCACCAGCTCGGCGCGGACTCGCTGATCGGCGCGGCCAGCGGGCTCGGCGTCATTCAGCAGGGTGCGCCGATGGCGACCGGACTGCTGCTCGGCGGCGCCGGCGCTTCGGCGATCGCCGCAGATCTCGGGGCCCGGACGATCCGGGACGAGATCGACGCACTGCGCACCATGGGCATCAGTCCGGTGCACAGGCTGGCCATCCCGCGGGCGGCCGCGATGCTGATCATCGCCCCGCTGCTCAATATTCTGATTATTTTCGTCGGCATCGTCGCCGGCTACGTGATCGCCATCGGGCCCGAGCATGTCACGCCGGGAAGTTACTGGGCGACCTTCGGCTCCTTCACCGCGCTCACCGACCTGTGGATTTCGCTGGTGAAGGCGATGCTGTTCGGCTTCATCGTGGTGATCGTGGCGTGCCAGCGCGGGCTCGAGGCCAAGGGCGGCCCGCGCGGGGTGGCCGACGGCGTCAATGCCGCCGTGGTGCTGTCGGTCGCCGGGATCATCGTCGTCAACCTGGTCATCACGCAGATCGTGACCATGTTCCTGCCGGTGCGGGTGGCGTGATGACGGCTACGCCCTACTCCCCGCGCGGCCTGCGCTGGGTCTACCGCCTGGCCCGCGAGCGTTCCCGCCTGTGGACGCCGTTCGAATCCCTGGGATTCGTCACGGCGTTCATCTGGGAGGCGCTGTCCTCGGTGCCGTTCGCGGTGCGCCGGTATCGTGCGCAAACCCTGCGCACGATCACCGACATGACCTGGGGTCGCGGCTCGATTATCGTCGGCGGCGGCACGGTCCCGGTGCTGGTGATCCTCGGCGTCGCGATGGGCGCCGGGATCGGCATCCAGACCTTCGCGACACTGAACATGATCGGCCTCGGCCCGGTGACGGGCGTGGTATCGGCGTTCGCCAATACCCGTGAACTCGCGCCGATCGTCGCGGCGATCGGATTCGCCGCGCAGGCCGGTTGCCGGATGACTGCGGAGATCGGCGCCATGCGGATCTCCGAGGAGATCGACGCGATCGAATCGCTCGGTTTGCGCTCGGTGCCGTTCGTCGTCACCACCAGAATCATCGCCGGCGCCGTCGCCATCGTGCCGACCTTCGTGATCGCGCTGATCTTGAGTTACTTCGCCAGTTCGACGGTCGTGGTCGTGCTGCACGGCGAAGCGTCCGGCGTCTACGACCATTACTTCTTCCAGTTCACCAGCGGTTACGACCTGCTGGCGTCGGTGGTGAAGATCCTGGTATTCGGGATTGCGGTGATCCTGATCCATTGCTACTACGGCTTTTTCGCCTCGGGTGGACCCGAGGGAGTCGGCATTGCCTCCGGACGCGCGGTCCGTGCGAGTTTCGTGACCATCATCATTCTGGACATGGTGCTGACCCTCGTGCTGTGGGGCGTCAACTCCGCGATCAAGTTTCCCGGGTGATGGGAATGCGCAACTACACCATGCCCGGTACCGCGGTCAGTGCTCGCGGTGCGCGGATCGTCGGCACCGTCATTGTCGCCGTCGCCGTGGTGATCGCGATCGCGATGAACGTGATCCCGGGTCCCTCGGCCGGCGACCGGCTGCGGATCCGGCTGCGCACCGAGCAGACCGCCGCGGGAATCTCCGGCGGCACCGAGGTGCAACTCGATGGGGTGCAGGTCGGCACGGTCGTCCGGATAGCCAGTATCGAGCAGGGCCGCCAGCAGGACATCACCCTCGAGCTCGATCGTGCGCAGACGGCCGGACTGACCGATCATTTCGATGTCGACTACGCCCCGGCGAATCTGTTCGGCATCACCGCCCTGATCCTGAAACAGGCAGGGTCGGGTAATCCGCTGCGCGACGGCGCGATCGTCGATCTCACGGGGAGTGCTTCCGGCCGGGTGACCGACCTGACTCTCGAGCGACTGCTGCGCATGCTGTCCGACACCACCAGCAAGGTGCTCACGCCCCAGCTGACCGAGCTGCTGACCACCGCCAGCGGCGACCTGAAGCGATTCACACCCTTCCTGCAGTCGGTCGTGACACTGTCCCAGACCGTCTCCGATACCCAGCGCTACCTGCCGTCCTATCTGATCGACCAGTACGGATCGCTGATCGGCGGGATCGGGCAATTCTCGTCGGCCATCGTGTTCCTGATGAAGAGCGTGCTCGATATCGACATCTTCAAAACCGATCGGGCTTTTTACGACGAGAGCATCGATATGCAGGCCAACGGGCTGTTCCCCGCCATCGCCGGATCGATGAATATCGTCGGTACTTACCTGCACGACACCACCGACAGTCTCGTGCCGCTGATGCAGGCCGTGGCCGCCGCAGTTCCCACTCCGGCCACCTCGCGGGCGCAGCTGACCGAGCTGATCGATCGGCTCGACCGCATGTTCACCGACACCCCGGATGGCCCCGCCCTGAATGTCGAGGTGATCGTGCAGAACATGCCCGGCTTGTTCGTGCCGCTGCTCGGGCAGCAGCCACTCGTACCGGGAGGGACACGATGACCCGGATGTCGCTACGGGCCGCGCTGCTACGCCTGGCCGTCTTCGCGGCCGTGATGATTGCGCTGCTGGTGGTCGTGGCGCAGGCGATCCAGCGGCCTGTTCCCGGCGAAACCACTACCTTCCGTGCGGTTTTCACCGATGTGAGCGGTCTGAAGAGCACCGACATCGTCCGCATGTACGGCGTGCCGGTGGGCAAGGTCACGCGAATCGCGTTGAGCGACAACAAGGCCGAGGTGGAGTTCACCGTGTTGCGGGCCCACCCGATCTACGACGCCAGCGTGCTGGCGATCCGGTACCAATCGCTGACCGGGCAGCGCTATGTCGATATCCGGCAACCCGACCAGCCCGGTCAGCGGCTGGCGTCCGGCGCCACCATCGATACCGGCCACACCGTCCCGTCGTTCGATATCACCCAGCTGTTCAATGGTTTACAGCCGGTGCTGCGCGAAATTTCACCCGGCGCCATCAATAAATTCGCTGAGAACGTGCTCGCGGTGATCCAGGGCGACGGATCCGGTATCGGTCCCGCGCTCGATTCCCTGCAACAGCTCAGCCAATACGTCAGTAATCGGCAGGCCGTGATCTCCACGATCATCGCCAATCTGGCCGCCCTTTCCGGTGCCATGGGTGGCCGCTCACCGTATTTGACCACCATGCTGACCGGCCTGGCGGACGTGGCCAGTTCGTTCCAGACCCAGCTGGACGGCGTACTGGACTTCGCCGCCGTCGCACCCGACACGCTCGCGCCACTGAACGCCCTGATGGCGGACCTGGGATTCACCGAACCCGATAATCCCGACCTGCGGCGGCTGTTCCCGGACCCGCAGGCGGCCGTCGACCTGCTCGGAAAACTACCGGGCCTGCTGCAGTCCCTCGACGCGATGCTCCCGAATACCGGTCCGGCCCAGCACGTGGATCTCGCCTGTAGCAAGGGGCAGGCCGAGGTTCCGGGCGTCATCCAACTACTCATCGGTGGGCAAAGGATAGCGATTTGCAACAGCTGAGAAATCGAGCGAAGGCGGCGATCCGAACCCGCGTCGCCGGAAAACGGTGGCAGCCGGCCATCTTCCGCGCCGGGCGGCGCGGCCGCACTGCCGCTGCGGACGAGCGCCGGCAGCTGCGCCTCGGCATTGTGGGTGCCGGGTTACTGGCTTTCGTGCTGCTCGCCGCGGGGGTGATCTATGTGCTGCCGCTCGACCGAGTCACCTACTCTGCCGATCTCACCGAAGCCCAGTCGCTGACGACCGGTGACGAGGTGCGCGTGGCCGGTATCGCGGTCGGCAAGGTCACCGGGCTGCAACTGCGTCCCGGGCGGGTGCGGATGACCTTCACCGTGCGCAAGAACGTCTTCATCGGCGACCAGAGCACGCTGGATATCCGGATGCTCACCGTGGTCGGTGGCCACTATGTCGCGCTCGTTCCGGCGGGCTCGAACATGTTGGGTAGCAAGGTCATTCCGGCCGACCGCGTGCACCTGCCCTACAGCCTGATGCAGTCGATGCAGGACGCCGCGAAACCGGTTGCCGAGGTGAACGGCGACACGCTGCGTCAGAACGTCCTCGAAATGCAAGCCGCGCTGAGTCGCAGCCCGGACGCGCTGCGCGATATGGGCCGCGCGGTGCAATCGCTGGTCACGGTCCTGGACAAACAGAATGCCGATGTCTCCCAGGCGCTGGCGGTGAGTGACGAATTCCTGACCGCGATCGACAACACCAAATCGCTGATCGGCACCTTCGTGCGGAAGCTCGGCGTGATCGAGGTCCAGACATTGAACAAGAAGGCCGAGATCGCCGAGTCGTTGCGGGTGACCGGTGAGCTGATGGCTCGGCTAGAGGCGATCGAACCGACCTGGTATCAGGTGATCGAGCCGGTCCTGCATCAGCTCACCCTCGCCACGCCCCAAATGCAGCAGCTGCTGGGCAAATTCGACCAGGCGGTGGCCACCGTGCAGGACATCCGTAACCGGCTGCAAGCCGCGGTATCGGCGAAAGACGGTGTGACAGTGGATCAGTCGGGCGTCACGATCATCGCGCCGGCCGTGTGTGTTCCGGTACCGGGACGGGGGTGTTGAGAATGAAGCGAATTCTCGCAACCCGCGGTTTCGTCTCCGTCGCCGGTGCGGCCGTGCTCGCGGCCGTCGTCGTTCTCGGCTACTTCGTCGTGGCGAATCCGACCCGGCCGACCCGGTCGTACTGCGCGATCATGCCCGATGCGGTGGGCCTCTATCCGCATAATCACGTGACGATTCGGGGGATACCCGTCGGCGCGGTGACTCGAATCCAGCCGGACGGCACCGGAGTTCGCGTCGATTTCGATATCGACGCCGAATACCCGCCGCACGGTGAGGTCTCCGCGACGACCGTTTCCGACACTCTGCTCGCGGATCGCAATCTGGCGGTGCTGGGTGACGACAGTGCGCCACAGCCGTGGCCGACCGGCCAGTGCATCACGAAGACGTTCACACCGAAGAGCCTGTCCGAGTCCCTGGGAGCCTTCTCGAAGCTGTCGCACGAACTCGGCGACGGCGACACCCCCGGCTCACCGCGCATCCAGCAGAGCGTCGCGGCCGTCGAGGCCGCGACCTCGGGTACCGGCCCGGCGCTCAATACCCTCATCAACCAGCTCGGTGCGGTACTGCGTGCTCCCGATGCCGCGATCGGCCACATCGGCGCGCTCATCGATTCCATTCAGTCCCTCGCTGACAGCGTCGACCACAACTGGGACGATCTGAAGCTCATGATCGTCAACGCCAAGCCCGGCGTGGACATGATCAACAGCATCTGGACCACGAGCGTGGGACTGCTGACCTCGATGGGGTCGGTCTTCACCTGGTTGAACGAAATCATCCGGGAGTACGGGCGGCCGATCCTCGGCGGGATGGATTCGGCCGGTCCCGACCTGAAGCTGCTGAGCGCCCAGATCGGCACCATGCAACAGCTCGTAGGCATGATCCCGCCGATTGTCGGCGCATTCCAGCAGGTCATCGATCCGCAATCCGGGCAGGTGCGCGTCACCTACGCGCAGCCCGCGGTGGCCCTGCCGCAGCCGAACGCCGACCAGGTGTGCGGCGTGCTCAACGCGCTCGCGCCGGGTGGGTGCACCGACGGCGCGGACGGGTTGGCGCACATTCCGCTGGTGCCCTTGGTCCTCGGTGTGGCGGGAGCCGGGCGATGACGGCGCGAATCGGCAAAGCCGTTGCCACGCTGGCGATTACCGCGGTCATCGGTACCGGCTGTGGGTTTGATCCGGGCCAGATCCCGGTGCCGGGGACGTCGGTCTCCGGGCCGACCTACCGGATCCGGATCGAGTTCGCCAGCGCACTCAACCTGCCGACCCAGGCGAAGGTCGTCGTCGACGGCGCCCGGATCGGCACCCTGCGCGGTGTCCGGGTCAGCGACCCCGGACCGAGTCATCCGGGGCACGTCGTCGCCGATGTCGATATCTCGAGTTCGGTGCACCTGTCCGGCAGTACCGTCGCGCAATTGCGTCAGGACACCATTCTCGGCGACACCTACATCGGGCTGAGCACACCGGCCGGACCGCCCGGTCCGGTGCTAGCGCCGAACGGCACCATTCCGCTCAGCCAGACCAGACCCGCATTACAGATCGAGGACCTGATGGCCGGCCTGTCGACATTCGTGACCGGCGGAGCCATCCAGCAGTTTCAGGACATCGTCGACAACATCAACTCCGTCATGCCGGACAACCCAGAGCAGACCGCGCACATCTTCGCGGTGGTGGGCGGCGATATCGAGGACGTCGCCCATCATCTGGATACTGTCGACAGTTTTCTCGCCTCCCTACAGCAGACCCTGGATGCGACCCTCGGCAATCGCGATGCGCTACAGGCGATTTTGTCCGAGCGCGGAGCGGCCGACATTCCAGCCGACATGAATTCACTCATTGCCACCCTCGGCATCCTGGGTGGGATGGGGGTAGATGCCCGCTCCATCCTGTGGCTCGGCAACATTCTGAAGGCCGGCGACGCCACGGCCAAAGCCGTTGTCCCCCTGCTGCTGGCCAACGATCCGCTGAATCTCGACGCCCCGTCCAATCTCAACCGGATCGTTGCCCTGTTGCGCGACAAGATTATTCCGTTCGCGGAGCGAGGGCCGAAAGTGAACCTGACGCGCGTATCCACCGAACCTGCTCCGGGACAGTCGGTTCCGCAGAACGTCCAGATCGACAGCATTCTCGCGACATTGCGGATGATCGGAGCGGCCCGATGAACTCCAAACTCAGCTCGCTGGGTTCCCTGCTGGCCATCGCGATCATTCTCGTTCTCGGCGTGGGCTATCTGACCTTCGGTGTGGCGAAAGTCGAGTGGGCCCGATCGCCGCTCACCGTCACGATGAATCTGCCCGATTCCGGTGGCCTGCTGCCGCGTTCGAAAGTCCTGCTGTCCGGGATCGAGGTCGGCCGAGTGGCCTCGGTCCGGCACACGCGGACGGGCGTCGCCGTCGAATTGCGGCTCGACACCCGCTATCGGGTGCCGGCGACCGGGACGGCGCGGATAGAGAGCATGTCCGCGCTCGGCGAGCCCTACGTCGAATTCGTCCCTGCCACACCGAACGGGCCTTACCTGCGAAACGGTGCGATCGTGGACGCGGACAAGGTCAGCCTGCCGGTGTCGATGCCCGCACTTGCCCAGAGTGTCACCACGGTGCTGCAGCAGGTGGATCCCGACGCGATCGGATCCATCATCGGCACCTTCAATACGGCCTTCGCCGGCACCGAAGCGGTGATGCCGCAGCTCACCCGATCGACCAGCCTGCTCGCGGCGACGCTGCTCAGCCGCACCGATGTCATCCGGAGGATGCTGATCGCGTTGCAGGGCAGGGCCGACGATATGGCATGGGCCGGCCCCGATCTGGCCGCCGCCGCCGATCCGTGGCGTCAGTTCGGTCCGCGGGTCGGGCAGATGGTCGACGTGATGACCCAGAACGCCCGGGCCGACGACGGGCCCGCCGGTTTCCTGGTCAACACTCCCGAATCCATCGGTCTGGTGCCGTTCTTCACCGCCCTCGGCGAGTGGTTCAAGAAGTACGGAGCCGACGTGGCGCAGCTGACTCCTGCCCTGCAACCGCTGATTGCCAGTGCGACCGACGTGACCTCGAAGTTGGACATCAGCGCATTGATCGAGCAGGCGCTCAACGCCACCAGCCCGGACGGCGCGCTCAGGCTGCAAATCAACACCAAATAGAGCTGGAGAAACGATGAAAACCGATATCGAGCCCGAAGCCGCAGTCGGCGAATCCGAAGAATCCGTAAGGCCCGCAATCGAATCCGATTCGGGTAAGAGCGTGAGCTCGGGCAGGAAGAAGGGGAAGGCCGAGCCCGCCCGCCGGGGCATCTCGATCTCGATGCCGATGTCCACCCTCGTGGCGAGCGCGGTTGCGGTCGTCATGGTGGTCGCTGCGGGGGTGCTGGGTGGATTCCTGTGGTCGGCACGAGATGACCTGTCGCACAGGGACGTCCGCACTGCCGACGACAGCCACGCCGAACAGGTCGCCACGAAGTATGCCGTTGGTGCCGCGACGATCAGATTCGACGATCTGAACAGCTGGATCGGGCAGCTCAAGGCCGGCACCAGTCCGCAGCTGGCCAATAAGTTCGATATCACCGGGCCGAAACTCGAGGAGATTCTCACGCCGCTGAAGTGGACCTCCACCGCGTCCCCGATCGCGGCCAGGGTCTCGTCGGTGAACGGTGCGATCTACAAGGTGGATGTCTTCGTCAATGTGTCCTCGACCAATGCGCAGAATCCGCAGGGCGCACAGACGACGGTGACCTACAACATCACCCTCGACAAGTCCGCGTCATGGCAGATCACCGATGTCGGCGGCGTCAACTCCGCGCTGCCGGTGAAGTAGATGAAAACCGGTGAGCCGGACGGGTCGCGACCCGATATCGGCACCACCGGGGGATCGGACATCGGCTCCACCCGCCCTGTTACCCCGGCCCCGATGCCCCGATCCACTATTGTCGCGCTCTCCGTCGCCACCATCATGTTCGTGGTGGCGACGGTGAGCGCCGAATTGCTCTGGACCGCGCGTCAGGACCTTGCTCAGCGCGCCGCCCGCGCGGCCGATGTGACCCACGCCGAGCAGGTGGCGACGCACTACGCGGTCGGTGCCGCCATCATCCGCTTCGAGAGGGCTTCCGCCATTTCCCCGCTTGCGGCGCAGGTCGTCTCGGTGAACGGCGGAATCTTCAAGGTCGAGGTGTTTGTGAATGTCTCATCCACCGCGGTGACCTACGACATCACGATCGATAAGGATGCGGGCTGGCGGATCACCGACGTCGGCGGGGTCAATGCCTTCCTACTGGTGAAGTGAGTGGGCTGTGTCAGGTGTGCGGCGTCGGTCGAAGCCCGTCTATCAGGAGGTCGGCGACCGCGTGGGCGTGTTCCTCGAGGCGGTCGGGTTGCAGCCGGGCAGAACCGAAGAGCCGGTCGGTGAGGGCGTTACCGCTGTACATCGCGCCTACCCCGGACGTGATGAGGTAGTAGAGGCTCTCGATCGGAACGGCGCGCAGTTCGTTGCGCTCTACCGCACGCGTGTAGAGCGGGAGGATTCTGTCCGCGGTGGGGCGAGCGTAGTTGTCGCACAGATAGTTCAGTCGATCGCTGGGGGCCGACGATTCGATATTGACGAGGCGGTGCAGGTCGGGATTCCGGGCTGAGAACAGTGCGAAGGTGAACAGGAACGCGTGCAGCCGGTCCCTGTCGGAGCCATCGGCCGTGACGATGTCGTCCAGTCGTTCGACCAGCCCGCCGAATCCCCAGTCGACGCAGGCGAACCACATGCCGGCCTTCGAACCGTAGCGCTGGTGCAGCAGGTTGTGGCTGACGCCGAGTTCGCGCGCGAGGGTGCGCAGGGAGACCCCGGCGTATCCATACGCCGCGAATGCGTGCAGAGCCCCGGCCAGCACGGTGTCCTCGGAGGCCGGGGATCGACCGCGGAGCGGCCGTCCCGGTCCTCTGGTTCGCGCAGGTGTTTCGGTCACATCCGCATCGTATCGATGCCGGGTGTGGTTGCGGTCGTCACTAAGCCTAGAAAATGGACAACTGTACAATTATCGTGGGTGGAGTTGGTCTGACCATCTCTACGCGGAGTTGAACTGGAGCGCGATGTCGGTGAAGAAGTTGATTGCGGTAGCGGCCGTGACGGCGTTGTCGGGCTTGTCCGGCGTTGCGCTGGGGAGCGGGAGCGGGAGCGCGGCCGCGGACCCGGGCTGCCCCGCGCTGTATGTGGTGGCGATTCCCGGAACGTGGGAGACGGGTAAGGACAAGCACGCGGACGGGCCGGGCATGCTGACCGGTGTCACTGACGGCCTGCCCGGCTCGGCGGAGGTCGCCTACGTCGACTACCCGGCCACCGCTCTGCCCTGGGAGGGCGACATTTACGGTGCGTCGCAGAAGCAGGCGGTGGAGAACGCGCGTGCCATGGTCGGCGCGATGGCGCAGCGCTGCGGCGGGACCCGCATCGCACTCCTCGGCTACAGCCAGGGTGCGGATGCCGCGGGTGATCTCGCTTCCGAGATTGCTACCGGGCAGGGTGTCGTGGCGCCGGATCGGATCGCCGGTGTCGGCCTGATCTCCGACCCGAGCCGCTCGCCCAGCGATATCCAGGTAGGGCCGCCTGTCGGCGGGACCGGCGCGAAGGGGCCCCGGGTGGGTGGCTTCGGCTATGTCAGCGACCGGGTCCGCACCATCTGCGCGCAAGGGGACCTGTATTGCTCCGCCGACGATCAGGACTATGTCATGCGGTTCGCCGGCTACCTCGCCCAGTTGGACGGCGATCCGGCCCAAGCGTCGCGTTATGAGCTCGAGGCCGCGTCGACCATCGCCGACGTAGAAGCGCACGGCGGAATCGCGGCCGTGCAGTCGCAGTTCGGCAACGACTCGAGCAATGAGCGTGCTCGGCAGCTGGCCACGTTCTACGCGACCGGGACCCACGAATCCTATGGCGCCTACCAGGTGGGCGGCGGCCAGACCGCGATCAGCTGGATGCATAACTGGATCGCTGGTATGGCGTGAGCCGGTCAGGCCCTGCTGGGGCTGGAGCGAAAGGCGGTGCGCGCCATGGGCCGAACGGCAACCGGTGAGTCGGTGCTGTCGCGTGCGGTACGAATCCTCGAGACTTTCACGCCCGAGGAGCCGATCCTGCAGGTATCCCAGAT
The DNA here is from genome assembly GCF_025465275.1 of Nocardia sp. Taxonomy (GTDB): domain Bacteria; phylum Actinomycetota; class Actinomycetes; order Mycobacteriales; family Mycobacteriaceae; genus Nocardia. Next base: position 15,741 of record NZ_JAODNK010000004.1, on the reverse strand, counting down.
AGCGGCCCGGAGCGGCCTCCATCGGGCGACGGCCTCTCGGTTGATAGCCGAACTGGTCGAGCACGGGTTACTCACCCGTGAGGCCGACCGCCGGTTGCGGATCGGTGTTCGCGTATGGGAATTGGGGCTGCGGGCATCGGTGGCGCAGAGCCTGCGGGAGGTGTCGCTGCCGTACATGAGGAGCGCGCACTCGGTGATCGGTCACCAAGTCCAGCTCGGTATTCGCGACAGGGACGATGTGATCTGGCTGGAACGGTTGTCCGCTCTCGGGGCGGTGACCGATGCCACCCGCGTCGGCGGTCGCGCGCCACTGCCGGTGTCGTCGGCCGGACTCGTGCTGCTCGCATTCGGGCCGCGGGAACTCCAGGAACGTGTGCTGGCCGAGCGGTCGTCTCCTTTCGGCCCGAAGACTGTGGCCGAGTCGAATCAACTGCGCCGGTCGGTGGCGGAGGTCCGGAAACGGGGTTTCGCATGGCGCCGCGGTGACACCCGGGAGGAAACCTGCAGCGTCGCCGTCCCGGTCCGTAATGCCGAAGGCACCGTCGTGGCCGCGCTCGCGGCACTCTTCCCGAGCGATGAGGAACGCAAATTGGTCGCCGCCCGGGTATTGCTGACAGCGGCCCGCGGTATTACCAGCGCGCCGCGCCGGCGTCCCGTCGATTATTGAGCCGAAGTAGCTCGTCGCTATCTTGTGGCTCGCTTCACAATAATAGTGACTCATTCATTGAGACTGCGGTCAGGTATTTCATAGGCGTCACTTAACCTATTGTTCTGTGCCGGGCGTAATAAATACGTTATATCAGGCTCGGCACACCTGTTATTCGTCTCGGCTGCCGCCGAACGTCTCAATGAAATTCAGTGAGGACACGCGATGAGGATTGTCAGGAGTGTTGGCCGGATTCGGATGTATCGGGCCGCCGGTGCCGCGATTGCCGCAGTGGCGCTGGCGGGATTCGCTGCTCCCGGTGCGGCGAATGCGGACGCCTTCGCGTCATTGCCGAACGGCCACTCGGAGGGTCAGGGTGCGACGATCGACAGCGTCGGTGAGCATGTGGTGGTGTCGCCCTCGCTGGCGAGCAACGGGGCCGGCCGCAATGCATGGGTTTCCGGCCGGGTCACCGCGGATGTGGTGGCCCCGCATCGGAGCGTCGGCCCGAACAACGGCCCGCAGAACAGCCCTGGCACCAACGACTCTTCGACGCACGGCGTTTCGGCGTTGACGGTCGGATACGAGGTGGGCTGCCAGGTCGCGCTGGGAAGCTCGTCCCCGGGGGTGTCCGCGTCACTGAGCTCGGCTCCGAGTATTTCGGCGTCGGCGTCGCTGCCGCTGTCGCTCTCGCCGGGCGAGGTGAAATGGGTTCGATTCGACCAGATCGATATTCCGGACAGTGGTGTCTATCACCTTGATTACGACGATCAGGAGATCTCGATTCAGGGGTGCGGCGGCTATGCGCAGGCGCGTCAATTCGCCGTGGTGGAGATCGTCGGTGCGGATTACTCCAAGACGACTCTGTACGGTCAACCTTTCAGTATCGGTTGATTCTCATTCATTCTCCATTCATCGCGGCGTAAGAAATTTCGAGGAATCATCATGAACAGTGCTCGTACGAGCATCGCCGGAATCGGCGTTATCGCTTGCGTCACACTCGGGGTATTGGCGGCCGCACCGGCGAATGCGGACACCTTCGTGCCGCTGCCGGGCGGCGATATCACCCAGACGTTGGAGGACGGCACTGCTGTGCATGTCACCCTGACCGGAGAGTCCGCCAAGATCAATCCGTCGCTGGGCGACACTCCGCTACACCGCAATGTCTGGACCAGCGGCCACGGCGAGGTGGACCTGTCCGGAGGCGGCGCCGACGATCCATCGACCTATACCAAGCTGCAGCCCGGTTACGTGGTCGGATGCCAGGTAGACCTGAAGGGTGTCACCTCGGGGGATAGTGCAGGCGTCTCCGCCAGCAATCTGAGCGCCAGTTCGCCGACGGTGTCGGGTACGGCCGGTGCCTCGGCCGGCGTGACGGTCGCGGCCGGACAGGCCAAGTCCCTCTACATCCTGGATCTGGAATCGCCGGACGATTACGGCAACGAGTCCCACAGTTCGCGAAACAAAGTGGTCGGAACCCATTCCAGCATCAACTGGAAGGACGAAACCTTCGCGGTCGATGGGTGCGGCGGTTACGCCCAGGCCCGCTCGTTCGTGCGGGTCATGGTTCACACGCCCACGACGGTCGGCTACGTGACCCTGTGGGGCGAGCCGTTCAGCATCGGCTGAGAACCTCGCCGGGGCGGCGAAACATCCTGTCGGGCAACGCGGCCCGGTACAACGGTTCGGGTAGGGACACCCGTGAAAAGGAAGGAGGCGCGCACGTCGTCCCCGGAAGTCGATACTTCCGGGGACGACGTCGTTTCAGGCCATCGGTCGTCGGGTCATTTCGCCACTGCGATCGGAGCGGCGGCGAAGTAGCCCGCGATCGGTGCGTCGAAATCGAGGTGAATACCGTTGGCGTGCGCGGTGGTCTGGATCAGTGCCCGTGCGTTCTGCTCGACTTTGTCGATGATGCGGGACATGTCGGCACCGTCGGCGCCGCCGTGGATCAGCCACCAGTGGCCGGCGCTCATGATGCTGCCGACCAGCATGTAGGCGGTGAGGTCGACATCGGTGTCGGTGCCGCCGAGGGCCTTCACAATGGTGCGCAGCACGGCCGCGAGGTCCATGGCCGGGGTCGTGACCCGGTTGATGCCTTCGCTGGCGAACTCGGTGGATTCCGACATGGTGAGCATGACGAACCGGAAGATGTTGGGGTGCTCGTCGGCCAATTCCAGATAGGTGGCGATGCCCGAGTGCAGGAAGGTCCCCAGGGTCGCGCCGGTCTCGGTGGGGCCGTTCGCAATACGTTCGGTGAGCGTGTCGCGCACACGATCACCGATGGCGTTGGCCAACTCGGACTTGTCGGCAAAGAATCGGTAGAGGGTCGGCTTCGGGATCTTCGCCTCCGCGGCGATCTCGCGCATGCTGACCTGGGGGCCGGTGACATCGATGGCGCGCATGGCCGATTCGACGAGGCTCCTGCGGACTTGCGCTCGATGGGTGACCCAGCGTTCGGTCCGGGCATCAGCCACGCGTCCGCTCCTCTCGTGTTCCGGAATCGGCGCCCGAGTCCGCCTTTCCGACGTCACTTCGACGAGCGGCTCGGTCCGCAGCCCATCAGTATCCGATACTAGCGGTCGCACCCTGCCGCCGGAGCGCCCGCGGGCGCCAGCAATGCGGGCACGAGAAATTGCGTAATGAGGTCCCGCTCCATCTCGGGGGTCCCGGCCGGCACGGTCAGCAGTGAGATGACGGCGCGGATTGCCCACTGCACCTTCAGATCCAGGCGGTCGCCGGCGCTGTCGGCGAGGAAGGCCTTGCCGAAAGTGCTGATGACGGAAGAGGTTTGCGCGAGCTCGGCGGCCAATGTGCCGTCGCCGAGTTCGAACCATGCCGCCACTGTCGGTGTGGCGCGTACTGATTCGACGGCGGTGGTGATCGCGATGGTCAATCGCTCGTGTGGATCCGGCGCCCGCGCGGTGCGTTCCCCGATCAGCGCGGCGATGCGGTGGGTCTCGCGGTGCACGAAGGCCAGCAACAGGGCGTGCCGGTTCTCGAAGTATCGGTACAGCGTGGGCCGTGAGCACCCGGCGGCCCGCGCGATGTCGTTCATTCCGACGGAGTCGACGGTGTGCTGGGTGAACAGTTCGGCGGCCGCGTCGAGGATCGCCTCGGCCGCGAGCTCGGATCTGCGGTGCGCCAGCCAGTCTCGTGTCACGCCCGACCTCTCTGATGCGGCAATTCGGTATTGACAACTCCTCGGTACCGATTCTAGCTTGAAACACACAAGGCAGTTAGTCTTGAATAGTTAACACTTCTGCCGATCTGTATCACTCTGTCTCGGAGCGGGCGGCATACCGGTGTCGTTAGGAGGCGCGATGATCAAGGTGGCGGTATGGGGGCCCGGGTCGATGGGCTTGCCCGCGTTGCGAGCAGTGATCGATCATCCCGAGCTGGAGCTGGTGGGCCTGGTCGTGCACAGCGAGGCCAAGGCGGGCCGGGATGCCGGTGCGCTGTGCGGCATCCCGGATACCGGCGTGCTCGCGACCCGCGGCGCGGCGACGATCCTGACCGGTGACGCCGACGTCATCGTCTACTCGGCGGCCGCGAACCTGCGCCCCGCCGAAGCGATCGCCGATATGGCGGCGGCATTGCGCGCCGGCAAGGATGTGGTGTCGTGTTCGGTTGTGCCCCTGGTCTTTCCGGCCGCCGTAGCCGGGGCGCTCACCGACGACCTCACCGCGGCCTGCGCAGCCGGTGGCACCTCGTTCTTCAACACCGGTATCGATCCAGGCTTCGCCAACGACATCCTGCCGCTGGTGCTGACCGGACTCTCGCGCAGTATCGAATCGATCCGCGTGACCGAGATGTTCAACTACGGTACCTACCCGGACGTCGGGGCCGTCTACGAGATCCTCGGATTCGGCAAACCGCCTGAGTACCAGGCCTTCGCGGCCACGCCGGGTGTGTTCACCTTCGGTTGGGGACCGGTATTGCATCAGCTCGCAGCCGGTCTCGGCGCCGAGATCGATCACATCGACGAGCAGGTCGAACGCATCGCGACGGAGTTCGCTTTCGACACCCTGACCGGAACTGTCGAGGCCGGGACGATCGCCGCCATGCGCTCGACCTTGACCGCCTACATCGGTGGCGCCCCCAGGCTGGTCGTCGACCACGTCAGTAGAATGCACGACGACCTGGCCCCGCACTGGCCCCAGCCCCAAATATCCATCACCCCACACGATTTCGGCTACCCCGGAATCAGTGGTCGCGGCACCTACCGGGTGGAGATCGAGGGTTCACCCACGATGCGATGCGAGTTGGAAATGGCCGAACGCCATGACCATGACCTCGGCGCCCGCGTCGCCGGAGCCACCCGCATGGTCAACGCCATACCCGCCGTACACCGCGCCGCGCCCGGACTCCTCTCGGCTCTCGACTTGCCCTTGGTGACGGGCGTGGGACTGCTGCGAGCGGACTACGGCCCGTCACCCGACAGTCGGACGTGCGGTGGGGCGACGCATTGACGAGACCCCGGCGGTTCCTGCCGTTGGATCCTTGATCTAGGTGGCCTCCAGCGCGTTGGTGTGGTGGCTCATCCAGTGACCTCCCGCGGCCAGTCCGATGGCCTGTGGATGCCGGACATATCTGGCAGCAGCGGATCCAGCAACACCAGATCCGACGACCACCATTCGGTGAAGATCGGGCGGTTGGCCACCTGACCATCACGGATCTTCGAGCCGATGACCGGCCGCAGAGCATACCGTGAGCACGACTTTCCGGCGCGTCGTCGCTGCGAATTCGAACGCGTTGCCGCAGTGTGCAAATGGCCCGGCCACCGCCCGCCTGGTGGATCTGGCCTGGATAGCAGGATCGCGCTGGCACGTGGAAGAAGCGTTCCAGCAGGCCAAAAGCGAAGCTGGGCTCGATCACTACCAGGTCCGCACTTGGCGAGCCTGGTGCGGGCACATCACCTTGTCGATGCTCGCGCTGGCCTGGCTGGCCGCATCGAAAAGCGTTGCCGCAAAGGGGGACTCGCCGACCCCGGCGAAGACATGATCGCCCTCGCGTTACCGGAGATCCGCCGCCTGCTCATCGCGTTCGTGCTCACCCGCCACCACCCCGCCGACCACACCTGGGCCTGGTCCCGCTGGCGACGCCGCCGACAACACCAAGCCCGCCTATCGCACTACCGCCGCCGCGGACACCCACTCACCTGAATGTCGGTGCAGTACTAGGCCGCGCGGCACTCGATCGTGTTCTGAAGGAAGTTTGATCCACGCTGTGCCGGGTGCACCCATCTGCTTGCGGGTTCAGGCGGTCACCTCAGCCTGCGGATCGCACCGGAGCGCCGAGGTGCGAGTCCTGCTCCGGAAACGGATACGGCCGGCTTAGGCGATCAGTGCGGAACAATACGAATCGTGAGCGATCACCTGCGCGAGGGCCAGGTTCGTTGCAACTACACGGGGCGGAAGGTGGTGTCAGGCAACAGCATCGCTGAGTGCAGGGACGGTGTCGAGATCGTCACCCGATGCCCGCGGGCACCCGCGCGGTCTATGTGGACGGCAGCGCCGCATGTGTCCGGATCGAACCGTTGGACTGAATGTCGGCACACACTCATGCCGCTGGGCACGCTGACCGAACTGGCCACTGTTCCTGGCACGTTGCCCGCACTCGGTCGCCCATAGCCGCGTGCGGGTCGCAACGGGTCAGACTATGAGCGAGTTACTCCGCGGGTGGTGTGTCGGCGGGTTCTGCCGGGTCGGGCTGATCCAATGAGAGACCCACTCCGTTGGAACCGGTGCCGCGGTGCAGGCACAGCAGTTAATCGCTGTTGCTGTCGCGGACCAGTGCCGTTCCGTGACCGCTGTTGTTATTGGAGTTGAAGCGGATGTACGGACTCCAACTCGATCCGTTGTATCTGGTCCACCGCAGGTACTGGTTGCCGGATCCGAGTGCCGCGCAATACAACTCGTTCTGGTAGACGGCCAGCCCGACGCCCATCTCAGTCCGCTTCTCGTACAGGCGGGTGTTGCTGTGCCAGGTGTTGCCGTTGAATCGCATGTGCCACGGGTCCCGCTCCAGGAATCGAACATCGTGCTGGAACGCAACGTCTATTATATACCCCGGCGAGCTGAACCTCCTCCGGTTGAAGTGCCGATGTAGCAGTGCTAATGCGCTCGCCCGGCAAGGACTTCGATGGACTGCAGGACCTTGTCGAGTTCGGCAACGAGTTGACGGCGCCGGTCAGTGACTTCGGCATCGCCCGCGGTATTCGATAGCAGGCCGCGATGCCGTGCCAATTTCAGGGCTGTACCGAACATCTCCTGGGTTACTGACTCCTCGCTGGCGATTCTGTGCTGCAGTGTCCATTGCTTGCCTAAACGCAAGCAGCTGTCGAGAAATTGGTCTTCGTCGAATCCTTCGCCGCCAGGCGCACAGGTCAATTCGTGCGCGACTATCCGGTACGCGTCGAGGAACGGGCGTAGGACCAGATGTGCGACCAATGGGGTGCTGTCGGCAAGCCACGTCTCGGCGTCGTCTTTTTGTATCTCGGTCAGCCGGTGCTCGCTGTCGCCGGCCATTATGGCGATTTCATCCCACAGTTCGCCGGCGAACTCGGCGCGTCCCGCGAAAAAGAAGTCGAACTTCAACAGTTCGCGGAGCGCCAGTGCCTCGCTCCATCCAGTCCGATTGTCACCGTTGGGTGTTCGGACAATGGCTAGCAGCGAGAGTTCGGCGATGGCTCGCACGAGGAGTACGTGGACCGCGCTGTTCCGGTAGACCGCAGCGACGAGGTGCTGGTTGTCGCAGACCACCCACACGGCGATCGGACCACCGTCGTAGCAGGTCAAGACGCCGGAGTCGACGAGGGCGTGGAGGGTTTCCTCGACGGTGCCGCGGTCGGTCAGGTCGGCGCCGCCGGCCACCGGCCAGCCGCGCGCGGCGAGGTAGCCTGCGAGGGGGGCCACCGTGGCGCAGACTTCGTCGAGGGTGAGGCCGCGGTCTGCGCCCAGCATTGCGACACACACTGCCGCGGTGGCGGATACAGGTGTTGTCCGGTTGATCCGGTGGCAGATGTCCAGCGCCAGGCGTTCGACCACTTGCCGGTCGTCCATGCCCTCCGCGCGCAGTGCCAGGAGCCGGTCGTGCACCGGGATCGGGGTGCCGAAGTCGAGATAGATTCGGCCGAGACGTTTCTTCAGGCCGCGTGCGTATCCGATGAGCCAACGCAGGTTCTCGGGTTGCTTGCTGGAACCGCGGGATTCGGATGACATCAGTTCGACCTCGTGCAGCGGCAATTGGTCGTACATGATCGACACCGGGATGACGAGAGCGTTTGTTGCCTGCGCGGATTCGATCGCATCGGTGACGTATCGCAGCAGTCCGTATCGTGGCGGGCGGAGTTTGCCGGTCCGGGTTCGTCCGCCCTCGATCGACCAGACGAGATTGTGCCCACCGGTGACCATGCGGCCGACGATCGCTCGCAGCGCGAGCCGATAAACCGGCATATCGCCAGAGGCGCGACGCACATGGACGATGCCATTGCGGCGCGCCAGCGTACCGAGCGGGAAGAAGTCGAGATTGGCGCCCGCCATTCCGAAGCAAGGTGAGATGCCCTCACGAATGAGTGTGGGCGGTAGCGCGAACTCGTCCAGGTATGACCGATGTGAGAGCAGGAAGATCAGCGTGTTCTTCTCGTCCAGTTCTCGCAGTTCGGCCATTTGCGTCGGATCGGTGATGATGTCGTAGCCGCGGACCAACCACGCGGCGAAGCGACTCCAGGCTCGAAAGACGACCGGATCGTGCCGGGCGGCCATTTCCCCCACATACTCGTTCGCTTCTGCTCGCACGGAGGCGGCGTCTCGCCCGAGTTGCTGCGCCAATTGTGTTGTCGCGGTATCGAACTGTTCGGGGTTCATGTCAGTCACCCACTCCCGGCGCGTCGGCGATCGCCTTGGACCACTCGTCTCCAGCCCGCGTGCCAGGCCAGTCGTCGAGGGTGTCGATATAGAGCTGGCGCATTCGCGGTAGCCATCTGTCGATATCGGCGCGTGTCCATCCGGCCGTCGGAACGGGTTCGTGGACAACGACTTCGATGATCCCTTCGCGCGCTGTATTGGCATTGCGCCACATGATCTCACCGGCATTGCGAATCACGATCGGCACGATCGGCACCCCGGCATCGACGGCAAGGTGGAATCCACCCTTCTTGAACTTGCCGATCTTCGGGCTCATCGATCGAGTACCTTCCGGCGCCATGGCGATCGAAACTCCGGAGCGCAATTTTTCGGTAGCCGATTGCAAGGCGGAGATGGCCTTTGAAGTGCTCGAGCGATCCAAGAACGCGACATCAGCGAGATCGAACATCTGACCGATGACCGGCATCTGTCGTACTTCGGACTTAGCGACCACCGTGTATCCGCGCCGGAGAATTCGGGCGGTGACCAAGGCGTCGATCAGTGTGCTCTGGTGGTTGATGAAGAATACCGCCGGTCGTTGCGACCACACTCGATCTTCGCCGGTCACCACGACGTTGATATTGCCCAACCACCCGGCGATGTCACCGAAGAGCGACGTTGCCAGATCGACGCCGATACGGCGGTTGGAGGTCAGCACTCCGGCAACCACGCCGACTCCGGCCGTCGCGAACAAGCTGCCGAACATTGCCGCGGTGCGAATGATCGGGAATGGGTCGAGGATCCCCGGTCCGGTCGCGAAAGTTAGTTGTGGCCAACCCTTCTCGTCCGCATGCCGAGCCAAACTCGGCTGTGGGTTGACGGTATGGGGGTGCCCGACGTTCGACAGAAGCGGGATGTCCTCGTTTCCGTTGGCATAGCCATAGCAGGCATCGAGCGCGATGCCGTGCTGATCCGTGAACGCGCGTAGCGCCGCGGCTTTCCCGCCACCCCAGAGCGGGCGACCGGCGATCCGGCCGGTGATGATGCCCCCCGCGCTCTCCAACTCCGTGCAGAGGATGTGCTCGATGCCCAATTCCCTTGCCATCGGCGCGACTTGGAGGCGAGTGGCCGACGAAGCGATGACAACGGTGTGTCCGCGATTCTGGTGGGCGCGGACCAGACGCCAGGCGTCGTGGAAGAGTGCACCGCCGATCTCACCGGCGAAGAGCTGCTCGCCGAGCTCGAGTAGATCGTCCTCGGTTCGCCCGGCCCACCCGCGAATGCCGCGCTCCATCAGGTCGGTGAAGCCGGCTTCGTCCGGTGTGCCCCGCAGCCCCGCAATCACTGTCCGGACCAGCTCATCGGGTCCGATCTGGAAATTTCGGGCACGATGGCCGTAAAGTGCAGTGGCCGAATAGCCCTCAATCAGCGTCCCGTCGAAGTCGAAGATCGCCGCAACAGCGGGACCGGATGGACCGGATTTGATGCTCGCGACCACATCATCGACTGAATTCATGCCGTGACTCCTTGTCTGCCAAGGGAATTGGTTGAGCCCGCGCCGATGGGGGTCACGTTATGCGTGAACGGTATCACGAAAATACTTTGCCTTCCTACTATTTGACGTCCAACCGATTGCGGTATTGTTCAGCCATGCATCGGGTAATCGGGGCGTTGCGATGAGACGCAGGCAGCCGCGGGTGGCGGTCCTCGGGGCAGGTTCGTGGGGAACGGCCGTGGCTGCAATCCTTGCCCGCAGCGCGCCGACGGTGCTGTGGGCGCGTTCGGCCGAGGTGTGTGTCGACGTCAACACTCGATCTCGAAACAGTCGATACGTGGGAGACCTTGCACTGCCACATAATCTGAGATCGACGACCTTGCTCGAAGAGGCGGTCGCCGAGGCGGATGTGATCGTGGTCGGGGTTCCCTCCCACGGATTCCGGCAGGCGCTCGAGTCGGCCGCACCGTTTGTTCGACCTTGGGTTCCGATTGTCAGCTTGGTCAAGGGGCTCGAGCAGGATACCGATCTGCGGATGACGGAAATCGTCGGTGAACTGCTGCCTGGGCATCCGGCAGGCGTGCTCGCCGGTCCCAATATCGCCCGGGAAATCCTCGCGGGGTATGCGGCGGCGGCCACCATCGCGATGCCTGACTCGACAGCCGCCGCGCAACTCGCCGAGCTTTTCGGCACGTCGAGGTACCGCGTCTACTCGAGTACCGATGTTGTGGGCGTGGAGCTTTGCGGCGCATTGAAGAATGTCTTCGCCATCGCCGCAGGCATGGGAGACGGCGCGGGCGCGGGCGCCAATACGAAGGCAATGGTGATCACGCGTGCGCTGCGCGAGATGAGCAGGCTGGGCGAAGCGCTCGGTGGTGATCCTATGACCTTCGGCGGACTGGCAGGAAATGGCGATCTCATCGTCACCTGCATAAGCCCGCACAGTCGCAATCGCCAGGTGGGTGAGGCGCTCGGTCGCGGTCTGACGATTGACCAGGTGCTTGCCACCATGTCCCAGGTTGCCGAAGGTGTCCGGGCCGCGGCTGTCGTGCGGCGGATGGCCGAGAAGGAAGGCATCGAGATGCCGATCGCGGTCGAGGTCGACCAGGTGATCAACCACGGCGCGACGGCCGCGGCAGCCTACCGGGGGCTGCTGCAGACCGCGCCCGGGCACGAGATGCACGGGACCGGTTGGTGATCACGGAATACGTTGCCGCACAAGGCGACAAGAAAAACAATCTCGCCGAGACCGCCTTCTACACTTCGGCGCTACCGCCCGTCGGCTGCTCGGGATCGAGGCCGCCCCGGGGCGCGATATCGACGATCTCGGAACTGACAATGCAGATGCGACCAAACGAACGGATGATTCTATGCCGACTATGCACGATGCCCTCTCATCGTGGGGCGGACCACCGGACTTGAGTGCCTGGGAGGCGCTCATGTGGCGGGCCGAAGGTGACCATCGCACCCGGTCGACCGGTGTCGTCGTAGAATTGCTCGATTCCGAACCAGACTGGGAGCGAATGGTTCTCGCGCACAAACGGCTGACCCAGCGCATTCCGCGCCTGCGGGAGCGGATCGTGGAGCCTTTGATGCCGCTGGTCTCACCCGCATGGTCACCTGACCTGGATTTCGACCTGGATTGTCATCTGCAGCATGTCCACGCACCACGCGGGGGATCGCTCGAGGAGGTGTACGGACTCGCTGCCGCGTTCGCCGGGCGGCCGCTGGATCCGAACCGGCCACCTTGGGAGGCACTGCTTATCGGCGGTCTGGCCGATGGCCGGGCGGCCTATCTGCTCAAGCTGCACCACAGCCTGTGTGACGGTCTCGGAATGCTGCAGCTGCTGGATCTCACGCATGGACACAGTGCCGATCCCAGGGAATTCGACGGTGAGCCGGATCCTGCGCCGCGCCGTGTCGAGACATCAGCGGGCTTGCTCGTCAATCGGTTGGTCGCCCAAATCGCCGCTGCCCCAGCAGATCTGGTGCGACTTTCAGCCGATGTTATCGGCCGGTCCATGGCCGATCCGATCGGCGTCGCCACCGGTGCTGTTCGTTTCGGGACCTCGTTGTTTCGTGTCCTGACGCCGCCGCCCGCGCAGCGCTCACCGGTGCTGCGCGATGGCGGAACCAGCTATCGGCTCCTGACACACAACGTGCCACTGGACACGCTCCGGGCGGCGGGCAAGGCCGCCGGGGGATCGGTCAACGACGCGTTCCTGGCTGCGCTTCTCGGCACGTTCCGCCGCTATCACGAACACGCGGGCGCCTTTGTCGAGCATATTCCGATGGCGATTCCCATCAGCTTGCGGACTGATCGTGATCCCCTGGGGGGCAATAAGTTTGCTGGCGCCCGGTTCGCCGGTCCTGTTGGTGAACCCGATCCGCGCGCACGCATCGCGATGATCCGCGAGGTCATCACACAAGCGCGCGCCGAGCCCGCGATCGGATTTCTCGACCTGCTCGCTCCGGTGCTGAGCCGACTGCCGGGAATGGTGCTGACCGAACTCAGTAGTGAAATGACGGGTGGATCAGACCTACAGGCCTCCAATCTGGGTGGGATCGGCAGGACGCTCTATGTTGCCGGTGCCAGGGTTTCCCATATTTATCCGATCGGGCCGCGGCCCGGGGTGGCAGCCATGGTTACCGTGGTGTCTTACGAGGGAACCTGTTGTGTCGGAGTGAATCTCGATCCCGATGCGATCACGGACGTGCCCGCGTTCGGGGCTTGCCTTCGTGCCGGATTCGACGAAGTACTGGACTTGGCTGAGTAGTACCGGGCGTTGCTGTCAGTGCCGCCGATAGGAGTCGACTACGTCGGAGGCACTTCGAACCATCGCATCGGCGAGCTCGGGTGTTCGGCTCGTCTTGGCCGGCCAGTAGGCGATGGAGAAGATCATCCCGAGGCACGTCTGCGTGGCCACGGAGATCTCCCAGGGTTGCGCCTGCGGCAGGCAGCGCCGGAGGGTCTCTTCCCAGCTTTCGACGTATCGGAGGCGACGCCGGTTCACCCGCCGCCGCCACGGATCGGCCAGTGAACGGTCCTCGCGCTGTGTCACGTTGACGAGGTGGCGATTCCGGATCGCGAACTCGACATGATGCCGGACCAGCCGTTGGAAGTCTTGATCCGGATCGTCGTCACGGACCTCGGTTGCGCGGATCAACTCGTCCATGGCTTCGTCGAACAGCGTGGCCAGGATCTCGTCCTTCCCGGCGAAATGGCGGTAGATGGCGGGCCCGCTGAGGCCTGCCCGAGCGCCGAGTTGGTCGACGCTGGTGCCGTGGAACCCTTTTTCGTAGAAGAGTTCGGCTGCTGCCTCGAGAATTCTCTGATCTCTTTCCACTGGAAGAATCTAGCATCGTGTTAACGATCGTTATCGTCCCGCCCAGTGGCGGAATCGCTCCAGATGCGCGGTTCAACCTGCTGCTACAACGGATGTTCGCGGGACGATTCGATCTGCGCTGCACTCTTGAAAACGATCGTTCACTGACCTACATTTGTCATACGGTCGGACCAAACCGGCTCGAGGTTACTGCTCGCGGTCAACGAGGATCGCTGGAGTGCTTGCCCAAGGAAGGATCAGTACCGTCAATGAGTGACTTCACCGATGTGACATACGAGGTCGAGAACGGACTCGCCTGGATCACCATCAACCGGCAGGAGCGATACAACTCGTTCCGTGCCCGCACAGTGGACGAGTTGGTCAAGAGCTTCAAAAAGGCATGGGCGAGCGACGAGGTCGGCGTCATCGTCCTCACCGGCTCCGGGGAGAAGGCATTCTGCACCGGCGGTGACCAGAAGCAGCGCATGGAGACCGGCGACTACGGTCCGTCCGACAGCGGCTTGTTCGAGGTCGACGCGCTGCACCGGGTGATTCGCGATGTACCCAAGCCGGTCATCGCCGCGGTGAACGGCTTCGCGATCGGCGGTGGCCATGTGCTGCACCTGCTCTGCGATCTGTCGATCGCCTCGGACACCTCGATCTTCGGGCAGAACGGTCCGCGTGTCGGCTCGTTCGATGCAGGCTTCGGTACCGGATACCTCGCGCGGGTCATCGGCGAGAAGCGCGCGCGGGAGATCTGGTTCCTGTGCCGCAGGTACAGCGCCCAGCAGGCCGAGGCTTGGGGTCTGGTCAACAAGGTCGTGGCCGCCGATCAGTTGCGCGCCGAGGCGCGCGCCTGGGCAGACGAGATCCTGCAACTGTCGCCGACCGCGCTCAAGGTGCTCAAGCAGTCGTTCAATACCGACTCCGAGCACTTCGCGGCGATCGGTCAGATGGCCTACTCGAGCCTGAAGATGTTCGGCGACTCGGCGGAGGCCAAGGAGGGGATCACCGCCTTCAACGAGAAGCGCAAGCCCGATTTCTCGGCGTACCGGGGCAATTGATGATGGCTACCTCCCCATTTTCCTCGGATGCTCTGGCGGGCAAACGGATCCTGATCACCGGTGGTGGTCCCGGTTTGGGCCGCGGCTTGGCTGGTCATTTGGTGGAACTCGGCGCCGAGGTGCATCTGTGGGGCCGACGGCCCGCAGTGCTCGAGGATGCTGCGCTCGAGGCGTCGAGGTCTCGCCCCGGCTCAGTGCACTGGCAGGCAGTGGACGTCCGTCAGGCCGACCTCGTCGACACTGCGATAGGGGAGATCTGGTCCGGTCACGGTCCGTTGACCGGTGTGGTGAACAACGCCGCTGCCAATTTCATCGCTCCGACGGAATCATTGAGCCATAGGGCTTTCGAGGCCGTGACGGGCACCGTTATGGGTGGTTCGTTCAATACAACGCATGCGGCCGGTCGCCGATGGATCGAGGGCGGCACGCGGGGCGTGGTGCTGTCCACCCTCACCACCTGGGTGTGGACCGGATCGGCGTTCGTTGTGCCGTCGGCGATGGCGAAGGCGGCGGTGCACGCAATGACCATGTCGCTGGCGGTGGAATGGGCGCGATACGGCATCAGGTTGAATGCCATTGCCTCCGGACCTATTCCGACAGATTACGCCTGGGAGATGTTGAACCCCAGTGAGAAGAGCTCTGTCGGCGCAACCCAGGCCGACCAGATCCCGATGGGGCGGATGGGCACGATCGAGGAGCTGTCGAACCTCACCGCGTTCCTATTGTCGGATGCGTGTGACTACCTGACCGGACAGACGATCGCCATGGACGGCGGTCAAATGCTGGCGGGCCCTGGAACTTTCGCCGGTCTGACGTCAATGTCGCCGAAGGATTGGGCGGATGCGCGCGAGCGGAGCAAAGCCGCTAGCGCCGTAAGTAAGGCGCAGCGAGGCGTCTGATCGACACTCGCTGCACCACCGGGCGGGTCTTGGGTGACAACCCAGGGCCCGCCTTCTTGCTGTTCTATTGAACCTTCTTGCTGTGCTATTGACATTGCCCTAGAGACAATTCGGCCCGCTGACCGATTCGGGCAGCGGGCAGGTTGGGTGATGGAGGTGTGCCTAGAGCGTTTCAGTTCCTCGGTGACCGCACTGACGGACTTCTTGGCATCACCGAACAGCATGGAGGTGGTGTCGGCGTAGAACAGCGGGTTGTCGATACCGGCGAAGCCGGAGTTCATCGAGCGCTTGAGCACGATGACCGACTTGGCCTGATCCACGTGCTTGAACCCCGGCCTCCTTCAGCGCGCCGATCTTGGTGTCGGCATTGCGCGGTGCGAGGAAGCCGATCAGTGTCTGCCCGCTCGAAAGCTTGGCGATCTCGGCGTCATTGGGCGGCGCCACCTTGACGACGACGTCCGTGT
>NZ_JAODNK010000211.1 GCF_025465275.1 Nocardia sp. | reverse complement strand
GACCGGCCGACCGGATCGAAGAAGGCGTCGTAGCCCCGAGCCCGGTCGGACGCCCCGGATTCGCTCGGTGCTGCATCCATTTCTCATCCTCTCGAAATTCCTGCGGAACAATCAGTTCCGGGTCGGACCGAACCAGCTCCGGCCGGGCAACAACTCGACCAGTGCTTGCACACCTGCGCGCAGTGCGCTGTCGTCACCTGGCGCATAGGTCGACCGCACCTCGCCGTCCATCCCGAGCCGCGGTGTCACGACGATGCGTCCCGCGCTCGTGTCGAGCACGACCAAGCCGAGTTCCGGGTTCGCGGTGGCACCGTCGTGATGCTCGATAATCACCACTTCAGCCCTGCGTGTGATCTCGCCCAACGCCCGGCACAGCACTGCCACCGTCCGGGAGGTCGCACCCAATTCCGTGAGCGCCCTTCGCCTTTCGTCCTCTTCTGAGGGCACCTCGGTAAACTGCTCCAGTGTCGCGGTCATCGGCTCGAATCGCGCTGGAGGGCAAGAGCCGAGCGCCACCTTCAACGCGGCGCCGACGGCATTCAACTGGTTGTCTTCCTGATGCACCGACTGAATGACGACCTCGTCGTCGCAGCGCAAAGCGAGTACATGGTCATCTCCGCAACGCACAAGCGCCATCCGCAGCATCGTCTCCGGTATGCCGTCTGCCCTGGTGTCGACAACGCGCGCAGCCATCTCGACATCGGGCCTGTACAAGCACCGAAGCCAGTGTTCTATGGTCGGGTGCACCCTCCCATCGTCGAGGACACCCAGTTGGGTGAGTTGTTCCGCAACGACGGCGTCGACCCGCCCCTGGTCTGCAACCAGAAAGATGTTCGGCATCAGCGCAAGCACCAGCGGATACGAGTCGATGCCGACCAGTCGCAGGAGCAACAGGGCGGCATCGACGTTCAGGTCGACCGATACGGGAGTGCAAACCACCGATCAGCCCTACTAGATCCTAAAGAGGCCAGCCACAGCGTTATCGCCTTCCTGCACCCAGCCATCCGGTCCGCAAACGGTGTAGATGTTCCTGTTGAGAGAGTCGATGCTTTGAACATAGTTCGATATCATGCCTTCCCAATGGGATTGCACATCATCGAAGCCACTTACACCACTGCCCACCATCGTTTCGACGATAGACTGCTTCAAATTCTTAATAACCCCGGCCTCATCGGTCATCGATATCGTAACTGCATATGTTTGCTTACCAAGGTCGGCAACCATCGGATAGTCGTTGTGAATCTGCGAATCCATTATCTGACCCCTTCGATTTAAATATAGAATTGACTACTGCCAGCTATGGTTATCAACGAGCCCCTGCTCGACACCGCGCAGGCCTTGCAGGCTAGATGCCGAATCGGCATTGTCTGCCGCAAGTCGCCCACGGGCTTCCGCCGCGGTGGAATCGTATTGGATACCAGCCCTTTTGAGGCTATTCAAAATGTCCTCCAATTTCGTGGCTACATTATTTCCCGCCAATTCGGCTTTTTCAAAGGAACCCTGGATCGCGTTACCCGTACTTCCGCGTACGGCGCCGTTGAACTCAGCCTTCAACGTCGACAACCTTGTCAGGTGTGTCCTGATTTCAGTGAGGTGTGTGTCTATATTTCCTGCGGTTGTCTGCATAAATACAGTATCAACCTTAGTGATCGGCGTCGATGCCATTTCCGATTCCTTTCATTGGATCCTTCTCGGCCTCAGATATTCGCCGAGGAAGTTTCATAGCTTTCAGCGTCCTCGTATTCGATGACACCGATGACGGGCTGACTTTCGAATGTGGGGATCTCTTCCGGCGCGCCCGGGACGTAAACCTTCGACGGCCGTTTGTTGTCGCCGTTCCGACGGCGCCGCAACATATCCGGTGCACTGGTACCGCTCGCCGGCCCACGGACCACAGGAGCAGGCTCGGGCTCGCCGGCTGCTGCCCCGAACACTCCGCCCGGCCGTCGCGCCCAATTCGCCGGCATTCGGAACCCGTTCGAGGCACCAGACACCGATGCCAGCCCGCCACGACTCATGCCCAGGGCAACCGAGCTACCGACGCCGCCATTCAATCCCGCCAGAGTCGACGAGGACGGCGAGGTTCCGAAGAAGCCCTGGTGACTCCCCTGCCCGTCACTGGACTCATTGGCACCCGCGTCCGCAGGAGCCTGCTGATCGGAAGGACCCTGCGCCGCTTGGGGTTCGGTCTGCGAACCGGGATCCACAGCGCCCGTGCTCGGCAACTGAGAGCCGGGTTGAGCCACCGAGGTGGGTCCGGAAGTCGGTAGAGGCGCCGGAGCTGATGTGGGCGCAGCCGGCATCGGTGTAGCCACCCCCGTCATCGCTCCACCGATCGGATTTCCCACTGGCACAACCGACGTAGTCGCACCGCCCGAACGCGCCAGGTCGGCCAGCACCGCCGGCAGCGACTGGGCCGCGCCCCCCGGACTGGTAATGGAAGGGGCAGGCTGTGGTGACGAAATCGACTGCAGGGCCGTAGAAGTCGCGCCAGCATAGATCATCATGGTGCTGGCGGCCCGCGCCCAGAGGGCCCCGTAGTGGGCCTCGTTGAGAGCCAGGGGTATCGCATTCTGACCCATGTTCGTCGCAAGGAGCGCGGCCTGTGTCACATGATTCACGATCAATTCGGCGGATATCTCGACCATGCTCGCCTGTGCGGCCTGATAGGCACTGGCCGCCTCCTCCGCCGCTTTGGCGGCTTGAGCGGCGACAGCGGCTTGTTCACGAAGCCAGCCGGCATGGAGACGGAACCTTTCCTGCGGTTGTATCCCACTCGGCCATGCGGCCGATAAGACTGTCGTCGACCCATCCAAATTATCGGCTGCGGTCCCAAGCGCCCCGGCCATGGAAGCGTAGGCAACCGCGGTCTGCAGCATCGGCGCCATTCCCGGTCCGTTCAGAACCGAAGCAGCATTCGCCTCCGGTGGGGTGGCGATGAACGTCACAAATTCGACAACATTGGCCAGGAGACTGGTCCGCTTGGCCAATTCGGAGAGCCCTAGATCGAACGCCAACTCCAGCGACGACAGCGGCGCAGGCATGACAAATTCCTTTACGCCAGGACACTGGCAGCTCGGGAGCCGACTTCGGCACCCCCAAGCATATCTGCGGTCAGATAGGTCGCACTGATAGGGCAAAGCACCTGTGCACCTTCGGTCAGATAATCGATCCCGACCGATGTACTCATGTAATAGGGTATCGAATAGAACCCGAATGCCATTGAGGCAGTAGCGCTCACCAGATCCGCGGCCGCCGGGACAGGAACAGATCGAGCCCCGCAGGAGCCTGTCACCGACGCCAGACTTGCCGCGTTCGCAGTCTGATTCGCACTGACACCCGGAAGCTGATCTGGGATGATATCGAGGGCCATGGATCGTCTCCTCCCAAGAGCACGCTCGATGTGAGCGCTACACGAGAAACGCTAGGTTATTCCCAGCACTGGGGGTACCCGTTGATCGTCGTCCATCAGTCCTGAGACGGCAGCAAAGCCGCCTGAACCAAATCGCGGCGCGAAATCATTGGCTCGATGAAAATCCCCCGCCCGACCGGTTGTTTGGTCGGTTTCACATCACCCAGGAGCATCCCATCCGATCTCGACCCATCCATGATCAGACCCGACGAGTTCAGATTCTTCATCTGCCCGAGGACGTTGTCATACAGTGCGCTGTCGGCCTGGGCGATGTTCCGCGCGGCGATGATGTGTAATCCGGTGTCACGCGCATCGACAATGACATCCTTCAACGGTTCCAGAGGGCTCATCATGCTGCGCTGGACCACCATGTGATAGTCATCGATAACCACAAAGATCTCCGGGCCCGTCCACCACGAGCGCTGCTTGAGCTGTTGCGATGTGACACCCATCGGCGCGCGGCGGCTGCGCATCTTGTCCACGAACGACGGTAATCCCTCGGCTACGTCGCGCTCGCTCGTCAGATAACCGATCAACATATCGGCGGGCACGGCGTCCAGATGACGGCGCCGATAGTCGATCAGCAGTACACGGGCCTGATCCTTGTCGAACTGACGGCGAATGGATTCCAGCAAGGATGCCAGCACCGTCGACTTACCGCATCCGGAAGAACCGAGCACGATCATGTGGGTAGAGACTCCGAAATTCATCATGGCGGGGCTGAGGTCGGATTCGCGAATACCGAATGGGACAACCAGGCGTTGCGCCAGAGTCGTCGGCTGGTCTCGGCCGATGCGGATCTCGTCGAGACCGATCCGGTCAGGTAGCAGCTTCACCTCTGGCGCATTGCGACCGGAGAATGAGCGGTTGACCTCATCGATCGCTGCCGCGAGCCCCACACCGGCCGTCTCCGCATCGCGAACCCCATCGATTCGAGGCAACGACACCAACATGTGCAGCGCTTCGGTCGATACGCAACGGCCTGGACGATTCGCCGGAATCGCGGTGACCACACTCCGGTGCGCGGTGAAGACCGTATCGGTGAGGTCGCCCAGTCGCATCTCGACGCGGGTTTGCAGGAGATCTTTGATCGCCGACCGTATCGGGGCCCATCGGGAACTGCTGATCACCAGATGTACCCCATAGTTCAGCCCCTGCAGCGCAATCGACTCCACGACAGGCAGGTATTCGTCGAAAAACGGCCCGGTGACCGCAAACCCGAGGTCCCACCCATCGACTACCAGAAACACATCGCCGTGCCGATCCCCCCGCGCCGTCAGCTCAGCGGACTCGCGCGGTGAACTGCGCCGCCGCCGGAACTCTCGCATGCCATCGATACCCAACTCGGAGAACAAGACTTGGCGATGCGCAATGAGATTGGTGACCAATGCGAATGTGCGCCGGATCCGGTCAACCTCGCGGGCCGCCGCCACCGATCCCACATGAGCGAGGTCCCGCAATCCCGACAGGCCTCCGGAAAAGTCGAGACAGTAGAACTGCAACTGCTCAGGGGTGTGAGTCATTGCCGCAGCCAGAACCAGGGTCTGCAACGCTGTCGATTTCCCCGACTGCGGTCCGCCTACCACCGCGACGTGGCCACCCGCCCCGGACAGATCCACCGACCAGACGTCCTGACGTTGCTGGCGCGGCTTGTCGATGATCGCCAGCGGCACCTGCAACGCACCGGGTGTCACCCCGGGTATCAGCTGATCGAGTGTTGTAGGGGTGTTCAACGGTGGCAACCACATCCGGTGCGCCGGTTTGCCGTGCCCCGCCAGTTGCTGTAGCACCGTCTCCATCACGCTTACCGGTTCGGTCTCCGGAGTATCGGAAACCACCGGATCGGGCTCGGAGACCTCCACCGGCCGCATATCGGCGACCGGAGCGGCCGTGAACTCTTGCGGTGGGCGGTATCCCCCTCCGGCACGACGCGCCCGTGCCGCGCCCAGGGCTGACACCTGCGCCGGTGCGACATACGAAGATCCAACGTAACTTGCCTGGAACCGCTGCAATTCGCCGGATCCTACACGCAAGTATCCGGATCCCGGCTTCTTCGGCAGATGGTAGGCATCGGCGGTCCCGATAGCATCGCGGGAATCACTGGTTTGGTTGGTACGCAACGCAATTCGGTACGAAAGGTGCGCCTCCAGTTCGCCCATTCGGCTGGTCGGCACCTTCTGCGAGGCCAGGAGCAAGTGTATGCGCAGCGACCGGCCCAAGCGCCCGACAGCAACGAACAGCTTGGCGAAGTTCGAGTACTGCTCGAGCAGTTCGGCGAACTCGTCGAGGATGATCAGCAGCGTCGGCAACGGCTCGAACCTCGCGCCCTGTTCACGAGCTCGCTCGTAGTCTGCGACGCTGGCGAAGTTGCCGGCATCGCGCAAAATCCGTTGCCGCCGCGCCATTTCGCCGCTGATCACATCTTCCATGCGGCTGACCAGATCGGCCTCTTCCTCCATATTGGTGACCACGGCCGTGACGTGCGACAGTCGGTCGAACCCCAGGAACGTGGCACCGCCCTTGAAGTCGACGAGCAGCAGATTCAAATAGTCCGGCGCGTGCGTCGCCACGGCCGAGAGCACCAGCGTCCGGAGGAATTCCGACTTCCCGGATCCGGTGGCCCCGATGCACATACCGTGCGGACCCATCCCCTCTTCAGCGGACTCCTTGATGTCGAGATACACCACACCGCCGGCCGGGTCGTGTCCGAACGGAATATTGAGCCGTGTCCGGTCCACATCACGCAGCGGCCGCCACTGGCGGTCCACACGTACAGCGCCGGCATCAGGGATGCGCAGCATCTCTGCCCACGAGACGCCTCCGGCCTGTTCGGCCGCTACCACCTCGACCACACTGGAGAGGCGGTATGGGGAAATACTGCGCGCCAACGCTGTGATCGCCGGGACCGACATGTCATCCGCGACCCCGACCCGTCTCGTTCCACGCTGGGTGATCTCGGACAGAGAAAGATCGCTATCGACGATGAACCGTAATTCCCGTGGCAGGTTCTGCTCCATATGACCCAGCCGCAACCAGGTGCAGCCGTCGACGCCGGAAATATCCCGGTCGCTGGCCGGTCCGTCGACATCGACTATGAGGATGTAGTGCTTGCGATCCAGTGTCGGCTGATTGTTGGGTGAGAAGGGTCCGCGGTTGAGCCCCGCGAGCAGCTTGGTTCGCAATTCGGCAACGGTGCGGTACACCATCCGGCTGGTCCCAATTGCATCGGTATCGCTGGGATGCTGCGTGTGCGGCAACCATTTCAGCCAATTCCATTGCGGTGCATCGGGATCCGTCACGACTGCTGCGACCGCGACCTGATCGGACCCATGCAGGACCGCCACCTCGGCGATCATCGCCCGCACCAGACCTGCCACCACGTCAGCGGGACCGTCGAGACCCACCAGCGGCGCCGACAGCAGATTGATCGCTACCGGCATGCCGCCGACAGTCGAATATGCCTTCGCGAACCGCGTCAGTTCGACCACACCCACGGGGTCCAGATCCGAAAGCGGCGCCGCCTCCGGCACTATGACCCGCACCTGGTTCGCGATCCGGCCCCGGCCCACCCTTACCCGCAGAAATTGCTGGCTGGCGACCTGCACCTCCCACATCCGTTTGCCACCAACCAATCTCGCGAGTTCCGCGGGACCGGGGTGGGTGTGCCGAAGGTAGGCGTGGAGCTCGTTTTCCGACTTGTGCACGGTTTTGCGGTTCTCGGAGATGCTGCGCAGATAGTCTTTGCGCTCCTCGTTGAGCGCCGCGGCACCCGCACCGCCGAAAGCCCCGCCCACCATGCTGAACACCGAGACCAGCATCATCACCGGAAAAAACAGCATGGTCGGTGAAACCGACCCGCTTCGGAACATCAGCACCATCATCCCGGCCATGCCCGCGAACATCACCACCGGCATGATCATTTTCAGCCGCGAAGCGGGAACCGGCTTGGGCAGCTCGGTCGGGGGCTGCAGTCGTAGCTCGGTCACCGCAGGTGCCTTGGGCCCCTTCACCATTCGCGCCGGGCGTAGGAAACGCCGCATCACCGTCACGACCCACCACCCAACCCCGCGACAACCTTGTCCGGAGGAAGGCCGTCGTGCGCGACACGTGCCTCTCGCTGTGAGAGGGTCGGACCTATGGCGAACAGCGAAACGATGCTCCAGGGCGCGGTGATCGGCGCTTGTAGTGCCAATGCGGTCAATGTGCTGTCACTGCCAGATTGAGGTTGCGCATCGAGCCCGTACCGCACACCGCTGTCGGAGATCCAATACAGCGACTCCCGCAGCGGAGAACCCGGGTCCGTACCTGTGACCTGAACGAACCGGCCGGTATTACGAACCACGAAAGCCGAGTCGGCAGTATTTCCCTGCGAGGTCGCCGCGGTTACCAGATTCACGACCTGGCGCTGCTCCTGGCCGGTCAACGGTAGTTGCCGGCCGACCACGAGTCCCGTGAGCGCGCGGTGCTCGCCGCCGCTCGCCCACGTATAACAGGTGACGCCGAGCGCGTCGGGATTCACGATTCGAACCCCTCGCGTCGGGTAGGTCGCGGTTCCGGGCCAGTTGCCCGGGCGCAGATTCGCCGCGATCACGTCCGGCTCCACAGACGTCGCCGAAGTCGCTCCGTGGGAGTCGGCGTTGCGGAATATGGCTGCCAGCAACGGACTCACCTGCACGAACCCCGATTTCGATACCACATAGTAGGACTCGCCGCGATCGGGTGCGGTCGCAGTGAGCACCCCGCCGACCGCGACGGACAACCCTGATGCCACAGTGATCGCCGATCCGGCATCAGGAACGTCGGGCACATGAATCGGCGGCGCCTCGGGGATCGCATCGAGCAAGCCCTTGGAGGCTTGGACAACGGGTGCGGTGGCGTCGATACCCAGCGCGAGGATGACGGCCGAATCCCCCAGATTGACTGCGGCACGGACGATCCCCCCGTCATGTTCGGCGTAGACGAGCCACGTGGCGGTGTCGTCGCGCAGGAGCCGGGCCTCACCCTCAGCGAGCGGTCGCGTCGCGTCGCCGTCGATGGTCAGTGGGCTCCCGATCACGGTTGTCGATACCGCCGGATTGACCTTGGTCGGCAGCCCTGTCTGGGGATTCAACGGGGCGGTCGCGCCCGTTCGAGCGGTGTCACACACAGCCCACGACGAATTGCGGTCACCGGACTCGACGATCGCTCCGGGCGCCCCGGGTATCCCCACCAGCGGCCCGCGCGGATATTTCGCCAGCTCGTCACTCGACACCGGCACCGGATTGTCGGGGGAGCCGACGATCAATCGCGCCGAGGTCAGATTCAACGCCGGATACAAGCGGTCGCCGAGATGTACGTAGAGCGCTCCAGTGTCTTTCTCGGCGACGATTCGCGTTTCACCGATCTGCTTGGCCGGCTTGAAGAATGCCAGCACGGCGGCCCCCGCGAGAACCAGACAGGCCAGCGCGAGGCCGACCGACAGCGCAGTGGATCTTCCTCGCTGCGGATCGTCGATCATCGAGGCATCGCGGTGCACCACGGCATGCTCGATCCGCCGGAGCAGAAATCGCCACCCGGAGATCTGGTGTTTGGTCACAACCCGGAAGCGCGCCACAGCATTACGCCATCGGCGTCAGGCCCGCCAACGCGGCAGTCAGATCTGCCGCGGAGAGGGTCATCAGCTCTTCATCTGTCAACTGTGTGAGGTCGGCGTCTTCTCGGGTGAATCTGTAATCGCGTTCTGCCTCTGCGGCCTCGATCACGTTACGCACGAACCGTCCGTTGCCGACCAGATCGATCAGCCGACGACCATCACGGGACTGCTCTAGTAACTCGGCGCAGCGGGCGCGGAGCACCTCGATGGCCGATTCGGAAAGGATCGAATCCTTCTTGCCGGCAATATGATCGGCGATCTGCACCAGTTCGTCGGCGTTGTAGCTGGAGAACCGGACCCGTTTGGTGAACCTGGACGCCAGCCCGTCGTTCGAAGTCAGGAAGCGATCGATCTGATCCTCGTAGCCCGCGATGATGACCACCAACTTGTGGCGGTCGTTCTCCATGCGCGCCAACAGGGTGTCGACTGCTTCCTTACCGAAGGCATCCCCGCCCCCCAAGCCCTCCTGAATCAAGGTGTAGGCCTCATCGATGAACAGGACCCCGCCCAACGCGCTGTCGATCAGCGCATTGGTCTTCGGCGCGGTGTGACCCAGGTGAGTGCCCACCAGGTCGGTGCGAGACACCTCGACGACCTCGGCATTCTCCACGACACCGAGTCCCGCGAAGATCTTGGCGATCACCCGGGCAATGGTGGTCTTGCCCGTGCCCGGTGGTCCCGAGAAGATGAGATGGTGTGAACGCGAATCCACTGCCAGCCCACGCTGGGCCCGTACCTGATCCATGAGTACGCCCGATTTCAGGCGATCGATCTGCTCCTTGACCGACTCCATGCCGATCTGCGATCGAAGCAACTCGGATGCCTCCGCGAGGAGTGACTCGCGGCCGACGCGGGCGGCCGACGCGGCGGCCTCCGTCGGATCGTCGCCGGATCCGGGGTTCCATTGGTCGGTGCGTGAGGCGAGGATCGCGGCAGTAGTGATTTCGAGCCGATACGTCCGGTCTCGAACCGCACTCTGCCATTCCTCGCGCTGCGACCACAACGCCGAGCCCTGCAAGCCCGTCAAGATCCGGTCCGCCCCCTCCTGATCCCCGGTGTGCCGCAACAGCATTCCGAGCAAGAAGTGCGCATCGGCCCAGATATAGGAGAGATTCCCTGACGACGAGTCATCGACGATCCGCCGCGTAGTCGGCAGAGCTTCGTCGAAGCGCCCCAGGTGCGCCAACGAACGAGCCGCCATCAATTCGGCGGCGATGTCGAGCAGTCCGTCGGCGAGCACCGGCTTCGCGCCGCGAGCGGCGAGCACCTCGAACCATCGCTTGGTCCGGAAGAACAACGACATCCGAACGAACTCGGCTACATCATCGCGCGGTATCTGATCGAGAACCGCGACAGCCTCCTGCCATTCGCCGCCGTCGGCATACTGACATGCCTGGGCCACGGCGATCTGGTCGCGATCGGCCATGGTGACCCGCAACCCGTAGATGCCGATCTCGGCCTGAGACCACAGGGACCGGTCGACCAGTCCGGCACGCTGCTGGTCTCGATACAGGTTGTGCATCGACCGATAGGCCCCGTAGATCACCTCGCCGGTGACCTCACCCGCCATCGCCCGGCCCAACCACGCATCGCACATATCAGGATCCAGATCGGTCGCCGCACGAAACCCCGCCAGCGCATGCCGCTCGTTCCGTACTCCTCCAACGATCAATCCGAGACTTTGCACCCCGGTATAGAACGCGTCCTCGGCCGCTGACAACTCGGGCTTTCCTTCCGCCGATCTCGCCTGACGGAACGATAGACAGCGGCAGCAGGTCACTGACACAACGGTGTTCCCATCATTGGGGAACCGATTGCTGTCCGCAAGAAGACACCTCCAATTTGCCGCCAATTGTCGAGCCTCTCTTGAAAGAGCCGCTATCTAGCGTTACGTTACATACGGGTCGCCGGTCTCCTCATCCCGACAGCCCAACCCCACTGGCGGCGGTCACCGAGGTAAGCGGTACCCGCTGCCGCATCTAGCGAGCTGCGATCATCAGTGGTCACCGCGGTCACTCTGCGTGGTTCCGTGAAAAGTGGCCGGTGCTGTGCCATGCACCGGTCACTTTTCGATGCAACGAGAACAACCTCGAGCGCTCACAACACCCGCACCACAACTGCTTTGGCAGGCATAGGCGTCCACCGCACGGTCGCACCAGAATGCGGCGACTCGATGACCATGCCATGGCCGGCGGCGAGCTGGACATGCTCAGGCCCCCGGGCACTGAATGAACCGGCCGGGAACACCAGATCCCCGGGACGTACGTCTTGTATCGGCACCCGGATGCCGCTGTGGAGTTGATCGTAGGTAGTGCGAGGAAGTACTACACGGCCATCTGATGCTTGAGCGACCGCGTACTGAGTGAGTCCGGAGCAGTCGAAGCCACCACCGCTCGGACCGTGCGCTCCGCCGCCACCCCAGACATAGGGGCTACCGAGCCATGAGCTCGCAGCCTGAACAGCCTGACCGCCCGCAGTTCCGTCCGACGGCATTCGAAATCGGCGACGCGACTGGCTTCTACGGGGGGAGGCGACGTGTGCGATCGGTCGGATCGACTGTCGCACCTGGGCTACGGGCACGATCTGCGCCGCTCGCTGCCTCGATGCCATCGTGTCCGCATCGACCTGCCTGGTCGCGTTCGAGATCGCATTCCGGGCCGCATCCAACAGAGCACGCCCGCTGAATCGGGTATCAGCGATCGCGCCGATAGCCTGCGCACGCGTTTGAAAATCGGCGAGTTGATCGGCCATGAGCTTGCGGCCGGCCAGCACCCCTCCACCGGCCTCGGCTACGACCCCGTGCACGAGAACATCTCTGCCCGAATGTGATTCGGCGATCGATGCCTGCATGGAGCGTGCGTCACCGTAGCCATTCGTGGCGAACCCGCTGAGGCCGGGGAGAGTATCGGCGACCGTAGGGACCGTGGCCGGGGTGTGGACGGCATCGGGCAACCCTTCCCCATATAGTCCGAGAAGAGCCACGAGCACACCCCGCAAATTGTCCGTCACAATCGATGACATCCGATCGACCCCATCATTAGTTCACCACGCGTGCCATTCATCCAACTGCGTTCTATTACTCCGAAACACATCGACTATGCCGCAACGGCAAAGCGGCTGAACCGTACACTTCCCAGTCCGGGGAAGATTAGAAGATCGGGTACGAGAGCCAGAGGGCGGCAGTAATGGTCAGTGATTCCGCTGCCGGTAACGACAGCAATGCCGGGGAACCATTGACCGTACCGCCGGGTGCATCTCCCGCTCTGAAGATTTGCATCGGGCTGGCGCAAAGTTAAATTCGAACCGCGGTGGACCTATTGGAACGTGGAGTACCCATGCTGCCATCGAATGTCGACGACCCGCTGCAACCGATCGTGTACGAAGCCCTCAGTCAGAGCCAGGCCACCGCCGAATGCCAGCAGACGCTGATCAGGCCACAACGGACGCAGCGGAGTTCGGTGGCGGTGGCGACACCAGGGTGTTGTCGGTGAGGTCGGCGCCGGTGGGATGGCGGTAGCCCTGGAATGCGCCGTAGGAGCCATTGGGCGGGTTGTTCGGGTCCAGCGGAAGCAGATTTCCCTGGTAGATGATCCGTACACCGGTGTCGTCACAGATCACCAACGCTGAGCCCTTCGCCCACTGAACCACGTCACCGGTATGAAGTTGGTCTTGGCCGATCCAGGTCCATGGCTTACTGCCGGGCGATTCTGCACCGGCCGTGCCTCTGTAGGCGTCCACGGCATTCGATCCGTTCGAGTCGTTCCATTCCTTTTGACAAGCTTGGTTAACAGCCAGCGAAACGCGTTGCGTTCGTTTGACCGCACCGTCCTGGTAGGACATGTCGACTCCTGGCTTGGACCCAGTGGCCGGTTGAGGCGTCGGGTTGTCGGCCGACACGGCGTTGGGTGCATCGGGCTGAGTAGGCGTGCCGGCCTGCTGCGCCCCTGGGTCGGGTTGCTGTGCATTGTCGTTACGATTATCGGGCTTGTTCGGGTTGCCATTTTCGTTCGACGGCTGTTCGAGAGCCTTCGTCAATCCCGAGACGATCTGCGGCAGGATCATCGCCCCCATCATAAGAATCTGCGAAATTCCTGAATCCCCCGACGCTCCACTGTTGCTTGCAGTCGTACCACTCGAGCCGGTATTCGCTGCGCTTGTGCCACCACTGGTAGCCGCTCCGTTCGAGGGCGTGGCGCTAATTTTGTCCGCAAGCGATTGGAACACCGATGCGATGTCGCTCGCGGTTACTGGACTTGCACCGGAACTATCGGGACTAAGCCCGAGATCACCGGGTTGGAAAACAGGGCTCCCGTCGGCGGGCGGCGTAGGAGGCGTCGGCGTAGGAGGCGTCGGCGGCGTAGGAGGCGACGGCGGCGTAGGAGGCGACGGCGGCGTAGGAGGCGTAGGAGGCGACGGCGGCGTAGGAGGAGTCGGCGGCGTAGGAGGCGTAGCTTGTGCCGCGGCATGAATCCTCGCCATGAGTGCATTGACTTTGCTCTCGGTGTCCACCAGAAGCTTGCCAACGCCCTCGATCAAGTTGGTCTCGACAGCGGGCGGAAGCAGATTGTCCCATGTTTCGTTTCCTGTGTTCCCTACGGATTGATATTTCGGATGAACACTTGTCAATTGAGAAACCGTCAGGACTATGTTAAGGAGTGATCTCTGGAGATCAATTAACCCCACCGTTTTCCCTATATCGTCTCCAACGTTTTTCGCAGTAATAGCTACCAATTTGTTGTTATGTTGAATCTGGAGGACTACAGCCTTTATTGACGGTTCACTATCCTTGTAGCTATTCAGCATCACCGAATGGTCGTCCGGATTGAACATCCCCGCCGCCGTCAACATTTCTACGGGATTGGTAGCCGGCGTGTCTGGATTGACTGGAGGAGCCTCGGGGTCCTTCATCCTCAGCGGATGGATCATTTTGGCGCCCACGGCCTCCGCTGAGTGGATGATGAACCGCAGATTCTGGCTTGCCCCCAGCGGGGCAACGAGGTAAAAGTCCGTGGATTCTGGGTACTTCGAAGGATCATTGAGATATGAACCGGCATAACTTTCGCTGGGGTCGACAAGGACGTGACCGTCTTGCATGAGCGTTATACCTGGCGTCGTCGTCGGCGGCGAGCTTCCGTCCGCGTCTATCGGGTCTTTTAATGCCGGGTAGAAATCGGTCAGAATCGTAGCGATGTTGCTGCCATCCATTGTGCCCAGAATGCTGCCGTCCCTGCCGGCGATATAGAGCCGGCCCGCGGGATCGACGCGCAGTTCGCTGGCGTTACGGCCAAGAGCGGCGAAGTCTTTCTCGGATGCCAGTGTCGGTGTCCACGTTTGCAGGACCCCCCGATCGTTGCTCGATAACACCAACTGCCCCGATGGGTAGTAGGTCAATCTGTAGTCACCATTTTTCAGCCACTGCCCGGCGGCGAGCGATTGACCTGGTTGCAAGACCGAAGCGCCGGAAGCTGGATGCGTCTGCGCGTGCGAACCGAAGAACGGAACGGGCTCCGGATCAACGGGGGGCCATGGCATCGGATCCGGCGAATTCATCTCCGCCACTCACGTACTTGCCTCGATGGCATGATCGGATTCCTCACTCTTTCACCGTGACACGGTGCCTGGGTCCTCATTCGGTGAGATGGCCTTCTGCACCCCGTCGGCGGGCATCGCACCGAGCGGCGCAGACACCGCGCGGACACCAGAGACTGGCGGCGGCGCCGCGGCGGCGGAAACGCTCGGCGGTGCAGCCACGAACGCCGGGTGTCCTGTCACCTGGTCGTAGGCATAAACCGCATCGCGCAAACTCTGGCGCGTCGATTCTTCCTCCAGTGCCAGAACCAGTTCGTTGCAGCGTCGTTCGAAGACCAGTCCTCGCAATCTCGCCGCCTCGTCATTCGTGCGGACTACGCCGAGTTCGACCCGGCCCACGTCGACGCGAAGAGCGATCATCGCAGCGGCGAGTAGACCATCCGCGTCTCGTAGTTGTTCCCACATGTCCCCCGGAACCGTTTGACCCGCCTGCAAAATCGCCAAGACCCGCTCACGCAGCACGCGAGCGGCTGCCACTTCCGCTGACGCCGGCACCGATCGTGCCAATTGTGCGTGCGC
Source organism: Nocardia sp. (assembly GCF_025465275.1). Lineage (GTDB taxonomy): Bacteria > Actinomycetota > Actinomycetes > Mycobacteriales > Mycobacteriaceae > Nocardia. Next base: position 35,022 of record NZ_JAODNK010000211.1, on the reverse strand, counting down.
GTCGGCGGCCAACTCCGAACAACGGGATTGAACTGCCGTGTCTTCAGTTGCCGCAAGGGATTCCAACTCCGCATTCGATCCAGCGAGCCCCAGCCGGTCGACGGTCCCGGGTGTGTGTACCCGCAGATCGACGTCGAAAGACGGTTCTACCAGCCCTTCCATCGCTACCTCCGGCAGTGCCGCTCGTAGACTGGGATCGATGGGACCCGACGACACCAAGGCAGTCAGCTTCGCATTGGCTTTTGGTCCCCAGGCCACTCCGAACTCGGCCAAGATGCGGGCCGGGTCGGAGATACCCTCCCAGGGTGTTCCTGCCTCCCCCACACCGAGCAGGTCATCCCACAGCCACGGCGTCGATACCTGGCGCGGCAGGAACAGCCCGGCCGGCAGCCACCCCCGGCCTTCATTCGACGTAATGAAGACTCCCGCGCCGTCCGGGCCACGCATGGTGCAGACCGCCCACGCCATCCCGATCGGTGAATCCGCAGCCGCGAGCGCACTTGCCAATAGTGTGCGAACGAGCACCAGATCACCGTTCACCTCGCCGCCGACGACATAGGCCGGCGGCGCGGCCTTCTCGGCAGCCGCGGCGACAGCCGCGGCAAATGGCAACGGTGCATTTTCCGACATTGGCGCGCTGTCCTCAGGCGACGTGGGTCCGCTCGCGGGAATCTGTCCGGCTCCCGCAGGTGGAACGATCCCGATGCTGGTTGCGGTTCCTAGGTCCGGGGCAGCAGGTGGGGGCACGAACATGGCACCCGAATCATTGTGTGAATCAGGCGATCTGGGGATAGCAGAAGTATCCGGTCCTCCGCCCGGTGCGGTCGGCCCGGTGGGCCCACCCCCGGGTCCGCCGCCCGATCCACTTCCGGGTCCGCCGCCCGATCCACCGCCGGGTCCGCCGCCTGAAACGACCAATGGGGGGTGCTGTGGCGCCGCCGTAGGGTTCGTGTGGCGCGAAGTCGGTTCTGACGGCAACCCACCGGACGCCGCGCCCGAATTTTGGATTGTATTGCCGGCATTGTTCAGAACCCTCGCACCGTCGTGATCGGTCTGCTGATATGCGGCCGCAGCTTTGTGCAACGAGTCGTGAGTATCGAGATGGTGTTGACGCAGCGCGTCACCAGCCTGCCGCCGTGCATCGTAGTAGCCCAGGAGGGCGTCATGCACCGGCTTCGCGATCGTGCCATAGGATGACAAAAAGTTGTCCAGCCACTCCTGCGGTGGTTTCGACCATTCCGCGACATCGCCTGCGATTTTCTTGTGTTGCTGCGCAAGCAATAACAGTTCCTCGGGGTTGATATCAATCCCGTCAGGCATCGCCGCGTCCTTTCCACCTCTTACGTGACTATTGTCGATCCTTCCCAGCATTGGGAATTCATCGCAGACACCGATTTGGCCGTCGCCCTACCGGAGTTTCGCTCGTCAGGTGGTCATTCCGGCTAGTCGACCTCGGGCTGCGCGGCCAAGGTCCACTCCGGTTCCGGGTCCATCAAGCGCCGGGCGAACCGAATTCAGAGGCTTCGATAGCCCGGTAGGAAGCGTCGGTGGGCAGGTCGAAGGAGTCGACGGTATAGGAGTGGCTGCCCTTCTGCTCCATTTCGGTTCGCAACCCAACCCGGGACTTGAGGTTCGCGAGGCGCGCGAGCCGGACGATTTCGGCGGCCAGCCAGGTGTCACCGTTGTCACGGGCGTCATCAGTGATATGCAGGCCCACTACCTCACCGTCCCGGTTGCACGCGACACCCACGCTGTGATCCGGGTTGAACACGTCGTAGGTGAGCTGCCGCCAGTCGGGCTCAACTTGCTGCTGATGGTCGAACTCATCAGGTAGCTGGGATTCCCTGTCAGTCATCAGTCGCCCTCCACTGCGTACTCGGCATCGGGCGGGGTCGCCATATCCGCTGCAAGTGCCGTCCAGGTGTCGTCGTCTACTCTCAATGCCCGGCGTAGCGCCCAGAAGCGTGTGCCGACATACATCTCGCCTGTACCGTCCGCAGCGAGATCGAGGCGATCCGGTCGATCATCGACAGGGTTGAACGCGATAGTGGCGACCGGTGGCCGCGTGTCGTCGACGGTGACGGTTGTGCCCCCACCGGGAATGAATGTGTGCCGAAAGCGCGGCTCATCGGCAATTGCCAATTGCGCACTATTGGTGGTGATGGTGACCTCCGGATTGAGTAATAGTTGTAGCGCCCAGGCGCGAGCCGCGAATTCCGGCCGATCACCATTGATCGCCATGACGTTCGCGATCGAGAGATCCACGACCAGAACGGATTCAGCAACAGTGACACCGACCACCACCAGGCGTTCGGCAGTTCCCTCCGGGTCTGGCAGTTCGTCGGCGACCACAGTCAGCGCATGCGATGAGGTGCCGGATGCGCTGACCTGGTACGCAGTCACGGTGCCGGTGGCGATATCCACGGCATACGCGGCGACTGGATTCGACTGCCGCCCGGCAAGGCCGGCCAAGCGGATCAAACCCTCGTCGTGCAGCCACTGCACCACGTCGACAACTGTTACGTCGAAGGTTTCGTTCATGGTGCGTGCTCAACGTCAGCTGATGGCGTGACTGAGTCCAACGATGCTTGATCCATGAATGTGCGGTATTGACTTGCGGCGCTTTCGGTACTCTCCCGTATAGCGGCCATGATTTCAGCCATCAATTTCATGTTGTCGAACCGTGCCGCCGTACCGGGTGCCAAATAGAGGTCAGTAAGCCGACCCAACGCGTCTACCTCGGGGATAACGGCCCCGCTGGGGGAGGGTCGGCGGGCTCTTATGCCGTCGATACGCTCACGAAGATCGGCGATCTTGTTGCGGAGCTCACGAGCAGCGTCGAGGGCTGCCTGCACATCGGGGTGGATATCGCTCATGCGGATCCTCAAGATTGGGCCGGCGTTTGCGGCACCGACGTAGCGGGTGTTGTGAGGGGTGTGATCGTCGGCTTCTCTCCGATGACTGCCTCGGTATGTGGTGTGTCATCGACATACATCAGACGGTCGGGGTGCCAGGCGACAACTCTGGCCCGGTCACTGCCACCGCCCGACGCACCCGCGCCGGGCGTCGTCGGCATGTACGGCATATAGGGCGAACCCGCGGCGGAGCGGCCGGCCGACGCAGCTACCGCCGATGTCGAGAGTGGCTCGATCACTGAGGAACTGGGCAACGAGGTGCTGGCAGTCGCTGCGGCGGCAATCATCGGCATGGGGCCCACGGCTACCGACTGTGCGGAATCTGCCGTCGGCAGACCGCCGGGATCTGCAAGTGGCGTGCCCCCACCACCACCGGAGTCCAATGGCGTAAGACTGTTCGGGTCGATGTAGTCGCTGGGAAGGTAGTCACTCGGACTGCCAACGGTTTGATTCGAATTCTGGTTGAGCGACCCGAGCCCGCTGCTGCTCATTGCGCTTATCAGCGAGGGCAGCATCTGCTCCATCATGCTGAGATCGTTTCCGCTGCTGGCACTGTTTCCGCTGCTGGCACCGGTGCTTTGAGTAGGCGCCGTAGAATTCTTCGTGTTGACCGTCGCCGTGTACTGGCCGATCGTCTCTGACGAGCGGCTTTGCTGCTCCCGGAACTTCGCCAGTGCATCCTGCATCGCAAACTGATTCTTAGAACGCATGGCCGCCGACAGTTCCTGGCGCGTAGCGGTAATCTCCTGCGGTGTCGGATGTTTCGCCTTCGCAGTGGCGAAGGCCTGGCTGTAGGTTTCGATCCTGCCGATCAAATCTGTCAGGTTCGTTCCCAGCTCATCGAGCTGGCCCCGGTATACGCCCAGCTCGTCAGCTACGGCACCGCCGACCGGTGTCCACTGCTGAACAGCCGCTATCGCGTTGTCGATCCCCGTGGTGGCCGTGTTATGGGGACCACTGAGGAAACCGCGGACGGCCGTGGCGAACTCGTTTGCAGGGCCGGGTCCTGGGCCTGTGTGCAATTGTCGAGCGAATACCAGCGGATCGACCGCCCCACCAACGGAGGGGAGGGTCGATATCGGCGCCTGCAGCAACACCGGCTGTTGGGGCGGCTCGACAGGATTGACGACCGAATCGCCGCTGCTCCCATTGATCATCCGGGCACCGATCTCATCTGCCGCACTGTAGGCAGCAGCCGAAGCACCGGTTCTATAGGCGGTCTGATGCGTCAGCGCCATAATGCCGTGAAACTGGTTGAACAATGCGGCCGTCTGGGCGTTCAGATCGGGCACGGTTTCGGCCGAGATCGGGTCCGCGCCTGCAGGCACAACCCACCCGCTCGGCAGCGCTCGCGCAGTGTTGCGTGCCAAACCGACCAGTCCAGTCGCGACTTCGACGACCGCCTGCGGGTCAACGTTCAGCGCCACCATGCTCTCACCTCATCAACCGGCCGAAATCGCCTGCCATCTCGGATATCTGGGGGGCGAATGGTTGCAGCTTGCCATCGACGACAACATCCATAGTGCCCCCGTTACCGGGCCAGATGACAACGGCGGCCGTAATCTGTGCGGATGGCGCCGGGTCCTGCCGGTCCGAATTCATCGCTGACGCCTACACCTTTCTGACCTTGTTCGCGTGATCGAATTCCTCACTCTGTCATCGTGATTCGAATCCCGTGTCTGCGTCGGGTGAGTCCGCCTTCTCCCGCAATCTCTCGACCGGCCTCGCGTAATCGGCCGACACCGTGACCGAGCCGTCACCGGTAACCGGCGCGGGCACATGCGCCGAGACAGACACCGGAGCGGCCACGAACGCGGGATGGGCTACTACCTGTTCGTGGGCATAGACCGCATCGCGCAAACTCTGCCGATTCGATTCGCCGGCCAATCCCAGGACCAATTCGTTACACCGTCGGTCGAACACCACTCCACGCAGTCTCGCCGCAGCATCGTCGGCGTGAATCTCGCCGAGACCGACCCCACCGACGTCGGTACGGAGCGAAATCATTGCCGCGGCAAGAAGATCGTCGGCATCTCGTAGCTGTCGCCACAGCGCGTCGGTGACCGGTTCACCTGCTCGCAGGGTCGCGACGATCCGGTCACGCAGTACGCGCCCACGGGTCGCCGCGGCCGAGACCGGCACCGAACGTGCGACTTGGGCGTGCGCGTCTGCCGCCAGGTCCAAACAATGCGATCGGATTGCCGAATCGCCCACTGTCACAAGTGATTTTAGAGCATCGATCGAACCAGTCAGCCCGAGCCGGTCGGTGGTTCCGGGTATCTGCGTCCGCAGATCGAGATCGGACGAGGGGTTCACCAGCCCCTCCATCGCCACGTCGGGAAGTGAGGCTCGCATACCGGGGTCGATCGGACCGGAGGACACCACCGCTGTTATCCGCGCGTTCGCCTTGGAGCCCCATGCCGTTCCGAACTCGGAGAGTATGCGCGCTGGGTCGGCGATACCCTCCCATGGCGAGCCGGTCTTCTGCACACCGAGCAAGTCATCCCACAGCCACGGTGTCGACATCTCACGGGGCAGGAACAACCCGGCGGGCAACCACCCTCGACCCTCGTTCGACGTCATGAAGAGGCCCGCTCCGGCGGGACCACGCAGCACACACACAGCCCACGCTATCCCGACAAGTGATTCCGTTGCCGCCAGCACACCTCCGAGCAACGTTCGAGCCAGCATCAGATCACCGTTCACGTCATCGCCGACGACATCAACCGGACGGGCGGCCTTCCCGGCCGCTGCGGCCACAGCCGCGGCGAATGGCGCGGACCCGGCACTCGACACGTCGGCACCGTTCTCAGGTGCTATATGCCCGGGCGGTGGAGCCTGCGGCGGCCGGTCCTCAGAAGGCCCGCCTGCGAACGATCCGCCACCGCCACTCCCGCCGGCATCGGCGGGCGGCGCGATTCCTACGCCGGGCGTGGTTCCATGCTCCACGGTGTGCAGCGGCTGAACCGGGGGGCTGTCCGGGTTGTCTTGTGAATTAGCTTGTGACCCAGGCGATTCGAGCATGGGGACCGGGCCGGGTCCGCCGTTGGGTCTGCCCGGTCCTCCAGGACCGCCACCCGGTCCTCCAGGATGCTGCGCGGAAGCCGCCGGGACTGAGTGCAGTGGAGGCGACCCAGAGGGCAGCCCGCCCGGCCTCGCATCCGGGATCTGGAACCGATCGCCGATATTGTTCAGAGCTCTCGCACCGTCGTGGTCTGTCTGCTGGTACGCCGCTGAAGCCTTACGCAACCCGTAGGCGGTGTTCAGATGCTGTTGGCGCAGTGCATCAGCGGCATGTGTCCGAGCGGCGTAATAACCCTGGAGCGCCTTGTACACCCCATTGGCGACCGTTCCGTATGCGGAGGGAAAGTTGTCCAGCCACTCTTGAGGCGGCTTCGCCCATTCAACGATGTCGGCTGCGACACTATCGTGTCGCCGGGCCAACAACTCCAGCGACTCGGGGTCAATATCTATCCCCTCAGACATATCGCCGCGTCCTTTCCACCTCTGGCTTGCACCCCATTGTCGATCCTTCCCAATGGTGGAGACGTACGCACAGAACGCTCGACTGCGAACCATCCTCACTCTGTCGGAACTCACGCGATGGGCCACTCCTGCACTACGGACGGCTGCTTCACCGGCAGCGGCCTCAAGCCGATCGCGCCGTGTCGACTTCACAAATTGAAGTCGTTAGCCAGCCCACGCGACGTCAGCGAGCATCTGCGGATCGACATTCAGCGCTACCACGGTCTCCTCGCCTCATCAATTGGCCGGAACCGGAGCCATGGTAGGCCCCGCCGCTGCGCCGACCTGATCGCCCGGGATGGGCGCGTCGGCAGGTAGAGCGGTGGCACTCTTGTCATCCATCGGATTGACCCCGTGGGGACGCACAAACCCGCCGAATTGCCCGAAATCGCCTGCTTTGCCGGACATCTGGGGCGAAAATGGTTGTAGCTTTCCATCGACGACGAGATCCAGGCTGCCGCCGTTGTCCGGCCAGGGGACAACAATGGCCGTGTAGTTATCGAAGATGGCCACGCAGCCGGTGAACAGTTGAGACGGATCGACCGAGTCTCCGGCGTGCTTACTGTCCGTCCACTTCGCTGACGTCGCCGCGTACGCCTTCTGCGCATCGGTGATGTCGGCGCCACCCGAGAACGCCGCCTGCAATGCCTGCCATACCACCGGCCAAACCTGCTTTGTCCGTCCATCCGGGAAGGTGAACGGTACGAGTCCGTCGGGTCCCGGCGTTGGGACCGATGGGCCACCGGCGGGCTGCGTCGATGACGGGCCTTGCGCAGGAGTCGCAGACGCTGGCGTTTGCGAATCCGACACGGATTTCATCGGTTCGTTCGTTCCAGGTGGTGCTGCGACCGCCGGAACCATAGTCGCCGGTTGCGGACCACGGTCGAAATACGGTGCCGGCGTGTCCTGATTGTGCGGGCTGTTCAACCCCGGGTCGGCGTTCGACCGATCCAAAGCATTGCTGAGGAGCGACGGCATGATGGAACCGAGCGAGGAATCGAGGCCGCCCGCATTGGCCGCCGGGTTTTGAATTCCCGCATTTACTGGATTCTGGGCATTCGTTGGATTCTGGGCATTCGTTTGGTTGCCCAGCGAGGTCTGAAGGTCGCTGATCGCCTTCTGGATCTGGGCGGCGTCGCTGTTCGACGCAGTATCGGAAGTAGCGCTCGGCGCCAAGGAACTCGAAGAATCCCAAGGCCAACTGGAACCAGGCGGCGTAGTATTCCCGCCACTGGCAACCAATTGATTGACCACATTTGTAAGGTTGGCCAGCTTGGTCTCGATATCCTGGAGTTCCGTAGTTGAAGCGGCCACTTGACCACCCGTCAAGTTCAAATTAGCGGTCGCGTTAGCGACGATACTGGCCCCTTGATGCAATCCTGCTACTAAATAGTTCATTATGTGATGGTTCTCATCACCCTCATCGCCGGTAGGGGGGTATGATGCTTGCACACCAAGGTTTCGGATCAAGTCCCCCACCAGATTCTGCCCAGCAATCCTTTGATCATCGGCCCCCTTGACCAGGGCCTGCAATTTCACTTCAGATGTTTGCATCGAGTCGTATGCTTGCCGTAGCTGCTCCGCAACCGGCAGATAATTCGCGAATAGCGCCGATCCCCCGCCGGTACCCCTGACCTGGCTCATATCGACTTGGGGAACAGATCCGCTTGAGGGCGGCGGTGTCGTGGCCCCCTTCCCAAAACTCTCCCAATTGATCCGCATACCCCCATTGAGGCCATCCTTCGTATCGAGGTCCAGCCAATCTTCCATGGGACCGGAGATAGACAGGGAGTTTGGCCACGCAGCCTTGTTGTATTTGTCGGGTACCAGAAGCACAGGCATCGTCACGCCGATACCGTCCCGGTTCCGAGATGATTACCGGTGGAATCGAGCGGTATCACCGAAGTCGAATCGACATTTCTGTACTGCACACCTGCAGGACGAGTTGGAAGGGAAGCCGGAATGGGCGGGGGCGTTTGCGTCTTTCCTGGAGCAGTGCCAGTAGGGGAACTACCGGATCTGGAGCTGGGAGCGAAATGGTCCGCAATCATACCGCCGATTCCACCGAATATACCTTGTCCGATAGCCTCCCTACCCATCATCCCCCCCACCGTCATGCCGCCGAATACGCCAGCACCAACCATTGCCGCGGCCTTGAAAGCTTCACCCGGACTGCCGGTTTGTATCAATGTCGTCACCCCTCCGACCGCAGCTCCGATCAGCGGAGCAGCAAGTCTGAGTGGGATCTGAAGCTCCGGAAAGGCCAAGTTCAGACCCACTGTGCCAGCGACTGTAACTACTCCGACAGCCAAATCTTTGAACCAGCCCATATGACCACGTACTCCACTCCGTGCGGTTTCGCGGTCGTGCTATTCCGGACTCCCATCACGGAAAATGATCGACCACAGTCGACTCCATTCTCGATGATTCCCACCAATGGGAACTGGCATCTGGGGACCGCACGTCGAGATTATGTGATCCGTGTGGAGCGGCGGGAGGCTGCATGGTGGGATACCTGAGATCAGATCATCGACCAGCCCCGGCAAACCGCATGGAGCTGCCGACCGGTCCAGGCCACCAGAACATATGGAACCCGGCCGACGACCTCTTTCGCCGCGGTTCGCTACGCCATCGCTCGCGATGATCTCGTCGTTGATCCGCATGACCCATGCGGCACAATGCAATACAAGCAGTGTCAGGCCCAGCGAGCTGCCTTGTAACCACCCGGCGGCAGAGGAACCACCCCGACCGGTACCGACGGATTGGATGCCGCGATGCACTGTCCATTTCCGAGGTAGATCATGACGTGATTTACGTAGCCGGTGGAATCGATTTCGTCGGAGGGGAAGATGAGATCTCCTCGACGGATATCTGCCGGACGGATAGCGGAGGGATCGACTTTGGGAAACATGTTGAACTGATCGGTCGCACCGTGCGGGACTTGAACACCAGCAGCCGCCAAGGCGTACTGGACAAGTCCGGAGCAGTCGAAGTTGTCAGGCCCTGCCCCACCCCAAACATAAGGTTTGCCGATTTGTGCCTCCGCAACCGAAATCGCCTTCTCCACAGCAGGACTCGAAGATGTTGAACCAGTGCTACTTTTTCCGGCAAGAGTGTTGAGGAATTGGTGGGTGAGGGTATTGATGTCGGCAGCGTGCGCTTGTGTGATCATGTGGGTGTTACCGGCAGTTTTGGCGGCCGTGGTAAGCGCACTGTAGAGCAGGTCGTGGACCTTTTGCTGACCGGCGGGGGTATAGACCTGGGTGCCGAGGCTTTTGATGGCGGTTTGCACCTGTTCGACGGTGTTGATGATGGTGGTGCGGTCGGTGGATGCGATACCGGCCATGCTGACGAGGTCGGTGGCGAGCTGGTCGTCGAGTGCGGTGAAAGCCTTGGCCGCGTTCTGCTGGTATACCTGCTGGGCGGTGAGGGCAGTGGCGCCATTGCCGGTGTAGCCGGTGACGGGGATGCCCAGTTGTTGACGAAGGGCGGCGACAGCGGGGTCACTGGTGGCACCGGTGCCGTAGGCAGCGGCGAGCAGCTTCAGGACTTGGATGGCCTTCTGGGCTTGCGGGGACAGCCCTGCCCCCGAGACGGGAGCGACGGCACCGTTGCCACCAGTACTGCTGGTGGGGTCGGTAGCCGGTGGTCGGGTTGATGGTGCGCCGCCCAGGCCGCTCAAAGCTTGGGCCAGCATGGGCAGGGCACCGAGTGCCGCAGCTCCGGTCCCGGCGGCTACCGGCGCCCATTGCGCCACCACCTGCGGGTCCACCAATCCACCCAGCACCCCCGACGACGACAGAGAATGCGCCGCGGTCGCGGAATCGGGCGCGGTGGTGGACGCCCGGTTGCTCTCCGGACCCCATTGGCTTTCCGCAGGAGCCTGCTGCCTTGCCACGGGAAAAGGATTCCCCGACGCTGAGTTCGCCGCCGAGCCTCGTGCGAAATCCGTCACGGCCACATTCGCGCCCGATTTCAGATCGCCGCCGGATCCTCCGGTCACAGAATTCTGCGATCCTGGCCGCGCTGACAGCCCCGAAATGCCAGCACTCTCCGAGGTTTCAGATGGCGATCTGCGAGACCGCTGCTGCGGAGACCACGGTGTCTGTGCGTCTGCCGAGCTGTCGGCTACCTGGCCGCCGTCGGTCTCTGTGGCGACCTTCGCTTCCACGACGCCCCCTACTTGTTCTGTCATGAGCCACCGCTCAGAACCCGCTTTACCCGCACGTCAGGGCCGGTCGGCATGGGTCTCGCGACTACACGTCCGGAGGACGGATCGGCTGTGACGATCTGTGCGGGGCCAACGACGATACCGCCGCTGGTGGCCGCCCCGTTGGAGTAGTTCCAAAAGATGAGGTCGCCCGGGGAGGCGGCGCGAATATCAACCCGCTGGCCGCAGAGCCCTTGTCCTGCTAGGAAGTTCGGAAGCAGCGCGGCTGGGTTCCCAGGGCCGGAGGCTGCGCCCGGGACCCGAGCGCATGAGCCAGGATCAGCGGGCATCAGATCCGATGCCGACAGCCGCGGGCTTGTCGCCGAGCCAGGGTTCGTACCTCCAGGCTCTCCGCAATGTCCACTCGCTGTTGCCGACGATGCTTCGAATATCACGTATCTCTGCAAGTCTGCGCTATCCAAGGGGTTGTCAGCAGCGTCGGGGGAACCTGCTACGCCGCCAGGACTTCCCGCAACCAACTGGTTCACCTGCGCCAGAGCAAGGGATCGCGCACAGTCAGCCGCAAAACCTGCGTTGACGGTCTGCAGCGGAGGCAGCTGGTAGGGCGCTGATTTCAAGGCCGATACACATCCACGTTGGTAGCTGGAGATGCCCGTATCGTCGGGGTCGAGTGTGAGGGACGCATATGGATTCTCGGTAGGCACATCCACCGCCCAATCGGAACCCACACCGGCGTTGCTGGTCGGCACAACCGACGTCGTCTGGGCACCCGACGGATCCGCACCGACCTGGCTGTCGCATTGGTACTGGAGATCGCTCGACACCCACCCCGACATCGTCGCACCGAAGATCGAGGACCCCACCAGCAGCGCAACTCCGACACCGCCCAGGGTTATTGCCGCTGCCAAAGCCCCGACCGGTACGACCGCGAGGCCGGTGATGCGACCGCGCATCGAGATCCCTCCTTACAGTCTGTGAACGTGTGTCGAAAAGTTACGCCAACGCATTAAAACCACGCAATTGCCGCACCCATTGCCTGCCGCAATTTCGATGTGCCCTTAAGGGGAGATTTTATTGGCAGAAAACGACCGCCGCCACCACGGGTTGACGGGCTTTGAAAAGTCTGGCGGGTGAGGCGAGTGGAACGGAACCCTATTGGTGCCCGACGCCCACGCATCCGTATTTAGAGCGCCATTGACCGATTTTCTCAATAGCCGCCACTTTTGATTGTCACCGGCGTCATCAACGACAGCTTCCGCTGCTCCGGCCACTTCCTTCCGATGTGAGTTCGCAATCCAAGTCGTCATTCGCGCCGCGGTATCCCTGTCGATGTTCAAAGGTTTATTGCGAATGTTCAGAACTTCATCGTTGACAATTCTGCCGTAAAGATAGTCCGTTTCAACCAGTGGGTCTCCATTTTCCAGTTTCTGTATGCTCAAGTATAGATGTTTACTCGGTTCGCGCATGTATTCCCGAGCCAATGACAGACCTTGACCCTCAAGATGGATTTCTTCTTCGTTCCATCGTTGAAACCGGTATGCCGATGCCTGCAGGGTTGCAATATCCGTTTCGACAACCCTTCCGTTTTCATCCCCTCTTATCATTCGAAGGAAACTGTTTTCAGCCTGCGTAAATGCCGAAGCCACCTGACCGAGACCTTTGTACTTCAACGTCTCGTCCTCGCTATGCTCCTTGGCCCAATTCCACGATCGCACAGCGTAATGAACCATCTCTTTATTTTTGACAAGGCCACCGCCGTATAGGACACCGTATGCGGCCTCAGCCTCTCCACCCGCGTCGACAATGGCTTGGACGCCCGCTGAAATTCCCAGAGCCGACTTGTTGCCGCCGTGCTTCTTGATCGCCTTGCGGGCTGCATATCCATAGAGCTCGCGATTCATCATGGATTGAACATAGATGCCGCCGGCTCCGCCGAATCCTTCCTTCGTCCATACCCCCACTTGCGATTCCGCCATTCTTCGCTGCTTAATAGACATGTTACCCAAAGGGCGCTGTCGACGAAAGAATGCTTCAGCGACCGGAGAGGTGTTGATAGCAGCCACCACGGCGGCACCCCTGGTGAGCATTCCGAGACCGTGCCCGTTGGCGCCTGCGGTACCCATACCCAGCGCGGTTCCACCTCCAGAACCACCACCGGAGCCACCACTGGGACCGAATCCGAAGTGAATCCCGTTCCGACCCGCGAGAGCGAAACCATTGACGAACCAGGAATCGGCGCTGCCCCAAGCTCGAAGCAATCTCCGGTATCGAATGACTGCGACGAGTTCGAATATCGCCGCAACAATCGCGATCTGGATCGTATTACCTTGCGCCTGCTGGTACAGATCTCCCATGAACAGCTGATACGCACCGACTAGACCTATTAAACCGCCCATTTTGACGGCGGAGTAGGCTCCATGAAAAAAGCCTTGGAACGCAACGGTCTGAGGCGGCCCGGGCAGATACGCACTGGAAATGAGACTCACCATTGCCACGAGTGCCCAATAGACAGCAGTCAGCCCCGTCCCGATTATCGAAATCATGAAGGCCGAGTTGAACCCAAGATTAATGATCATCGTAATCAACAGAAGGACGCCGGTAGCGATCTGCCCAGCACTCGGATTGTCGGCGGAATGATGGGCTGCAGGGTCACACGTCTTCAAAGAACTCATGACCTTGTCTTCATCCTGGGCATTCATGCCCGCAACCCACTCGTCAGCACACGCACCCTTGAGGACGTGTCCAAAATTCCACACTTGAACGACGTCGCTAAACTCGTTGGTTACCGCCGTCGCTTCCATGGATTTATTCAGCTGGGCTGGATCGGGGTTGTTGTCACCGTTCAGACTCAAAGCCACGATGTCCCCGACATCCCCCGCCTCCGCTAAGATACCGGTCGATGAGACAATATCATCCACCGGACTACTAAGAGGCTTCGTCCCCAACAACATGAGCGCGAAAAAGAACATGAATAGCAATTGTGTCATTCCCTTCGCAACCATTCCCCTCGCGATGCATATTGCCGCAAAGAGGGCTCCGACGGTGACGCACAACGTCATGATCAGCGATATGGGTAGCTGGCTGGTCAATGCGTGAGCTACTCCCCGAACGGGTTCTGCCATGAGATTCATCCACTGCAACCCCGGGCCGTATCCGAGCGCGTAAATGGCCAGTGCGGTACCCATCGACCAGACTGCGAATATGAGGAGGATAGGCACCGACATCCCTGCCTTATCCAGATGCAACGGGCTGCCGTGATTGGTGACGAACATTACGTTCGCCATCAATACACCGTTGTTGTCGCGCTTACCCATGACCCCTGCGGCACTGTTCCCGAATCCTGATCCAGTACTACCGGATTGAGCAAAGGCAATCGCGGTCAGCGGCCCCGGAAAGATGAAAAGTGCGAAGAGGATTGCAGTGATCGAGAAGATTCGCCGACGCCGACGACTCGCCCGCACCCACTGGAAGAATCGTGCAAGAGCGGTTCGCGGTTCCCATCGGTAGGGATCGTGCAGGACGGCTGACACTGCCCTGGTAATCATGTGGCTGTCTGCCGTGAAAGCGCCTTCTGGCCACTTGCGCCAGCTGCGGAGGGTGTGCTTGTCATCGCTGCCGCGCGGTCCGCTCGCGCCGGGCCGAGCACCTTTCCACGCCCGATACGATTCAACGCATCACGCATGAACATCTCGCCGCGGCGCTCCTCGGGAATCTGACGGCCCGGCCCTACCGGCGGCGAGGTCTCCTCCCGCAGAATCTGCAGCAAGAACGGTGTTTCCTCCAGATCGACTCCGAGCCATTCCAGACTGTTGCGCGCGAGAGTCTCATCGCGCTGGCGGAAGACGAACCTGTTGGGCACCAGATTGTGCGCGGCTCCCTGGAAATCGGTTGCCGGATCGTGGGACGCCAATCCGATTGCAGCCAAGTGCTTTCGGCCGTCCCGGCTGAAGTCGGAGGTTACCGCCGAACCAACCTGGGTCTGGGTGAAGTGATGCGCCTCGTCCCCGACCAGCAATCCGAAACGACCGTTGTCGGTCAGAAACGCCTCCCGGGCGGCAACACCGACGAGCTCGTAGAGGGCGGTACCGAGCCGTTTGGTCAACGGCAATCGGTTGTACAGATGCGGGGTTGTCAATTCCTCCGCCGTCGGAAGCGCCACCCCATGGCTGCGGATCACGGTCGCGGCGGCATCCAGACGCAGTGTGGGGAGATTCGGATCGAACAGCACAGGCATCCGCTCCACCACCGTACCGAGGCGCGCTGCCAGGTCCGCGTATTCCTCGCCGTTTCCCTGCTGATCCCGCAGCCGGCGAACAGTATGGAACATGTCGAGCATGCTCCGAATACCGTGTTCGGCAAGGCCTCTGGGGCTCAACAGACTCCCCACTACAGCACCGGCACCGAACGTCGGTGACAGATCCAGCAGCGGTAGAATCGTGTCCAGCGTGCGCTCGCCGGCCACCCGTGGATCGAACAACCGCAAGGGGTCCAGCGAAACACTCGGGTTCGCCAGATCGATGATGACCGCATCGTCGATCGCTGCCGCGAAATGTTCCCATTCCCCGACCTGGCTGCGGTCGATCGCGAGGAACTGCCCGCCCATATCGTGCACCAGAACCGCGACAAGTTTCAAAAAATACGATTTGCCGGAGCCGAGCTCACCGGTCACTGCGAACGACGCCGACAAATCGTGCAGCGCGGCCTCCATGATCCCGAAATGGATCGGCTCGAAGTTTCCGGACAACAGATTCACCCCGATGATCGGACCACTGTCGTCACCGATCTGACTCGTTGTGAAGGGCACGAACGCAGCCCACATGTCCGAGGGCACGATGTGCGCATAGTCGTCGAAAGCTCGCCGGGGCGGGCTACCGGGAATGAGCATCGACCATAGGTCGACCTGCGCTCCGACCGGCGTGGTCATCTCCACCTGGAAACGCTTGTATCGGCGTTTGAGCGCGTTGACCGCGTCCAGGGTTGCCTCGTGGGAATGCCCGGCAACGGCGACGACGGTGGTGAACGATACCTCCGACTCGCCACTGTTGACCTCGAAGTGTTGGTTGTACTCGCCCAGCATCTGGGCCTTGGAGGTCAGCGTGCTGTGAGCGAAGGAGACTTCCTGGTCGCGCTGGTCCATCTGCTCGCCCAGCCGCCGCAGCCGCAACTCATTGTTTTTGGTGACCTGGTCGGCCGGCTTGGTCGAGATCCGCATACCCCAGTCGACGGTGACATCGCCCAATCCCTCGAGAACGCTGAGGAATTCGCTGCCACCGGGGAACGCCATCCCTGTGTAGGGGAACGAATGCGGCGTGAGCATCGTCTGATATGACGGGAGATACGGAGAGTCCGGCTGCACAACCTTGATCACCGGGACAAACGATGGCCGAAGGCGCCGGCTGTTGTCGGCCTGCGCACCCTCATCGAGCGCTGCCGAACGAAAAACCGCGGAAGTCACATCATCCAGGGCGCCCGGACGCGTCGGCGCCGAGGGTTCACCGAAGGCACCCCGCGACAGGTAGTGTTCCCACAGCCACTGAAACATGGCGGCTGGTACGGGAACTGGATCGAAATCACCTCCGATACGGGAGAGGATTTCGTCGGCCTTCTGATCGTAGGTGTCCAGATCCGCCCGCCCGATTGCGGTGGCGTCGATGGTCGTGGTGCTGCCCCGCCATATTCGGGACAAGCCGGACACGGCCGAGTTCGTGGCGCCGACGGGTATGGACAACAGAAAGATGCGGGTGTGGGGCATAATCGCGCATACCCGCTCGTAGGACGAGACTACCTCTGCCGCGTAGTCTTCGCAATACGCCAGATCCACACCCTCCACCATTTTGGTCAACACGTCGACGGTATTGAGCCGGGCCTGGATACCCAGCAGCAGAGAGCCGTTGGGGAGGCTGTTGATCAGGGCATGGTGTGCGAGTTTGACGTCGAATTTGTCACTGGCCTTGCGTAATCCGTAACCGAGCGGGTTGATGAAGTAGGTCGCGGTCACCAACCCGGCATGGGTGAATTGCAGATTCCCACGGATCGCGGCGGTGGGCTGGATGTCTCGTCCGAAAATCATTCGAGCGACCTTTCGGACGAGAGGAGATAGTTCATCTCGGTATCCGGATCCACGATGCCGATTCCATCGTCGAGTGCTGCGGCGATCCGACCAGCGGCAATCGTCCCCCTCGGTGAACCGACGCCTACCACATTGCCTCGGATAGACCGACTTTCGGGAAGAACAACGACGAGACTCTCCTCGATGAACAGGACGTGCCTGGTCGAATCGACGTCGATGGGCACACCTGAGGCGTGCACCGGTTTGCGTCGGACGATCATGCGCCCGATCCAGAGCACCCGGGATGTCATTCGTACGCCCGTGTAGGGAACCAGCCCGAGCGCGAAAACAGCCAGCACGGTGAACACCGCTCCTGTCACGAAGGTCACGGCTGGATTGATAGGGAAGTTCATCGTGCACACCGACGTGATGAGAATCAGCACCACAGCCCCTCCCACCTGGTGAAGGGTGTAGGGCCCGAACGGCAGCTTCTGCCCGTTCTGTGCCTTGCCGATCATGGTGGGCACGCGCTTGATCGGCGTAAACACCTTGACCAACTGGGTCATCGGCCGCCATATCCCCCGCTGGGTACGTACGGAGCAACACTGTTGACAGTGCCGCCCACGTCGCTGATCACGGTAGGTATCAGCCAGAACAATGCTGCCCCGAGCAGTCCGGAGGCACCTACGGCGATCATTCTGCCCGGCGACAGCCTGGACTGCGCTGCAGCGGAGATGAACACGACCATGGTGATGACAATGATGACCAGAGGGCCTGCCCAGCGGAGGAAATATATCGCCCATTGGATCAGTGAGGTGAAATTCGACATTTGGGTGCCTCTTCTCGTATTACTTACTTCTGTGTCGCCGAAGGGATCGGCACCGCTGGTGCTGACACCGAAGACGGCAGCGTCGAGGAGGAAGTGCTCGCGGTGCCACCGTGGTTGCCCACGCCGACCACGGTGGCGAGGGGGTTCTTCAGTAGCGGAACGGAATCGATCGACCGCACTTGCCATTGTCCTTCGGTGCGGACCATGGTCAGTGGGTATGCCAGCGAAGCGACCGCGGTGCCATCAGCCTTCGGCGTGATGGTCGCCAGGATCAAAGCCGATCCATTTCCGGCCCCGCAATTCGTGTCGTCGGAGCTGACCGAGACCGAACCTATGTCACCGAACGGAGGTGGCTGCAAAGCGACGATCCCGGCCTCCGCAGTCGTGTATCGGGTGATGTCGCCCGAGCCGGTGAGCAGTGCCGCCAGGAATCCCGAGGCCACTTGTGCGAGTGGCGAATCCGCTCCGCAGGGGGCGGAATACCCGAGCGCGAGGTCGCTTCCTCGACTCGGCGGCGACACCACCGCTGGGAGCGACAATGCGCGCAGCCGACCACCGCTCACCGACACAGCAACCCGGTAGTACTGCCGTATATTGGGCGCTGCCGCACTGTTTTTGCTCACCTGAACCGAAACCGTCACCGACCACACATCGAGCGTGCCGTTCGACACGGACCGCGATAGGTATACAACCTGCGGATTCACGACCTGCCGACCGGTTGAAGGTAAGGCCATCTGTTGATCGACGGAGACGAATTGTCCTACCTGATCTTGCTGCCCTGCACTGGAAGTCAGATAGGTCACGACGAACTGTTCGGCGAACGATCCAGCCAGTTGTGCCCTGCCCACAGCCGACACACTGGCATCGTCGGTCGTGGTCGTCGTGTTCGAAGAAAACATGCTGACGATGGCATGGCCACCGCCCAGGACAGCCAGCACAGCCAGCACCACGATCACAGCGTTGTCGCGGCGGCGTCGTGCGACCATCCGGCGGAGCAACGCATCGCCGGAATCGACCGTTTGGCCGGAAGCTGTCCTCACATCTGAAATGGTAGAGAGCGCACTGAATTCCACCTACACGATTATCCCCACCATTGGGAAGAGAAATCAGTTCAGCGGATTGCGTTCCACTTGACTTGCCAACCTATGACGCAATTGATCGTCATAACCGATCGGCGCTGACATATTCCAGTGCTCCAGTGCATTCGGCATCGGTTCGAGCATCGGAACGTCGTCGGCAACCCGGACCAGCTGAGCAATGGCCAGATGCCTGCTCGAATATCCAGGATAGGGGTAGAGCAGCAGCGACGTCGGCGTGTAGCCGCCGGCATAATTCAACACCCGGACAGTCACCCCGACCGTATCCCCGGCGCGCAACCTCTCGCCGATTTCCAGCAGGCGCGCGCGGTCCTCGGCATGGAATACGTCGACAGGCCGGTACAGGTAGTCCCACCGTATCCACGGCGCCGGGTCGGTGAGCCAGTGGGAGATGGTGGCATGATCGAGTTGGACAACAGCCAGATGAGTCCCGGCCCGCCGATGCGCCTCTCTCAACCCCACGCGTTCGAGGGTCGGCCATCGATCCACCACCTGATCAGAAGTGATGTCCTCGATCAGCCACCACGCGCCGCGGGTGCGCTCATCATCACGGGCCCGGATGCTGAACCGCCAGTGCCTCGCCCTTCGAAGTCCATCGGTGACGGTGGCCTCGAATTGCAGTGCCTCACCAGGTTTCGGGTCGTAGAGCAGATCGAGCACCTCGGCGTGACGATCGAAAACCGACACCTGATGGAACAATTCCGCAATGGAGATTCTCGGCACGTACTCTTCAGCAGAGGCGCCGGTCAAAGCGGTGATACCGCCTGGAAGTTGAATCGTCTGCGTAGCGAGATCCCAGATGACGCCGATCGCCGGCGTCAGTGCAGGCACCGCAGCTGCAACCGGACCTGCCCACAGCCGAATCGCGTGCACATCGCCGGTCGGGCCGAATACCGGCCGCATGCGCAGTATGTGCGGGCCCGCGCCGGTATCGACCGGCAGATCGTGTCCCTCGGCCAAATCCCGTGCACGTTCGACGGCTTCGGCGATGCCGACAGTAGTGAGACTGTCGTATAACGCACGGGTGCGCGACAACTGCCGTTGCAGAACACGTTGCCACGGGGCGAACTCGCGCGCGATCTGACCTACCGACACGACCGAGAGCGCGGCCGGCGACAACGTCTCGATGGTCACCCAGGGAATCACGGCATCACTGCGTACCGCCTTCGCATGAGCCGGAAGTGCCTCGGACTTCACACCCAACCTCGATCCACCTGTTCAACGTACCGCTATATAACGGCTCATTCAATGGTTGGGGTCGATCTGGATCATCAGCACCAGCGCCGAGACACCATCGACCTCGATCGAGTCTTCCGGACAGCATGGACCGAGACATCGGCCATAGGACGCACAAACACCGAGAGAACGAGCTCAGCCCTCACCAGTCAAGGCCAGTACACCCGCACCAGCGAGGATGGCTACCTGGCCCAGTTCCGATGGCACAACGCGAAGTCCAGAGAGATAGCCGAGACGGCCGTGAGTGGTGACGGCCGCACCGAGCGGCTGCCACAGCACCGGACCTGCGCCAGCGAGCGTGCCGCCGACCACCACGGTGCTGATATCCAGCAACGCCGCCACCGACGCGATCGCGCGGCCCAGCGCCACACCGGCCCGCCCGAGCGCAGCTGAGGCGATCTCGTCACCAGACCGAGCCGCCTCGACCAAAGAACTCACCGAGGTCCCCGACCAGCCCTGAGCACGCGCCCAGCGCAGTACCGATGCCCCTCCGGCCACCGCCTCCAGACAGCCACGTCCGCCACAGACACAGCGTTCGTCGAAACCGGGCACCAGCATATGGCCGATACTCCCGGCATTTCCGGTGCGCCCCACTACTGTGAAGCCACCCACCATCATTCCGCCCGCGATCCGGTCCGACACGGTGATCGCCAGCGAGTCGAGGACGGAGCGCGTGGCACCGAAGTTTCGTTCCGCGAGGGCAAGGCAGACTCCGTCGAGGGCCAACCGTACCGAGGCAACCGGGAACTCCTTCTGTGCCGCCTCGATGATGCCGAAACCCGCTCGCCACTCGGCGATTTCGTCTGGGGCCACGACACCGGCCGCCATATCGATCGGCCCCGCGCAAGCGATACCCAGTGACGTGACCTCCACACCTGCGGCAGCTTCGCGGAGCAGATCCACACAGGTCTTCCAGACACCGCGCGCCGGTATCGGAGCCCTGCGGATCCCCTCCTCCCCCACGTCGTCGGCGATCACGCTTGCCGCGAATTGCTCCGACCCGATTTCCAACGCCAACGCGGTCATGAAAGTACCTATTCTCCAACCGGATTCGACGATAACAAATCAGGCACTTTCTCTGCTGGTCGACCGCAATACACGGCTGCCGAGCACGAGGTGCCGGTGCGGCGCCCTCGGTACCGAATCGGTGCGCGCCGGTCGGGGTCCGAAGTGGACGATGCGGACCGGGCGCCTTTCGTCGATCGAAGTGTTGCGGTAGCGCTCCAGCTTCTCGATCACACGACCGGTATCGTCGTACGCCACGCCCGCCCATACCGATGCCCGCGGCCCAGCGCCTCGTTCGATCAGCGTTTGCGCCAGCTCAGCACATCTCGTCAGCAGGTCACAAGTGCCGCAGATCCGAACAGCGGCCTGCCAGGTGTCAGGTGTACCAGCGTCCAGATCCCAGTCGCCGGGCCGATCCGCACATGGCGGCCGCAGCGCGGTCCTCGAGTGAACTGGCGAAATCGCCGAGAGCGCAATGAATCCCGCCACATGTGAACGGGATGGAGTGAATTTCATGACCGTCTCCGGAAAGCCTTGGGCGCGCCAACCGATGCGCGCCCAGTTGTCAGGCGGACATCGGGGCTGCTCCACAGACCCCGGAAAACCGGCGAGGAAACGCCAGCTTCCGCACGGTAACCCACTGTTGGCCTGACGGCAACTACCTCCACCGAGGCTTAACCAGACATTGATTCCCACGTCACATGACGTTCCGACAATTAACGGTACATCAATCATGCCCCAGCTATCGGGGAGTATGCGCCGAATCTGACCACCAATGGACGGACCGATCAGTGATGGCACGTGATTTCTAGGGTCAATCTGTGCTTTCCTAGAGTGTATGGAGGTGGAGACCGAGTACACGATCGACGAGCTGGCACGGGCCGGCGAGACCACCGTGCGCAGCGTCCGCGTGTACCACGAACGAGGTCTGCTCCCCTCCCCCGAGTTGCGCGGACGGGTCGGGTACTACAGGACGGATCACCTCACTCGGCTGCATACCATCAGCCGGCTGCTCAACCGCGGCATGAAGCTGAACGGAATCAGGGAGCTGTTCGACGCATGGGACCGTGGTGACGGATTGGCCGACGTCCTCGGCGTTACCGGCAACGGCATCGCGGATGCGCGCGACGCCACCATGGACGCCCCCGCCGACTCGCCCCCCGCGCGCATCGAGGCAAGCACTCTTGATGGAGGCGACCTCCTCGACGAATACCGCCTCACCAACCCGCGCTGCTACCACCTTGCCACCCACCTCATCGGTGCGGGGTTGTCGGTCCCTGCTGCCGAGCAACTGGTCGAGCAACTGCGTACCGACTGCGAACGAATCGCCGAACGCTATGCGTCACAATTATTCCGGGGCCCGGCCGACCAGGGCCGCGAGTCCACACACTCACCGCAGGACCAGGCGAGCTTGGAGTCGGACAGGGCGATTGCCCTGCTCCTCGTCACTGCCGCAGTCTCCGATCTCCTCGATCAGGCTTTCACCCGATTCGCCGTCATGCCAGTACCCGAACCCGCCGACTGATCGTTGCCGTTCTCAGCTTGTTGGCGGATGTCTCGATGACCAGCGCCCAGCGAAACTCTTGATACCGGCCATGTACGCAGGGTCGCTATGAACCAGATCGCGGTAGTCCCAGGGGAATTCGACTGCTACTGCGCTCCCTGTTTCGAAACAACCAACCCGCGTGTCGTCGGTGTGGCGGGCCGTTGCTCGGTCACTGACTTCGTTGAGTTCTACGCAGGTCCGCGTCGCCGATGACGTAAGCCGGTCACCCATCGTCGATCTCGCGGCACCGATTGCGGACCATGGTGCGACCATCAGCCTCCGTGGTGGCGTCGTCATCGAAACCAGGCTGGAGCGACGATCACAGCTCAGCCCGCTGCGGAAACCGGACCTCGATCACGGGGACTCCGAGACCGAACTTCCCTGGCACGGTGCGCGGACCGTAGGACCCACTGGCACGCGAGTGGCAATGTCCCCGAACGCCGGCGTCAGCGACCACGTGATGCTGTGCGGCACCGGTAATCTGAACCGTCACGATTTCGCCTACTCGAATCGGGCCGCCTCGAGCAGGCTGCAAATGTGCAAGCCTGCCGTCACGCGTCCGGCCACACATCCACCTCGACCCCGTATCCGACTTGTCCAGGCCACCGGTGACCAGCAACTCGACCGTCGATCCGAGGAGTGCCTGATTACCCTCGAGTGAGATCTGCTCCTGCGCCGCCGTAAGCCGGGCCATTCGCTCCCGCGCGACAGCTCGAGTCACCTGATCGCAAGCGGCCACCGTCGTCGGCCCTGACCGGATGGCGTACCGATACGTAAACGCGGTGGCGAACCGCACCTCACGGACCAGACTCAAAGTCTGCTGGAAGTCCGCCTCTGACTCACCGGGAAACCCGACGATGACGTCGGTGGAAATGGATGCATAAGGCATGGCAGCCCGCACCTTCTCGACGCAGCGTACGAAGTCCGCCCGGCGGTAGGCGCGACGCATGTCTGCGAGCACACGGTCGGATCCCGACCGCAATGACAGATGCACCTGCGGGCAGATGTTCGGAGTCGCTGCCATAGCTTCGACGACCTCGTCGGTGAAGTCTGCGAGATCCGCCGAAACGAGCCGCACTCGCTCCAAACCTTCGATCGTGCGGCAGGCACGCAATAGGTCGAGGAGCGCACTGCGGCTGGAGGATTCACAATGCTCGGCGCAATGGGCGGCGCGCGAGCCGACATTCCGCCCGAGCAACGTCACTTCCAGCACTCCTCGTTCGACCAGCGCGCAGACCTCGGCCAGCATGTCCCCTGGGCAGCCTCCGAGTGCGCCAGCGCTCGGTAACGGCGCATCGAAGACAGTGCCTGCATTGTGCCGCTCCCGAACCGACACCCTGCCGGCGTAGGACGACGGACGCCGGGCAGACAACGTGGATGCCCACGGCACGTGTGAAGCGTCGAGGAGATCCGCAAGATAATCAGAATTGTTGAGGTTCTTCAGACCACCGTGAGTACGGATTACATGGGTAGTTGGCACCACCGTGACACACTCCTGATTCCGATCCCCCTTACCTGGATCCCGTCTCCAGGTTTTCGAGGTGCGTAGCCACTGGCTCTCGGTAAATCATGTCGAGCATCTCAAGGTACGGCGTACCCACTCTGAACAAATCCGCCAAAATGCCGAGAACGGAGGCCGCCCCCACTGCCGATCATTCCCATGATTGGGAATGATCTCGCCGCTTTGCACAGATCAAAGCCGCTACAGTCTCAAATTTGGCAGGTCGGCACTCAGCTCGACGAAGCCGAGCACTCGTAAATGGTGACTCGAGCCAGCTGGTCGACTGGCTTTAGTTCTGTTCGACACGTATGTCTGACAGCTGTGCACCCTGTCCGGGGTGTAGCCCTCGAGCACAAATGATCGTATGGTCATCAACACGAGTTCGTTCGTGAGATATCCCCGGATTCGCTGTCCATGAAGGAAATTTGCATCCGGGGATTCTGTTACGCCTCAAACTGTGAGACCCTGCCGCTGGCGATATCGCTGAGCAAAACCGGAGGCATACGAAGTCGGCCCGATCGAGGAGGTCGAATGCTCAAGGATACCGTCGTCGGCGACATAGAAAACTGCCCGTCCCGCAGCGACCTGACCAGATCGCACCGGTACATGAACCATCCAGCCGCAACTTATGCGGTCCGCTGTCAAGAGCTCCAACGGGTAGCCCGTGGTGTCATAACCTCGACCTCGGATGTACTCCTGCACACGGGAAATCGCCTCTTCAGCGACGATCGGTTCCACCGTCATCGCGAGCAGACCGGCAAGGCCGAATTGGTACAGCGCGCCGTCGATATCGAAGTCGCCCGAGTCTCCGAAGATCTCGCGGACAGCCTCACGCGTCACCCCTCCAGCCTGCGCCAGCCTCACCAATGAGACTACGGCCTGGAGCAATCCGTCACCGTTTCGATTTTCGATCAGGCCAGCGACGATTCCGCCGACCGCCTCGATGGTCCACACTCCAGGGACCGCCTCTGCGCATTGCTCCGCCGACGGCGATTCCCCTCGATGCCAGCGCCCAGCATCCCACCAGTAACAGAAAGAGAGCAGCCCGACGCCGACACGCCGATTCAGAACTGGATTCGCAATCCAATCCGGTGCGCCCGCATAGTAATCGGGCAACACCGCGCCATCGTTGTATGCCGCATCCAAGGCCGGCGCGTTCCACACACCACCAGACAGCACCGCCCGCCCACCCGGCAAGGCATACAATGTCGATCCGCTACGCCGTGAGCTCTCGAACCATGCGAACGACGGCAACATCCGAGGACCACGGGTCGACCGCACCGCAGTGAAGACCGCAGCGATCGACGCCCAGCGCGCCCACATCACCGGAAGGTCCGGAAACTCATTCTCCACCAGCTCAGGCCGTCGCCGAGCGGTGTGATACGCGCGCGCTTCGGCCGCGGCCTGCTCAGGGGTCCGCAATTGCCTGTCGCCATGACCGAGATAGGCGGCCAGCCACACGGGCAACCGCCCGCGCGGGAACTCACGAAGATCAGCGAGATACGCTTCGGGAGGCAGCAACTCGTCCGGAGGTTGTTCGCCGTAGTCGTAGACGACATCGCGCTCCCCGCTCGCGTCGACACGTAAACGCAACCCCCACCACGGCCCCTGATGCTCTTGCGGCGAAAACACACGTAACCGACGGGCAACCTCGCACATCGTCTCCGGCGCGTCGATCGATAGAAGTCGCTCGCCGACGAGGTAGACGCATCGGCCGCGGCAGAGTTCGACCGTTACGGTGAGGTCGACATCTGCGGAACGCCAGCCACCCGGTCCTGCCGCAACAATCTCACGAACCAACTGGGCCTCGAGCTCCGCACTCTGATCGTGGCCTGTGCCGAGAAGTCCGCTGGCGGGTACCTGCAAGGTCAGTGAATCAGACTGCCCCAGCGTGAAACTCACATCAGCATCTGCCTCTGACCCGATGCCTTCTTCCTCTGCGGCGAAGACATTGCCAGCCTCCCCACTCACGAGTTTTCCCAAAGACTTGGTAGATCGACGCCCGGGCCACCAGTCGACGTGCTCCAACCCAACAACATTTCGCCACTCACACGGCGGCTCCTTATCCCCTGCGACAAAGGCATATAGCGGACGCTAGACCCCCAGCTACCGCATTCTCGATGACCTGGAGGGCACTGCGGCCGCGCCGAGACCCCACAATCAAAGCCGCGACACCGTGTTGACTACTTAGCAACATCTTTCGCAGTGGCATCCATTACCTGAGGGATGATCGCATGATTGCCTACGAACAACATCCGCCACATGCCCGATATCGGCCAACTCCCGGCACTGGGAACCACTCGACGGCCGTTGGCAGCATCGTCACGAGAACATGGACGCCATGATGTCGTTGCATGCGATTGGACTTGCGCAAGCACTGCACGCAGGTGATCAGTCATGATGAAACTGACCGGCCAACAGCTGAGCGAGCTTCACGATCTCGTCGAGTGTCCTGACGTTCCTACCGTTGTCGGCAAGCGCGCTCAAATGATGCTGTGGTACGACCAGAATCGGTCCAAAGCCGAGATCGCCACTCTGGCAGGTGTTTCGTGGATGACGGTCGATAGGTGGCTGTCACGGTACCTGACCGAAGGGATTGCCGGCCTGCTCGACCACCGGCAGAGCCCCGCCCACAAGCCGGTTCCCGCGGGGATTCGCAGCAAGATTCTCGTTGCGACGCACAGTGCTCCGCCAAACGGTCTGCCGCGCTGGTCTTCTCGGGAAATGGCCAAGTTCATTGCCCGGACGGAGGGTGTCGCTGTGTCACACAACTATGTCGCCGCCCTTTGGCGCAAGTGCGGATTGAAGCCCCTTCCGCACGGAACGCTCGAACCCACGATGCGAACAGCCGATATTGTCGGCATCTATCTAGCCCCACCCGGTGGGGCCGTCGTCCTGTGTTCCGACGAGGTGAGACACACTGAGGCCGTAGACGAGGTAGTGCCGCTCATACCGATCCACGTCGCCCCCCTGCACGGAATCGTGGGCCGGGGACGGCCCGGCCGGGCAAGTAGCGGGTTTCTGAGTTTCCTGTGCAACGCGGCGAAGCCTCACGCGGGCAAGGATATTCAAGTCGTAGTCGACAATCTGTCAACTCGAACCACACCCGACGCACGGATCTGGCTGGCCGCGAACCCGCAGATCCGGGTTCGCTTCGCTCTCGCCGGCTCGACCCGGTTGACCGAGATCGAAGAGTGGGTGTCCATCGCTGCCGAACAGTCGATCCAACGCGGCAACGCCGATTCGGTCCGGAGCGTCACCGACCGACTCCGCAACTACATCAAGCACCCCGGTGCGAATTCGAGTCCCTTCATCTGGGCCGCAAACCCAAACGAGATCCTCGCTTCGGCCACGCTGATACAGACCAACGTACGCAGAGTCATCCGGCGAAGAGCGACCACCGCGCCACCGGATCCTCAAGGTGGAACAACAGTCCGCAACGTGAACTCCAGCCACCAACGCAGGTTGCGCTCCGTTTGACTAGGTCCTCGCCGACACCAGGAGATCAGTACCGCATCGAGCCCAACCCAATCAGTTGTCAGCACAACGCGCCGCAGCCCGCGTCGGCGAAGACCGTAACAGCAGTTGCTCCACCAGTCCTGTGATTCTCACCAGTGGGAACAGTGCAGCTCGCGTGACTGATATTAATGAAAGTGACTTCCATTTCAATTTCCGGTCGGCGGTCATGCTGCCACCGATAGAGGAGCCCGAAAACGTGAACATCTCCCGTGCGCTCATCGCGCTGACTCTGACAATCTCCGGTGTCGGGCTTGCAGCTGGTTATGCCACCGCCGAATCGGTCGAACCACACGCCGTGGCAAACCCAGCACCAAACACCTCACCGATCGATCAATCGAACGCGCCCCTGCAAATCGATGATGCGCACGACCCGCAAACCGATTTCAACAACGCAATCGGTGTTGCGGCCAATCAGGTCGGCCTGGCCGCGACCGCCGGCGCAATTGCCGGGACAGCTGTCGGTGTCGCGATCGGCTGCCCCCTCGGAGCAGTGACCGCCGGCTTCACCGCACTGCCCACCGGCCCGATCGCGCTACCGGCGGCGGCATTGGGATGCGTCGCCGGCGCGAGCATCGGTATCGGCATCGGTGCCGCAATCGGCACCGCTGTAGTCGCCGGGCCGGTGGGTGTTGCCAGTGCCGTTCAGGTCTACAACACCCTGCATGCGGCGGGTGACATCGCCGGCCCAGTTCCGTCCTACTGAGCCACAATTCGGCATCGACAACAGGCTCGTCGCCTCGACATAGCAACACGTACCGGTACGGCGAAGCACACCGCTGTCCGACACTCTGCCGCTGCAACGACGTCGTCGGTGATGGTGGGGGCCACCTGAATGGCGGCTTCCCACCATCGGCGAGTGCATCCGCGTCCGGCACGAAGCTGGGTTCTACGCTCATAACATGGTTCAGCCCACGCCATGGCAAGCGCGGCTCCAAACCCCGCAGCAAAAAGGCAAACCGCTTGTTCGACACGCCAGCCGGACGTTGCGCCACCTCGTGGGCGCGAGCATATTCCTGCCTCGGTTTCATGCCATGCTGGTGCAGCTGATCACAGCCACGGGCTGCGTCCTACTCCTATTGGTGCTGTTCCAGCCATGGATCGCGGCGTCCGGGGTGGACGGCAAGGTCGATTCCAACGCGTTCGGCACCCTCCACATCACGACCTCGCTGGTGTCGTTATGGTCGAGCTCGCCACCACATCGGGCGGCGATCTCGGGCACGTGGGGAATTCTGACCGGGCTCTCCGCACTGGGGGGCCTGTGCACCATATTGGCCAACTTGCGCACACAGCGTGCACTCGGATCGTATGCGGTAGCGACGCTTACAGCTGCCGCAGCGATATTCTCCTCGGCCACTTTGTTGTATCTCAACAGCAAAAGTGGTGACCTGAAGAGCATGCTCGGGTCAGGTCCAGCGCTCGACCTGGGCACGCAAGCCGGCCTGATCATCCGATGGATGTCAGGCAATGGCGACTACCCGGTACCAGGGCTACACAAGGTGTCGTACAGCACCGCCAGGCTCACCGGATGGGCGATGCTGGCCGCGACGGTATCGATACTAACGGCAGCTACATCGATCAATCGGCCCCTTCGAAACGACCTGTTCGAGCGAATCCGCTCGATTCGATACAGCCTGGCACCCGCGATACAGTCGCCATCACGCCTGGATAGCGACATAACTCACGAGCAGGACCCCGACCATCCGATGTGACAGGCTCACGAAGTCGTGACAACCCAACTGCCGCGACCAAGACCCCCCCCCGTTCTTTGGTGGATTTGAAGCGCAATCACTTTGTGCGCCAGTAACTCTCGTCAGAGCCCTTCATCCGACGCGAGCGCCACACGGATAATGTCGGAGGTCCGATCCAAGAGCGCCTCCAAACGAGCGACCGCATCATCGAGCAGATCCGGTATGTCGGAAAGAATCTCATGATCGCGGCGACGCGCTGCGGTGCCCTTGGAGTAGTAGTCAGGACTCAACTCCAGATCACCGGCAGATTCCGTTGTGATCTCTCCCAGCGGATATTTTGCCGATTCCTGTTGGCGTATAAAGTATTTCGGCAGATCGCCAGTCAGGTGCCTGTTCACGACTGCGGCGACGGCCTCGGCCGAGAGTCCAGGCAGCACCGGCGCATCACCTGAGCGATCGATCCGCGGCATCGGCGCATAGCCGTGCCGATCGAGCATGACGAACAGGGGCTGATCACCGGCGACGGTGTCAGCCGAAACCCTTGGCAAGGCGCGAGATTTGAGCGCGTCCTCGAGCAAACTATGGCCGTTATAGCGCTGTAGGGCAGGACGTACCGCCAGCCAACCGTGCACTGCCCCAGAAGGGCAGCGATGCGGGTCTCCGGTCGCACTGACCGCGGCCAGCGGCTGCGCGCCGAAATAGACCGTCTCTGCGTCGATTCGCACATCGCCGCAGGTCAGACGTGCGATATCGGCGTAGGACAGGCCGGCTGCGGCCAGCACGAGCAGGGCGGCGTTTCGTCTCCCTGCCAACCCTCCGGGCCATCCCCACACCGGAATGCGCGGCAACAGCAGATCGACAGCGTGTCGCCACCGCGCCGACCGTGCGGCGCGAGCCTCGTCGAGCGCCTGCCTCAGCGCCTCGGCGCGCCCGGGAGCACGCAGCCCTGTGAGCCGGTGGGCATGGTTGATCGCGGCGACCCGTCCAGCCTGGGTTGCCGGACGACCCGGGTGATCGGCGAGATATTCCAGCACCGTCAGTGGCGCGGCAGGCAGCGCGCTGACCTCGACCGCCGCACACCAGATCGCGAAATGCCGCCAATCGCGGCGATAGCGCACTGCCAGCCCCAGCGGCGCGGCGGTACAACCGAATTCGCTGTCATCAAGGTCCACTCGCGCTCGCTCCTTCACTAAAGGCCCAGGTGATCAGCGGTGGAGACCCCGCTCCCCGGCTCACGGCGGTCGTAACCCATCACGGTGCGAACGTCACGGTGGCGCATATGCCGAGCGACGGTGTACGGATTCGCCCCGTTGGCCAGAGCCTGGACCACCGCGCCTGCCGGCGCCGAATGCCCGCGTAGCCCGTCGACGACCTCGGGATCGAACCCGGCCTCAGCAGCGCGGCGTTTCAGGATGTTCGGCACCGAGCGGGCGGTCAGGGCCTGCTCATGCGGCAACCCGTCGCGGTCGAGTGGACGGAAGAGCGGAGCTCCCGCCCGCCGGAAGTAGGGCCAATCGCGCTCGCATATATGCAGCTCAGCGGAAGAAACGTCCCGCCGCAGCAGACGCTGAACGGCCATTTGCCCAGCAGCGACTGAGTCGTCGGCAACCGTCGCAACCGCCCGGTCGAATGCAGCGAGAACTACCAGCCATCGAAGTAACGCACACCACGGGCAGGTCCGGGCATCGATTCCACGGCCCACCAGCACTTGCTCGGCACCTGCGGGCGACCCGCCGTTGGCTCGAACACCAACGAGCAGAAACCGATCCTCGGGATCCCGCATACGACTCACGTCTGCGATCGACAACCCCACCAACTCGCCCCGCCGCAGGCCGGCGGCGTATTGAACGACGAGCAATGCAATATCTCGGCGCGCAGCAACGTGTCCCCTCCAGCCATTCGCACACTCGCCGATACTGGCCACCAGGCGTGCCAGCATTGGAGCCAACAGCGGTACCGCCGTATCAGGCTCGAACCCGCCCTCTTCGCGGCGGCCGCGGATATCTTCCAGGGTGCCGGTGACCACCGCCGAGCTGACGGGGTTGGGAAGCCCCGCCTCGGAGTAGTAATAGGCGATTGCGGTACACCACGCTCCTATAGTCGCCGCGGCGTACGACGGCTTCCCGGCGTCAGTGATCGCATCAGCGGCTTCGGCCAGATACACCGCCAGGCCCTCCTCGTAGGACACCATCATCCCTGGGTGCGGCGGCAGCGGCGGCCCTCCCCGAGCATCGCACCAGGAGGCGAAACGGCGCCACGACGCCGCGTAGGCTGCAAGCGTCGCTGGCGACCTTGCCTTCTCATGACGTCGTGGAACTGGGACGTCATCGGTAGCAGCATGCAATTCCGTCCCCGAAACGACCGCTCCCGTCGACAGCGGGACAAGGTCGGCGACCTGGCCCTGCCGTGTATCGCCGAGGAAGCTCAATCGGGCACGGTCGGCAACGGTGAGTGCGAGCGCATGGCCGGTCATCACCATGCCGCCTTCCAGCCCAGAAGCCTCCCAAGGGAACCCGACGTGCAGTCCACTGTGATCACGGTGACAACCGTATCATGGAAAACATGCCTTTCACCTGGTCATTTCCTCATTGGGGTTCCGATATTTGCATCTAACTGAATCCCGAACAATTGAATACAGGGTGAGTACGCTCACGACCTCAAAGATCTCGGATTCGACCGTCACCGCAGGGTTCGCCAAGACTCCTCGAACCCGCGCCTCCCAGGTGGGCCACACCTGGCAATTCTACGTCATACCGTCCCCACCTGCGGATTTCCACGCTTGGGGTGTCCTCTCCGACGCGGCCAAAAACCGAAACCGGGGTGGCCAACCGACTGAACGAGTCGCGGACGAAACTCCGATTGCCGGGGTGGGTTCGCACATGAAGTCCATCCCACGCGAGGTACACGCCAAACCTGACTCCAGCTCGATTCCGAACGCCTTTACCCCAGGTCGCGCACGGAATACCCGCTGATCAGAGTATTGAACCCGCCAGATCTAACGCTGACGGCCTGTTCCACCCAAAGGTGTGGTCGAGTTCCATATGTGGGTACAAGTCGCCCTGCGGGTCGACTAGGTGGGTTTTTGGCAGTTGCCCCGTTGCGGACTGGCGAAAACACACGGAAAACGGGCATTCGAACGCTGCAATAGCAATTGTCTGGCTATCCAACCTCGGCGCTACCCCACTCCCCCTGCACACCGTCAGAGTCTGCTGTCTGTTCTGGCTTTCGGCGCAAGCGCGCTTGCACTAAGGATGCCCGTTGGCCACAGCCGTACATGTTCCAAGGATGTGAATCTGCCGATCCTGTGATGATCATTCGCTCCTCAACAGGCGTGGCTTTAGGGCTTTCGAAGCACTCCAGTGGTCTACAACCTGGGAGAGCCTGCTCGAGCCTGGCCCCGGCGAGGCAATGACACTAAGGAAGTCACTCTCCCACTAGCTCAGCGCATCGAACGACCCGCGTTTGGCTCATCGGTTCTCGTTGCCCAGCACACGAGTCCTGGGCAGCCAGCGGACGATGGATCGCGGACCTGCCGACGCAACGGCAGCCAGGGACGCATTCGAAGTCGTGGTGACACCAGCCGACAAGAACAATCAGTCCCCGGGCTGACTCGCACGACGACCCCTTCATTGCTCAAACCACGAACCGTTCGAACTACGACCGAGGATCCGACGTGCTGTCGATCAAGGCCGCCGTATCGGCAGATAGAGGGCGCCGACTTCCCCTGGCCGGCGAGAGTGAGTGTTGTGTCAATCGACCAAGCACAGAGTGCGACCGCGGATTGCGAGATGTGTTTGCTTCCCAACCGCCGCTGCCGGTCGCCACATAAGGCCAAGGCGGTGCTATCTCAGAGGAAGTTCTGCCTGCGGCACCCCAACCACGGCGCCAATTTGGGCTCGCCCGGAAGAGGTAGATCGATGTCCTCTACTGCGAAAAAGTCCGTGTCCGACTAAGTGAGCGTTCAGTCAGCGTAAGTGATCACGCCGACACACCTGTTACTGCACAGAGCCGACGACACGGATCGAGACTATGGCGCGGAACGACACCGTCACCAACCCCCGCCGTAGCAGTCCCGTTCGCTCTCGTGGATGTTTCGGTGACGGGTAGATCGACATCCATTCAGCAGAGATCAAAGCTGCCAGGATCCACGAAGGGTTCCTGTTCGCCAAGTATCACTGACAGGGGTACGGGTTCCAGACGCTCCCCAGTCACGCACCAGAGAAGATGGTTCCGAAAACTGTGCCAGGATCTGCGGTGTCACGACGACGCGTATGCCACAGCTCTTCATCGATACCGCCTAACCGGATACACTCGCAGAGCAGAATGACCGGAGTCGGAGACCACTCCAGTTCGAGAGAGCCGAGAGGGGGAAGTGAATGATTCAACCGCAGCGGTTGCGACGACAGATTGCCCCTCGTCCATCTCGACATATTGAAGTCAATGGAACCGTCCACGACCACCATCTTGGTATGGTTCCTCGCCGGACATGGGCAACGAATTACCAGCCTTACCTGCCAATTTACCGATATGCCACTTCACTGGCGATGCCATATGCCAGCCGCCGGGACGGTGCTAACGTCTTATATGCGACACACTCTACGACTCTCCATCGTATCAACCATGCGACTGTCCATAAGACGGTCGATAAGACGTTAGCACTGATGGTGGATCAGACCAGCCCACATGGCTCTGAGAGAGTCGGATTTTCGACTGCCTGCACGGTGGTCTGTCGGGTTGATATCACGCGCATACGATTGCCCTCCGTATGCACCCTTCTATTAACACATCCACAGTCCACTGCAACAGCCTCCACGAAGACGTCCAGCAAGGACGTGGTAGCAACCCTTCGCTCAACCTTCTACTTGATAGAAGCCGTGGCATATAAATCCGCCTTATTCATTGCATAT
This sequence comes from Nocardia sp., assembly GCF_025465275.1. Lineage (GTDB taxonomy): Bacteria > Actinomycetota > Actinomycetes > Mycobacteriales > Mycobacteriaceae > Nocardia. The sequence goes on along the minus strand of NZ_JAODNK010000211.1, from coordinate 1,034 downwards.
ACTAGGATAAGTTCAAGTACACCGAAAACGGGTTGGAGAAGAGTCGGTGCATGGGTCATTAAGCTCGGCTTAAAATCGGCCGATACCACCGGCGCAGCAATGACGCTCAGACAGGCAACTTGCTCGTCACATACTATGGACACTGACATTGGCATCTGTTTGGCCGCACACCTACCAGTAGCAGAGATACGTGGTTTTGCTATGTATAGGGTTCGATCAGCTGGCGATGCACAAGTCTTTGCTCGCTCCATGAGACGAGTATCAGAACAAGCCGCTTCAATGAGGTCCACTACAACCGTTACAGCGCGCTCAATGTCTCCCTGTGTTAGTGCTCATACCTCGACAATCAGACCGAGCGTACGGTCGGCCCGGATCTTGATCCCGAAGAAGAGTGTTTCTTCTGTACGGTCTCTGCTACGTGGCCAAGTCGCCCAACAGGACGATCCTTCACCGTCACCTCTGATACATCTCATGATCCGTCAGACAGTCGGTACCAAACCTGTCCTTGGTGCACTTTCCTATGGTTCATCAGAGGACCTTGTTCAGATGTGTCCAAGTGCCATCAGCTGGAGCGTGCATAAGAGCAGATATGCGCGCCGAAGAAGCGTCGTGCAAATGAGGTCCGAATCCATCGTGACATTGGCGCACCATAAGAACTGAGGACTTGACTCCGCATCTGCTCCGGCAGAGACACTTGGAAGGTGTGCCTTTGCTACAAGACGTTGGACTGTGTTGATAGCGTCGGCACAGGTACGCCTGCGAGCAGGAGATCCTGCCGAAGGCGTCGTCGTACACACACCCGGTCTCCGGGCAGTCGCTCAGAAACACTGTCAGGCAGGCGCTTTGACTTCACCGCGTGAAAAGTCCGCTACCACTCTCCTGCCCACGACACACCCCCTCGAGATGGTTGGTCCTGTCGGTTGACCTCCGGTAGTGTTCCGGGCGTGACGAGTTCGCGTTTGCTGTCAGATGTCCGCGCCGTGAGACGAACGATTTTGGTGGCCAACCAAAAGGGGGGAGTGGGGAAGTCGTCG
>NZ_JAODNK010000208.1 GCF_025465275.1 Nocardia sp. | reverse complement strand
AGCGGGGAAGCCCAGCAGTTGATCCACGGTGCGGCGCAGGGCATCACTGTGATCGGCAGGCGGCAGCACCAGCACGTCGGCGCGCCAGTAACGCAGGTCCGAGAGGGCCTGATCGCGGTTGGCCTGGTCGATGACCGGAACCGTGTTGAACATCCGAACCAGCGTGAGCATGTTCCCGGTGGGCCGAGCCTCGGCGCCGTAGTGGGCCACCTTGTCCGCGCCGCTCGGTCCGACGAAGTAGCCGCCCACGAGCGGGAAGGTGAAGTCGGCGTCGACCTGCCACCGCAGGGCGACGGCGTCCACTGCCGTGGACGGCGGCACGATCACCACGGAGCCGTCCGAGACATACTGCCGCACAGTGCCATCGGCGAAGAACGCGGGCGTCGGGGTGCGTTCCGCCACCGGCAGCATGGTCGGCGCGAGGGGCAGCAGCGCGAACGCCAGTGCGCCGAACCAGGCCACGGGACAGATAGCCGCCGGCAACGATGAGATCGGTGCGCGCGGCGCGCATTCGCTGCGCTGGTGATCGGGGCCGGCTGCGTCCGGGATGAACTTCGTCCAGTGTCTCCCGGTCTGGAACCGCTACCTCCGATCGGTCCTTGTCGGTCCGCTCGGTTACCCACCCCAGTGCCACGCGCAAACTCCTCTAAATTTCACAACGTCACTACCCCGCCCAGAGGGCGGTGATTGCGGCGGGCTCTTGATCGGCGTGGAATTCGTAGAGTTCCCAGCAGGCCGACATACCGGACCAAGAGGTGATACGTGGGTCGGTCACCATACGCTGGGCTCCGCCTGGCAGGTGAACGGTGACGGTGTCCCCTTTGCGGGTGATCTCGAACGACACCGGGGTTCCGAAAGGTTTTGCGGCGTAAGGTTCATCGGCCAGCACGATGTTGTGCCCTGCGACGGTGTCCCACACTGCCAGCTGCCAATGGTCAACGCTGACAATGAATTGGACACCGGCATTGGGCATTCCATGGTTGCCCACCAACGAGTCCACGAGCGAGTTCTGCCATATCGTGAGCGCGATCGACCCTCCGCCGTCGACGAATCTCACGGTGGCACCGAGCCGCTGTACCGGCGAGCGCAGCAGGGTCTCCACGTATCCGGCGAAGTTGTCGGTCGAGGAACGGCCGTGCACCAGCCGTCCGGCTGCGAGAATCGGCATTGCGGCCGAGGTGATCGCGGCGGCACGGAATGCGTGTCCGTCGACCTTCGCGGGTATCGGCCCGTCGGGCAGGCTGGAGAAGTCGACCGTCAGCGGCGCGCCCACATCGCTGGGCACCGGGCCGAGGCCGCGGGAAAACCCGCCGTCAGCTGCCGGCTGGAGGCCGGCGGCTATATGGCGGTCGGTGACGTGCACACCGAAAAACACGGCCACCGCCGTCAGAGCTGCGGCGACGCCGAGCGCGGCACGGGTCAGCATGTACTGATCGCCGCCTTTCCGGCGAGGCGGTCCAACAACCAAGCACCGATCTGCGGACCGGAGTTCAACGCGGTATGCCCTTCTCCTGGACGTACTTCGAACTGGATACTGTCGCCGATCCGGCAGCCGGTCCGGACCGCCTGACGTACCCATGAGACGTTCACCGTCTGATCGGCATCACCGGTGATCACCAGCATTGGTCCGGACGCCCGGCGCTGCGGCACCGCGATCGAAGCCAACGCCTGCTTCAGGCGGGCGACCGCCGCATCGGAAACCGGTTCGGTATCACCCGAAGTGAGCGAGGCCAGCACCTGCTCACGTTGGTCAGCCTGTGGTCCGCTACACGCCGACCACATCGACTCGCCCTGCGCCAGTTCTCCGTGGAGATAGTCGCCCGCGTTCAGCTCCGGGTGGTAGTTGGACATGCCTGCCAGCACCATCGGCAGCCACAACTGCTGCTCGTGCGACAGCCAACCCGACTGAGCCAGTGCGACCAGGCCGGTCAGGTCGATCGTGGGCGCGCTGGACGCCGAGCCGCGGAATTCCAGCCCATCACCGTAGGCCGCGGCGTATTCGTTGGCCGCCCAGGCTGCTTGGCCGCCTTCGGAACCTCCTACGGCATACCAGATATTGGAGGCATCCGGCACCACCGCCCGGACTGCGCGGACGGCATCGATCATGTTGAATGCGGCCGTCTTCGGCTCCAGATACAGGTTCTCACCGCCACCGCTGCCCCAGCCCTGGAAGTCCGTCATCGTCACCGCGAAGCCCAGCTGCAGCAACGACGCCACGACAAGGTCGTAGCCGAGCAGATCTGAGTGTCTGGAAGGACCGCACTGCGGATCGAGCCCGGTGGCACCGCGTCCGTAGCTGAGAATCGGCCAACCGCCAGCGGGAGCGTGGCCGGACGGGACGAACACCACACCGGACACCTGCTGGGCGGAGCCGTCCACGCCGGACACGCTGCGATAGGTCACCGTCCAACCGTGATTACCGTCGGCGGCAAGCGCCGCGCTCGGGTTGCGGATCGGCGCGGAGGTGACGATGCTGCCACGCTGCCCGAGCACTTCGGCCGACAGCTGCGGTAGGGGGGCGTCGCTGAACGTCGACGGGGCGCTGTCGGCGGGGCCCACCGGGCCGCATCCGGCCAGCACGAATGCGGTCGCGCACGCCGACGCCATGGCAATGATCCGTTTCACAGCCGAACTCCCAGCTCGCCGGCCGGGACGACTCCGTGCGCCTCGCGATAGATCTGTTCCAGCCGTTCGGCGACACCGTTCATCGACAGTCGGTCCCGGACCAGTCGCGCCGCGGCCGCACCCATCTCCGCGCGAATGTGCGGTTGCAGCAACAGCTCTCGCACGGCAGCGGTCAGCGAGTCCAGATCGTCCGAGCGCACCACGATGCCGCAGGCGTTCTCCCTGATCAGCGGTGCGAGCCCGCAGCTGTCGGTCACGACCACCGGCAGACCGCGCGCCATCGCCTCCAGCACACTCATCGGGTACGGCTCATCCACGGAGGCAAGCACATAGACGCTCGCCCGCGCCATCCGCTCAGCGGTGTGCTGCGGCGGCAGCGGGCCCTCCCAGCGCACCGGCGCCGCCAGGCTGTCAATGAGCTGCCTCGTAGGGTCGGCAGCGCCCTCGTCGGGGCCGACCATCGCGAATCGCGCGGCAACGCCTTCCGCGTGCAGGCGTGCGGCCAAGCGCACGAACAACTCCGGCCGCTTGCGCGGGTGCATCCGAGCGAGGTACAGCACCTCTGGCGTACCGTCCGGGCCAGCGCCCGGCGAGTCTGCCGCAGGCAGTGGCACACCGTTGTGGAGTTCCCGCAACGGCAATTCCGCGCCCGGGCCGGCCACCGCGGCCAGATCGGTTGCTTCGCGCGGTGTCAGGTGCAACACCGCCGCGGCGGAGCGCAGTATGGGGACGGTCCAGAATCGATCCAACGGCCGGGCGAGGAGTCTGTCACTGGGGTCGATCATGCCGTGCGTCTGCACAATCAGCGGCACACCGGCCGAGCGCACAATGCGAGCCGCCGGCAGGGTGACCAGGTCGCGCGCCAAATGCACGTGCACCACGTCGAATTCGCGCACATGCCGGCGCAGCCATCGGGTCATCCCGCGGGCACGCAGGCCTGCGAACCCGACCTTCGGAATCGCGGTGGTGGCGGGAAACCCGCGCACGTCGAGTCCGGCCGGCTCGGCGTCGGCACCGGACACCGCCGCGGTCAGTACGATCTGGTGACCGCGGCGGCGCAGTTCCTCGGCCTGATTACACGCCACGCGGACCGGACCGCCATAGGCGCCGTCCGGTGAGAGCAGAGTTACGACATGCAGTACCCGCATGTCACACCGCCACCGCACGCGGGGCCAACACCGTAGCGTCGACCGCGACGTCGGAGGTGACCAACGCGGTCGCCCCCACGGTGGCCCGCTCCCCGACCACGACGCCGCGTAGCACGGTGGCGCGAGCGCCGATCCACGCGCCGTCGCGCACCACGATCGGCGCGTTGTCGAATTCGAAGGTGCGCGACCGCCGGTCGTGGCTGCCGGTGCACAGTAGAACACCCTGCGACACGCACACATTCGCGCCGATGGTCACCGGCTCGAGGTTGAGGATCCAGGCGTCCTCACCGATCCAGCTGTCCGCTCCGACCGTCAGCTTCCACGGCCAGTGAATTCGTACCCGATGCCGGATCAGCACGCCGGCGCTGATATTCGCACCGAATGCGCGAAGGATCGCCAGCCGCAACCGGTTCGGGCACCACCACTGCGCGATCACCCCGGCGACGGCCAACCAGGCGATCTGTACCACGACTCCGCGTCCTTTGTCGTAACCCGCGGCGGTGAATCCGGCCAACGACCGCGCGGTCGCGTCGGTGCTCACGACACGCCCCGCGCGGTGGACTCGTGCTCCCGGTACCAGGACACCGTGTCCGCGATCCCCGCGGCCAGATCGATTCGCGGCTGCCAGCCCAGTGAGCGGAGCAGCGTCACATCCAGCAGCTTGCGCGCAGTGCCATCTGGTTTACTTGCATCCCAACGGGTTTGACCGTGGTAACCGACGGCCTCCGCGACCAGTGCGGCCACCTCGGCGATCGAGAGGTCACTGCCGGTGCCCACATTGACATGGCCGCTGCCGTCGTAATGGTCGAGCAGATGCAGGCATGCCTCGGCCATGTCGTCCACATGCAGGAACTCGCGCAGCGGGCGACCACTGCCCCAGTTCGTCACCTCTGCGCCGCCGTCGCGGAGCGCTTCGCTGTAGCGGCGGATCAGCGCGGGCAGCACATGCGAGGACTGCGCGGAGAAATTGTCGCCACGCCCATAGAGGTTGGTGGGCATCGCCGAGATCCACGACAACCCGTACTGCCGGCGCACCGCTTGGACCTGCAGAATCCCCGCGATCTTGGCGATGGCGTAGGCGTCGTTGGTCGGCTCCAGATGCCCGGTGAGCAGGTACTCTTCCTTGATCGGCTGCGCAGCGTGCTTCGGATAAATGCACGATGAGCCCAGGAACAGCAGCCGCGGAACCTGCACCGCCACAGCAGCATCCAGCACATTCACCTGGATCTGAAGGTTGTCGGAGAGGAAGTCGACCGGATAGGTGTTGTTCGCCCCGATGCCGCCCACCCTCGCCGCGGCCAGCACTACGGCATCGGGGCGAGTCTCGGCCATGAAGGCCGATACCGAACTCCGGTCGCGCAGATCCAGCTCCGCCGAGCTCATCCCGGTCAGGTTGCGGAAGCCGGCGCGTTCGAAGCAGCGCCAGATCGCCGAGCCCACCAGCCCGCGATGGCCCGCGATGTAAACGGTCGAATCGCGGTCCAGCGGCTGGGCCACGCCGGTGTCGAATTCCATTATGCCGTCGCCCAATCCGCCAAGGCAGGCCGATCGATCCAGGATTTGCCCGCATGCCGCAGCGCCTCGATGTCGGCGTCCACCATGATCTTGGCCAACTCCGGGGTATGCACGCCAGCCTTCCAGCCCAACAGCCGTTCGGCCTTGCTCGCATCACCCACCAGCGCGTCGACCTCAGTCGGGCGCAGGTAACGGTCGTCGAAGCGGACGTGCTCGGACCAGTCCATGCCGACGTGTTCGAACGCGGCGATCACGAAGTCGCGCACCGTGTACGAGCCGCCGGTGGCCAGCACATAATCGTCGGGTTCATCGGCTTGTAGCATCCGCCACATGCCCTCGACATACTCGGGGGCATAGCCCCAGTCCCGGATCGATTCCAGATTGCCCAGGTACACATGACTTTCCAGACCCGCTGCGATCCGCGCCACCGCACGGGTGATCTTGCGAGTAACGAATGTTTCTCCGCGGCGCGGAGATTCGTGGTTGAAAAGGATGCCGTTGACCACGTACATCCCGTACGCCTCGCGGTAGTTGCGAGAGATCCAGTACGAGTAGACCTTCGCCGCGCCGTAGGGCGAGCGCGGGTAGAACGGCGTCTCCTCATCTTGCGGCGGCGGCGTAGCACCGAACATCTCAGAGCTGGACGCCTGGTAATAACGACATTCCACCCCCGACATGCGGACCGCCTCTAGCAGCCGCACCGAGCCCAGTCCGGTGGTGTTGCCGGTGTGCTCGGGCTCGTCGAAGCTGACTCGCACATGTGACTGTGCCGCAAGGTTGTACACCTCGTCGGGCTGGATCTGCTGTATCAGCGTCACCATGCGGGCACCGTCGGACAGGTCGCCGTAGTGCAAGAACAATCGAGCCTGCGGGTCGTGCGGATCTTGGTACAAATGGTCGATGCGGGCGGTGTTGAACGTGGAGGCACGCCGGATCAGACCGTGTACCTCATATCCCTTGCCCAGCAGCAGTTCCGCCAGATATGAGCCGTCCTGCCCGGTGATACCGGTGATCAGTGCTCGTTTACCGGATTGCCTCATAGTGGCTGCCCCTCCTACTTTTGCTTTGCCTGGCCCTTGTCTCGACCAGGTCGGTCAGCCACTGCTCGAACTGATCAATGGCGTGCGCTTGCGACAGTGTGCGTGCGCAGAATTGGCGGCCGGCGGTGCCGAGCGCGTGCGCCCGTTCGCGATCGCGGCCCAGTTCCAATGCCACGCGCACAAGCTGTGCGGGATCATCCGGCGGAACTACAAGTCCACCACCGGAAGCAGAGATCTCCGCCGCCGTGATGCTGTCCGCATCGGTGGCCGCCACCACCGGATTGCCGGTGGTGAAGTACGAGGTGAGCTTGCTTGGCACGGCCATCTCACCGACTCCCGGCCGCTCGTTGACCAGCAGCACGTCGGCAGCAGCCAGTGCCTGCTGGTACTCCTCGTCCGGCAGCGGGTCCAGGAACTGCAGCGTATCGATGCCGCGTCCCAGCTCCTCCAGTCGCGGGCGCTGGTTTCCGCCGCCGAGCAGGACGAACCGCACCGGTTCGCCATGCTGTTGCGCATAGCCGGCGGCCGCCACCACATGGTCCAAACCTTGCTTGGCGCCCATATTTCCGGTGTGCAGCACGATGACGCTCTCGGGATCCCATCCCAGCCTGCGACGCGCCGCCGCGCGATCGATGACCGGTCCCGGCTGTAGATGAGTCCAGTTGCGGATCACGGTGATTCGCTCCGCCGGAACCCGAAGATCCTCGGCGATACTGGATTTGAAGCGGTCATGGATTGCCACCACGCCATCGGCCGTGCGCAACACTCGCGATTCGAATGCGGCGGCCAGCTGCGCGGGCCTACCGCTCATCGCTCCGGTCTCCACCACTCCGCGGCTGTAGAGATCCTGCACCCAGACGCCCACAGCAGGCCGAGACATGTTGCTGCGCAATCGAATACGGGCAAGACCCATTGCGGTGGACAGTAGTGCCGGGCTGACAAACACCACGGCATCAACGGCATCGTCGCGCAGCGCCGCTGCCAAGCCGGCCCCGAAGCTCGCCTCCATGCGAACTCTTCCAAGCCCGCTCGGGGGATCGGGCACGAAGTGCCGCAGTCGTTGCACCGCAACGCCATCCAGCTCGTCGCGCAGTGACGCGGCGTCCTGGTAGCCCGGGCGCAGCCGCCATTCCGGGTAATGCGGCAGGCCGGTCAGCACCCGCACACGGTGGCCGCGCTCGCACAGGCCGGTGGCCACACCCGTTGTATAGGGCGCGATTCCGGTGCTCTCCGGCGCATAGTTCAGGCCCGCGAGCGCGATAGAAAGCGGACGGGTCATGGTGTTACTCCGATCGTGGCGGTGTACTGCAGGTCCTGGACCGGAGGATGCGCCCGGACCGGCCACGGCGACTCGGCCGCCAATACGACCGCGCCTGATCGGTCCAGATCCGCGCCGACCGTGATGTCGGAGTCCGAAGTCGGCAGCGGCGCCGTGCATACGCCCAATCCAGCGGGCAACGCGCACTGAGTGACCCGATCACCGGTGCGCACCGTGACGGTGCCCGGTGCGGTGAGGAACGCGAGAGCCGCGGCATTGTCACGGGCCGGCGTGCTGCCGGGACGCAGCGACATCCGCAAAGCCTGCGGAGGTGTCGGCTGGGCTGCGACCAGTTGCTGGCGGTGCGTCAGATACAACGCGTCGTGATCAATCGCGGGCGGTTTGCCGAGCTTGAACCAACGCAGGTAGTAGGACGAGATGTCCAACAGCGCGTTGCCGTGGTGCGCAGAGGGTGCGAACGACGTGCCCTCGCTGTAGTCGTTCCACGTGACCAACTGCACCCAGTCGGCGCCGCCGGAGATCGCAATCGTCCACGTGTTCCGCAGGTTCTCCGTGTTGGCCGCCTCGTCGAAGACGCCGTCCCGAGGTCGATAGTCCTGTACTGACACCGGCTGCATCCACCGGACACCACGGCGGTGCGCATCAGCAATGGTGTCGAGCGGAAACCCGGAGGTCGGATTGAACGCTGGATTTCGCCCGCCCCAAATCGACATCGCGTAACTGATCGGAGCGAAGTCTGCGGCCTGGTTGTCGTACGTGGTGAACACCGGCGCCAGGGCAACGCTGATTCCGTGTGCGCTCCACATGAGCTGTGTGAACTCGGACCACCATGCGGCCGAATGATTTTCGGCCATGTACGGCGAGACCACCAGACGGCCGTCCGATAACCGGAAGGCGGCTGGCTCGCTCGCCCAGCTCGCGAGCTGATCGACCAGTCGCTCCACGCTCCAGGTGCGTGGCGCGCCGGATATGTCGGGCATCAGCATGATCTTGAAATTCGGATCCACAGTGTGAGCCGCACGCATCAACAGCGTGGGAACATCGGAAAACCACAGGGTGCTGTCGTCGGCGGCGGTCAGCAGATCCACCGAGAATCCGTTAATTCCTGCTGAAATCGCCTGTTGCACTTCGGTTTCCAGATCCTGCAAACGCCAGTCCGCACTATCCGACACCGGACGCGGCAGGGGCCGGTCGCGTAACAACCCGCCGAATGCCGCATTCGCACCGGCGCTGCCGCCGGGGGCGAGGTATTCGGTGGTGTAGTAGTCGTGGTCGGCCGGGGCGTTGTCAATCGAGATCGGATAGGGAGGGAAGTAGTGGGCGAACACGAGTTTGGCGTCGACACCTTGGTCGCCTACGGCAGGAGCCGGTGCGGCAGGAACCGGTGCGGCGGGCGACGCGGCGCACGCTGCGACGAGGGCACCGGCCGTCGCGGCCAATGCCAGCGCACGCACCCCTGCCCGGACACGACGGCCACAGTGCGACATCGTGATCCGGTCTCGGGAAGAATCAGTCACGCGTTCGTACCTCAGCCCTCGGAAGCACCTGCGTGGCGAAGTCCATATTTCCGGTGTCTTCATTTCCGGTGACTTCGCGGCGCACGGCCCCGACACGGCGACGCGAGCGCGCGGCGGCCGTCGGCGCTGCCGCGCCAGGGCGGGTCGTTCGGCCCATCCTCCACTGCGCCAGTCCACCCAAAGCCGCTCCACCCGCGAGCCCGCCACCCAGGTCGATCAGGGCGTTGGGGCTGGACGGTTTCGCCGGTGCCGTGGCCTTGCGCACCACGTTGATCTTGGCCACCGACTGGCTGGAGGTCGCCGGAGTCTCCAGCCGGGAGACATACGCGGCGAAGTTCGACGCGTACGCGTTCGCAATGTCGGCAGCGCGTTGCGGCGACGCATCGGTCACGCTCACCTCCAGCAGCACAGTCTTCGGCAATTGCTTCGCCGAAACCTGGGCGATGAGCTCGGCCGGGTTCAGCTTCAGCGACAGATCATCGATCACCTTCGCGGCCAGGTCATCACTGGTGAACAGCTGTGAGTAACTGACCGCGCGCTGCTGGCCGAACAGATCTCCGGCGTAAGCTCCGGCCGAGTCGGCGCTCACCGGGGAGCCGATGAACAGGGTCGTAGTGGCGGTATAAGCCTTGGGAGACAACAACAACAGCGTCACCCCGGCCAGGCACCCGAGCACTACACCGACCGCACTGGGCCACCATCGCACGACATTCACCGGACGGACCTCTCTCTTACCTTCTCATTTACGCCGCGCAGGCTCCGGCGTTTATGTCGCGCTCGGCCGGACCGCTGGGGAATGACCACTGCCGCGGTCACGCCGGCCAGCAGACCGCCGCCAGCGGCCAGCGCGAGGTTGTTCCAGATATCGGGTTCCGACGGATGTGTGGGCAGTTGAGCTGTCTGCGTGATCACCGGATCGACCGTCGGAATCAACGACCCGGTCGGCGTTTCCACCGCCCGGATTTGTGCGGCCAACTCAGCGGCGACACCGTCGGCGAGTCGCTGTGCCTGTGGCGCCGAAGGATCGGCCACCGACACATCGATCAGCACCGTGTCCGGAATCAGATGTGCGGTGACCTCACCGGCGACGACATCAGGTGACAGGTGCTCGCCCAATTTGTCGATCACCCGATGAGCCAGATCGACATCACTCGCGAGGTGCACGTAGCTCTGGGCGCGCGAGCGCGCGAAGTCATTGCCGCGGAACGGACTTGCCTCGTCACTGTTGCGTGTTGCGCCGTTCCAGCTGGGCGTGGCCAGGAATATCCGGGCGGTGGACACGAACTTGGGCGTGGTCTGCACGGTCACGCCGATTCCAGCCAGGATGGCGACCAGGAACACGGTTGCCACCAGCTGCCAGCGGTGTCGCAGCAGCGCGGTGAAGGAGGCATTCACGACGGCACCCTCGCGCCAACGAGATCACCCAAGCCGTGCCGGGCCATGGAATCGGCGATCTTGCCCGCCAGGAACTGATTGCCCAGCGCATTCGGATGCACATGATCGGGTATCTGCATTCCCTCGATGTCCACCCCCGAGTACCACTGTTCGGCTACCGGATCCAGCAGCGTGGCGTGCGCGGCGCCGCAGGCTGCGACGAAACCCGTATGTACCAGCGAATAGTTCGTGTACGGGGTCGCCGACATGTAGGCGGGCATGATCACCACGACGCGTGCCGACGGCCACAGCTGCTGGACCTCGGCCAATGTCTGGGTGAACGCGTCCACCACCGCCGCCGGATCCTTGCCCAGGTCATTGCGCCCGGAATCGAGGACGACCATGTCTACGGCATAGAGCTTGACGTCCGCCGAAAGCCGATCCAATGCTCGTCCCGGAGGGGTTGGGTAGAAGCCGGCGCCGTCGTTCAGGTACCCGGTTGCGCCGAAAGCGTCGACGTTGCACGCCCAGCCTTGCGAGCGCGCCAGGATGCAGGCGTAACCATTGGCGGCACCCGCGACGCCCGCGCCGACCGTAAAGCTGTCTCCCACGAACAACGCCGAGAGTCGTTGCGACACACCAGCAGCGTGATCCGACACGGGCGACGATGTGACCTCACCGACCGGCACTGCCATGTGCCGGTTGACCACAACCCCACCCGCAACCGTGACAGCCACCGTCGCGAACAAGATCAGACGACTAGCTGACCTGCGCATCCGCAGGACCCTCCCCCCGATGAAACACGAACATGCCGCACACCACGATCACCAACAGACTGGACATTGCTTGCAGCAACGAGCCACGCAGCAAAATGATCAAGTAGAACGGCAGGATGCACGCTAACACGCCGGGTGACCTGGTACGTCGCAGTGTTGCGTCGATACGGTCATCCTCACGCCGGGCGAGGGCGCCCAGCGCCCCCATGCCGAGGATCAGCGCAGGCCAGGTGCCGTTGATGTAGAGCTCGCACCACAATGGCGCGGACAGGTTCTTGAACTTGTAGCCGCGGAAATCCGCCAGCAGAATTCCGGTATCGGTGGGCTTGTCCTGCCACAGCTTGCGCGGCACCCAGAACAACACCACGCCCGCCGCCTGCCGACCGTTCGTCGAACCCTCCCGGTTCACATACAGCACCGTGTTGTTGATCTGAGCGAACGAGTCATAGTCCGGCGACACCAGCGAATCCAGCGGACCAGCCGACTTCAGCTCACCGCTGGCGCTGTAACGGAACACATCCAGCATCGGGAAGACCACCACCAGCGCAGCCACCGCCGACACCGCCACCAGCCGGAAACGGGTCGGAGTTGACAGCAGACCGAACAATGCGGCGACCGCGAGTGCCGCCGTGCCGGAGGTATAGCGCGCATTGGCGATCGGATTGAGCACCACCGCCAGTGCGGCACCGTCGAGTATCAGCAACGCGAGAACCACTCTGTCCCGCCGACGTTGATACACCTTGGCCAGTGCGATGAACGCCACCAGCGCGGGCATCTGCGCGCCCGCGGCCACCACTGCGGCGATCGGCTCCTGCCAGTGCGCCGCGATTGCCTGCCCCAGGTTGTCCCGGGTGGAGAACAGCGTCGAAGGCCCTACGGCGGCAACGTAATAGGCGGCGCTCATCAGGGCCGCGACGCCGAGCAGCAACGCCCGGCGCCGATCCACCTCGCGTGAGGTGGGGGCCGAGCCACCAGCGCCGTCACGCCGCACCAATCCGTACAAAGTCAATCCGCACAGGAACGCGGCGATCCCGACCACCACCACCAGCATGGCCGGGCCGTTCAGCGTCGGGTCCGCGCCCTTGGTGGTATCGGGCACCTGTTCGGACCGCAGCTGGACCAGCGGCGCAAGGCCGAGGAATACGTAGGTGAAAATCCAGAACGACATCTCCACCGGGCGCCGACGCCCGGTCTCGATCAGCCTGGCATAACGCAGGCCGGCGATCGTCGTCACGATGAGCGCCCCGATCCATGCCGGTTCGCGCGGTGTCGGTGTGGCCCGTACCAAGAGCGCGGGAACGATCGCAATCATCGCGACAGCCGTCCACACCGCCGCCAGTGACGGCCACCAGCCGTCGCGGGCGACGACTACAACATCTCTTTTTTCGCCTTGCCGACTTCTGCCGAATGGCCTGTGCGCAGATTGTGGTTGGTCTCCCCTAAACGGCGGCACACTCACCGTGCCCATGGCGGCGCAAAAAGGCCCCCGGTAGATAAAATCGTGATGCGCGCGCCATGCCGAACTGCTCTCCAACCCGCCCCGAACTCAATTAGCGCGTCAGCGTAGCTCAATCGGAGCGATCGACCAACAGGCCGGCGGCCACCCAGCATTCGAGCTCGGAGACATTCGCAAACTTCTATACGCAAGGTTCCATATTGATAGTTACGTCACACAAGGTTGCCGATGGCGAGGATGCACCCCCGCACGGTAGGCTCGCACGACGCGATTCCTGGGGGAAGCGGGTTTGTTCAAACAATTTCACAAGTAATTTCACCTGCAATACGGGGGGCTTTTCCCATGCGTACATTGTCCGGCCTGATTCAGGCCCTGTTGTGGTTGCTGCCTGCGAGCGCTGCCAAGAACGCCGGGCTCCGCCGATTTGGGCACCACATTGGCAATAACGTCCGGCTGGGCCCTTCCCTGGTGTGGAGTTGTCGGCGTTTCGTCATCGCAGACGCCGTGACTATTTCCACGGGTAACGTCTTCCGCGGCATGAGCGAGATCCGGCTCGGTCACGAGGTCATGATCGGCTCGTGGAACTGGATCAGCGCTCATCCGGGCTATCAGCAATACAGCGAGCTGGCCGGTCGGTTGAATATCGGTGACGGATCATTCATCACGTCCCGTCATTATCTCGACTGCTCCGGCACGATCGAGATCGGTGAGTGGAGTGCCGTCGGCGGGCAGCGCAGCACCCTCCAAACGCACGAGATTGATGTCGTGACCAACGAAACCACCGTGGGCCGAGTGCGCATCGGCAACCGCTCGTTGGTCGCCACCGGATGCATCCTGCTGCGGGGGTCGTCGCTGCCCGATCGCTCCCTGCTCGCAGCGGGCTCGACCCTGACCCGGGCAAAGTCCGAAGTGCCGCCGTCGCAAGGTCTTTGGGGAGGCGTTCCCGCGCGGTTCATCAGACCCATGCAGGGCGAATGGTTCGATCGCACCGAGATCCACACCGATGTCGTCCCGTTCGAGACACTCTGACGCAGGGGCAGTCGCTTGAAACGCCCGGCGTTGCGGATGCTGACCGGCACTGCCGACCAGATTCTGTCCAGCCTCAGCAACGCCCTGATCGTGTTCACCGTGGCGCGCACCAGCAGCGTTGCCGACTTCGGTATGGCGAGCGTGCTGTTCTCACTGACCACCGCCACGCTCGCGGTTACTCGCGCCGCCATCGGCACGCCCGTGCTCCTGCTGGCTGGGCGGCACTCCAGCTACGTCCTCCGGCACACCCGCACCGCCGCGGGTGCGGCACTACTGTTCGGAATCGCGATGGGAGGTGTGCTGGCGGGGATTTCCCTGCTACTGCCCAACCCGAACATCGGACTCGGGTTCGCGGTAGCGATCCCGCTACTGCTGACCCAGGATTCGTTGCGGTTCTCGGCAATCGCCCTGGGCCGCACCGGGGCCGCCTTCTGGTCGGACGCGGTATGGACGGTGGCTTCGCTAGGACTGCTATGTACGGCGCTGCTAGACCGGCGCCTACTGCCGGTAGAGCAAGTGATCTCCCTCTGGGCCGTATCGGCCGGTGTGGCGCTGATTGTGTTGCTCGTGCAGCTACGGTTGTTCCCGGCATGGCACGGCCTGGCATGGTGGTGGCGCAACGAGCGTCCGACTCGGCTGCGCTTCGCGCTGGAGAGCTGCGTGGACCAGTTCAGCGTCATCGTGGTGGTCTTGCTGTCGACTGTGGCAGTCGGCTCGGATGCCGCAGCCGCGCTGCGCGGCGCGGTCACCATCCTCGGCCCGTTTGCAATTCTGGCCAATGCGCTCAACCTGATCGCTCTTCCGGAAGCCGGGCGAGCACAGTTGACGACCGTACAGCTCTGGCGAAGGCTGCGTCTTGTGGCTCTGCCGATCTCGGTGGCCGCGATCGCCATCGGTGCTGTGGCACCGTTCATTCCGCCTTCGATCGGTGCACTCGCGCTGGGCGACAGCTGGGTTCCCGCCGCACACGTGCTTCCGATCATCGGGGTCGAGTACGCCGCACTGACCTGGGTCGGCTTGGTTTACAACCTGCTCCGGTACCACCGGGCCGCGAACCAACTATTGCGCGCCCGCATGATCCAGACCGGAATCACCATTGCTGCCTGTTTCGGCGCGGCACTCGTCTTCCATTCCGCGCTTGCCGTTGCTGTCGGTTTGGCGGTCTCCGCCTGCCTCAATGCCGGTGCGCTGCTGGTCTGGGTCGTACGCGACCTCGGATCGCCAGGTGCCCAGTCGGCTTCCAGCGGCGCTGCCGCAACCGGCGGCCCGCTGTCGAGCACCGTCGACACCGATCCGGAACGCACCCAGCCGATTCCGTGGCTCACCCAGCAGCGACTCCCAATCAGCTTCCCGGCGGCCGGCCGGACTGCGGCGCCACCGCTCCACAACGAGCCGGTGCCCACTCGCTACGAGCCACACCGGCCGCCGCGGCTCGCCGCTGAACCGTAAACCTCAGTACGCTCCGTCCGCGGCGGT
Source organism: Nocardia sp. (assembly GCF_025465275.1). Lineage (GTDB taxonomy): Bacteria > Actinomycetota > Actinomycetes > Mycobacteriales > Mycobacteriaceae > Nocardia. The sequence goes on along the minus strand of NZ_JAODNK010000208.1, from coordinate 3,347 downwards.
GACGGCGGACACGGTCTTCATGATGATGAGCAGATCGCTGATCATGGACCAGTTTTCGATGTAGTACATGTCCAACCGCACCGCTTCGGCCCAGGGCAGATCGGAGCGGCCACTCACCTGCCACAGACCGGTCACGCCCGGCCTGACCAGCAGTTTGCGCTGCAACGTGATGTCGTATCGTTCGACCTCCTCGGCCAGCGGTGGACGCGGGCCTACCACGCTCATATCACCCAGCAGCACATTGAAGAACTGCGGAAGCTCGTCCAGGCTGTATTTGCGCAGGAAGCGCCCGACCCGGGTGACACGGGGGTCTGCACGGATCTTGAACAGCAGCCCGGCACCCTCGTCTCCCTCGGCCAGTTCCGCCTTTGCCTTGTCCGCGTCGACGACCATGGTACGAAACTTGATCATCTGAAATGGGTTGCCGTGCAACCCGATTCGCTCGGAACGGTAGAATACCGGCCCTCGGCTGTCCAGCTTGATCGCAATTGCCGCGAACAACATCACCGGACCGGTGACAAGCAGGCTTCCCGCCGCGAACACCCAGTCGAATGCCATCTTGCCGAATGTCGTGGCGCGGTTGTAATTCGGCTGGCTGACATGTACCAGCGGCAGGTTGCCGACCGGGCGTAACTGCATGCGCTGATCAGCCACGTCGACGATGCCCGGCGCGACAATGAGATCCACGCCGAGGGGTACCAGATCCCAGGCCAATTCGCGGATCCCGTGGGACCCCAGCCGTTCGATCGCCGCCACCGCCACCGTATCCGCGCCGGTCTCCGCGATCGCCGCACGGATCGACTGCGGCCCTTGGAGCACCGGCACCTCCAAGTCGGCCAACTCTGCCGGATCCAGCGCTCCGCCCGGAAAATACACGCCCACAACGCGATAGCCGGCCTGCCCATCACGGGCAAAGGACCGCATAATGTCCCCGGCCGACCGAGGATCGCCAACCACCAGCACATTGGTGAGGTACCGGCCGACGCTCCGCTCCCGTGCCGCGATCTTCCGCCAAACCCACCGGTTGACCAGCAACCCGACAAGCCCCACAGGTAACGCGACTCCCAGAAAACCGCGGGCGAACTCGATACGCAGGAGCAGGGATGCTATGGCGATGCAGCCGAACAGGCGGAAGGTCACCAACGCCAGTTGTTCGTATTCCGCCCAGCCATGTCCGATCAGTCGAGTCGACCACGCATCGCCCCAAAAGAGGGCGCACACCCAGGCCAGGCCGAGCAATAGCGCCACCAGGGTGTAACCACCGATGGTCTGTACCCAGGCGGGCTGATGAGTGTCACTGACGCCACCGAAACGAGCAAATCGCGCCGCCACTACCGATCCGAATACCACCAGTGAATCGGTAATACTCAATCGCCTCCGGTATTCCGTCTGCCAAGTGTGCCGGCTTAATCGCGCGGTCGCCAGATTGGCTAGCTCCGACCATGCCCACCGCAAGGTGTTCTCGGCAGGTTCATCAACCGCATCGGCACGTGACGGAACGTCGGAAGCTGCGGCCCTTTCGGCCATTGCGAGTCCCCCAAAAAATCGAGCTCAAAATATTGCACGGTCTGCCCACGTTCAGACCTACTGTTCATTTGTTTGTTCAATGACCAAAAAAGGCCGGTGCCAACTCCCTTTAAGCGCACCAGCCAACATGTCATGCCCACAGTCACAGTGGAAATGACCTTGAACTGTCGGGACAGTACCAAATTCTTGGACGGCGGACCAGCCCTGATTTGGAGGTGACCGATATACCTACCTATACACCTACCGATACACACCTATCCACCTACCGATACACGCGGTCGCCCTATCCGTTGCGGACATCGGCACAAGCAACTAAAGAGATTGTGGAATCGCCATCACGGGGACCTTTTCGCCTCTGCGCGCTGGATCAGCCCGGTCATCACCGCGGCCAGCGCGCTGGGCTGGTTCGCCGGGCCGTTGCGAAACAGCCCGCCGAATTCGCCGACCACGCGCGCGTATTCCGGGTCGGCAAGCCGGATCCGCATGGCGCGGCCCAGGTTCCAGTACGGCGTGCGCGCATCCAGGTGATGCTCCAGGTGCATGTTGTCGGCAACCGGGCCGGTAAGCAGCAGTTCCAGGCCGTGGCTGAGCTTGTTGCGGGTCATGTACAGGTCGATGTGGTTGTCGCGCGCGATCGGTGTGTGCTCCGACAATCCCACGTACCAGCCGATCATCTGATACACGGTCAGATACGGCACGAACCACAGCACCGCCACATCCCACACCGTGCCGGTCAGTACCGCGACCACGAGTACCACCAGCCAGAAACAACCGAAGGCTACGCGGTCCCGCTTGGCTGCGGCCTGCCAGGACTGCGGGATCGACTGAGCAGCAGCCGATTTCCTACGCAACAACCGGACGGCACTGCGCAGCCACTGTCGTAGTAGCGGCCCGCCGAACGCGGGCAGTATCAGCAATCGCAGTATTGTGTCCCGCCGCGTGCGAACCTCGTAGACGCCACGATCCACGAACTCAGCGGTGTCCGGATCGCGGACCGGATCGCCGAGCAGCGGATGATGAGTGGCCACGTGCGACAGCTTGTACCCATAGTGAGTCTGCATGATCGGGTACGCCCCGATCACCGTACCGATCAACAGATTCAGCCATCTCGACCGTGCCGCCGTGCCGTGTACAGACCAATGCAGCAGGCTCAGCAGCGCCCGCTGTCTGCTACCGACTACCAGCAACGACACCGGATACCACCACCAGCCGTACGCTACCGGCAATACGGATGCCGCGACTACCGCACTCAGGTGAACGGCGCACGATCCAGGCCCGTGCCAGTTGTCCAGGTCGTTCAGCTCGCGTAATTGCGACCGCAACTGCGGTGAGAAGCGATGCCGGCTATATCGGATGCCCGCCACGACTGTCCCCCATCGGCTCCGCAAACCGAATGCGCAGTGAATCTGCCGCCGGGATCACCGGATCGATCGGCATAGCCTTGAACAACCTTCCCCCACAACGACATTGCGCACGTTCGACGCGCACAGGCCTGTCACCCTAATCGACCCGGGCCGACCGGTCCACTCGATGTTCGCCACCAATCTCCTGATGTTCACGCCATCGGGCCGGGCCGCAGCAGCACCGACATCGCCGCGCAAATCCATGAATTGATCCGAGGTGATCCGGGTACGAAAAAAGCCTCAGCCGAAGAACTTTCGTTCTTCGGCCTGAGGCACTGGTAGCGGGGACAGGATTTGAACCTGCGACCTCTGGGTTATGAGCCGAGTGCGCCGTGAGGCGCTGTTATCCATGTTGGAGGTGTGATGACTCCGAAGTGATTGTGTCGCAGCGCAACTGCTGTAGCTGGGGGCAGTCTG
>NZ_JAODNK010000174.1 GCF_025465275.1 Nocardia sp. | reverse complement strand
CGGTGGCGGGCAGGGTGGCGAAGCGGTCGATCACCAAGGCGGAGACGGGTGATTGGCGTGCGCCCGCACCATTGGTGGCGGCACTGTTGACCTTGGGCGCGCGGCAGTCGGAGGTGGCTCGGTTCGGAGCCGTCGAGATCGGGCTGACTCTGGCCGAACTTCGGTTGGCGCTGGGTCTGACCCAGGAGGATGTAGCCGGGCGGGCCGGGTTGAGCTTGCTGCGACTCAACGAGATCGAGGCGGCGATGCCCGGCCTGGTGAAGGTCGCGGAGCTGGAACTGCTCTGCGATGTCTTCGAGTCGCGCCCCGACAAGCCAGCGATCGCGCGCCTAAAGGTGCGCAGGCGGCTACTCCAGTTGCGTGCGCTGGCGGAGGCAGCCTCGCACCGGGTGGCCGACATGGAGCCGGCACCTGAGGCGTTGGCGCCGATCGCGGCGCGTCTTCGTCAGCTTGCGAACGAGTGCAGGCTGTCGTCGGACATCGTGGAGCGAGCGGTCGACACGGTGGCACGGCTCGTGCAGCTCGGAATCGAGCCGGCCACGATCGAACCCGGCTACTTCGGCGGTTCGATGCTTGTCGTGCAGTGCGCGCCGGTGGGGCTGACCACATTCCACCTCATCGACCGGTTCGACGAGACTGTCGGGGCGGCGTCCTATTGCGCGGCGGTCGCCGACCGAAACGGGCTTGTGGGGTCGGTCACGCTGATGTTCAACGGCGACAGTGCGGTGGGCCGGGAGGGTATCTGGGTGGTGCCTGCGACCTGGGAGTGGACTGCCGAACCGTCAAAGGTTTCTCTCCGCGCCGCTCTCCATACCCTGCGCGTCGCAGCGGGTTTCGAGGTCAAAGACATGCCTGGTGGCGGTCAGGTCGTCGAAACGGCCGACGCCGTGTTGGGTCGGGATGTGGTGGCCCGGTGGACGGAGAAATGCGGTCGGCCGCAACTGGTCGCCGACCTGCTCGACGTGCTCGGGTGGCCGAGGTTCGGGACCGCCCCTGTCGGTGGCGAGGTTTTCGCGGAGGCTCCCGAGCACATTGAGCCACCCCCGTCGTCGAGTCCGACGCAACATGATTCGGGGGCCGCTGCTGGGGCCGGCAGCACATCGTTCGCCGACGACCCCCTCATACGAGATGCGCCGGCATGGCCGCCGACGCCGTGGAGCCCGCAAGGACCCCACCCCAGCGGTCCCTTGCATCTTGGACGGAATGAAAACGGTTTTGACGATGGTCGCCAGTTCGGTCGTCACGCCGACCGCCATCGCGTGCCGCAGGGTCGGAGCACCGCCTCACCGTTGCGGACCGTCATCGATGCCGATCTGGAGCTTTTCGGCCCGCACCTGTTCCGGGATCAGGATGGGACGGTCCTGATCCAAGGTTTGGACGCCGTGCACACCGTCATCCTGCGCACACACACCGATTCGGAGACACTGCTTCGACACGAACCGAGATTGATAAGCGGGCTGACCGACCACGTTCTGAGTGTGGCCGCCGGGGCGTCGCCGTTGGCGGCAGGGCGTGCGGTCGCGCGCGGGCTGGAGGCGGTACGGGCGGTGGCCCAGTACGACCTTCCGGTGTACGCCACTGGCGACCAGCGGCCGGTGATGACCGTCGAGCTGATGAGTCGATTCGCCGAATTGCGTTATGTGATAGCAAGAATGGAGCAGAACGAAGCCCAGTCGGATGTGGAGCTGCTCGATGCGCTGGACGAGGTGTCGGTCGGGCTGGGTTTAGTCGCTGCGCTGGGTTCAGTCACTGCGGGGCCGGACACCAGGGCGATGCTGGCGTTGTTGGACAGTTGGGATCCCGGAGCGCGGTTGGCGGATCGGTTCGCCGCGCTGATCCGCACGCGTGAACCGGGGGTCGCGGCCTCCGCCTCGGTGTCGGTGGCCGAGCCGGGGATCGTCACCGCCTTGTTCCAGCGACTCATACGTCGCGACCGGTTGCCGCGGCAGATTGAGCAGACCCTGCCGCCGCCGGGCGGCCTTGCGCAGGCGATGGAGGCATCGGAACTAATAGGGTTGCTCGACGACGAGCACAGCCTGATCGGAGGTGGCCACGCGACCTGGGATCGAATCAAAGCCCGGTTCCGTCTCTTCGACGTCGACGGGAATCCAGTCGACGTGACGATCTGGTTGAATCCCGAACCCCTTGCCGAAGAGGCCGAGATCCACCATCTGACCGAGGGTTACGTCGTTCTGCTCCCAGCCTGGCAGACCGACCGGCAGCTGGCGCTGCACGCGGCCGATGCGGTCGCTCAGGTCCAGCACCAGCTGCGCGACGGTTCGAGTCGTGCCGAGTTGCTGGGTAGGCGTGCCCACTGGGACACCCAAACCATCGCCGGTAGAGTCGCACAGCTCGCGGTGCTCGTTCGTTGGCTCGATCAAGCTGCCAGCCAGCTGGTATCGGCCGAGACCGGCGTCCTGCGAAGTCATTTCGCCGGGGTGCTCGCTGATCTCGACAAGTGGGTATCGGGGCCGGACATGAATTCGTGGTCGGCACTGATGGCGAGCGAGAATCCACTGCTGGCCGAGAAGGTGGTCCACTGGCGGCACCGGCTCGGCCTGTCAGAGTTGGCACGGGAACAGGTCGTGCAAGGGGACTCGGTCCACCATCGCGACGTGCACGACCTCGGGCCGTTCCACGGCAGCGCTCGGCCGCCAGACCTGACCGACCTCAGCGATCGCGAAGCGCGGCAGCTCGTGGGGGACGATGTCCCAGGATTGGGCGATAGCCGGGTGCGGTGGACAGGCCGCCGTTTCGAGGTGACCGACAGCTACGGCAACCGCGTCAATGTCCTCCTCGAAGTGGGGCCGTTGCCGCTTGGCGCGGTCGCCTCGCTGCGCAGGCCGGACTTCGGTTCGGGTTGGACCATCCGGCTTTCGCGGCGTGCGCATTCGGACGATGTGTCCCAGGCCGTCTGGGGTGCTTTGGCCAAGCTGGTCGAGCTCCACAATCCCTGGGCCAGCGGGTTCTGGCAGCTCCAGGTCGTTGTCGGCAAGTACGACCCGGACGGCGACCCAAGCGAACATCAGAGGTCGCGAAGCAAACTGCTCGCGCTGGCGGCAGATCTCGGTTTGCGACCGTCCGACGTCACGTGGACCGAACGCATCGCCCAATTGACAGCCTATGACGAGGTGTTGGCGAGCCGATTCCGCGAGCTGATTTCGGAGCTGGTCGATACCCGGGTCGCTGTCGTGGGTGGGGATCTCCACCGCCCGAACTCGGTCTTGAGTATCCGGATGTCAGCGTTGACGGCGAACGCCCGCTACCTGACACGGCGCCGCCCGTCCGGCGTGGTGGGTGAGGTCTGGGAGCTGGCACCGGTGGAGTCCGCCAAGGCGATGCTGAAAGGTGGCGTGAAGATCCTGCACGCGCCGTTTCTGATGGCACTTCAGTTACGCGCGGCGGGGATCAAGGCGGAAGTTATCACGACCGCTCTGACGCTTGATCGGCATATTGTGGCCGCAGCAGTGGAATCCGATCTCGCTGTCCCCGTGTCGTCGTTGACCCAGTTGCAGCTGGTGGAATCGGTCAGCGAACTGCTGGGCAAGCCCGTGAAAGTCACGGTGGAGGTGGACACTGGACGGCACTGGGGTGGATTCACCGTGCGCCAATTCGCGGATCTACAGTCGGAGCTCGGCCGACTGGTGAAGGCGGGCCGGATCCGGTATAGCGGTGTGTTCACCGAATTGGCTCATGGCGATGAGGCGTGGCATCCGATGAACGATCGCCAGATCGAGGCGTTCCTCGAGGCCAGATTGCTGGCTCGCGATGTCGGGCCGGAGGACCTTCATTTCCATATCGCGGGCACGGCCATGGCGGCGCGACCGGATCTGGCCGAAGGCGCACTTGCCCGGCTCGGGGCACCGTTGTACGGGATGGGTTGGCCCGGTGCCGAATTGGAGAACGCGACGGTGTTGTGGGGGCGTGTCGTTCGGGTGCGCGACGTGTCGGCCGGACGCCGTGTCGGATACGGCGGTGTGCCGACAGACGAGCATCGTCGGATCGCATGGATCGGGCTGGGATATGCGGACGGCCTGCCGGACACGCTGGGATCGCCTGGGGCAGGGGAGGTCTGGGTGAATATCAACGGTGCTCGATGCCGAGCCGCCGGTGCGGTGAACATGGACATGCTTCCCGTCGAGGTACCTCCCGGCGTCGACCTCGCCGACGGCGACCTGGCTCTGATCGCCGGGCCTGGTCTCGATGGCGAGCTCACCTTCCCGCAACTGGCCGATGCACTGAATGTCAATGTGGAACAACTCCTCACCGCCCCACACGGCCGCACCCTGGAGGTGTTCCACGACGGCACCGAGCTGCAGGCCCCACGGATTTTCGCCCGCAGCCCATTCGGCGAGCGGTTGGCGGCGGTGTGGGCGAGGACCGACATGGCTGCGCTGCGACATAACGTCGGCGTCGTCCTCGCGCGTGTCAGGGCCAATCTCGCACTCCATCCGGAGCTGCCGATCCCACGGCTGATGATGGTCGTCAAGGCCGACGGCTACGGCAACAACGCGCGAGCCGTGGCCGAGGCGGCGGCCGAGTCCGGTGTCGACATGATCGGCGTCACCTACATCGATGAAGCACTGCTTCTCGATGCGGCCGGTTGCACCCTGCCGATTCTGGCATGGGAAACACACCCGCTCTCGGACTTCGAGTCCGCTATCCGGGCCGGCGTGGCGGTGGGCGTGGGGTCCGCTGAGGTGTTGAGCGTGGTCTGCGCCGCCGCGACCAAGGTGGGCATACCGGCCAAGATCCATCTGTTCGTCGATACCGGCCTCAACCGCGAGGGCTTCTCGTTCGACGAGCTGGCGGCGGCAATTCCCGCCATCCAGAACGCCATCGAGCATGGCCATGTCATATGCGACGGGGTCATGTCGCATATGGACCACGTCCCCGAACGGTGGCCGGATGCGGTTGAACTGTTCCGTGCCACGATCGCGCTGCTGGCCGACAACGGTCTGCATCCGCCACACCAGCATCTTTGGCCGTCACATGCCTTGCGCGCCCCGGGCGACCAGTTGTTCACGGTGATTCGTGCCGCCACCTCGTTTTTCGGCTACGACCCGGACTTCATGGAGGATCCCGAGCTGTTGCCGGTCCAGACCATCGGCAGCAGTGTGGCGCAGGTTTTCTCCCTGGCTGCCGGCGAGTCTGTCGGCACCTGGACCACGGCGCGGGACACCATTGTCGCCCGTGTACCGATCGGATTCGCCGATCTCAACCTTCCGGCCGCCGGCCACCCGTTCACCGTGACCATCGACGGACGGACGTATCCGTGCGTCGGCCGCCCGGATCGGCACGCGATACTGGTCGATCTCGGCCCCGACTCGACGGTGATCGAGGGGACCGAAGTCATCGTCGTGGGTCCCGGAACCCTCAGCGAACGGGTACTCGCCGGCGGTGGGGCCGGAATCTTCCCGGGCTGGGGGGTGGCGCACCTCACCGGTACGGCCGGTGATGCGGATGCCGCCGAGGTCGTGCCGTCGGCCGTGGCTGTCGATCCGGCTGTTGGCGAGGCCTCGGGTAGCGCCGCTGGAACGCGCCCGGTCACACCGTGGTCGCCGCCCGTTAACGCACTCTCTCGTGACGGGCGTATCGGCCACGCACACCGCAAGCCGGTGGGGATGCGGGGTACTGCAGACGACTGGGTTCTGTACGACTCTCGCCCACCGGACGAATCGGAAGACCGTGTGGGGCTGATCAGCCCAAGGATGATGAGTCCAGGAGCGCGTGACCACGACTTGCCTTACAACGACGGCTCCATGTCGTCTGGCGACCCGGCCGAGTTCGATGTCGTCGATATTCCCGGCGATCCGGATTTGGTCGACCTGGTGTTGGAGACGCAGGGCATTACCGACCGGAGAACCGCGTTATCGCGGCTCGAAACGAAGCTGGACGCGCTGAACGAACCGCCGTCGGCCATCCGCGTGGTGTGGACCTCCGACAGTGAGAATTTCCATCGCTTCCAAGAGCTGAGCAGCCACGGGACAACCCCGGTGGATGTGCTGCGCCAGATACCCGATGGGCAGCTAGCCAAGTGGTTGGCGCATCGGGCGGGCTTTCGTGCCATGAAGATCGCCGTGCACGGTGATCGCCTTGAATTGGTCTTCTCGCGCTTGCCGCGCGACCTACTGACGCCACGTGACGAGTACCGGCAGGTCACTCATGAGGATTGGCTCGACGTGCTCGCGATGAATGAGCGAGCCATGGGCGCAGACGCCTATCCGGATTTTGCGATGCGCCAACTCGTGGATACCTGGGGCGAGTACTGCCACATTGCGAAAGACGAGACTGGCGTGCATGGCTGGATCATCGCTGCAGTAGAACCGGATACTCGGCAGGCGACGATACTGGCCCATTCCGTCGCGCCCGAAGACCGTGAGCTCGGCCATGGCAATAGACTGCTCGAACAGCTGATGGCACAGTTGCGCGGGCAAGGTATCCGTTCGGTCGAAACCCTGGTGCCCGCGGGCAACGAGGATGCCATCCGATGGTACGAGTCCCGCGGTTTCGGCGTCGGCCCGACGTTGGCCGACCCTATGCGACCGGGTGAAGACCGCGTGCGGATGACACGGGATCTGCCCTCGGAGATTCCCGATCTGATCACCGCCGAACCCGCCTTCATTCCAGAGTCGATCACGGTGGGCGACTACACGATCCGGGTCATGGACCCCAGCCGCATTCACGAGTTACACGAGCTCGACAAGGCGGCCTTCGGCGCGGATCTGGCTTATCCGTTCCATCTGCTGCGCCAACTGGTGGAAGCACACGGCGTATCGGTCGTGGTTGTCGAAGACCGGCAGGGTCGAATGGTCAGCTACACCATGGGAGCGGTTCGATTGGACCGCCACCAGATGCGTGTGGGCGTCGACGCGGCGGGGCGTCGACATCTGGTGGATATCATCGGAGTCGGTTCCATTGCTCCCGGTGCGGGCCGGCTCGGAATGGAATACGCGATACGAACGGCATACCAGCGCGGTATCAGATCCATAGGTTTGCAAGCTAACCCTAGAAATCTCCGGGCTGGCATATTATATGAAAAACTTGGCTTTAGGGTTGTCAAGGAGGACCCCAATTATTACGGCGCAGGATCGCGCCGATTCACCATGGAGCTACACCTGGAACTCGGTGCAGCTCAGCTGAGTCCCGAAAACATCGACGTGACACCATCGATACCGGCCGAGGTAAATGCTCACCCGGATCAGTTGCCCGGGTCGAACGACGATACCGTGCCCGGCGATGTGTGGCGCGTCATGCAGTTGAAATCGGGTCTATATAACGCGTATCGGGAGCTGATGGAGGCGCGTGCGACCTTCGACGCGACGCGCGGGGAATTGCCCAGCTGGGCGGCCACGGACCCGGAGCAATTGGTGCGACAAGTGGATACCGGCGAGATCGTGGCAACCGATCAGCAAATCGCCAACATACGCCGGTACCACATAATGACTGAGCTCTACCCGGAATTGCATGAGAACAGTAGGCGTCTGGCGCGCAATCTCGGCGAATGGCACTACTGGCATGACGTATTCGAAGAGGCGCACTGGAAAATCGAGCGGGGACTACCCGGCTCCATCGAGGCGGACCCAGCGGTCACGGGCGCACACGAAAACCTGCAAGGCCAAGAAGAAGAATGGATCAGGCGACTCGACGATCCGCGGCACGAACTTGAAGAAGCCTGGCTGAGGCGGCGTGAGGCCATGGAGCACCTCGGGCGCGTCGACGAGAACATTGTGCGTCTCGATAGAGCATTGAAGCTGCGGCTTGTCGAATCAGAACTGCTGCCGCCGTACCACCCGCTCGATCGGGAGCCGACCGATAGGGGAGCCGACGCACTGATCGAGCTGAGCGTGCTACTTCCCGAAGGACTTGCCACGATCGAGCTTCCGGAAGACCCGACACAGCACATGTCCGGCGAAGAGCTGGTGCGTCGCACCAGACGTCGGGCGACACGATTAGACAACGTCGCGGCCATGCAGTCCCACCTCGAACAACAACCACCCGGCAGCAGTCTCCTCGTTGTCGACGGACCCCCGAACCGGGGACACGGGAGCAAATCACCGTACGTGTTGCAGAACATTCGCGGCATGGTGTACGAGATTTCCGGCGGAGCGACGACGCGATACGCCCCGGGCGCGGGCGCAGAGCAACCGTGCACGGTAGTCGAATTTCCGGAATCCGCTGCGGCAGAAGATCCTTCGTCCACCGACGACAATCCGGTCGCGCGGAAGATCCCGAACGCCTATTTCCTCGTGCACCATGTCGACAATGCTCTGCCCCCGCTCCATCACCGGCAGCAGATGCACGACGTCCACGGATCCGACGGCGATGGCAAACCGACCTCATCGACGTGGGAAGCGACGCTCGGGCTGTCGGGGAACGTGCATGACGAGCGGCTGGACGCGTATGACGCATATTGGGCCGCGTATCTCGACTTGTCCTCGACTGATGCCGTCGAGGAGGCGGCGGCGTTGCAGCGGGTTAATGGACGCGCGCACGACTGGATCAGCCTGGCGATGCGAGTGGCGAGCCTGGAATATCGTGCGGTATACGGCGGACTCATCGGCGGCGAATCGGCGGAGTTGGCGGCCGCGCGGGCGGACCTGATCTACACCGGTGGCTGGTTTGCTCCCGGTCTGGTGCAGCAGGCCAGGTTATCTGGGCGTGAACTCGAGAATCAGTGGTCGGCGCGGTGGCAGCAGGCGCGGCTGGCGATGCAGTCGGTGAACGACCTGATCGGCCGCTCGGTGCTGGCAATTCCTCACGCTCCCGGCTCGTACATCGTCGATGATCAGATGCCTTATGTTGCCCCTGCCCGGCATTACCACAGGTTCGACAGACTGGCCCAGCTGAAGGAATACCTGGCTAGGCAACCAGGTATGGCGACGGCATTTTGGTGGGATTTCAACGACCGCAGTGCGGCGTGGGGGAAGGAGGATGGTGGCCCAGTTCTCGACCTCAATGGCCCGGGCCCGATCGACGATGGCAGGGTGGACCTTGCGGCGCCGCGACAGCTGAGTGCGCTCGTGTTCGGGGCGAACGGCGATCCGGTGTTGCCGTCGGGCACAGTTGATCTCGACGCTGCATCGGGGCTCGTGAGCATGCTGACCGGACTCAAGGAATTCGGGCCCGATGCTCTTGCGGTTCTGAGTGCGCTCGTCGGCGGGGAGCGCATCGAAGATGTGCGTGTCAGGTGGGTGCCGCATTGGCGTGGTCAGTTGCGCGAGGTACTGGATCAGGCGCGTCCGCGATTTGTCGCGGCCGGGCACAGTGACTGGTGGGATCGCTTGCAGGAGGCGCTGGATCAGGTGGCGGATCTCGGCGTGATCGCCGATTTCCAACGGTTGCGACCGGATGGCACTTATGACATCAGGGGCACCGTCAATCTGGATGGTGAGCTGTGGTTCGAGGTGAACCAAATGCCCGGAAGCCTGGTCCCAAGCAGTGTGGGGCAGGCGCTATTCAGCGCGATGATGAAGTCGCTCAGCGAGCGTGTGCATGTGCTGAGCATCAATGGCTACTTCCCAGGGTTCAGCACCATCAAGGACGTGCGGGCCAACGTATCCGGTCGTTATGCGGTCAATGCCGGCTACTCGGTGGTGACCCTCGGCGAGCTGGAAACGTTCGGCTCACGTCGAGAGGTGATCTTCACCAAACCCCCTGCCGTGTCGGCGCAGGTCGGTAGCAGCCGTATCGATCCGTCCAACCTGAACAACAACCGTTTCCGCCCCAGCGGCGAATGGGGAGACGACCCCGACAGTCATCGTATGTCCCTCGGAACCGCGCCCGAACGTGCCGCGCTGGCAGCGGATTTGCGGCTGGTTGCCACGCCCGAACGTTCTCGTCCGCTGGCAGCGGCGAACCGGCGGCGTGGTGGTGTCAAATCCCCCTGGACCCGGGCGACGGTGTTACATGCCGATCCCAATTCACCGGACGGGCGACCTATGCCGTGGGGCCTGCAAGAGCAGTCCAAACCACTTCCGTCATTCGGTGACGGGGGCGTCTCCAACTATCACAGTCCTGGAGACGGGGTGCACGGTGTCTTGCAGGACGGTGTGCTGCGGCTCGAAGTAAGCGCGGTGACGCCCGCCGAAGCTCAGGCGCGGTTCGAGCAGTTGTGGGTCCAGCACGGAGGGAATGTGCGGGCGATCGCCGTGACTTGGGTTCCCGATTCCCCGGCGGCCCAGTCGCTTGTGCGGCGCGGTTCGGTGCGCGAGGTCGGTTGGTCGCCGGCGGAAGAGTTGGTGCTGGTGCCGGAGGGCCGTCTACTCCTGAGTTTGGTTGCGCCTCATGGGTTCGGTGCGTTCGAGGTGCAAGTTGATGACGGCAGTGGCTCGGTCGAGTTGACGTTTCATCCGTTGATGCCGTGGCTGGCCAAGCGTATAGCTGCGGCGGAGGGTGCCTTGGCCCGCTATGTCGAGGGCGACTCGGCGCGCGGGTTGGCTGAGCTGGCACGGCATCTCGGTGAAATTGGCGTGGTGCTGGCTGCCGACCTGTCGGGGCCGGATGAGCCTGTGGTCGAGGCGTATCGGCGATTCCGGGACAGGCTGGAGCGCCTACGGACTGAATTGGCCGGCTACCTGGCCAAACGACACAACGCTGACGCGTCACTTACCGGCCCGAATTCGTCGTACGCCAGCAAGAAACTTCCGACCCCTCTGACGGACCGAACCTCACAGTCTGCGGATGCGGCGAACCAGCCGCCGATAGCAGGAGACCGGCTCGGTGCCGCGGAACCGGGCCGACCTTCATCCGAGGGCGAGGATCCGGCCGCGATGTTGTTGGACGCCATGGAGCGGGCCGGCGCGACCCACGCCGAGGTCGCGGCGGCGCTTACGCTGCTGTGGGACTATCTGCGTCGCGATGAGCTGGACAAGCCCAAGAAGAAGTGGAAGTACGATCCCAAGCGCCCGCCTGGCGCCATCGTGGTATTGGGCAGTCCCGACGAGGGATCCGCGGTCTTCGCGGTTAATTTCATTCGTGAGCATGGTCTGACCGACATCAAGGTAGTTTTCAGCGGTCACAAGGGGGAAGCCGCCAGATTCGCCGCGCTTGCGAAGAACGCCGGACTCCGTATCGACCTTTGCGTGGAGGAGCCCTCAGCGACGACGACCGAAGAGAATGCGAAATATTCACTCGATATCTTGAATGACCTCGGGTGCAACATGTCCAACATCCTCGTGTTCACCACGCCCCAACATTCGCGCCGCACACGCAACACTTTCCTGAAGATGGGGCGCCGATTGAGGAAGATGGGGCGCCGATTGAGATTGAGCGACGCTTGGCGTCTCCGTCGGTCCCGCGTGCGCCACGTCACTGTTGAGTCAGTCGATGTCGGCGTGGAAAACTATCTCCGCTACGGACTTCGGGCTGGGGAAGTCGATGTGCCCACCCATCCAGGAAAGATCGTTGCTGCCATCCTGCGCGAAGTCCGCGGCCTGCACGCTCCGACCAAGGCTGGATACACGCGGATACCGTGGCCGAACGACGACATCCGTGTTGCCTACGATTTGCTCACTCGATTCATCGACCCCGACAACGAGGAAACCGGCGGGGTCGACATTCTGAAAAGGGTGTACACAGGCCGTGTCGCCGACCACGCCAATGTGGCCGACGAAACTGGCCCCAATCCGCCTCCCGCGCCAGGCGATAACGGTGGACGACAGACCATCCCGAACGAAGGACCCACAAAACGGGAAGTGACCATACGAATCCCGGGAAAGGGCCTACCGACAGCTACCGAAGAGAGCCGTTCACGGAGCTCCAGCGTCGAGGTGCCAGTGGGTGATCGAGCCGCGCTCGACGCGTCAAGGGAGATAGTGGATGCGCAACTGCGTCGAGCGCGCGCATCGGAGGAAGTGGGCACGCGCGCGCTTGATGTGGTCACGCGGCTGGTGAAAGAAGTGGCATGGGCTCGGCTGGACTCGTCAGCACACGTCGTTGTCTCGTTCGCGGGTCTGGGGGCGGTCGCTGTGGATGTGCGGGTGAATCGGGCTGTGGCGGCAGAGCAGCTGGACGTCTGGCGACCGATGGTCGCTACCGCGACGGACGCGGAGATCACGGCATGGCCGAGTCGGGGCTACCTACTGTTCCGGCTCTGCTTCGGTCCGGAGACCGACCAGACCGGCCTGACTGGTGTGCGCCTGCCCGACCCGGTTGCCCTGTTGCTGGAAGTTCTCGACCCGACGGTAAACATCGACGACATTCACAGCGCGGGCGGGCGACCTGAGGCGCTGTCGGTGCTGAAAGGCCTGCGTCGGGACCTGGGCGTCAGCCTGAAGGCACTGTGCGATGAGGTCGGTATCTCTTCGACCGATCGAAAGTTCATCTACAAAGGTTTGGTCCTGCGCGAGCTGCTGCAAGCGGTGGTCGACCACTCCGGCGGTGGGTACGCTGCCCGCCTCGTTGACGCAATCGAGCGACATGGTGCTGTCAGGCGTCAAGCCGAGGCGGTTCGAGTGAATCGACAAAGGCAGGCCACCAGGACGATTGAGGCGTTGGAGCAGTCCGGTGCGCTGCTCGCCGAGGCGGTTCGAGTGAATCGACAAGGGCGGGCCACCAGGACGGTTGAGGCGTTGGAGCAGTCCGGTGTGCTGCTCGAGGTGATGCCTCCGCAATACGTCGGGGGCGAAATGCTCGCCGTTGAGATACGTCCGCTGAGCCTGATGACCGCTGAAGAGTTCCTGGCACAGCTCGGGTCTGTGCTCGGGTCTGCCTCGTACTGCGCCTTGATTGTCGACGACGCAGGCCGTTCGTTGTCGGCTCAGCTGGTGTTCGACGGTGAGCCACCAGTCGGGTCTGCAGGGATTTGGGTCATCCCAGAATCCGCTAATTGGACCGCCAAACCCTCACAGCTCGTGGTGCGGCTTGTCCTACGTACGCTTCGTCAGGCGGCGGGCATAGAGCAGAACTCGTTGCGTGGTGCGCACAGAATCGAGGGTCGCGGCGATCTCGGACGGTCGGCCATCGTTGGGTGGTGCGAGCGCTGCGGTCGCCCAGAACTCGCGGAGGCCATCCTCGAAGTGTTCGACTTGGCGACCGCCGCGACGAAGCTGACACGCATGAACTTGCCTCCTTCGTTCATTGAACTGATGCTCGAGCTGCGCAAATTTCGTATCCGCGCGGGATTGACGATCCGCGAACTCGAAGAACACGTGGGCAACGTGAGTGGCAACGAGTTCGGTCGCCGCGTGCCGGAGGTCTCGACCATCCGGACTTGGGTACTGGCGTGTGGCGGCAATGAGGCGGATATCCGGCGACTGTCCAAGCTTCGTGCCCAACCTGAACTAGAGCAGTTGCGGGCCACGTTGCAGGGCGCGAGGGTTCCGGTTCCGCTGGACGTTGTGGATCAGAAAGTGCAGTTGAGGCGCGCTCGGTTGGAAGCGGGGCTCTCCTACTACGAACTTGCCCGTCGACTCGGGTGGAGTCACGACAAGGCGAATGACACCGAGTCGGGGCCTAGAAAGCTGCGGCCAGAGGAAGTACGCACGTGGGTACGAGCCTGCGGCGACCCATCAAGCATGGCACCGTCACCGGCGACAACCGCTGATATGGACGGGTCGTCGACAATGGCAACGCTGCGGCCCGCTGATGACGCCGCGGAGCCACCTTCACAATCTCGTCCGCTGGCATTGGAAAACCGGCGGCGCGGTGTTGTCGAATCTCGCTGGACCACAGCGGCGGCGTCACATGCGGCCAAGCCACCCACGCCATGGACACCTCGACCCACAGATAGGGCATTACTGCCCCGCATCGCCGCCGGCCCGCCCGGATTGCCCGACCGGCAAGCAGAGCTGGACCACGATCCGGACGGCGGTCGAAGCCCCGACGACGTGCCAGACTCTCCGGACGAAGGGACCGCACCCGAAACCGCGTATCCGCAAGGGTATTGGAGTCCGACGAGCGGGTGGTCCGGGCGTCCTCAGATTGGGGATCTGCCGGGCGATGGCCTCATCGCGCCGCACGCGAGGAGTGCCGGTGGCGGCCAACTTGGCTTCTACCGCCACGACCCGGCCGGTGACGGCCGTGACCGCCTGCCGAAGGCCCGTCCCGACGGCGCGGGAGTCGAGCCCGGATTCATCCCTCCACGCGATAGCCAGGCGCTGGGCAGGGTGCGCGATGGCCTGGTGAACGAACTGCACGGGGCTGGTGCGCCACGGGAGGTGGCGATGCGGGCGCGCGAGACATTGTCGTGGCTCTTCGTGAGTCCTATCTGGGGCAACAACGTCGCCGCACGAGTGGTGACGCACCCGGCCGATCAAGGCACAGTGACAGTGGATATCACGGTGAACCGGGTGTGGACGATTCCGAATTTGGACCGATGGCGGCCCGGGCTTGCCGAGGCCGCCGCAGCGGAGGTCGTGGCCTGGCCGAGTCGCGGCTACGTGCAGGTTCGGCTCCGGTTCAGTCCGGGAACGGACACCGTTGGCCCAGACGGTGTCCGGATCGTCGACGGGACCAACCAAATCCTGGAGCAATTCGCCACCTTGGTGAAGTCCCGGCCCGCCGGAGAGCTATTGGCACAACTGTGCGACCAGGTGGGCGTCGATTTGGACGAACTCGGGGCGGGGGAAACGCTGGGGCGCACGCCCACCGGGATCTATACGGAGGACGCGGTTGAGATTTTGCTGCGTGCGGCGGTGGCGCGCGCCGCTGACGGACCGTGTGCGGCACTTATCGATGAGATCCAGGCCCAAGGCGGACCCCGGCTGGAGCAGGCGCGGCGGCTCACCACGTGGCGGGCCGGGATTCGGGAGTCGGTGCGCGAGCACGGCCTCGACGAGACCCGCGCCGACGAGGCGGTCTCTGTGCTGGGTGACCTGGCCGCAGCTGGTTGTGTGCCGATGGCCGTGGAGTCCTCGTGCGTCGGCGGCCAGCTCCTGGTTGTCGAGATCAGTCTGTCGGGCGGTCTGGACCAGGCGACCTTCCTCCGTCGGTACGGCGCGATCACTGGAGCGTGTGGGAACGCGGCCACTATCGTCGGCGACGACAACCACGTGCGTTCGTTGCGGTTGGAATTTTTCGGGGACCGGTTGCGCGAGGCTCTGGACAAGCTCCGGGAGGACGGGGTTAAACCGGCCCACATCTCGGTCAAACTGGCGATGCGCGCGGTTCGTCTCGGGGCCGGAATCAATGTGCCCCGGATGGAGCGAGACATCGGCGTCAACGTTGCGGAGGTCGAGTTCCATCGCCAGATTCCGTCGGTCGCCACGATCACGTCCTGGGTCGCCGGCCACGACCCGATCGCACCTCGGTTGATCGAACTGCGAGCCGAGCCGCTTCTCCAACAATTGCGCGCAGATCTCGTCCGTGACAGGGTCGATCCCGAACGAGCTCGGTTGGCAGTGCATCTGCGGCGTCATCGCCTGATCGCAGGCCTGTCGATCCTGGAACTGGTCGATCGTCTGGGCTACCCGTGGACCGAGTGGGTGGCGCGCACGGCGGAAGCCGGGAAACGGCCCATATGGTTGGACGAGGTCGCGGTGTGGCAGCGGGCCTGCGCCACCCCACCCCCGGCACACGGTCGGACCGAACAGTCCGACGAGGTGATGACCCCGTCCACCGAGGCCGAACGAGCCACGTTCAAGGCCGCGCGCCGACAGGTGAGCCAGGATATGGATGCGCTCTTGAGCGGTATTTCGCTGTCCTGGTACGGGCTGATGCGGCGGGCGGGTATGTCGAAAGACAATCTGACCAACCTGAAAGCCGGGAAGGTATTGCCCACGCCTGCCATGGTGGCTGCGTTGGGGGCGGCGGGAGCTCAGCCGTCAGACGTCGCGTCGATGGCCAGACGAGTATTGGGCTTGGAGTTCACCAAGCACCGGCTCACCCATGGTTTGACCCAGCAGCCCCGTGATTTGACCCAGCAGCAGGTCGCTACCCGGGCGGACTCGACGGTGCGGCGGGTCGCCGAGCTGGAGGACGGCAGCTGGGACCGCCGACTCACCGATGAAGAAGTCCACAAACTGGTCTTGGCCCTGGACGCGCCGAAGGGCACCGCGTCGAAGTTGCTAGCGTGGCGAGACATTGCCGAGCCGCTGGGGGCCGGGTATTCGCGGCGGCCTGGTGCGGAGGATAATGGCGGCGTCGCCAAGCAAACCGGATTCGCTGGTGCTGCGTCGGCACACGCAGAGAAGCCGGGCGGCCCCGCCCGGACCGATGTTGACGATCCTTTTGTGTCGCCCGGCGATGGACCTTCGTCGGGTACCGATGAACCCGCCTATGCTTCGGACATCGACCTGGACCAGTGGGAGGCGCTCGGGGAGCTGGAGGTGGCTCCCGGGGCGCCGGAGCAGATCGCCGTTGTGCGTGCGAGGGTGAAAGCCGCAGTGGCCCGACAGGATTGGCCCGACAGCGCCGCCACAGACACCGTGGTTTTGTTGGCCTCGGAACTGGCTACCAACATCCTGCGCCACACCCTGGGCGGCACGGTCAACGCCGAAATCACCGGGGTGCCCGGGTCTCGGGAGCTGACGGTGGTATTCGCCGACAGCATCCGTCAACCGCCCGGTTACGCCACGCCGGCCCAGTCGGCGGAGTCGTCAGACGAAAGCGGTCGCGGTTTTACCATTTTGGGTGAACTGATGGCCGAGACGCCGAGTCTGGGTTACCGGATGGTGATTGGCCCCGGCGGCAAGACGATCACACTCCGGTTGGCCGAGAACCCCTCCGACCCACCGACATTCACAGACGGCGTCGTCATCGCCGGCGCAGATGCGGAACAGGCGGCCGTCGAGCAGTCGCAGCTGCTGGCCTCGCTAATGCTCGCGCACGGCTGGCCCGAAAGCCGGTGCGCCCAAGCCCGCGACGCGCTCGCGGCCTGGATCTACCCTG
>NZ_JAODNK010000132.1 GCF_025465275.1 Nocardia sp. | reverse complement strand
CCGAGCGATCGATTGGCCCACATGACACAGGAGTTTGCCGTGACCACGCCCGACACCACACCCGCCATCGGCACCGCCCGCGTGAAGCGCGGCATGGCCGAGATGCTGAAGGGCGGTGTGATCATGGATGTTGTCAATGCGGAGCAGGCCAAGATCGCCGAAGATGCCGGCGCCGTCGCCGTCATGGCCCTCGAGCGTGTCCCCGCCGACATTCGCGCCCAGGGTGGCGTTTCCCGCATGTCCGATCCGGACATGATCGACGGCATCATCGCCGCCGTCTCCATCCCGGTCATGGCCAAGGCCCGTATCGGCCACTTCGTGGAGGCGCAGATCCTGCAGTCCCTCGGCGTCGACTACATCGACGAGTCCGAGGTGCTGACCCCCGCCGACTACGCCAACCACATCGACAAGTGGAACTTCACCGCTCCCTTCGTCTGTGGCGCCACCAACCTGGGTGAGGCCCTGCGCCGTATCACCGAGGGCGCGGCCATGATCCGCTCCAAGGGTGAGGCCGGCACCGGCGATGTCTCCAATGCCACCACCCACATGCGCAAGATCCGCGGCGAGCTGCGCCGCCTGAGCACCCTGGCCGAGGACGAGCTGTTCGTCGCCGCCAAGGAGCTGCAGGCCCCGTACGAGCTGGTCCGCGAGGTCGCCGAGACCGGCAAGCTGCCGGTTGTGCTCTTCACCGCCGGTGGCATCGCCACTCCGGCCGACGCCGCCATGATGATGCAGCTGGGCGCCGAGGGCGTATTCGTCGGCTCCGGCATCTTCAAGTCCGGCAACCCGGCGCAGCGTGCCGCCGCCATCGTGAAGGCCACCACCTTCTTCGACGACCCGGATGTGCTGGCCAAGGTTTCGCGTGGCCTGGGTGAGGCCATGGTCGGCATCAATGTCGAGGAGATCCCGGAGCCGCACCGTCTCGCCGAGCGCGGCTGGTAATTCGGCGCGCGGCCGGTTGTCCGGCTCGGTGAGCTGAAAACATACCGCCGGGTGGTCCTTTCGGGACTGCCCGGCGGTTTTTGTTTGCGCCACAGTGGTTTTCGGGTTTCCCGTGTGGTTGCTGTGAGCTGTGAGCGTCAAGACCGGAATACGTAAGGCGCGGAGGAGATGTAGGCCCGGCCGCACCCCTGTTTGCCTGCGCACATGGGCTCCAGCAAACTCTGGCTAATTAACGAGGATTGTACTGCCGCAAATTTACTACCTGCTGACTTCTGGCTAATGTTCGCCACAATCGCCCCGGCAATTGTCGACGCGAAGCCTTCTGGCAAGGAGTCCGCATGCTGGAAATCGACCAGTTCACCTATGGTTGGTTGACCCCCGTGCTCGCCTATCTCATGTCCGTCCTCGGGTCGTTGCTGGCCTTGCGCTGCATGGTGCGGGCGCGCAGTCAGGCCGGGCGCGGCGGCAACGGCTGGGTCGTGACCGGGGCGATCGCGCTGGGCGGCACCGGCATCTGGGTCATGCATTTCATTGCGATGCTGGGCTTTTCGGTGCGCGACGCGACGATTCGGTACAACGTGCCGATCACCGTGTTCAGTGCCGTCATCGCGATGGGCGTTGTGTGGCTGGGCCTTTCGATCGTGGTGCACCGGCACGGCGGCGAATTGTTCGCACTGGTCATGGGCGGTGCGATCACCGGGCTCGGGGTCGCGGGCATGCACTACGCCGGCATGTATGCCATGAAAAGCGATGCGACAGTGCAGTACGACCCGTGGATCGTGCTGCTGTCGCTGGTGATCGCCATTGTCGCGGCGACCGCAGCACTCTGGTTCGCTCTGCATGTGCGCGGCCTGCTCGCCACCATCGGCGCGGCGCTGATCATGGGAATCGCGGTGTGCGGCATGCACTACACCGGCATGTTCGCCATGCACGCCCACGTCGCCGAGCACATGCACGCACCCGCCGGGGCGCAGGCGAACCAACTGCTGACTCCGCTCATCGTCGGCGTCAGTATGGTCACCATGCTGATGCTTTTCCAGGTCGGTATCACCGATATCGACGAGCCCGATCTCAGCCGTATCCGCGGTCAGTACGCCAGCAGGTACTGGCCCAGCCGGCGCGAAGTATCGCACCGCAAGTTCGATCCGGACGATTTCCCCACCGAGACCTTCAACCCGCACCGTCACGAGCCCTGATCGGCGAGTCGGCCTGGGATGAACGCGATCTCACAGCTGGGTCACCGCGGTACCAGGGCGCGGAGACAGCGGCGCCGGTAGCGGCGCTGAGCGACCAGAAGTACTGGGAAGAGCGCCCGCCAGACGCCGTCGGGCGCCGGTCGGGTCAGCGAGCGGAGCGTAAGGGCCACGGTCCCGTCAGGACTGCGGTGGACGATGAATGCCTCTTCGCCCGACACCGGATGGCCCGGCAGCGTGCCGTACGCGAACCCGCAGCGGATCAGCGTGTCCACCACGGCGACAACGCGGACCGGCTCATGAATTGCGAACGGCCCGAACGCGGCGGTGATCCGGAAATCGGCCCCCGAGGTGACCCGCAGCGTCGCGCCGCCTTGCGGCTCAACCCGGAACCCGCTGCGCTGCTTGACTTCCCAGCCCATCACCGCCTCGGCGGCCCGCCGCCAATCGACCTCGCCATGCCCGACGACGACGGTCTTCTCGTACTCGCGGTACCCCGAACCGGCGCCGCCCCAATCGACATCGCCGGGACAGGTCAGCCCCACCGGTCCGTAGTTGAACGCCCCACCACCGCTTTCCGATCCATTCCGCACCATGACGCTCCCGTCTGGCTGGCGTGCCTTTCCTCTGCCAGGCTATCGGCGCCCGGACGCGGACGGGAATGGGAACTCCTCCAAGCCACCTTGTCGGTGCCTCGCTCTACCGTCGACATTCGTGACATCCCTTGCGAATTGCCCGAATTCCGCCGTCATAGTCGTCGATGTGCAGAACGGCGTCGTCGCCGACGTTCACCAGCGAGACGCCGTTGTGGCAGCGATCGGGCCCGCATCCCCGGATCGGAACCGTGGCAGATTGTCCCGGAACTGACTCGAGCCGACGATGAACTCCGCCTGAACAAGCGCTACGGCGACTCCTTCGAGGACACCGACCTGGAGGCAATCCTCGCGCGTCTCGAGATCGGCCGACTGTTCGTAGCGGGCGCACAAACCGACGCATGCATCCGGTCCACCCTGCACGGCGCATTCGTCCGCGGCTATAACACCGTCCTAGTCTCGGACGCGCACACCACCGAGGACCTCTCCCCATGGGGCGCACCATCTCCCGAAGCCGTCATTCGCCACATCAACCTCTACTGGCAGCACACCACCGCCCCCGGCCGCACCGCAGCCGCCATCACCACCGACAACATCGACTTCGCGAACTGACCTCACCGTGCCCGTTGGCCGAAACCGAAACTGCGCATGCTGTACCCCGATCGATCGCGCTCAGCGTGGCAGCCAAGCCCGTCGCGAACGTATTCCATGCCGTGGACCGACCGAACCGGCCAGCGTGGGGCGTCCGAAGATCAACGGGCTGTGGTCATCTGGGACGAGCCAACTGTTGGCCGAATGCACCATATTGCCGAATGTCGGCGCGCCGGTTGATGAGCGCCGCGCCTTCGACCGAAGGCGTTCTACGATTACGCTCATTCCTCCGCTGGGTGGACGAAATCGTGCAGTGATGATGATCTGCCCGGATGTTCGGACTGCTGTCGTCGCGCAGCGCACCTGCCTGCTTCGGGATGCTGCCACTGTGGCGCATTTGGACGCCCGCCTAGATTCTCGTTTGTGGTCTACACGCGGGACCGGTCCCGCGTGTAGATGGATACGATGCCGCCATGGAACGAAAAGCTTACCGCTGCGCTTGTTCGGCGAGGGGGTCGACAACGTTGCGATAGAGTTCAGTTCGGCTATTAGCGGGTCTGATTCTATGCATTGGAGGCGGTCGGATTTCGGTGCAACTGTTCAATGTCCGGGATTTGAAGTACGTGCTGGGGTATGACGCAAGAATGGCTAGGAGGAAATGATGCCGGGTTATACGTGTAACAGAACGGCTATCGTGCGAATGGCAGCTGTTGCCGTAGCGGTGCTGGGGGTCGGCACCGCAGCGGTGGTCATCGAATCCGGAACTGCGCAGGCGGCGAGCCCTCAGGACTGTGGTCTGCAGCGAGACCTTTTCGGAGCATCGGCACAATGTCCGGTCGGCCAAGGCTGGTTCTACGAACTGTCTGTCGAATGCTTCGGCCTCAACATGCCCTTTGCTCGCCCACCGGCTATCGGCCCATACACCCAGACGATTTCGACACTTGCCGCTGGCCCGAACATCTCCGCAAGTTGCAATTCGGGGGGCGCGGCGATCGCTGGCGTGGTAACCAACGCCTATATATCTCCACACCAGCTCTGGCGCGACTGACGGGGGTAGGGACCAGCCTCACGAGCAAGCGTCGGTGACGCCACGTGCCTCCAGTGCGCGCTCGAGGGACCCTGGCGGAAGCCTTGGATGGGATCCGTACATCAGTACTTCGATGACGGACAATGTGAGGTTGAAGTCCACCCAGACGGTGGGCAGCCGCGCATAGGGAGCACCCCGCCGGGCACCTGGATCAAATCCTGGCCGGGACCTGATCCTGACACCAGCCTCCAACTAACATAGCCGCATAGTGCGCTGAGCGAATCGGCCAGCGCCGTGGGGCGGAAGATCAACTGGCGGAGGCCATCCGAGGCCGACCGAACGCACATGCCGAATAGCGGACTCGTAGTCGGGCGGTAACCACAGGTGGCAATGTCACGAGCACCACGTCGGCGAGCCCATCGAGGCATTTGCGGATTCGGCTCGAGTGCGCAAGGACTCACTGCTCAACAAATGAGCTCGCTTGTGCTTCGCAGCTTCGGTTAGGGTCCTGATTATGGCTTACATGTTCGTCCGTCTCCGGACTGCATGAGACAGGTGCTCCGCCGGTCGTTGACAACCGGTGCTGGCCCGTCCTACTCCAGAACTGCGCCCGGTGTCGTCTGTTGGCGCCCGCCGTTGAGAGGTCGCAGTTCTCGGCACCCTTTCCGTGTCGGCAAATGTCTGACGCACTCGATCCGTTAGGACGAACCTCTACATGTCTTCGCACGCTTCGTCACTCCCGGCCTCTGCACCGACTTTCGTCTTGGTGCACGGTTCCGGCTCGAGTTCGTTCATGTGGACGCCGATCCAGCGTGAACTGGCACTACTCGGTCACCGCAGCTGTGCCGTCGACCTCCCCGGGCACGGCTTGGATGCGCAGTACCCGGTTGCTTACCAGGCGCCGCAGGATCTCGGCGCGTGGGCAACGGAGCCCTCGATGCTGGCCGGCGTCACCTTGTCGGACAACGCCAACCTTGTCGTCGACGTCGTCCGCCGCGTCGCCGAGTACGGGCCGGTCGTGCTGGTGGGTGCCAGCCTCGGTGGAACGGCCATCAGCGTGGCAGCCAACCTGGTGCCGCACCTGGTGGATCGACTGGTGTACATCTCCGCCTGGTCCTGTGTGGCGCATGCCAACCCCATCGAATACATGGCAGAGCCCGAGTTCGCCACCAACCTGCTGGGCCTGTTGGCCGGGTTGAACGTCGGTGACCCGGCCGTCCTCGGGGTCGGCCGAGCCAACTACCGCACCGCCGACCCCGCCCTGCTCGCCAATCTGAAGGCGGCGATCATGGCCGATACCACCGATGAACAGTTCCGGGCCTTCCTCAACATCCTGCAGCCCGATGAATCGATCTCGGTGATGATGGGCGATGCCAGGGTGCAGGCGGATACATGGGGCACGATCGCCCGCAGCTACATTCGGCTCACCGGCGACCGTTCGCTCCCAATTGCCTTGCAAGACAGGCTGATCGCCGAAGCCGACGCGCTGACCCCGGGCAATCCCTACGACGTTCACACCCTGGACTCCTCGCACGTCGGATTCATATTCCAGGCACCGGAAGTGGCCGCCATCCTCAATAAACTGTCTGCTTAGCCAAGGGCCAGCCGGAGTCCTCATATCCCAGCGCTACGACGCCCTCCCGATCTCCTATCGCAGAGCAAGCAGCACGGTTCGGAGGGGCCGGGCAGTACGGAGTCGAAACGCCGGTGAACGCTCGCTCATGCCTCGTTGCGCGCTGACAGAGTCGGCCACGAACCCGTGCTCGGCAGAACGCAGACCCCGAACACCCTCAGCGGTGGAGAGGGTATCGGAGGTAGTCGGCCGGTGGGATCCCGAACTCGAGGCTGTTCTCGTCGAGTCCGTTGCTGATCGTGACCCGGTTCTCAGCGAAGGCGAAGCTCACCGCGACCATGCCTGCGGCGACATCGGCTCGATGACTTGTCCATTCGAGCAAGTCGACAGCGAGTAGCGGCTGTCCCTCGAGTTCGGTCAACGCGAGGATGGCGTCGGATCGCCATGCCAAGTGGAAAGTATGGATCTCTGCGTCGCTATCCTCTGGATCGGACCAGGAGGGCCGCTGAAAGGGATCGATGCGGTTCCAGGTGATCGACAACTCGTCGAATTTCTGGTGAGCGACCTCAACACGTTCACCGTCGAAGTCCAGCACTACAGGGCCGCCGGCGAACCACTCGTCGTCATCTTGGTCCCAGACCAGCCAGCTACTAGACAAGCGCCTGCCGACCAGCCCGGCCAGCCGTCGACCGTGAGAGGACTCGATGGTGGCGCGCCCTGCGAGCCAATGTGGTTGGTATCCGCGGATGCCGTAGTAGGACACCGCACGATTATCGCGGTGTGCCGCTGCCGATAAGCAAGCGCAACCGTTCACCGGTTGCTGTCGCGTCGGCCTATCGACAGTGCTCGCGCTCGCTGGCCCTGGTCCTCGGGGCGGATGCGTTCGGCCAGGCAGGTTCGATGAGCAACGACGGTATAGCCTTCGGGGCCATCATTGGACATCACTGCCAGGATCAGACCATCACCTCCCGCGCTGAGTGTTGTTGTCTGCCGGCAGAAGTCGCACGGCTGGCCGAGCGACTCGAACGCCGGGGTCACTTGGATTCCAGTCGTCCCAGCGGGTGGGCATCGGCGAGGCGGGACTGGGCCGTTTCCCAGTCGGTGTGGTCGATCCCGGTGACGTGGCGCAGGAAGGCAAGGGTGACGTGCTGGACGAGGGCGACACGGCCGGGGTCCTCGTCGGTGGTCTCTGCCACCTGGTAGCCGGAGATGCCGCCGAGGAAGTGCTCGCCGCCGTAGACGGTGAGCAGGCTCTTGTTACCGCGGCTGAGGGTGTAGGGGTCGCTCGTCCAGGCCGGTCCCCGAGTGGAGAGCGGGAGGTCGTCCTTGTCTCCGGCGACGACCAGTCCGGGGGCGGTGATGTGAGAGAAGTCCTGATCACGCAGCCACGGAAGGTTCTCGTGCGCGAAGGGAGTCAGTTCGTCACCGCCCTTGCCCGCTGTGGCCAGCTGGATACTGGCCATGACCCGGGGGTCGGACAGATCCTCGGCGATGCCAGTCTGCGGATCCCTGACGCGCAGGCCCACCAGGATGCCTGCGGTCTGGCCGCCGAAGGAATGCCCCGCGGCGACGATGCGGCTGTGGTCGACCCGGCCGGCCAGGCACGGTACGGATGCCTCGAGAGTCTCGAGCTCATCGAGGATGCGCCGCATGTCTTGGACGCGGTAGCGCCACATCCGGGGCTTGCGGGGATCGTCCGCGGCAATGTTGAGCCGCTTGGAGTCGAGGTGGGTGACCTGGATGACGACGAAGCCGTGGGAGGCCCAGTGGTCGACCAACGGTGCGTAGCCGTCCAGGTTCGAGCCGAATCCGTGCGCGAACAACACGATCGGCAGATCGGTGCCGGTAACCGGGGCGGAGATTCGTACGTGCAAGTCCTCGCCGCGCTGCGGTGCGGGCAGCACGAGCGGCTTGACCGCCACGGACAGGGTGGACGCGGGGCCGGTGAGACCGGTCATCTGGTAGGTGGTCATGCGACTGCTTCTTTCAAGTTGTGATGGTTGCGGGGTCAGGCGGTCTGGAGGTTGAGGATGCGTTCGGCGTTGAGGTGACCGAGCTTCGCCCTGCCCGACTCGTCGAGCGGGGCACTGTCGACGAAGGCGCGGGCGCCGCCGAAGGAGCCGCGCGAGTCGACGCCGCCTAGGCCGCGCGGATAAGCGGTGCCCTCAGCGGTGGGAGCACCGTAGGGGGAGTCGGCGCCGAACATGACGCGGTCGGGCCCCAGCACGTCCACGGCCGCGGCGAGCATCCGGTGGCTGTAGAGGCCGCCGGCGGTGACCGAAAGGTTGCCGGTGATGTAGTCGAGGACGCGGCGTTGCAGATGCGTGGCGGCGCTGCTGAGCAAGTCGGCGCGGTCGGCGAACGGTACGAGCATCTCGCCCCAGTGCCCCAAGATGATCTGCAGATCGGGGTGCCGGTCGAAGGTGCCGGCCAGGATGAGACGGAGCGTGGCCAGGCCCGCCTCCGAATGCCATCCCCAGCCCCCGGTCGACAACAGCATGCTCGTCATGTCGTCGAACCCGGAGTAGGCGATATCGATGAGCTTCTTGGGCGGCATGGCCGGATGGATGTACAGCGGCACGCCGAGGTGGGCAGCAGCCTCGAATACAGGCCGAAAACTGTCATGGTCGAGGAACGTCTCGCCCGTGCGCGGGAAGAGCATCGCGCCGACGTGTCCGAGGCTGGTGACGGCGCGTTCCAGCTCGGCAGCGGCCGCCTTTGGGTTGGAGGTGGGTAGCGTTGCGAAGGCCGCGAAGCGGTCGGGGTGGCGTCGTACGGCGTCGGCAAGTACGTCGTTGGCTTGCCTGGCGAGCGGGACTGCCACCTGCGCGGGCAGGGGCTGAGTGCCGGGGGTGGTGATGGACAGGACCTCCAGGTCCACACCACTGGCATCCATCCGCGCCAGACGCTCCTCGCCGACGTCGAGCAGTCGGAGATTCACCTCCCCTTGGCTGCTCATCTTGTTGACGGTCTCGTCGCCGCCCCACTCGAGCAGGGCGTTGCGCAGTTCGGAGGTCCAGGCGTGTTCCTCCACGCCGATCACTCGCCGGACGGGGGTGATGTTCTCACTCAATGCACGCTCCATTTCGTTCGAGCCGCTTCTATGTCGGGGACGTACCGGGAGGAACTCCCGGTGAAGGGCACATCAGGTACGCTAAGACTTGACGTTGACGTCAAAGGCAAGCCATTAGGTCGGAGATCACATGGAGTCGGCTATGCGCATCGGAGAACTCGCTCGCCGGACCGCCGTCAGCACCCGGGCGCTGCGGTACTACGAGGAGCAGAACCTGCTCACTGCCGAGCGCAGCGACAGCGGCCAGCGCCACTACTCGGAAACTGCGGTCGACCGGATCCGCCTGATCCAACAGCTGTACACCGCCGGTCTGTCCAGTAAGACCATCGCCGAGCTCATGCCCTGCGTCATCGACGGCAAGGCCACGCCCGAGCTTCTCGACCGTCTAGCCGTGGAGCGTGATCACATCGACCAGCACATCGCGGACCTCACGCACACCCGAGACAGGCTCGACTCGGTCATTGCCGGTGCCACTGCCAACATGCACACCGGTACTTCCTGCCGGCAGAACACTGTCGCGTAGGACAGGCACCGCCTGGACCCCTGTCGCGTACAGGGGATCCCGAATCCCGCACCACCGAGCAATGAGAACACCAATGGTCTTCTCCGCCAATACCTTCCTCGCCATCTCGACCTGCGCACCTACGGTCAGGCCGATCTCGATGCCATCGCGGATGAACTCAACGGACGCCCTCGACAAACTCTCGAATTCCGCACACCATCAGAAGCACTCGATGAAGTGTTGCGTCGACCGCCTGAGCCCACACCGCAGAAGTCGAGCAGCAGCTGCGACAGCGCAAGGTTCACGGCGCTGCAGCGTTGGCCCGCAAAGCAGTTGACGCGGCGGCGGTTTCCTCGGCGATCCTGCCAACGTGGGCGCGACGCCCGCCGCAGATCAACGAGGTGCTGCCGTTGTTGTACCTGCACGGACTTTCGTCCGGCGGTTTCGCCCCGAGTTGGAGCAGTTCCTTGGCACCGGCGCGGGCCTGTCCGCGTCGTCGATCACCCGACTTACCGGCCAGTGGCAGGACGAGGCCCGCGCCTTCGCCGGACGCGACCTGTCGGCGGTGGACTACATGTACTTGTGGGTCGACGGCATTCGTCGCGTTGACCGACGGCTACCGGGAGTCGGGCCAGTCGCGGGCCGATCTGCTGCGCGAGTGCCGACGCCGCGGCATGCGTGCGCCGAAGCTGGCTGTCGGCGACGGCGCTCTGGGCTTCTGGAAGGCGCTGCGCGAGGTGTTCCCGAAGACGAAAGAGCAGCGCTGCTGGCGGCACAAGCCTGCGAATGTTCTTGCGGTGCTTCCGAAGTCGACCTATTCAGGCGCTGTCGCGGCGATGGGGGATCTACAACGCCGAGGACGGCGACAGGGCGCGGGCGGTGATCAAGGGTTCGCCCGCGACTACGGCGCGAAATTCCCGAAAGCCGTCTCCGAGATCGTCGACGCCGCCGATGTACTCCTGGAGTTCTACAACTACACCGCAGAGCACCGGATTCATCTGCGCCCGACGAATCCCATCGAATCTACTTTCGCGACAGTGCGTTTGAGGAGCAGGGTCACCGAGGGACCCGGCTGCCGCGCGGCCGGGCTCGCGATGGCGTTCAAGCATCGAGGCCGCTGAGGTACGTTGGCGCGCCGTGAACGCGCCGCACCTGGTCGCCCTCGTTCGGGCCGGAGCCGTGTTCGAGAAGGGCTTACTCATAGCACAACCGGTCGATTCGTCAACTACGAAGGAGGCCGCCGCTTCTACAAGGATTTGACGACATCTCGTGTGGCGTCGCGATGAGTTTTGCCCTCCGGTGCAGTCTGATCTGTATGGGCAAACTCATCTATGGCTTCAACGTGTCGGTGGACGGGTACATCGCCGACGCGCAAGGCAACATCGACTGGTCCGATCCGAGCGAAGAGCTCCTCCAGTACTGGAACGACTTCGAGCGGGAGACCGCCCTGTCGTTCTACGGGCGGCGGCTCTACGAACTGATGTCCGCGTACTGGCCGACCGCTGACAAGGCTCCGGACGCCGCCCCTCTGATCGTCGACTTCGCCCGCATCTGGCGCGACATGCCCAAGGTCGTGTTCTCACGCACCCTGGAGTCGGTCGATTGGAACTCCCGTCTGGAACGCGGCGACCCGGTCGAGGTGGTGACGAAACTGAAAGCCGAAACCGACGGCAGGCTGGAGGTGGCCGGCGCGACGCTGGCCGCACCGATCGTGCAGGCCGGACTGGTGGACGAGTACCGGATCGTGGTCACGCCCACCGCCGTGGGCGGCGGCACCCCGTTCTTCCCGAGCCTGCCGTCATGGATATCGCTGCGACTGCTGGAGAACCGCACCTTCCGGGGCGGCACGGTCCTGCTGCGCTACGAGGCGAAGCCCGACTGACACAGCCAGCTGGGGCGTGGTGATGGGCGCGGCTGGGGTTGTTCGCTACTGCCGCGATTCGGGCGGTTTGAATCGGGCATCTGGTCGACTGGAAGTTCAACGGGCCGATGCCATCTCGAGGATCAGCCGCAGTCCTGCGATCTGGCTACTGTTGATCCGTATGACGCATACCGAGATCGAGGTCACCGCAGAATTGGTGCGGGATCTGCTGCGTGACCAGCACCCCGACCTGGCCGATTACCGTGTGCGACTCGGCGCGCGCGGCTGGGACAATCAGCTATGGCGGCTTGGTGACGATCTGGCCGTCCGGTTGCCGTGGGCGACAGGGTCTGCGGACGCGCTGCTGTACAAGGAATACGCATGGATGCCCGCCCTCGCCCCGTCCCTTCCGCTGCCGGTTCCCGTTCCGCAGCGTTTCGGTGAGCCCTCCGAGCGGTTTCCTCATCCTTGGATCGTCACGACCTGGGTGCCGGGTGTTCCTGCCGACCGTGCCCCTGTCGCACGCGCTGCGGAATCGGCCACTGCCCTGGCCGCTTTCGTGACGGCGTTGCATCAACCAGCCGCCCAGCAGGCACCTACCGGCCGAGACCGCGGAGGGCCGCCGGCCGAATACTCCGAGGGGTTCGCCGCGCAGCTTGCCTCGGCCACCGGGTTAGGACTGATCCGCGATCCGGAAGCCGTCCGCGCGGTCTGGGAACAGGCCGCCGCCGCCCCGGATTGGGACGGACCGCCACTGTGGCTGCACGGCGACCTGCATCCCGCGAACGTTCTCACCGCAGAGGGCACCATCTGCGGTGTGATCGATTTCGGCGACCTGTGCGCGGGCGATCCGGCCTGCGACCTCGCTGCCGCGTGGATTCTGTTGCCGGACAGTGCGATTGGTCTGTTCCATGACAGCTATCGGCCGACCCTGGACGCCGCGACTCTGCGCCGCGCCCGCGGATACGCTGTGCTGCGCGCCCTCGCCGGCATACTCATCGGCAACGCTGGCGTACGCGGCCTCCCGGGCGGCAAACCCACATGGGGTCCGCCCGCCCAGGCCGCACTGCAACGCCTCACCGCCACGACAGACCACTGATCACGTACGCCCAGATCGCGGCGCCGGACTGGGAATCCATGACTGACCTCATTGCCGCCAAGCAGAAATTCCGTTTCTGCCGCGTCCGCGCTGACCTAACGAGCCACGCACCACCCCTGAACATCAACGGGCTGAGCTCATCTCGGCATCGGCAACGCACTGAAATGCTGAGTTGAGCGGGCGGCTTCAACGCCTCGTCGCAGCGCGCGGGATAGCCGCGAACATCCTGTCCGGACGTTCCGGAGATGTACTTTTATCAAGACAAATATGCTCAAAAAGTAAGCGGCAGTCCGCCGAATGCACGCTACTGTCGATGACCGCGTCGGCAATTGCCGTTGTCATCGATCTTCCTCGCACGGTCTGACGGCGCGCACCGTTCGAGTGCGGTCACTCGCCGGCGTGGGCGGCAGCCGCGACCGGCGTGATCTTCGTCGTCGGTTCGGGTATCCATCCCGATCGGGGGATGTACTCTGACTGCCTTTAGGGGGATTCGCGGGAAGCGGTCCCCTCCGGGGAGGGAAGTCCGAATGATGGGCAGTGTCGTATCAGCCTGTGGTGCAACGTGTTCAGCGGTCAAGCGCGGTCAGCTGCGCTCGGCTCTGATCGCAGTTTCGGCCGTGTTGTGCTTCACCGGCACTTCCATGGCGGTCGGTAGTGCGGATCCGCTGCCAACTCCGCAGAACGACCCGTTCTACACCCCGCCATCGGGCTGGGACTCACAGGCGCCGGGCACCATCCTGAATTCGCGATCCGTCGAGGTGGCCTCGATGGGGCCACAGGCGCAGGACGCCGATGCCTGGCAGTTGCTGTATCGAACGACCGATACCGATGGCAACCCCATGGCGACCGTGACGACGGTGCTGCGCCCACGAACCGGGCAGGTCAAAGGCTTGATCACCTATCAGAATGCCGAAGATGCCTCGGCCCCACAGTGCGCTCCCTCGTTCGTGCTCCGGCAAGGAGCGCCTGACCAGTACGACGCCTCTCTGGATCTCATCACGATCGAACAGATGTTGTCGTCAGGTCATGCGATTTCCGTACCCGACTGGGAGGGGCCGAAAGGGTCGGTGTTCAGCCCGAAACAGCCGGGTTACGCCGCGCTCGACGGAGTGCGCGCAGCCGAGGGTTTCGCGCCGCTCGGCCTGTCCGGCACCGATACTCCGGTTGCTGCGATGGGCTACTCCGGCGGGTCGCTCCCTACCCGTTGGGCCGCGCAAGTTCAACCGACATACGCTCCCGAACTACGACTGGTCGGTGTCACCATGGGCGGTTGGACAGCGCCTATCAGCCGCTACCTGGAGTCGCTCGATGGCGGTCCGTTCTCCGGTTTCCTGCCGTCGCTCCTGCCGGGCATGATGCGCGCCGATCCACGTCTGGCAGCGGCTTTCAACAAATATCTGACGCCTGCCGGGCAAGCTCTGATCGCTGCGGGTGACAGCAAATGCATGACGCCGAATGTGGCTCAGCATGCGTTCCTGCGCATGGACGACTACCTGACGATCCCCTTTTTGCAGCTGTTCGAGCAGGTACAGGCGTCGTTTGCCGACCTGGACTTCGGCCCCGTGGCACCGACCGCGCCGCTGTTCCTCTATAACGCCGTGAACGACGAGATCGTCAAGATCGCGCCGACCGACCAGGCGGTGGCACAGTGGTGCGCATCGGGGGCGCAAATCACCTATACGCGGGACCAATTGAGCGAGCACGTCAGTCTCGCAATCAGTGCGACTCCCGCGGCCCTGCGTTGGATCGATGACCGTCTGGCGGGGCAGGGCGTGCCAGAGGGTTGCTCGACGCGCACGGTGCCGTCCATGTCGCTCGGTGGTGCATAGCGCGCCATCGGGACTACGGGTCGATGCCCATACAGTTCGGGCACGTCCCGCCACGGCGTCCCCGCCCGTGTCCGCCACCGGATCCCGTCGATGAGCCGGCGTTACCGGAAGTCTCGCGTAAGCGCCTGTGTTTTCAACGGTCGGCCATCCCGCGCTGGCGGGTGAGCGCCAAGCTGTCCGGTCATCCACTCGCAGGACGAATGACGCCCATCCGTCCTCGGTCTTGTGCGGGGGCACGAATGCTGTTGCGGCATAGTCTTGATCAGCAGGTGTGTTCGGCGGACCCGACGAGCGACCGCCCTGCTCTGGGGTAAGCCAGATGACCTGGCCCCGGAACGAAAGATTGTGGCGAATCACCATGCCGATATTCTGCCGGGCTTGCGGATTACCGATTCTCTCCGGGTAACGGACTCTGATCGGAGACTGTGGTCAGACGCTGGGGGCGATGCCACACCATGCGGCGAAACCCCGGACCGTGTCGGTGCGGCGAGCGTCCTCACGGGCGAGGACA
This sequence comes from Nocardia sp., assembly GCF_025465275.1. Lineage (GTDB taxonomy): Bacteria > Actinomycetota > Actinomycetes > Mycobacteriales > Mycobacteriaceae > Nocardia. The sequence continues at coordinate 54,528 of NZ_JAODNK010000132.1, read as the reverse complement.
CGGATTGTTTCGTGGACCATCGGATGAAAGCGGGTCAGCGACGGCGCGGTCGCTTTTGCGGTGTGGAGTGCGTCGAGGGCGAGGGTGCGGTCACCGTGCAGTAGATAGGCCCGCGCCAGGTCGATGTAGTGGTGTCCGGATCGGGAACGTGGTGTGCCGGCAGGGATGAACAGTTCTTCGGCGCGTTTCAGTGCCTCGCCCCCATCCATCATCTCGACGGCGAGAGATACCGACCAGATGCGCGTGTTCGTCGGGCCGAATACGAGAACCTCGTCGCGGTCGTGACCGATTCGGGTGGCGGTCTCGATTGCCTCTGCGAGATGCGAGTCCGCCTGATCACGAGATCCCGCGCGTGCTGAGGCCAATGCTGATTGCAGGTGCAGGCCACCCCAAGCGATGAGATCTCGCTCGTCACCCGCTCCGAGTGCTTGCTCGAGGTGGGCGCGGCATCGCTCCAGATACGTCAGTGCGGTCTTCCAGTCGCCGCCGTTCGTCAACAGAGATGCGCGATGAAACTGGCTTGCCGCTATCCAGAGTTGATCGCCGCTTTCGTTGGCGGCCCAGGTCATTCGGTCCACAGAGGCTGCCGCGAGATCGATATATCCCATCTTGTGGGCGAGGCTGCGAACGTTGTAGTACAGCTCGGCCAGCAAGACAAAAGCTTGGTCGCGCTCGTTCCCGGCGCTCCGATGAACGAGTGCTCGGGCCTCGGTGACCAATGGGGGCAAAATCGTGGCGAGCTTGGGTGCGGCGGCATCCCGGCGATACCGGCGAGCCTGGATCGCATCATTCGAAAGCGTGCGCAGGGGCCGTACTTCGATGTCGTCGTCGGCCAGGTCGTAGGCGGCAAGCTCATTGCGCAGCAACGCAATCGCGCCGTGCAGGTCCCGATCCTCGGCGGTCGTGGGTGGGAACGGCTGACCGAGCAATTCGGCTGTGCTGGTTCGCAATGCCTTCGCGCACGCCGAGATATAACCCGGCGTCGCGGCCCTGCGGCCCTGCTCGACCGCCTGGATCAGGGACGTCGACAGTCCTGTTTCCATGGACAGCCTCGCCTGTGTCCAGCCTTTCAGCTTGCGGGCCTGGGCGACTTTCTCGCCGACGCCGGTCGATTCCTCGATCATCACGGCCTCAATTCAACTCGTCCCCTCGTCCCGAGAGTGCCACAAATTGTAAGAGTTCGCAGGTCCCAGCCGTATCAATCTGAGGTGAGCATCTGGTGCCGGGGCGAGTCGGAGTGCAGGTCGTTCCAAATCCTCAGCATCGGGCCGACCCCATGACGCAAGACCGGAGGCGCTGGACATGGACGTTATTCTCGCTGCCGCATTGGTAACCGCCGCAATCTTCTGCGCGGCTCTACCCTCGGCCAAAGCTGATGCTGCGCGCCACCGTAGCGGTATGCCGGTCCAGGAAATTCGTGCACGAATCGCTGAAGAGTCACAGCGCACCTTCGTTCCATTGCGGGGGTGGTGACGATGCCACTGCCGTCAGCTATCGGATTCCTGCGCAGCGATGTCTCAGGCGCCCGCCGGCAATGGGACGAGATCCAGATCCGCAGTGCTGCTGCGAGATTGGGTTACGATCTGCGTAAGATAGTTGTCTTCAGTGCGACTACCGAACGACCGGTATATCGGCTGCGGCTAGTCGTGGACAGACTCGGCATTGACGCGATCGTCACTCCGAGTATCGCGCATTTCGACGCCGGCGAGGTGCCTGCGGACCTGGTGGCCGTCGTCGACATCATCACCTTGTCACCGGAACACACCTACGCCCGCGCGAGCACTCCAGCGGAGACGTCCGGAGGAAGCGACTTCCCATGACTCAGCCACCGATCGTGCCGTTTTCCTACGCTCCGAATCTGGCTCATCTACTCGGTTCTGCCGATGAAATAGCCTCTGCCAGTGGTTCATTCGATCTCGGAACAGAACATATCCTATTGGCGATGATGCGTGACCCGAGCACGATCCCAACAGACAAGCTTCGGGCGTTGGGCATGGATTCGTGCATCCTTCTGACCCGGTTGGCCGAGTGCGCGCTGCCCGCAAGGCTGGGCATCGAGGACTCGGGTCGTTGATGGTGCGCGTTGTGGCAGGCGGCGCAACCCGGGAATGCTCGGTGCGCTGGTGCCGAGGTGGCTCACCTAGGTAGGTCGTGCCGTCAGGAGTAGTCGCGGAAGGTCATCAGGAAACCCGCGACCGCGATGATGAACAGCACGACCCAGGCGACCACCTGTAGGGCGAGCCAGGGGAGGTCGCGCACCCACAGTCCGCTGATCATGACCGTGAGCAACATCAGCACCCCGTAGAACGGGGTGCGCTGCGGATGCTGTCCCATAGTGCCTGCATACGCCTGTTTCCAGGTGCGTGCTATCGGTCCCGGTGAGGGACCTGCCGAGTTGAGTCACGGACGGCGGGGCGGTCGGGGTGGTCCCAGGCGACGAGGATGTCGGGGTCTTCGGTTCGGTGTTCGCGGAGGGCTTCGATGGTGAATGCGGCCTCGGGGTCCGTGTGGCGGCGGAGGGCTGGTTCGGACATCTGGAGGGTGATGGTCAGGTCGAAGTCGAGGTTGCGGCCCAGGAGCATGGGGCCTGCGACGAGGAGGACGGTGCTGGGGGCGGCGGTGTGGATTCGGGCTCGGGCGGAGCGGTCGGTGTGCTCGTTCCAGAGGGCGGGGAGCCAGCGGCCGTGCTGCCGGAGAGATTGCAGGACTTCACGATTCAGGGCCGCGTAGTCGAACCAGGCTGTGCGGTAGGTGTATTCGCCGGTGCGGTCGTATTCCAGGCGGACGGAGGCGGGGCGGACGAAATCGTGCAGGGCGACGACCTCTGCGGGGCGGCCTCCTGCGCGCAGGAGGTCGGCGACAGTGCGGGCGAAGGTCACCGGGTCGGCGGCGTCGGCGCCGTCGATGGCGATCACCGCATGCCCGGGCAGGCTGGTCGCACGGTCGGCGACCAGCTCGGCCAGGGCGTCGGGGGTGATGGCGGTGAACTGGGGCACCTGTCCATCATGATCGACAGGTTTCGGACGGTGCGGCTGGGTCAGCGGTACTCGGCGAGGCGTGGGCGGACACCGACCAGGACGAGGACGCTGATCAGCACGGCACCGCCCAGTGGAAGCCAGTTGTTCCAGCCCGCCAGCGCGGATTCGCTGTCGGCGATGGCGCTGTCGAATGCGCGCTGATTGATATCGATGGTGGCGACGAGCGCCTGATCGTAGGCGGCGAAGTGGTCGTTGGACGGGCCGGTATCGAGGGTGATGGCGGCACGCAGATCGGTGCGGTCCTGCGCGCGCAGGGTGCGGTCGTCGTGCTGATAGGTCTGGTAGGCGGTCAAGGTGTTCTGCGCGGCGGTGCGTTCACTGCTGAAGGTGATGTTGCGCAGCTCTTTTCCGAGGAACGAGTCGGCGGTCAGTGCGGTTTCCAATCCCGCGCTGTTCGTGCTGAGCGCCTTGTCGAGGGTGGGCACGTAATCGTCCAGGGTGTGTGCGGAGACCCCGGCCAGGCGCTGCGACTTGTTGTAGAACGCATCCTGATAGGCGGCGGCGCGTTCCGGGTCGAGCAGGAAGCGGCTCTCGTCGGCATTGGCATCGTAGGAGATGGCGCGCGCCTGGCGCAGGGCCAGCAGGGAGTCGAACGCATCCTTTTTGGCGGTGGTGAGTTGTTGTCCGGCATTGGAATTCGCGAGGAATCCACCGAGCAGCAGCGCAGCGGCGAGCACCGTGGTGAGGGCCAGCGCTGGGTTGATGCGCCGGCGCAGCGTCACCCGCAGCAGGATCTGCAGGCCGATGAGGGTGCCCAGGACGAGCAGGCCGAGCAGTGCGATCCGCACGCGGGCCACGGAGGTGGTGTGCTCGCTGTCGCTGTAGGCGCTCTCCAGCACTCCGCTATTGGTGTCGGCGAGTTTCTGTGCGCGCGCCATCAGATCGGGAACCATCCCGGTGGCCGTGCGGTAGGCGTCCAGCGTCCGCGCCGAGGGCTTTCCGGCCGCACCGTGGTCAAGATTGGCCAGTTGTAGGGTGTCCGCGGCCAGCCCCTGATACTTGCCGAACAGGTCCAGCAGTTCGCGGATCTGCGCGGCGGCATCGGCATTGGTGGCGATGGTCATGGCCTGTTGCAGATCGGCGTCGACTTGGGTACGCCGCTGCTCCATACCGGCCAGGGCGGTGTCACGCACCTTCGTTAGTGCTGAATCATCCCCGGCGAGAAGCATATTCGACAGTTGCGCATCCATATCGGCCAGCGCGAAATACAGATCCTCGGTGGCGGCGACGGTGGGTGCGGTGCGGTGGCCGATCACGTCGATGCCGTGCCGGGTGGAGCTCGCGCCCGTAGCGATTACCAGCGCGGTGCCCGCGGTGAGCAGCACCGCGAGTACGGCCAGCCAGCGAATCCAGCCCGGAGTGTCGGCGCGGGCCGGCAGCAGTCTGCGGGCGCTGTCGAGGGCCGGGCGCGCCGGGCGGGTGGTGACCGTGGTCATGAGGCGTTGTCCCGGTTCTGCTTCGAGGAAGTGAGGGTGAGCGTCGTCCAGGCGCCGAGGTGGATGCGATCACCGGACGTGATCGCGACCGGAGTCCCCTGTGCGATCGGATCGGTTCCGCCATTGACACGGGTGCCATTGGTGGAGCCGAGATCGATGAGGGCCCAGCTGTTCTCGGCCTGTGCCAGGAAAAGCACGTGCACATGCGAGATGCCGGGATCCTGGGGCGGGCCGGTGAGGTCGATCTCGGGGCCCGCACCCCCGGCCGCGCGGCGGCGGCCCACCCGGACCTGTGCACCGCGCAGGACGAATGCGCGCTCGGGGTAGTGCGCGGGGAACTCGATCTCGTCGTCCTCGCTGCGCATGGTGTCGAAATAGCCGCGGTCAGCGGAAATGGTTGCTATCCACACGGATTCGCTCGGCACCGGCGCTGCAACAGGAGGTGCGGGCGTGATTGGAGGCGCGAGCGGAACAGCGGTTGCTACGGGTAGCCCCGCGACGAAGTCGTAGCTACACCCTTCACAGAACCGCCCCGAGCGCGGCTCGCCGCACTGCGGGCACGGTTCACCCATTGGTTCTGCTGTGGGCGTGGTGCGTTCGGACTCTGCGAGTTGCAGTCCGCACACATCACAGAAATCCATTGCCGCCGAGTCATGTCCGGCAGGGCAGGTCAGCATCGTAGGCCCCTAACGCTTGTGCACGCGGGAAGTCTTGGTGGACCGCGTATCCAATGTCATCTCGTCCGCCTTGCGCACCGCCGACTTCAGCCGCACGGTTCCGGTCCGGGCGTCGAGGACATCGACCACTCCGGCAAGGAGTTTCGCGGTGTCCTCATGTCCGGATTCGGCGGCCAGCTGCACCGCCCGCCCCAATCGCTGTGTGGCCGTGTCCAAATCGCCGAGCCGCCGCGCCGTGAGCCCCTCCTGGATGGCCCCGGCAAGTTCGGCCTGCCCGGTGTAGTGCGCGACTTCGGGGCTGATCTTGCTGGACTGCACCACATCATCGGTCCAGACGGCCTTGACCAGACCCTGCCCGAGCACCTCGGTGCCTGCGGCGGTGGTGCGCACCAGGCTGACCCGGCCCGCGAGCATGACATCTCCGACGCCGCCGGGGGCGACCTCGATGCAGACGTGATAGTCGCGGCTCTCGGCGCCGCCCCATGATCCGGTCGGGTAATCGCCTGTCTGCGTGCCGGATTCGGTACGTCGACCGGTCAGATCGGCCAGTTCGGGCGCCACCTGCTTGACGAACTTCACGGTCGCTCCGCGCGGAGTCCACAGGCGCAGCGCCACATCGGCGACCTCCTTGCCCATGGCTGCGGCGGTCATGGCCTGGAAGTCGGCCACCAGATCCGCCGGATCGGCGACGATATCGACGGTGCCGAGTAGTGCGGTGGAGATCTTGCGCAGTTCGTCGATCTCCCAATCGGTGCCCACGCCGCGGCAATCGCAGGCGAAAACTCCGGTGCTCGAACGAATCTCGGTATCGAGCTGCTGGGCGGACTCGTGTTCGTCACGTCCGTCGGTGAGCAGAATGGCGTGCCGCAGTCCGGCCCGATCCCCGAACAGCTTGCGCGCCAGCTTCAGCCAGGTGCCGATCGCGGTGCCGCCACCGGCGCGTAAACCCTGGACGGCATTGATGGCGTTCTGCTTGTGATTGGCATTGGCCTCGATGAGCGACGGCGTCACCGGATACACCATGCGCGCGGTGTCGGTTCCGGCGACAACAGCGAAGGCCACACCGTCCCGCACTGCCGAAATCGCCGCGGCGGTAGCGTTTTTGGCGGCGCTGAGCTTGCCGTAGGTGTGATCCATGGATCCGGAGCAGTCGACGATGATGACCTCAGCCGCGCCATCCACCGCCGTATCGGTTCCACTCGTCGTGGCGGTCACCGTCACCACGGCATTCACTCGGGTTCCGCCCGCCGGCAGGAATTCGTTCTGAAAGGTATCGATGCGGAAACCGATGGGGGCGTTCATGATCAGCAGTTCCTCGGGTTCGACGGAAACGGTGCCACGGCGACGGTGATGTTGTCGCCGCCACCGGCGGCCAGCGCCAGATCGGCCAGGTTGTGTGCCGTGGCCAGCGGTGTGGTCCGGGTGGCCGGAGCGGCCAGGTCGGTGAGGGTCTCGGCGGCCGGGAAGTAATTCCAGAGCCCGTCGCTGCAGAGCAGCAGCACGCCCGGACCGTCCGGGACGAAGCTGCGCACATGCGGTTCGAGGGCGTCCGCATCGGCGCCGAGCCAGGCGGTCAGCGTGTGTGCCTCGGGGCTCGCCATGGCGGTTTCTGCATCGATGCCGTGTGCGATGAGCCCGGCGGCGACCGAATCGTCGTCGGTCAGGCAGCGCGGCGGGGTCGCCGAATCGCCTGCGGCGAGCCAATAGGCGCGGCTGTCGCCGACCCATCCGAGGGTGATGCCCTCGGCGGTGAGCACCGCCGACACCAGGGTGCAGGCCGGACTGCGGTCACCGGAGTCACCGAGCGCCGCAACCGCCGCCGCGGCTTGCGCCATGGCGGTGACCGTCGCTATGGCGGGATGAGTACCGTCCTGCAACTCCTCGGCGAGCCGGTCGACAGTGGTGGCGACGGCGCGCTCGGCGGCCTCGTCAGGACGATCGGAGGAGGAGACGCCGTCGGACACGACTAGTACTCGCATCTGCGGTTGGGTGAGTTCGCGCAGAGCCACCGCATCTTCGTTGTGCGCGTGGCGTTTTCCACGATCGGTCACCGCTGCGCAGCTGCCGAGATCGAGTTCGCGGCGATCCGGCGCAGCTGCCTGCAACCCGCAGTTCCGGCAGAAGCCGTCCGCGTCTATGCTGCCGGAGGCGCACGAAACGCACTGTAGGGCAGTGATTTCGGCGGACTCTCCGGAAAGGGAGTATCCGCAGTCCTCGCAGAATCGGTCGCCGATCTCGAATACGGCGCCGCATCCCTGGCAGATGTCGCTCAACTCATCACCCTTCGTGGTCGTCGTCGACCGCATTCCTCACACCCAACTGACAGGTCGAACGGCATTGGCCCGGTTCACCAGATCGCGCTTGGCGGTGCTGTCCGGCGACAGTCGCGCCAGGGTCCGGTACTGCGTCTCGAGGGCCCGCCGTAGGTCGGTGTCGGTGAATCGGCAGCCGAGCACCGTGTGGCCCTGCGGAATGGGTTGTCCCGCAGCCAGCTCCCGTGCCGCGTCGAGAACGGCAATGCTCTTCCACGCCTTATGTTCCGGATCGAGAGGGAGCGCGGTGAGCCGGTCGCCCGCTGCCGCCAGGTACTCGTGCGCCCGCTGCAAGCCGCCGCCCTCGAGTTGCGCGCCGAAGGCGGCCAACTGCGCGGCCACATGGTGACTCGAACTGGCGGGCACGGACTCCGCGGCCGCTATGGCCCCGTCGATATCGCGGTCCCGCAATCGGGTTCGCGCCACACCGAATGCGGCGCTGGCATAACCATTGTCGGTGCGCCACACCCGTTCGTAGAGTGCGGCGGCCGTGGTGGCGTCGCCCTCACACTCGGCGGCAGCCGCGAAGGCCAGCTTGGCTGCGGCCTCACCAGGCAGCAGGTCGTAGACGGTATCGAAAAACCCACGCGCGGAATCAGTTTCCCCCGCGGCCAAGGCGGCCAAGCCTCGATACCAGGTGATCCGCCAGTCGGCGTCCTCGGACGCCTCCAGCACATCCAGTTCCGCCCGGGCGGCCACCGGATCACCGGCTTCGATGCGGGCCCGCACCAGGGCGAGAGTCAATTCGGGGGAGGAGACCGGTGCGGCCTCCAGGGCGGCCACCACCATTTTCGGGTCGCCACCGGCATTGGTGGCGAGGAACCCGGCAGCCGGATCGGTGGGATCCACGAGTGGAATCGGCAGCGCCGCTGCGATCACCGCCGGTGCCGGCATGACCGGCCACTGGTTCGGCTCGGTGCCGAAAGGCCTTCGCTCCCCGCTGAATACGGTCGAAGGAGCCGGTCGAGGCGCACCGTCCTGGGCCGCGACCACCTCCCGCAGTACCCCGGTGACCTGTTCGATCATCTCCGCGGCGGAGGCGAAACGATCATTGGCGTCGGGTGCGGTGGCGCGGATCAGCAGGCGATGGAAGGACGGGTAGGCGGCCAGCAGTGGCACCTCGCCGGCGGGCGGCAGGTCGTAGCGGTAGGCCGAGCGGTAGTCGAAATTGAAGGTCAGCAGGGCGAGGGTGCGCGCCACCGTGAACAGATCCGATTCGATCGACGCGCCTTCGGTTTCCAGCTCCGGTGCGCAATAGCCGTCGGTTTTGAAGCCGGCGCTGTCCTCGTCGTCCATGCGCCGCACGGCGCCCAGGTCGATGAGCTTGAGCTGCTCTTCGGTCTGAATCATATTGTCGGGCTTGAAATCGCAGTACAGCAGTCCGAGGCTGTGTAGATGCCCGAGCGCGGGCAGGATCTCGAGAATGTAGGCCAGGCCCTGCGCCAGCGGCAGCGGTTCCAGATTGCCGATGGCATCGCGGTTGGACCGCAACTCCTTGAGCGAGGCCCCGCCGACATACTCCATGACGATATAGCCGACCTGTTCCCCGGTCCGGGGGTCGGGATGCCGCACGAAATTGAAGATCTTGACGATATTCGGGTGTTCCACCGTGGCCAGGAACTGCCGCTCGGCCACCGCCGCGGCCATGGCATCGGCATCGCCGCTGTCGAGCAGGCCCTTGAGGACCACCCAGCGGTCGCTCACATTGCGGTCGCGTGCGAGATAGACCCAGCCCAGGCCCCCGTGTGCGAGGCAGCCCAGCACCTCGTATTGGCCCGAAACAAGATCTCCGGCAGCGAGTTTGGGGGTGAAGGAGTAGGCGGACCCGCACTGGCGGCAGAAGCCTTCAGGTCGTCCCGGGGTGGTGTCGCGGCCCCGGCCGACCGGCGTACTGCAGCTGCCGCAGAACCGCTCTCGTTCCGGGACCTGAGGGTCGGACAGCACCGCCGTCGACGGATCGCGGTACGGCACTTGCGGAATCGAGACGAGGCCCGCGCCCAGACGGCCGCGCGCCGATCGGCCGGTGCGGTTGGAACGGCTGGATCGTGACGAGGACCGGCTCGAGCCGCCGCGGCTCTGCCTGCCAGAGGACGAGGTGAGCGGGGTCGAGGGCCCGGGAGCATGAAGAGCGAGGGAGTGGGCGGGGGTGGCGGTCGAAGGCGTGACCGCGACACCGTTCACCGCCGAGACGAGCTGCGGCGCGGGCGCCATTCCGCACTCGTCGCAGAAGCCGTCCGCGATGGCGCCGGCGCAGCCGGGCCGGGTACAGGTGGTCATGCTGTGGTTGTCCGTTCGATAATGGACCGCTGATATTCCGTCAGCGCCCGTGTTGCGGCAGCGAGATCGCAAGGCGCGCAATGCAGTAGCTCGTGTGCTCGGCGATATCGCTGATCGACCGTGGCGTCCTCGCTCAAACGCAGGCGCGCGCCCTTGGCACGGTACGCGTCCAGCCGCCCGCGTAATTCGTCGCGCCGATCCAGTAGTGCCACCGCGTGATCGCGAGCGGTATCAGCGGCGGTGCGCGCTCGCTCCGCCTCGCGGGTCAGTGCCACCACCTCGTCATTGACTCGAGTCCAGTGTGATGCGCGGCCGGTCTGCAGCAGGGCCAGTCGATCCCGCAGTGGGGCAAGAGGTTCCAGTAGTGGGGGAGTGGCACCGAGGATCTTGGCGGCGGTGATCGCGGCTGCGGCCAGCGCCGTGTCGTACAGCGCCGCGGTTGCTTCCACTGCCTCGGCAAGGGTCGATAGCCGCTGCGCGACACTCTCGCGGCGCACCCGCAGTTCCGCTAGTTTCGCCCGCAGTTCGTCGATTTCGCGGGTGAGGGCAACCGGATCGGCGGGATCCTGGTGCCGTTCGGCCACCGTCAGTGGGTCCGACATGGCAAGGGCCCGTTCGGTATTCAGCCATTGCTCGACCGTCGCGATATGGGCCAGCAGGGGATGGTTGATCGCGGCGAGTTCCAGCCTCACCGCGATCTGCCGAATCTCCCGCACCCCGGCATCGGCCCGATCCACCCCGGGCAGAAAGGACGAGGCCACCGTATCGGCGGCCGCGGCCATTCGCGCCACCTCGGAGTAGCCCGCCGTCATCTCACCGACCAGCTGCACCAGCGTCAGCGATCGCCCGACCACTGCGGGCCCGGTCAGCTGCCGCTCGGCGAACGGAATCGGCTGCGGCGCAAGCACCACCGAAGGCCCGCACAGCAGCGCTGTCAGCTCGGCCAGTTCGGCCGGACCAGGGCGCAGCCTTCGCGCCCGCACCTTGTGTACTCGCGCCACCACACCCTCGAACAGGGTGAATTGCGACCACACCACGCCCAGTCGTCCCCGAGCCGCCGCCCACCGCTGCGCGCTGGTACCGGAGAGTGGCACCTCGTCGAGAAAGCGAACCCCCGGATGACCCTCCAACTCCACCAGATTCGCGGACATATCGGATCGATCGGCATCGAGCCGGGCCAAGGCCGTATCGGCCTCGGCAAGTGTCAACACTGACTAGCCCCCCGTGCAAGCGATGGAACTTGATGGGGTCTACCCCCATTGCCCATGCTGCCACCGTTGCCTGTAAGCAAATCGTAAGTATTTGCCGGACTTCGGCGTGCGATGTTCGGGCAGGTCGCGCGGGTACCGGTAGTGCCCAGTTGTTAGCCTGAGCCGGACAATCCGGAAGGGAACGGTGCATGGCAACGATCGAAGAGGCCCTCGAAATCGAGCGGCTCGAGCGTGACATCTTCCGTGGCGCGTCCACCAAGACGCAGCTGCCACGCACGTTCGGCGGTCAGGTTGCCGGACAAGCGCTCGTTGCGGCGGTCCGGACCGTGGAGCCCGCCTATCAGGTGCATTCGCTGCACGGATACTTCCTGCGGCCAGGCAATCCTCTGGAACCCACTGTCTTCCTGGTCGATCGGATTCGGGACGGCCGTTCCTTCTGCACCCGCCGCGTCACCGGCGTGCAGAACGGTGATGCCATATTCACCATGTCGGCGTCCTTCCACATCGGCGACCAGGGTCCCGAGCATCAGGACGAAATGCCGACGGTGCCCGCACCCGACGAGTTGCCCGACGCCTCCACCAGCATGAGCCCCGAACGGCTCTGGGCCATGCGCGAATGGGAGCACTGGGATATCCGTACCGTCCCGCAAGAGTTGGTTGACCGCCGCGAGGGTTTGGCCGCCCAGCAGCAGGTGTGGTTCCGCTACCGCCACCCGCTGCCCAACGACCCCCTCTTCCACGTCTGCACCCTCGCCTACATGAGCGATATGACCCTCCTCGGCTCCTCGAAGGTCCCGCACCCCGACGAGCCCACCCAGAACGCCTCCCTCGACCACGCCATGTGGTTCCTGCGCCCCTTCCGCGCCGACGACTGGCTGCTCTACGACCAGCAGTCCCCCTCCGCGGGCTTCGGCCGCGCCCTCACCGCCGGCCGCATCTGGAACCGCCAGGGCGAACTCGTCGCCGTCGTGGTCCAGGAGGGACTCATCCGCACCTTCCGCGACAAGAAAGCAGAGTCCTTCCCCTCCGGAACCAACTGAGCCTGCACGGCTCGCTACGACTACAGCCTCGACGCCGAACGCTCAACGCAAACGTGGGCGGTCATGTCAGCCACGATCGTTACTCTCGCACCGTGGTTGAAATCGCAATACTGCGTGCGTTTCCGGATCCCGTCCAATTGCGTCACCGCTCGCGCGTGCTGGCGATGTTGGACTGCCTCCTCAGCGGCAACGCGCACACCCACCCGGGCCGGGCCCACCGTTTCGTCGAGCACTGGCGCGACCGAGAATGGAAACGGCTCAACCCTCGCTGAGAATCATCCGCGCGTTCTTTCACTACATCGATCACCCGCCATCACCGCGCCAGGCAGTCCGAGTGCAATGCTCCCGCTCCACCGGCAGGACGACAGGTTGTCAAAGGTGATCGTCCATGTTTCGGGATCCAACCAGGGTGGAGGATCGGCCTCCACAGGCATGGGCACGCGCGAGGGCGCGGCACACTGCATTCGGCTAGTTCAGCGCTGTGGCTGGCCCGCGGTCAGCCGCCGAAGATTCGCGCTACCTCACGCGCTACCTCGTCGGCTGGGACGTCGCGGATCTGTTTGCGGACGCCCCAGCGGTGGCCGAAGGGGTCGATGAACTGGCCGGTGCGTTCGCCGTAGAAGACGTCGTCGAGGGGGTGGAAGATCTTGGCTCCGGCGGCGATTGCGCGTTCGAAGGTGGCGTCGACGTCGTCGGTTTCCACCTGCAACGCCAGATAGGTGCCCCCCAGGGTGGCCGGTGACACGATGCCCATGTCCGGGTACTCCCCCGCCAGATGCAGGTGGGTGTCACCGATGCTGAACTCGATGGCGAAGGCGGTGCCGTCCGGCAGCGGGATTCGGCTCAACTCCGCCGCTTCGAACACCGCTCGATACCAATTGAGGGCCTGTTCAGGGTCGGAGACAACCAGATGCGGAGAGATATCGGCCATGACCGACTCCTTCGATTCGACAGCACAGTATTCTCCAGCTTCACCCCTCAACCCCACTCGAGGTCAACCCCTCTCGATCGAAAAGCTCACGGCCGGGGCCACATCGGTGAATCCTGACGCCGTTCATCGGTGACTCTCGACGGTCCGAGCAAGCCGAAGGCCGTATCAGCGAAAACCGAAGTCACGATCGGCAACGCAGAGGGCATGCCGCCGGCCCCGCCCCATCCCCGCCATTACAGGGCGTCGCGAACGAGGTAGATCACTTCGTCACGATCATCGGTCATGTTGTGGTCGGGATGGAATCCGATGTCTCGCGGACCCGCAGCCGTCGAACACCGCACACGGCCAGTGGCAGAGCGTCCGCCTGGGTGAAGGACGCTGGCACTGGCCTGCGTAATGAGCGGCCGGAGGACCGTCACGACATGACGTCGATCAGGACCTTGCCTACCGTGCCGGCCTCGACTGCCCGGTGGGCATCCGCGGTGTGGCGGAGCGGAAAGCGGACCAGTGGCAGGCCGTGCTCCTCTCCGACCGGCAGTGCGCCGTCTCGGACGGCGGCGGCGACGTCCGAGACGGCCGCGGCACGGACGTCAGGACCGGCGGTGTAGAGCACTATGAACTGCATGCGGGTGTTGCGCACCATGTGCTGCAGCACATTCAATTCGACCGGGTGACCACCGTCGTTGGCGTAGGTCGAGATCGTGCCGCGCGGCCGCAGCACGGCCAGGTCCAGTGTGAGGTTCGCGCCGAGCGCCACCTCAGCGACGATGTCTACGCCTTCCGGGGCGATCGCGCGGATCTCGGCGGCAGGGTCGCTCTCGCGGTAATTGACGACGTGGTGGGCGCCGGCGGCGGTGGCCAGCAGGGCCTTCTCCGGGCTGCTGACTGTGCTGATCACGGTGGCACCGGACCAGCGGGCCAGTTGAATCACCGCGTGCCCGACCGCCCCGGCCCCGCCCGCGGCGAGTACCACCTTGTCCGCCAGTGCGCCGGGCCGGAGCCGACGCGGCCCATCCTCGGCGACGGTGAGCGTGCGGTGCGCGGTGAGCGCGGGAACGCCGAGTGCGGCGCCGACGTCGAAACCCGCATCGTCCGGTAGCGGCACGGCCTGCCCGGCCGGCACCATGGTGAACTCCGCAGCGGTGCCGGTGGCCCGGCCCGCGGCGGCCATGAACAGCCACACCCGCTGGCCGACCCTGCTCTGATCGATCCCCGCGCCGACGGCGTCGATCACACCGGCACCGTCCAGGTGCGGCGTGATCTCCGGGAACGCCATGGCCTGGGCGGCGCGGGCCTGCCAATCGGTGGGGTTGACCCCGGACACTGCCACTCGGACGCGGACCTCACCGGGAGCGGGCACGGGCGGTTCGCGATCGACCAGCTGGAGAACGTCGGGACCACCGTTGTTGCGGTAGACGACGGCCTTCACGAGGCCGAGCCGATCCGGGACACGGAGCGACCGGCAATGGAAGCGGTGGAGGTGTTGATGACGAGTCTCCTCGGTCGATGGTTGAGCGATGAAGTCACTGTATATAGAATGACTGACAGATTTCAATAGTTGTCAGTCACGTGACACTGTTTGACCGCCGGCTCGGTGGCGACATAGGTTCGCGTGGCCGATGACCTGACCAGCCGACAAGGAGGCCCGATGCGCGGGGAGCCGCTCGACGCGGAGACGATCGTGTCGGCCACCGAGGAGATCCTGCGCCGTCACGGTCCGGACAAGACGACGGTGCTCGACGTCGCACGGCAGTTGGGTGTGAGCCACGGCAGCGTGTACCGGCACTTCGCGTCCAAGGCCGCGCTCCGCGAGGCCGTGATCCGGCGCTGGCTCGACCGGGTGCGGAACGAACTCACCGCTGCGGCGGACAATTCCGAACTGCCATCAGCCGAGCGGTTGCGAGCACTGCTCACCACCATGTTCGCCATCAAATGGGCGAAGGCCAGGGAGGATCCGGAGCTGTTCGCCACCTTCCGAGTGCTGGCGGCCGAGCACAGCACCGTGTCCTCCGACCATGTCGGCTTCCTGGTCGCCCAGCTCCGGGACATCATCATCGACGGTGTCGGCACCGGCGACTTCGCCGCCGGCGAGCCGGAAGTGATCGCACGAGCCGTCCTGAATGCGACGAGCCGCTTTCATGACCCGACACACGCTGCGGAATGGCACTCCCCCGAGATCGATACGGACTCCGCGGCGGTCGTCTCGCTCATCCTCGACGGTCTCCGGGCCCGGTGACGTCCTCGGGATGACGTTGCTCCGCAGTGACCGGGCGACTGCTGCCCTGAACCAGGGATATCTGACGCACGGACCATCCGGCAATCGGCAGAATAGTGCGTTGCGATCAAAGCCGATGGGATCTCTGGCGTGGAAGGCCCTGCCAGCGAGATGCTGGTCAGGGCCTTACTTTTCGGCACCACCGGCAGTTCGAGCTCGTGGCCGAATGTGCTGGGGTGCCGCAGCCTCGGTTAGGCCGTTTGCACGCGCAGGTGGCAGACCACGGTGTCCGGCATCTTGCGCAGGACTCGCTCCAGCTCATCACTGCGGTGGCTGGGCAGGACGTGGTTCCAGCCTGCGGGGGGTTCGACCTCGGCGATTACTACGACCTTGCGGCGGCCTTCGAAATGGTCGCGGACATACCGGGCCACCGGCCCGCCGACCGTGGCGTCGCCGTCTTCGAGGAGTACCAGGCGCACATCGGGATGCCACGCTTCCCACTCCTTGGTGAAGACGGTGATGTTCTCGTCGTGCATGCAGACGTGGACGGCGATCACATCGCGGCCCAATGACATTGCGGCGGAGAGGGCTTCGCGGCTCAGCTCGGATACCTCGGAGACGGGGACCACGATGGCGGTCTCGGTCGGGCGGGGTGTTTCCGGGACGCAGCCGGCGCCGCGGCAGCCGTCGATTCGGCCGTAGATCTTGCGAATTCGTTCCATGACCATCACCAGCAGCGGAAGCACCAGCACGATCAGCCAGGCGCCCTCGGTGAATTTCATGGAGGTGGTGACGATCGCGGCGACGAAAGTGAGGACCGCGCCGAAACCATTGAGGGCCGTACGCCATTGCCAGCCGTCGCTGCGTGTGGCGAGCCAGTGCCGGACCATGCCGACCTGGGCGATGGTGAAGCCGACGAAGACGCCGATGGCGAACAGCGGCACCAGCGCGTTCATATTGCCCTCGGAGGCCGCCAGCAGCACCGCGGACGAAATGCCCAGTGCCAGTACGCCGAATCGGTACACCTGGCGCGGGGAGGTCACCGCGAAACGGTGCGGCAGGCAATTGTCGTCGGCGAGGATCTTGGTGAGCGTCGGCAGCCCGCCGTAGGAGGTGTTGGCGGCCAGCGCCAGCAGCAGCACCGTCGCGAATTGCACGACGTAGTAGGCGATTCCGTGGCCGAGGGCGGCTTCGGTCAGTTGTGACAGGACGGTGGTGCCGTCGATCGGGTGGATCGAGAACTTCCCGATCAGGGTGGCCAGGCCGATCAGCATGAGGCCGAGCAGCAGGCCCAGGGCCACCTCGGCGCGCTGGGCCCGCTTGACTCGGGGCTGCGCGAAGCTCGGTACCGCGTTCGCGATGGCTTCGACGCCGGTGAGTGCCGCGCAACCGCTGGAGAATGCCTTGAGCAGCAGCAGGACTCCGATGGTCTTGGCATCGGTCGCCACGGCGGCGCCGCTCGAGACGCTCGCCGGGTCCGACCGCAGCAGTCCCGCGATGATCACCGCGAAGATGCCGATGACGAAGACGGCGGTCGGGGCCATGAAGGCCCGCGCGCTCTCCCGGATGCCGTACAGGTTCAGCGCCGTGATGCCCACCAGCACCGCCAGGCAGACCCACATTGTGTACGGCAGCAGCTCGGGGAACGCGGACGTCAGTGCGGCCACACCGGCCGCGATGGAGACCGCGACATTTAGCACATAGTCGACGATCAGTGAGGCCGCGGCGACCAGACTGGTGCGACGTCCGAGCCGTTCCTTGGCCACCGCGTACGCGCCGCCGCCATTCGGGAAGGCCGCGATGACCTGCCGGTAGGAGGCGATGAGAACGGTCAGCAGGACCACGATGGCCAGGGTCACCGGCAGCGTGTATCCCAGCCCGGCCGAGCCTGCGGCGGCCAGCACCAGCACGATCGCCTCGGGGCCGTAGGCGACCGACGCCATGGCATCCAGCGAAAGGCCGGCCAACCCGGTCGAAACAGTCAGCCCGTGCTTCGGCGGCGGAGCGTCAACCCCACCGCGCGGGCCGGGTGTGGTTTCTCGTAACACATCAGTCACATCGCGGAGTGTTCACCTCGATCGACACCTGGACACCCGTCCTAACGAAACCTTCACACCCTGGGTGAGCAGGGCCACATCAGCACCCGAACGTATGCTCGACGGCGTGACTCCGACGATTGGTGTGCTGGCCCTGCAGGGCGACGTGCGCGAGCATATGCACGCGCTGGCAGCGTGCGGCGCCGAGCCGGTGGCCGTGCGCCGCGAATCCGAACTCGATGCCGTCGACGGATTGGTGCTGCCCGGTGGCGAGTCGACCACCATCAGCAAACTGCTGGAGGTCTTCGACCTGCTGGAGCCGCTGCGCAAACGACTGCGTGACGGCCTGCCCGCCTACGGGTCTTGCGCGGGCATGATCCTGCTGGCCTCCGAGGTGCTAGACACCCGCCCGGACATGCATACGCTGAACGCCATCGATATGACGGTGCGGCGCAATGCCTTCGGTCGTCAGGTGGATTCCTTCGAAACCGATCTGGAATTCCGCGGCCTGGATGACGGCCCGGTACGCGCGGTTTTCATTCGTGCCCCATGGGTGGAGCGGGCGGGCGACAATGTCGAGGTGCTGGCGCGCGTGCCCTCCGGACCCGCCGCGGGCACCATCGTCGCGGTGCGGCAGGGCAATGTGCTGGCCACGTCCTTCCACCCGGAGGTGACCGGCGACCTGCGGGTGCACCGGCTGTTCGTCGACACCGTGGTGCGCCCGCGCATCGGGGTGTAACCCGGCTGCACAAGATCAGTAGACTGGGGCGCTGTCCATCTGTGGGCTCCTGCCCCCTGAAAAGAGGAAGTAGGGAATGAGCGGCCACTCCAAATGGGCCACCACCAAGCACAAGAAGGCCGGGATCGACGCGAAGCGCGGCAAGCTCTTCGCGAAATTGATCAAGAACATCGAGGTGGCGGCCCGCACCGGTGGTAGTGACCCGGACGGCAATCCGACGTTGTACGACGCCATTATCAAGGCGAAGAAGTCGTCGGTGCCCAATGACAATATCGAGCGCGCTCGCAAGCGCGGCGGTGGCGAAGAAGCCGGCGGCGCCGACTGGCAGACCATCATGTACGAGGGCTACGGCCCCAATGGTGTTGCCGTGCTGATCGAGTGCCTCACCGATAATCGCAACCGCGCTGCCGGTGAAGTGCGCTTGGCGATGACCCGCAACGGCGGCAATATGGCAGACCCGGGTTCGGTGTCGTACCTGTTCCACCGCAAGGGCCTGGTCACCCTGGAGAAGCACAACCACTCCGAGGACGATGTGCTCATGGCGGTGCTCGATGCCGGCGCCGAAGAGGTCAACGATCTGGGCGAGTCCTTCGAGGTCATTTCCGATCCGAGCGATCTGATCGCGGTCCGTACCGCGCTGCAGCAGGCCGGTTTCGACTACGACTCGGCCGACTCGGGCTTCCAGCCGTCGATGTCGGTTTCGGTCGACGCCGACACCGCCCGCAAGGTCTTCAAGCTGATCGACGCTCTCGAAGACAGCGATGATGTCCAGAACGTCTACACCAACGTGGACATCTCCGATGAGGTCCTCGCCGAACTCGACGACTGAGTTCGCCCCCCTCCCGGTACTCGAAGGCCGCCCCCATTTTTGGGGGCGGCCTTCGATTTTCGTATCGGTACAGTGGTTTTCAGGTCGGGCTGACGAAGGAGTTGACATACGCATGGCGCAACCGTTGACCGTAGCTCTCGGCATCGCCGCCCTGACCTCCGCCGCAGTAGCGGTACTCGCCCCGCAAGCCGCCGCGAAAGATCTGGCCTCCGGCGTCTCGTGCAGCGACTACACCTGCCGCAACGACACCGACGACATCTACTACGTCACCGGCCAGGTGACCTGCTCGATCGGCGGTGGCGCCCACGACTTCTCGGCCTACGTAGGCCGCCGCGCTACCGAGCAGGTCCCCATCTCCTGCCCAAGTAACTACCAGCCCGGCACCTCCCACTCGGAGTCGACAATGCAGCCGGACGGCACCTGGCAGAACAACCAGGTCCAAGACCCCGGCACCTGGGACTCCACCTATCCCCTCACCATCGACTACCGAACCGCAACAGTCGACAACGACCAAAAACTCGGCCCCCGCACCGGCTCCGCCGGGTGACCTGACTGTTTGTGGCTGGTCACTACGCATCGGTGACCAGCCGGACTTTCAGCTTCTCGATCGTTCCGGCTCGGGAACCGAACTCTTGGCCTCGATCTCCCACGGATACCGCAGATCTATGACCGTGCGAATATTCAGGTCGAGGAAGTGATTCCAGTTTTGGTCGCGTAGCTTTCCCAGCGAGTCGGATCGATACAACCGTCCCCACGCGACCATCCGCCCGTCGCCGGTCCGGTAGCCACCCAGATCCCGGAAGTTGTGCAGTCGTTCGAACTCGATGTGCCGCTTCATATTCAACCCCCTGAGAACACTCCGGCAGACTCATCCTGCCACCTCCTGCTGTGTCGTCCGGTGCGAGAATGCGGGCATGGTCGAATTGGTTGCGGTTCGGGGGGACATCACTGGGCAGGATGTGGATGCGGTGGTGAATGCGGCGAATTCGTCACTGCTGGGCGGTGGGGGTGTGGACGGGGCTATTCATCGCAAAGGCGGGCCCGAGATTCTTGCTGCGTGCCGGGCCTTGCGGGCTTCGCACTACGGGCGTGGGTTGGGGACCGGGCAGGCGGTGGCCACCACGGCGGGGCGGCTGCCGGCGCGATGGGTGATTCATACGGTGGGGCCGGTGTGGTCGGAGAGTGCGGATCGGTCCGAATTGTTGGTGTCGTGCTATCGGGAATCGCTGCGTGTGGCAGATGAATTGGGGGCGCGGACGGTCGCGTTTCCGGCGATCTCCACGGGGATCTTCGGGTGGCCCATCGACGATGGGGCTCGGCTTGCGGTCGAGACCGTCCGCGGAACCGACACCGCCGTGCGTGAAGTGCGATTCGTTTTGTTCACCGAGGACGCCTACCAGGCCTTTCTTGCGCAAGGAATCTGAGCAGCGCGTTCTTGTCGGTGGGGTCTGCAAGGGTGGGGTTGTGACGAATACGTATGAGCCGTTCCGGATTCGGATCGAGGTCAGGGTGTCTGATCTGGATCCGCAGTTGCATGTGACGGGGGCTGCGTATCAGCAGTTTGCTGATCATTCACGGTTCGAATGTGTTCAGGCTGCGGGGATTTCGGTGGCGGAGTTGCTGGCTGAGGGGTTGGGTCCGGTGAATTTGGAGACGGTGATCAAGTACCACAGGGAGTTGCGGGCGGGGGATTCGGTAGAGGTGTCGTGCTCTTGGATGTGGGGTGAGGGGAAGACGTACCGCGTTGAGCACAACCTGATTCGGGCTGATGGGGAGCTCTCCGCGACCGTCAGTCATGTGAGTGGGCTGATGGATCTACGTACCCGGCGGCTGGTGGCGAATCCGGCGCAGGAGTGGGGGAAGCGGGCCAAGGATCCGACGCTGCTGGGTGTGCAGCCGTCCTGTCCGTGAGCGGCGTGCCCGTGTCGATGGGCGGGGAATCTCCGCTGTTCCGTTAGACTCTCGAACAGTTGTTCGTCTGCGGTGAGAGGGGCTTTCGTGCGGGTGATGGGCGTCGACCCCGGGCTTACCCGGTGCGGGCTCAGCATGGTCGAGGGTGGTTCGGGGCGGACGGTCAAGGCCATTCAGGTCGATGTGGTGCGCACGCCGCCGGATATGGATCTGGCGCAGCGGCTCATGGGTGTCGCCGATGCCGCTGAGCTGTGGATGGACAAGTACAAGCCCGAAGCCGTGGCGATCGAGCGGGTGTTCTCGCAGAACAATGTGCGGACGGCCATGGGCACCGCGCAGGCGGGTGGCGTCATCGCACTCGCGGCGGCGCGGCGCGGGATCCCCGTGCACTTCCACACTCCCAGTCAGGTGAAGGCAGCTGTCACCGGAAACGGTTCGGCGGACAAGGCACAGGTAACCGCCATGGTGACCCGTATCCTCGGGCTGGCGGTCGCGCCGAAACCGGCCGACGCTGCCGACGCGCTCGCACTGGCCATCTGCCATTGTTGGCGCGCGCCGATGATCGATCGTATGGCGAAGGCAGAGGCCATGGCGGCCGCGCAGCGGCGCATGTACGAGGAACGGCTTGCCCAGCAACGGAAGGCGGTGTCCGGGTGATCGCGTCGGTACGCGGTGAGGTGCTCGAGATCGGGCTCGACCATGTGGTCCTGGAGGCCGCCGGCGTCGGGTATCGGCTCAATGCCACTCCCATCACACTATCCACGCTCACCCGCGGCGAGGATGCCCGCCTCTACACGACCATGATCGTGCGCGAGGATTCCATGACGCTGTTCGGGTTCTCCGACACCGAGTCGCGGGAGCTGTTCGGGCTCCTGCTGACCGTGTCCGGCGTCGGCCCCAAGATCGCCATGGCGGTGCTCGCGGTGCTCGAACCCGAAGCGCTGCGCAAGGCGCTCGCGGAATCCAATGTTGCCGCCCTGACCCGCGTGCCCGGTATCGGCAAGCGTGGCGCCGAGCGCATGGTCGTGGAATTGCGCGACAAGGTGGATCTTGTTCCGGTGCAGTCCGGTCCGCCCGGATCCGGACCCGCCGCCATGATCACCCCGGTACGCGAGCAGGTGGTGGAGGCGCTGATCGGCCTCGGCTTCCCGGTGAAGCAGGCCGAACCCGCGGTGGAGGCGGTCCTGGTTCACGATCCCGACCTGGGTACCTCACAGGCGTTGCGGGCGGCGCTGGGGCTGCTGGGCAAGAACCGTTAGGCGATCATGATCGACGAACCCGACTTCGACGCCGACTCGGCCGATTCCGACGAATCCGCCGTCAGCGCAAGCTATCTCACCTCCGATGGGGAGATCGAGGCCAGCCTGCGCCCGAAATCCCTGGACGATTTCATCGGCCAGCCGCGCGTGCGCGAACAGCTCGCGCTGGTGTTGCGCGGGGCGAAACAGCGAGGCGGCACACCGGATCACGTGCTGCTCTCGGGTCCGCCCGGACTCGGCAAGACGAGTATGGCCATGATCATCGCGGGCGAACTGGGTTCCGCGCTGCGCCTCACCTCCGGTCCCGCGCTCGAACGGGCCGGTGATCTGGCCGCCATGCTCAGCAATCTCGTCGAGGGCGATGTGCTGTTCATCGACGAGATTCACCGCATCGCCCGGCCCGCCGAGGAAATGCTGTACCTGGCCATGGAGGATTTCCGCGTCGATGTGGTGGTCGGCAAGGGTCCGGGCGCGACCTCGATCCCGCTGGATATCGCACCCTTCACCCTGGTCGGTGCGACCACCCGCTCCGGTGCGCTGACCGGCCCGCTGCGTGACCGCTTCGGCTTCACCGGGCATATGGATTTCTACGAACCCGCTGAGCTGCAACAGATTCTGGTCCGGTCGGCACGCATTCTGGGTGTGCAGCTGGAGATCGACGCCGCGACCGAGATCGCCGGCCGCTCCCGTGGCACGCCGCGTATCGCCAACCGCCTGTTGCGCCGCGTCCGCGACTACGCCGAGGTGAAGTTCGACGGCATTGTGACCCGGAAGCTCGCGCAGGCCGCACTTGCCGTCTACGACGTGGATGTGCTCGGCTTGGACCGTCTCGACCGCGCCGTACTCACGGCACTCATCCGCAGCTTCAACGGTGGCCCGGTAGGCGTCTCGACCCTGGCCGTCGCGGTGGGGGAGGAGTCCGCCACCGTCGAGGAAGTCTGCGAACCCTTCCTCGTCCGTGCGGGTTTGGTGGCCCGCACCCCGCGCGGCCGGGTCGCGACAGCCGCAGCGTGGGAGCACCTGGGTCTGGTGCCGCCCCCCGACCTGGTCTTCGGTTCCATCGAAGTCCGTGCCCGCGAATCACATCCGGGCCTGTTCGACTCCGCATAGGCGAGCTTTCATGATCACCAGGAACTGGTGGCGGGCTGTTCTCGACTGATGCCGCCACCAGTTCCTGGTGATCAACCGCCCAATGCGAGTTCAGTCGACGGTGAGGACTAGTTTGCCGGCGGTGCGGCCGGTTTCGCCGAGGGCGTGCGCCTTGGCGGCGTCGGCGAGCGGGAAGACGCCTGCGATCGTGGGGCGCAGGGCACCGGAGGCGGCGAGGTCCGCGAGGGCGGTCATGCCGGCGTGATCGGCTTCGACCAGCAATACGGCCGCGCGCACGCCGCGCTCCCGGGCAGCCGCGATCAGCACCTCAGCTTCGCGGGCGCGGATGGATACCAGGATTCCATTGGGGCTCAGGGACTTCAGTGATTCGATGGCGTGGTCGGCATCGATCGGATCGAGAATGACGTCGACGTTCCGGACGGCCTCCGCCACATCGGTGGTGCGATAGTCGATCACCTCGTCCGCGCCGAGGCTGCGCAGGAAGTCGTGATTGGCGGAACTGGCGGTCCCGATCACGTACGCGCCGCGGGCTTTGGCGATCTGCACGGCGAAGTGGCCGACTCCACCGGCGGCGGCGTGGATCAGGACACGCTGTCCCGCTTGCAGATCGGCGGTATCCACCAGCACCTGCCATGCGGTGAGCGCGGCCAGCGGGATGGCGGCGGCCTGAATGTGGCTGAGACCGGCGGGCTTCCGGGCGAATGCGCGGGCGGGACCGGTGACGTATTCCGCTGCGGCTCCGTGTCCGTGCGGATAGGGCAGCATGCCGAAGACCTCGTCGCCGGGCTCGAACAGGGTGACGCCGACGCCGATCGCCACCACCTCGCCGGACACATCCCAGCCGAGCACAAACGGCGGTTCCGGAAGAAACAGCCCGGTCCGGCTGCGGTGACCCCAGTCGGTGGGATTGAGCGCGGTGGCGCGCACCCGCACCAGGATTTCGCTGGGACCGGGCTGCGGCACCGGGCGTTCCACCTCGTGCAGTACCTCCGGTCCGCCCAGCACATCCTGGCTGATGGCACGCATGGTCTCGGGAATGCTGATGCTCTGCTCGCTCATGTCACCCAGCTTGCCGTCGTCTGCCGCCCCGGGAAATGGCACGATCGCCATTATTCGATAGGATCGTGCCATGGAGATGCAGGCAATCCCGCCACGCCGGGTGGTCGTGCTGGCCTTGAACGGGGTGTATCCGTTCGAACTCGGCATCCCCTATCGGGTGTTCGGCACCGCCGACGGGCGCTATGAGGTGCTGACCTGTTCGGTCGACGGCCGGCCGGTGCGCAGCAATTCCGATTTCGACATTGCCGTCGCCCACGATGCGAGCATCCTGGAGACCGCAGATACCGTGGTCATTCCGCCGTGTGATGTGCTGTCGATCCTGAAGGACGGACTGCCGCAGCAGGTTTCGGATGCTCTTGCCCGTATTCCACCGCAGGCCAGGCTGGTTTCCATCTGCACCGGCGCGATTGTGGTGGCTGCCGCGGGCCTGCTGAACGATCGCCCCGCGACCACGCACTGGAACTTCAGCGACGAATTCCAGCGCCGCTTCCCCCGCGTCCGTGTGGACCCGAATGTCCTGTACGTCGATGACGGCAACGTCCTCACCTCGGCGGGTGCGACCGCCGGAGTCGACCTGTGCCTGCACATCATTCGCCGCGATCACGGCAGCGAGGTCGCCAATATGGTCGCTCGCCGCTGTGTGGTGCCGCCGTGGCGGGAGGGCGGTCAAGCCCAGTTCATCGAACAACCGATGCCCCCGCTCGCCTCCCCGGGCACCGCCCCCGCCCGGCAGTGGGCGCTGGAGAACCTGCACGAACCCCTGACCATGGCCGATCTCGCGGGCCAGGCACGCATGAGCGGCCGCACCTTCGCCCGCCGTTTTCGCGACGAGGTCGGCATGAGCCCGGGCCGCTGGCTGATTCAACAGCGAGTGTTCCGCGCCCGCGAACTCCTGGAAACCACCGAGCTGCCGGTGGATCGCATTGCCGCCGAAGTAGGTTTCGCCACCGGAGCCTCCCTGCGCCAGCACCTGCACGAGGCCATCGGCGTCGCCCCACTGGCCTACCGCCGAACCTTCCGCGCCGTCGCCCTCGCCGGATCCTGACTTCCCGCAGTCGGTTTCGTGCCCGGCGCGATCTTCGACTCACGCTGAGCCGGCCGTGGCAATCCGCTCGGATAGCAGGAGCTCCGCGGCCGTTCATCGGTGTCGACGACATTGTGCGCATAGCCACTCGCATCGTGCGCTGGGCGATCGGGCCACGCATTCCGGAGTCCGGGTGAGACCACGCCGCCCTGACCTGCTGCAGCGCAGCAGTTCGAGTGCTGCGCTGCGCGCTTACCGCGCGGCCCGGGGGAGGCTGAGGTCGCGCACCTCGTGCAGGTGCAGTTCCATGGCTGCTGCTGCGGCGGCGCCGTCGCGACGGGCGACGGCGTCGTAGATCAGTTGGTGGCCGCGCAGGGACGTGCGCCGGCCGAGTTTGGTGCGGTGCGAGAGGGTTCGGGTGCGGCGGGTCCAGTCGGTGGTCATGGTGCACAGGGTCACCAGCAGGGGGTTTTGCGCGGCGTGTGCCAGCAGGGTGTGGAACTCGATATCCAGGCGCAGTGATTCGGCGGCGGAGAGGGTTTCGTGGCTTTGTGTGAGGACGGACTCCAGCGAGAGCAGATTCGACTCCACGGCGCGCAGTGCGGCCAGCTGAGCGATTCGTGGCTCGACGAGATCTCGGAGCTCGCTGGCGTAGCCGAGTTCGATATCGGCTTCGGCGAGACTGCCAGCCAATTCCGCTGCCCCGCGCGGCATCTCGGTGACGGTGCTGCCACGTCCCTGACGGCGCTCGATGAGCTTTTTCGATTCCAGTTCGAACATGGCCTGCCGGAGGGATGAGCGGGAGATGTTCATACTGGCGGCGAGTTCGCGCTCCGGCGGCAGTTTGTCGCCCGCGCACAGCTCACCGCTGATGATCAGGCCCTCCAGGTGCGCCGCGACCTCCGCGCTCACACTGCGGGAGCGGCGGCTCAGCGGTGGTATCGAAGTGGTCACCGACTCAACTCTAAATCCGTTCGTATGGTTGCCATTTCGTGGCTGTAAACCATTGGTTACGTTAGGTTTCGAATAGCGTCTTCGGTCGTTCGCCTGTCTTATGGTCGGCATATCGGATGGTCCGACCAATTGCGGTCGGGTATGGAAGGTATGAGCGTGACGTCGATCGTGCAGGAGTTCGTCCCCGCGTTTCCGGTGCTGCAACAGGGCGAGGGGATCGCCGGTGCGGACCTTTACATCCCGGCCGAGCCGCCGAAGGTGTTGTGGGGGCGCATCCCCTGTATCGGCGACAAACCCATCGCCACCGTCGACCCCGGGCAGACAGTACTCATCGACACCATCAGCCATGAGGGCATTCTCGAGGATCAGGGGTCGGACCCGGTCGCCTATTTCGGCAGGCACGGGGTTGAGACCGGTCATATCCTGACCGACACAGTCGAAGTCGCCGCCGCCCGCAAGCGCGACTCCCTCGCCGGACCGCATATTGTCACCGGGCCGATCGCTGTCACCGGCGCCCAGCCCGGCGACCTGCTCGCCATTCGCATCGATGACCTGGCCATGCGCGCGCCCTACGGCGTCGTCTCCACCCGGCACAATCGCGGTGTGCTCGCGCATCGTCTCGGCTTCGACGGTGACTACGGCCAGTTCTGCAGCGTCGCGGCGCGCGACGGAGAGTGGTTCGGTGCCATGCCGATTCACCCCGACCGGCCCCACCGTGCGGAGTTCCCGATCAACCCGTTCCTCGGGCTCATCGGTGTGGCCACCGATACCGACTCGCACATCTCCTCGGTGCCGCCCGGTCAGCACGGCGGCAATATCGATATCCGCCGCCTCACGCCCGGGGCGACACTCTTTCTGCCCGTGCAGGTCGAGGACGCGCTCTTCTACATCGGCGACCCGCATTTCGCGCAGGGCAATGGCGAGGTCGCGCTGACCGCACTGGAAGCACCGCTGCGGGCCCGCCTCACCGTGGACCTGGTCCCCGCCGCCGAGGTGACAGCAGGCCTCAGCCGTTCCATCGGCCCGTTCGCCGCCGCCCACGGCTTCGTCATCCCCACCGGCCTGGACCCCGACCTGAATCGGGCGCTCGAGGTTTGCGTCCGCAATGCCGTCGAAATGGTGGTGTCCCTGTTCGACGCCGACCCGCAGCAGGCCTACCTCTACCTCAGTGCCGCGACGGATTTCAATATCTCGCAGGCCGTGGACCAGGTGCGCGGCGTGCACGGCGAGATCAGGGTGGCCGACTTCGCGCACCATGCGACCACCGACCTGGCGCGCCGCATTCTGGGGCGTGCGTAGTGGAGGAAGACCCCGAGGTGCGGGGGAGCGGTGACGGCGTCTGGCGCGTACTGGGCGCGCCCCTGGTCGCGGCCACCGCGCCGGGCCCGCTGTCCGGTCACGCCGTGGCGGTGAAAGACCTCTACGCCGTGGCCGGATTCGCCCTCGGCGCAGGCGTACCCGACTATCTCGGTGAACCGCAGCCCGACCACGCCGCCGCCGTTTCGACTCTGCTGTCGGCCGGTGCCGACATCACCGGCATAGCGCACACCGACGAATTCGCCTACAGCATCACCGGATCCAACGGCCGCTACGGCATGCCGGTGAATCCGGCAGCGCCCGAACGTATTCCGGGTGGTTCCTCCAGTGGTTCGGCGGTGGCTGTGGCGCGAGGTGAGGTCACCATCGGCCTCGGCACCGATACCGCAGGCTCCATCCGAGTTCCCGCCGCCTACCAGGGCCTCTGGGGCATCCGCGCCACTCACGGCCGTATCTCCACCGAAGGTCTCGTCCCACTGGCCCCTTCCTTCGACACCGTCGGCTGGATAGCACGCGACCCGGAAACACTTGCCGCCGTGGCTGATTGCCTGCTACCGGACCCCGACTCGACCTCGCCGCGGCTCGTCGTCGATCCCTCGCTGTGCGTCGTCGCAGACGGCGACCTGGCGAGCCGTACACTCTCCGCCGCCAATGCGCTGAGTGCCACCGACCTGGACCTGGATGCCGACCTCGACGCCTGGTTCACCGCCTTCCGTATGGTGCAGGCGCACGAAGCCTGGACCACCTACGGGAACTGGATCACCACCCACCCCAACGCCTTGGAACCCGAAGTGGCCCAACGCTTCGCCTACGCCGCTACCATCTCCGATACCGCCGCGGACCGCGCTCGCGCAGTGGTGGCCGCCGCAGCTGACCACCTGCGAAGCGCACTGACCGGCCGAACTCTCCTACTCCCCACCACAGCAACCCTCCCACCCCCACGCGCAGCACCCGCCATCACCTTGGAGGCAGGCCGAACCAGGACCCTCCACCTGACCTGCCTGGCCTCCCTCGCAGGCCTCCCCGCAGTCACCTTCCCCACTCGCCCGATCGACGGCCTCCCCGTAGGCCTCTGCCTCCTCGGGGCTCCGGACACCGACCACACCCTGATCCGCCAAGCCCACATCATTGCCTTATCCCATCTCCCCCAACCACACTGACCGACCGCCGGTCGACAGCGAGTCACCCGTCGTCGACGTCGTCCGAAATCCCACCCCCCGACTCTCCCGACCCGCGGCCCCCGCCTCCCCAAAGGCGCCATTCGCGCGCCCACCCCCACCCGCGACGCCGAGTGGGCTCTCATGGTGGCGACACGCCGCAGTTGTCCACCGTCAGAGCCCACTCGGCGCGGGCTGGGTTTTGGGTGTAGCTGGCGTGTGGCCTGCCGCGATGGACTTCAGGACTTGCGTTCACGGTGGGTGGCGACGCGGGTACGGGTGGCGCAGCGGGGGGTGCAGTACTTCTGGGGTCGGCGGCGGCTGTGCTGCTCACCACCGGCTACGGCGATCCCGCAGGCCCGCTGAACTCCAGCGGCTACCGGCCCTCGGCAGCGGTCGGAGCCCGGCTGCCGCATGCTTGGCTGGCCGACGGTCACTCCACCTTCGACCTGATCGGTCCAGGCCCTACACTTCTGTCGGGAAAGCAATTGCCAGAACAGCTTCGGCGGGAGTTCGGCCTGTCCGGCACCACCGCACTACTGGTACGCCCGGACGGACGCATCGGCGCCTGTCTGTACGCATGAGGGTTGCCCTGTTGCCGAATCGCTCGTAGCTCTTCGGGGACCATGGAATTCGGGGCGAGGATGCGCGATTTCTGCTGTGTATCTTGAATATTCAGCTCCCTTCTCAGTATCGGTACCGTCTATGTTCGCTCCACGGCTCGAATCCGCGGACTCCGAATATCGTGCTGCCTATCGGTCGCAATTGCGCAGGCGGCGTTTGCTGACATCGGCCCTGATGCTGATCGTTTCGTGGCCGGTGCCCGTGCTGATCGGACTGCTGCTCGCACGTCTTGGCGCCCTCGTCGGGGATTGGCTGGCCGTGGTACTGCTGGTTGTATGGCTCGTCTCCGCGACCCTGCTGCTACTGGCCTTCCCTCGATCAGAGGAGCAGATCGCCGATTACGTGCCGCGCCGGCCGAATGCCGCGGAGTCTGAGGTGTTGAATCCTGCGTGGCACGAGACGATGTGCGCACTGGGGCTCGGAGACTCCGCGTTTTCGCTGTGGGTGCGGCAGGGCGAGGGGCCGACGGGTGGCGCTCTACCTGGCGGCATGGTCGTCCTCTCGGCAGCCGCGGTGCCCGAACTCCCGCCTGAGCAGTTGCGGGGCCTGCTGGCTCATGAAATCGGCCACCTCCTGGGCAGCGGCGGTGTCTGGTGGTGGCGATTGGCCCACTGGTATGCCATACCCCTGCGATTGCCTTTGGCTGCGGTCACGAGGTTCGCCCGTCTGGTTACCTCGCGTTCGGCCCACGTGCTCCAGACAGGCGCGGTGGCCGCGGGACAGCTGGGCGTTCTGATCGGATTGAGCGTGCTGACGTGGCAATTGCTCGGTTCGGTTGCCGCGATCGTGCTGCTCGGGTCGGCGGGGGTGCAGCGATTCGCTCAGCTCGCCATCTCCCGCCGCAGCGAATTCGCCGCCGATCAGGTGGTCGTGGACGTCGGATACGGGGCAGGATGGCGGGCATACCTCGCGCACCGCCGAAAGTACGACTGGATGCCGGTGGAAATCGTCGAATCGGGCTCGCTGGTGATCCGCGCGCTCGACTTGTTCGTGGAGATCAATTCGACGCATCCATCGGTGTATCGGCGAATTCGAGAGATCGCTTGGCGATGGCAAACCCGGCAGTGAACGGTTGGTGCGTGTCGATTCCATCCCGAATTCTGCTGGTGCGGGCGACTATTCGGCCTGCCTTCAGCACGTAGTTGCGATCAGGGCGGTCCAGGAGAGCGTCGGCCACCCGGTGGGTGGAGAGGACGACCAGGTCCGCGGGTGCACCGGGGCGTAGGCCGTAGTCGCCCGCGATCCCAATCACGCGAGCGGCCTCGGTGGTAGCCATGGCGAGGACTCGGGTCAGGTCTTCGGCGCCGGAGAGGTGGCAGGTCTGGGCGAGGAACAGGCCGATGTCGAGGAGGTCGGCATTGCCGTAGGGGGTGAAGGCATTGCGAATGTTGTTGGAGGAGTACGCGGTGGTGATGCCTGCCGCCCAGAGTTCGCGGAGCGGGGCGATGCCGCGGCGGACATTGGTGGTGTCGGTGCGGCCGCCCAGATGCATATCGGTGGCGGGGAGCGGAACTACCGCGACACCGGCGGCGGCGAGGCGGGCGAGGGTGTGGTGTCGGCGGGAGGGTTCCTGTCCGGCCAGGGATGTCATGTGGCCCAGGGTGACTCGGCCGGACATGCCGGTACGGTCGGTGACGTCGGCGATGTAGTCGGCCATGGCGAAGCGCGGATCGGTGGCATCGTCGGCGAAGTCGGCATGCATGTCCACGGGGACATCGAATTCGGCGGCGAGGTCGAAGACCAGGTCTATGTGGCGGCGGCATTCGGCGACGGTGGGTTCGTTGTAGGCGCAGCCGCCTATGACGTCGGCGCCGAGGTGCAGGCTTTCGCGGAGCAGGTCGAGGGTGCCGGGAGCTTGCAGGATGCCCTCTTGCGGGAACGCGACGATCTGGAGATCGATGCGGTCTCGGTATTCGTCGCGCAGCTCGAGCAGGGCTTGCACACCACGCAGCCCGACAATGGGATCGACGTCGGGATGTGCGCGAATAACGGTGGTGCCATGGGCGATTGCCATATCCAGGACGCGGCGGGCACGGTCGCGGATCGAATCGACGGTGAAACCGCGCTTGAGTTCGGCGGTGACCGCGATGGCCCCGGCCAGGGTGCCGTCGGGGTTCGGCCGTTCCGCGTCCAGGAGCGCCTTGTCCAAATGCACATGGGATTCGATGAGGCCGGGAATGACCACGCGACCGGCGCAATCGATTTCGTCGCGAGCCCGCACGGGCAGTCGGTGGCCGATATCGGTGATGCGGCCGTCGGCAATGACGATATCCACCGGCTCGATATTGTCGTCGATGCGGGCATTGCGCAGCACGAGATCCGCCATTGGTGCCTCCTGAACGAGAGTGTCACCGTTTGTATACGACCGGCGTGTTTCGTCCGAAGGCGGGAATTGCTGCGCTGATGTTACGAGCCACCTTGCCGGGCAAGGACTTCCGATGGCCTAGGGCAGCTGGCGCAGCCGATAGGCGTACGCCGCCTGCGCGATATGGTCGGCGACCACCTGCGCGGCGCGGTCGGGATCACCGGCCTCCAGTGCGGCGCAGATCTCCTCGTGCTCATGCCAGGAGTCACTGGCCCGGCGTGGCAGTTCGACGGCGTAGACCCATGCGATCTTCCAGCTCAGCTGGGTGATCAGCTGTTCGAGCAGGGTGCTGCCGGACGCCTCGGCGAGCACCTCGTGGAAGCGGCTGTTGAGGCGGGTCAGTTCTTCCAGTCGACCGGCGCGCACGGCATCCTGGCCCAGCACGGTGAGTTCCTTGAGGCGCCCGAGCTGTTCGGGCGTGCGGCGCACGGCCGCGCGGGAGGCGCACAGCGGTTCCAGGCGGGCGCGGATCTCCAGCAGATCCGCCGCCTCCTCCTCGGTCAATTCCGCGACGAAAACTCCGGCGTAGGGCCGTGACGAGGCGAAACCCTCGGCCTCCAAGGTGCGCAACGCTTCCCGCACCGGCACGCGCGAGACACCGTAACTCTCGGCGAGCGACTCCTCGGTGAGGCGCTGGCCCGGGGTGAACACCCCGCTGATGATGTCGTCGCGAATCGCGCGGCACAGCTGCTGCGGCGTCATGCGCCGGACGGTGCTGCTCACTGCGGCCTCACAAACGAAACGGGGAAAGGGGCATTTGCATACGATCCATCGTGGTGCTGCCGGATCGATTGGCGCAAATGTACTGCATGAAAGCGGTTGTCCGCCTGTGTGACCGCAGGCGGGTGCGGCCGGGTGTGAGCCGCATTGCCCCACCGCGATCTTCAGCGCGCTGGGTCAGGGCAGTTTGTATACGATGTGTTGCATATCTGTCTGGTCGGAAGAGGAACATCGATGAACGATCTATTGCTTCGCGGCGGCCGCCCCTGGATTCCCGGTCAGCCTTTGGAAACCGCCGATATCGCGATCAGCGACGGCCGGATCGCCAAGATCGGCCCGAATCTCACCGAAACCGCCACGGAAACCATCGATCTGGCGGGCGCGCTGGTTCTGCCTGGCCTGGTCGACTCCCACTGTCACCTCGACAAGACCATGTACGGCGGCCCCTGGGTGCCCAATAGTGGTGGCCTGACCCTGCAGGGTCGCATCGCGAACGGCGAAGGCCGGCGCGACGAACTCGGTCTGCCCAGTGCCGATTACGCGGCGAACCTGCTGGGAGCCATGATCTCCGGCGGTACCGCCCACGTGCGCAGTCATATCGATATCGACCCGGAGGTCGGGTTGCGCGGGGTGGACGCCGTGCGCGCCGCGGCCGAACGGTATTCGGGTCGAGTGGACGTTCAGCTGGTCGCCTTCCCCCAAGGTGGCCTGCTGACCCGTCCCGGCACCGACAAACTTCTGGAGGCCGCCCTCGCCGACGGCGTCGAGGTGATCGGCGGCCTGGACCCGGCCGGATACGACCGCAATGCCAACGGCCAGCTCGATCTGATCTTCGGCCTCGCCGAGAAGTACGGCGCGCGTATCGATATCCACCTGCATGACCGCGCCGCCCTGGGCGCCTGGCAGTACGACCTGATCATCGAACGCACCCGGGCCACGGGGCTGGCCGGTCGCGTCACCATCAGCCACGCCTACGCCATGGGGGAGCTGGCACCGGGCGAACAGCGGCGCATTGCGGAAGGCCTTGCCGAGGCGGGAGTGTCGATGGTCACCTGCGCGGTCGGGGATGCCCCGGTGGTGCCGGTGCGGCTCATGCACGAGGTGGGTGCGACCCTGGCGCTCGGCAATGACGGCATTCGCGATCTGTGGACCCCGTACGGCGACGGGGACATGCTGCGCCGCATTATGACCGTCGCCTTCCGTGACCGTCTGGTGTCCGACCCGGAGATCGAACTGGCACTCGCCGCCGGAACCTACGGTGGCGCACAAGTTCTCGGTCTCACCGACTACGGGTTGATCGGGGGAGCGGCTGCCGATCTCTGCACCGTCAGCGCTGAAACGCCCGCCGCCGCTGTGGTTTCCGTGGCGGCACGCACGCTGGTGCTCAAGCGCGGCCGGATCGTCGCGCGTAATGGCGTTCTCGTCGAGAACTGATCGTATACGAAACAGTGGCGTAATCATGTAGACCGCGAACGGCAATGAGCCACCGATAGAACTGTGAAGCATGAGCACCACCGCTTCACAAGCCATTACCGGCCAGGGCCGGGCCGGTGAGACGGATGCCGCCGACGACGGCAACGTATACACCCGCCCGGCCGCCACCGTCCCGGCATTGTCCTTCCAGAACGTCTCGCTGGTCTTCGAGAACGGCACGCACGCGCTCGACGGCATCGATATCGACATTCGCCCAGGCGAATTCGTCTCCCTGGTCGGACCCTCCGGCTGCGGCAAATCGACCCTGCTGCGCCTGGCCGCCGGATTCGACAAGCCCACCGCGGGCACCGTGGCGGCGGCCACCAGCAAGCTGGGGTACGTCTTCCAGGAGGCGACCCTGCTGCCGTGGCGCTCGGTACTGCGCAATGTCGAACTCCCCGCCGAACTCTCGGGCGTCGACAAGGCCACCCGCCGCGCCGCGGCCCGGGACGCCATCGAACGAGTGGGGCTGTCGGGCTTCGAAAACCACAAGCCCGCACAGCTTTCCGGCGGTATGCGCATGCGGACCTCGATCGCTCGCGCGCTCACCGTCGCACCGGAACTGTTCCTCTTCGACGAACCCTTCGGCGCACTCGACGAGATCACCCGGCAGCGACTGAACGAAGAGGTGAGCGGCCTGTACCGGCGCTCGGGCTTCACAGGCGTCTTTGTCACCCACTCCGTGGCCGAGGCGGTATTCATGTCCACCCGGGTCGTCGTGCTGACCGGTCGCCCTGGGCGGGTGTCGGCGGATATCCCGGTGCCGCTGGACTTCCCGCGCGTACCGGAGCTGCGCTATACCCCCGAGTTCGGGGCCATCGCCGCCACCGTCTCGGCGGCGCTGCACGACGCCGAACGCACCGACATCACCCCGACCGGGAGGGCCGCCGCATGACCGCCGCCACCGCCCGCTCCGCCACTGCCGCAACGCTTGTCGCCGCGGTCATGGCGGGCGAGAACTCCGCCGAACCCGTCGAGGCCGCGCCGATGAGTGGCGGGACCAAGACTCTCGCAGGCGCGGGGCTGCGCACCCCGGGGCCGCGTAATCGCCGAAAACTGCGGTGGCCCTTCGCGATTGCCCCGGTGCGCATCATTGCCCCGGTCACCGTCTTCGTCCTCGTCATCTCCGCCTGGACGGTGGTCAGCCACTTCGTGCTCGCCGCGGATTCCCGGTTCCTGCTGCCCCCGCCGGAGTCGGTGCTGTCCAAGGGCCTGCTGAATGCCGCGACCCGCACCGAGATCCTCTCGGCGCTGGGCGCCACCGTGCAGATCGCGCTCACCGGCCTCGTCATCGCCATTGTGCTGGGCGTCGCCTTCGCGGTGATCATGAGCCAGGCCCGCTGGGCCGAATACTCCCTGTACCCGTATGCCGTGATCCTGCAGACGATTCCGGTGCTGGCGGTGGTCCCGCTCTTCGGCTTCTGGTTCGGTTACGAATTCAGCAGCCGCGTCATCGTCTGCGTCATGGTGTCGCTGTTCCCGGTCATCACCAATACGCTGTTCGGCCTGAAATCGGTGCAGCCCGCCGAACACGACCTGTTCACGCTGCACGGGGCCAACCGGTGGCAGCGCCTGCTGAAACTGCAACTGCCCGCGGCACTTCCGGCCATGATCACCGGCTTCAAGATCTCCGCCGGCATGGCCATCATCGGATCCATTGTCGCCGACTTCTTCTTCCGCCAGGGCGATCCCGGCATCGGCCGCATGATCGACGTCTACCGGCAGCGCCTGGCCACCGAAGAACTGCTCACCGCCCTGCTGCTGTCCTCCCTCGTCGGCCTGATCCTGTTCTGGGCCTTCGACTTTCTCGCCGCCCGCGTCGATCGCGCACACGGCAAGCGCGCCTGATTTCCACCCCTCTGTGACAACCTAGGAATGCTTGTGAAGAAACGTCTCCTCGCCACTGCCGCGCTCGCGGGCAGCCTCAGCCTTGTGCTCGCGGCCTGCGGCGGTAGCTCCTCGTCGCCCAAACCGACCGGCCAGGGTGTCCTCGCCGGCGTATGCCCGGCCACCGTGGTGATCCAGACGGATTGGTACGGGACCCCCGAACGCGCCGCCGCCTACCAGCTGGTCGGACCCAATGGCACCGTCGACGCCAAGAAGGGCGCATATGTCGGCCCGCTCGGCGACACCGGCGTGAATGTCGAAGTGCGCCTGGGCGGTCCGTTCCTCGGCGGGCAGCCGGTGCCGGCCCAGATGTATCAGGACACCAGCATCACCCTGGGTCTGGTGCCCACCGACGAGCAGGTGCGGGCCGAGGCCAAACTCCCGCTCACCGGCGTCTTCGCCTCGCTGCAGACCAACCCGCAGGTCATCATGTGGGATCCCGCGACGTACCACATCAATTCGTGGAAAGACGTGGCCGCCAGCGGCGCGCCGATCCTGTACTCCGAGGGCAAGCCCTATATGGACTACCTCATCGCCAACGGCGATGTGAAGAAGGAACAGCTCGACGCCTCCTACGACGGCACTCCGAGCCGCTTCGTCGCCGAGAAGGGCCGAGTCATGCAGCAGGGCTACGTCTCCAATGAGCCCTACCGCTGGGAACACGATGTGAAGGGCTGGCAGAAGCCGACCGGCAGCCTGCTGGTCTCCCAGTCCGGCTACGAGATCTACCCGCATCAGTGGTCGGTGCGCACCGGTGAACTCGACAAGCTCCGCCCCTGCCTGCAGAAGCTCGTCCCCATGCTGCAGCAGGCCCAGATCGACTACGCAGCCAACCCCGAACCCACCAATCAGGCCTTACTGAAAATCTCCCAGGCCATCCCCGACGGCCCGCCCATGACCGCGGCCGCCAATACCGATTCCGTCAAAGTCCAATTGGCGGACAAGATCATCGCCAATGGCCCCGGCAATACCCTCGGAAATTTCGACACGGCCCGTATCGACCGCGTGATCGCCGCCGTCACCCCGATCCTGCACAGCCAAGGCCAGCAGGTCCCCGACGGTTTGGCCGCGAAGGATCTGGTCACCAATGAATTCATCGATCCGACAAAGGGATTGAAGACCCAGGGCTGAGCGCTCAGGCGGTGATGCGCTCGCGGAGGGCCTGGCAGCGACGCAGAATATCGTCGCGGTCGGACTGCTCCGGCACCGAATCGGCCACGGACCGCTCGATCATCTCCGCCTGATCCAACAGCACCTGCTGCCGCTCCGGCGCGCTCGTCCGATCCATGATCTGGGTGAGCGCGTCGAGTTGGCGAATCATAATGGCGGGCATGCCGATTCCGGCCTGCCGAATCTTCTCGAAGGACCGCTGCACGAGGCGCTCATAACTCACCTGCTCGGCAATCACCCGGATCTGCCCGCTGCGGCAGCGGCGCACCGGTGCGGGATCCCAGGACACCGCGAGCCGGGACAGACAGTCGCCCAGCCAGTCGATGCATGTCATGACGGTGAAGGTGTCGTTGACCGCCAAAGACAGCGCCCGCAGGGCGATCTCGACCAGTTGGTCGATACCGAACGAAATATCCTGGGTGAGAGTGCGTGTCGGCCCGGCCACGTGGCCTCGATCGAGCTTGACCGCCACCACCTCGGCCGCCGAAGCCGGCCAGACCATGGCCATGACCTGCCCCTCGGTGAGGAAATGTCCTGGGCGGTAAGGCAAATGGATGACCGCATCGGCCTTCTCGGCAATATTGACCAGCTGCTCGTAGCGGATGTACTGCAGATAGCCGCTGGTGGCGGTGCGTACCGGACCGCCGGATTCGGCCATCAGCACCAGCAATTCGGCGGCAGAGGGCCCGGTCTCGATGCCCGTGCCCTGGGCTGTGCCGTCGGTGTACGCCGCCGCCGCGATCGAGACGTCCCGCGCGATCCCGGCGATCACTCTGGGCAGCTGGATCTCCTGCGCAATGTGATTGATGAAGTAGATCAGCACGACCAGATCGAGCACCAGCGAGGCGATCGCCACCGTGGTGCTGATGTGCGGCACGAACTCCGGACCGACCACCACCAGCGTCGCGACCGTATAGACGAAGGTCGCCACGAAGGTTCCGAGCGTCACCTGGGTGCCGCGATCGCGAATGAAGTTGCGCAGCATGCGTGGACCGAACTGCGTCGAGGCCAGCGTCAGCGCGACGATCGTGATCGAGAAGACCACGCCGACCACCGTGATGATGGCGGCGGCGATCGCGGTGAGCACCTGCCGCGCGGCATCCGGCGTCCCGCCGATCACCCAGGAGGGAATCCCGAACTCACCCCGGAACGTTGCCCGGTCCAGGCCGTAGGTGAGGACGAAGACCGCTACCGCGGCCAGCACTTCGATGGTGGGAACGAACCACAGATTCGTGCGCAGCGTATCCCGCCGCCGGTCCCATTCGGGATTTATGCCGCGCACGGTGCGCCTCCAGCTCGATCGATGAGTTGACGTGCCGGCCAGACTCCTCGCCGTACCTGGATGAAATGTATACGCGCGGGGCGCGGAAGGGAGATATGAGCGCCCCTTCCGCGATCCTTGATCTATGCCTCCAGCAGTGCGCTCGCGCGCTCGCCCGCCTGCAGCAGCATGGTGATCGCGGCCTCGGCCAGGTCCGGATCGATATCGCTGAGCGCGGCATCGGTCAATTGTCTTGCGTGGGTGTATGTCTGCTTGAAGTGATCAGCGCCGGCGGCAGTGAGTTCCACGGTGGCGCCCGCGGTGTCGAACACGATGTCGCCCGTCGGTGCGATTCGCTCCAGCAGGCTGATGACCTGTGACCGAGGCAGATCCATGCGCTGATCCAGCTCGGCCACCACTGCGCTGAGGCGCAGCGCGGGGCCCTGTTCATTCAGCAGCGTGAACAGCATCCAGGTGGGGAAGTCGGTGTTCTGGTCCGCCAGCGCGCGGTCGTGCAACTTCTTGATCTTGTGTGCGGTTTCGCCGAGTGCGCGGCCGAGGCTCGGCCGCGGCGCGGGATTCTGGGTCATGGGAACCTCCAAGAAACGTTGGTAAGACCAACGCTACTCTGAGATTGATGGTCGCGCCAACGATAGTTCGAGGTTTCCAGGATTCAGCGCGAGGCCTTCTCCAGCTGGTGCGCCGCCAGATCGAGGAAGGCGTCGACCTCCTCGCGGTGATAGGCCGCCGTCCCACCGGGTGCGGTGTGAAAAGCCGTGCCCCGCACATCTTCTGCGGTGAGGCCGTTCGGCCCGTCATGGGCGAGGGTGGCGGCCAGGCGATCGAGGAACGCACCCACTTCCTCTGCCGCATAACCGGTCAGGCCGAACGGGGGAGCGGAGAACTGGACGCGCAGGACGTCGTCGTGGGTGAGGCGATCCTTGTCGCGGCCCGTCGGCACCCGATGGCAGCCGCGGCGCACGAACTCCAGCTGCATGCAGGCTCGATCCAGGAATTCGTCGACCTGGTCGATGTCGTAGCCGCGATGCCCGCGCGGGGCCTGATCGAATTCGACCAGCCGGATATCGGCGGCGCTGAGGTGATCGTGACCGATCATGGTGTCGGCAATGCGCGTGCAGAAGGCATCCACCTGGGCGGGGTGGTAGCCGTGGTGCCCGAACGGTGCTGTGCCGAAGTGCCTGCGGCGAACGTCCTCGGGGGTCACGTCGGACATTGTGCCAATGTGCTCATGTCCGAATCGCCGCCGCCCCTTGTGGATCCGCTTTGTCGGATGAGTCCGTGTGCGCGTGGCGGATTCAGTCCTTGCGCACGCCGTCGATGAGCAGTCGCCGAATGGCCTGGGTGAGGCCGGCGACCGCCGACTCGTCGAGATCGGGATTGCGCAGTCCGTGCAGGATCGCCGCCAGCAGCATGCCGGTGACGGCCTTGGCGGTATTGACGGTGTCCAGATCGGCGCGCAGATACCCCTGTTCCACACCGTGCTCCAGATAGGCCGTGGTCAGCGCGTCCGCGGTATCGAGCAGGCCGTACAACCGCATGGTGAGTTCGGCGTCGATACCGGTGGCCTGGAACAGCAGCAGCTGTGCCACCCGCCGATCCTCGAGGAAGATGCTGTTCAGCGCCGCGCCGATGCGTTCGAGCTGCCCCCGGTACGCCTCCAGGCTCTCGGCCGCGTCGGGTGCGTTCTCGGTGCCCAGGGCCTCCACGATGCGGGCGGCCAGATCGTCGATGACGTGATCGATGATGTCGCGCTTATTGGCGAAGTACCGGTAGAAGGTGCCGTGCCCGATGCCCAGCTCATTGGCGATATCGGCAATGCCGGTGGCGTGATAGCCCTTCTCTGCGAAGCAGGCGAACGCGGTATCGATGATCTCCTGGCGGAGCTCGGCCTTGCGCCGTTCGAGTCGGGAGGATGGCTTCGTCACGACCCCGATGATACGGTGTTCATTAACGGAATGAGATGTCATTCCGTGACAACTGAGTCACAGGGCTCTTGTGAGCCGCAGCTTTCAGGGAGGTTCGGCGTGGCACCTCAGTACGACGCCATCGTGGTCGGTGCGGGTTTCGGCGGCATGGGCGCGGGCATCGAATTGGATCGGCTCGGTCTGAGCAATTTCGTGATCCTGGAGCGCGAGGACGACCTCGGCGGCACCTGGCACGTCAATCACTATCCGGGCCTGGCCGTGGACATCGCCTCGGTCACCTACTCGTACTCTTTCGAGCCGAACCCGAACTGGTCGCGACTGTTCGCGCCGGGCGCCGAGCTCAAGAAGTACGCCGAGCATGTGGCCGACAAGTACGACCTGCGCCGACGCATGCGCTTCGACACCGTGGTCGGGGGCGCACGCTGGGACGAAGAGCAGCAGCACTGGGTCGTCGCCATCGAGAACGGCGAATCCCTCACCGGCCGTTACCTGCTGACCGCCACCGGCTTCCTGTCACAGCCGTACACGCCGCCGTTCCCGGGTATCGACACCTTCAAGGGCAAGATCATCCACACCACCCGGTGGGAGAACGACTTCGATCTCACCGATCGCAAGGCCGCCATCATCGGCACCGGAGCCACTGCCGTGCAGTTGATTCCGGAGGTCGCCAAGAAGGCCGAGGCGCTCACCGTCTTCCAGCGCACCCCGATCTGGGTGGTGCCCAAGGTCGATGTCGCCATCTCGAAGTCGGTGCAATCGCTCTTCGCGCGAGTTCCTTTGACGCAGAAGGCCGCCCGGCTGGCCAATACCACCGCGCTGGAAGCCCTCATGGTCGTCGGCGTGCTGCATTTCAAGCAGGCCAAGCCGCTGAACAAGGCTGCCGCCGCCCTGGCCAAGGCCCATCTGCGGACTTCGGTGAAGGACAAGGAAACTCGCAAGAAGCTCACGCCGGATTACGACTTCGGCTGCAAGCGCCCCACCTTCTCGAACCTGTACTTCAAGACCTTCAACGAGCCGCATGTGCGCCTGGAGACCAACTCCATCGACCACATCGAGCCCGACGGCATCGTCACCGCCGACGGCAACAAGACCGAGATCGACACCCTGATCCTGGCCACCGGCTTCAACCTGTGGGATGTGAACTTCCCGGCCATCGAGATCATCGGCCGTGAGGGCGTCAACCTCGGAAAGTTCTGGCGCGACAACCGCTTCCAGGCATACGAGGGCATCAGCGTGCCGAAGTTCCCGAACTTCATCAGCCTCAACAGCCCGTATTCCTACAGCGGGCTGTCCTACTTCACCACCATCGAAGCCCAGATGAAGCATATGGGCCGTCTGTTCGGTGAGATGAACCGTCGCGGCGAACAGGTTTTCGAGGTCAACGAAGCGGCCAATGCCGGATTCCTGGATCGTGTCACCGACAAGCTGGACTCCTCGGTGTTCTACAGCGGCCAGTGCTCCACCGCGCGCAGCTACTACTACAACCAGCACGGTGAGGCGGCGTTGCTGCGTCCCACCAGCACGCTCAACGCGCACCGCGAAGCGGTGACCTTCCCGCTCGACGATTACACCTACGGGGCGCAGTCCGCCTGAGCGGCTCGTCGGTCGTGCGCGGCGGTCAGTCGCGCACGACCGCATAACGGGCACAGGTGAGTTCACCGTTCAGTGCCACTTCGGTGGGGGTGAGCTCGAGTCGCCGCGGCAGCAGCGGTGCACCCGATCCGAGCATGACGGGTGCGTAGGACACCACGATCTCGTCGAGCAGTCCATGATCGGCGAACTGCCCCGCCAGCTCCCCGCCGCCCACCACCCACAGCTTCTTGTCCCCGGCCGCCTCTGCCATCCGCGCGTAGACGGCCGGTACGGATTCGCTGGTGAAGCGAATATCGTGCTCGGGCCGCGCCGCGAACTCGCGATGGGTGAGAATCCAGCAGGGCATATCGAACGGCCAGGCATCGGGGTCATTGTCGAGCAGCCACTGATAGGTATTGGCGCCCGCGACCATCGCGCCGATTCCGGCGATGAAACCGTCGAAGCCCATCGGGCCGTCGCCGTCGGACTTGCGCGACAGCAGCCAATCGAGGGAATGCTCGGCGTCGGCGATGAATCCGTCCAGACTGCTGGCGGTGTAATAGGTGGTGAAGGACATCTCAACCTCTCTGTCGTAGCCACGTGATCGGATCTCCGTGGCCGAGTTCTCGTGTGGTATCGGGCAATTCGGCGGACAGCCACTGCCGCGCCAGCAGTCGGCGATGCGCGGAGTAGGTGAGCACGTGCGCGATGACGCTGCCGAGCACGAAGCTCTCGGGCGGATCGCAGAGTGCGTCGATGAGGGTGTCGTTCCAGCCCCCGCGCCGGTCGATCTCACGCACCGTCGCGAGCCAGCGCGGACCGATCTCCTCGAAGCATTCGAGCAGTGCTACCGGCTCATCGCTCGGCTGCTGTGGACTGTCCGCACCCTCGACCGCCGCCAGCCACACCTGTTTCGTCCACACCAGCTGCAATAGCACCGCGGCGAGCGATTCCTCGGTGCCGGACCACGGGATCACCGTGAAGCCCGGGGCGCGTACGTGGCGGTACCGGTCCGCACTCAGTCCGGCCGCGAGATGCAACAGCTCCCGGGTGTCGTCCAGATCCTGATGCAGCATGATCGCGGTCGGATCCATATCGGCCCGTCCTTTCGGTTCGCTCTCCACCCAGAGCGACATGGGCGGATGGAAGTGGACGCCGTTTACGGTCGGCAGCCAGCGCGCGGCCCGCTCGATACCGGTGCTGCTCGGCGGATGCCCGTATGCCCGGCTGTACGCCCGGCTGAAGCCCTCCACCGATTCGTATCCGGCCGCGAACGCCACGTCCGTGACGCTCCCGCCCCGGCTCAGCTCCCAGGCCGCACGTTCCAGCAGCACCCGTCGTCGCAGCGCCACCGGGGATTCGCCGGTGCCGCGGGCGAACTGCCGGGAGAAGTGGAACGGCGAGGCATAGGCCCCGGCCGCCATTTCGCCGAGCGTCGAATTGTCCTCTGCCAGTACCGCGTCCAGCAGTTCGCGAAGCCGATCCCGTCCGATGTGCACCCGATCAGTCTGGCCGGACCGCCCGCCGCGGCGCTTGACTGATCTTGCTGTGTCCTTCGCCCTGGGCGAATCCAGTACAGGTCGGCGCGGCCTATCTCAGCTTCAGCTGGCAGACTGTCTGGGAAACGACCACACGACCACTCAAATTAAGGGCTGACTTCGACGATGGACCTTCTGCTGCCGCTGCTGCTGGTTGCCTTGCTCATCCCGATGTTCCTGGGCGTCCGCCGCCAGAAGCGGGAACAGGCCAAGGTCGTCGAGATGCAGGACACCCTGAAGGTCGGTGACCGCGTCGTCACTACGTCGGGCCTGTTCGGCACCGTGGTCGAGGCCGATGACACCTCCGTGGATCTCGAGATCGCCGAGGACGTCGTCACCACGTGGCTGCGTGCCAGCATCCGTGAGATCCGCAATGAGGATGCCGCCGCCACGACCGAAGAGTCGACCGATACCGCTTCGGAAGCCGAGTCCGACAACGCCCTGGAGGCGGAGTCCGATAACGCCAACGGGGCGAAGTCCGACAACGGCCTCGGGGCGAAGTCCGACGCTGCCACCGAGAACGCCGACGACGCCCCCCGGCTGTCCAAGGACTGAGATTCCCGCGCGCCGTCGGCCTCCGCAATCCGGTGGCCGACGGCGTTGCGGTGTGCCCGCTCGTTCCACCTCGAATCCGCCTAGGAGATAAGTACAGTGCCACCTTCCCAGGGAACGGCGCATCCATTGCGTCTGCTCGGCGTCTACGCCGCACTGGTGGCCGTGATGTTCGGCCTGGTGTTCTTCACCGGTGACAAATCCGCCAGCCCCAAACTCGGCATCGATCTACAGGGCGGCACCCGTGTCACCCTGACGCCGCGTACCCCCGATGGCGGGAAACCGAGCCAGGACAGTCTGCGCCAGGCGCAGAGCATCATCGAGCAGCGTGTCAACGGCCTGGGTGTCTCCGGTTCCGAGGTCCTGATCGACGGCGACAACCTGGTGATCACGGTCCCGGGTGAGAACGGCGCGCAGGCCAAGGCCCTCGCCACCACCGCCAAGATGTACATCCGCCCCGTGCTGCAGTCCATCGCCCCGCAGGTGAAGGACGGCAAGCCGGTCGGCCAGCAGCCCGGTGCCGCGCAGCAGC
Organism: Nocardia sp.; assembly: GCF_025465275.1. Lineage (GTDB taxonomy): Bacteria > Actinomycetota > Actinomycetes > Mycobacteriales > Mycobacteriaceae > Nocardia. The sequence goes on along the minus strand of NZ_JAODNK010000132.1, from coordinate 10,356 downwards.
CCGGTGCGCCGCAGTCGCCCGCCGCGGGGCAGCAGCAGCAGCCCGCCGCGCCGCCGGCGGAAACTGTGGCGCCGAGCGACGCGCAGACGCCGCCGACCACTGCCGAGGCCCCGGCCGCGCAGAACCGGGTGTTCCCGGCGCAGGCGCCGACCACGCCGTCGGCTCCCCCTGCCGCGCCGGCGCAGGTGTCACCGCAGCAGACCCAGCAGGATATCGCCGCCGCAAAAGCCTTGCGGCAGAGCACCGATCAGTCGGTTCAGCAGGAAGCCATGCTGACCATGGACTGCACCAAGCCGGATCCATTGCAGGGCAATGACGATCCGAACCTGCCGCTGGTCGCGTGTGGCACCGACGGCCAGCAGGTCTACCTGCTCGACAAGAGCCGCCTCGACGGCCAGGAGATCAAGGACGCCTCCGGAGTCTTCGAGCAGAAGGAATCCAAGTGGGTCGTCAATGTGGACTTCAAGTCCGGCGGCGCCGACACCTGGGGCAAGCTGACCACCGAGTTCTACAACAAGCAGCTCGCGTTCGTTCTTGATACGAAGGTCGTCAGCGCGCCCGTTGTGCAGCAGGGTGGCCAGTACGGCGGTAGCACCTCCATCTCCGGTACGGGCATCAACAAGTCCACCGCGCAGGAGCTCGGCAATACCCTCAAGTACGGGTCGCTGCCGCTGTCCTTCGCGACCTCCGAGGCCGAAACAGTCTCGGCCACACTGGGTTTGTCGTCCCTGCACGCCGGTCTGATCGCCGGCGCCGTCGGCCTGATCGCGGTGCTGCTCTACTGCCTGCTCTACTACCGAATGCTCGGCTTCCTGGCCGGCTTCTCGCTGGTCGCCGCGGGTGTGGCGGTGTATCTGCTCATCGTGCTGCTCGGGCGGTCCATCGGATTCACCCTGGACCTGGCGGGTATCGCAGGTTTGATCATCGGTATCGGTTTGACAGCCGACTCGTTCGTGGTGTTCTTCGAACGCATCAAGGACCAGATGCGCGGTGGTCGTAGCTTCCGATCCGCGGTGCCTCGCGGCTGGAAGCGCGCACAGCGCACCAACCTGTCGGGTAAGACGGTGAGCCTCATCGCGTCTGCGGTGCTGTACCTGCTGGCCGCAGGTCAGGTGAAGGGCTTCGCCTTCACCCTGGGTCTGACCACCGTGCTCGACATCATCGTGCTGTACCTGGTCACCTCGCCGCTGTTGATGCTGGCGTCGCGCTCTGCCTTCTGGGCGAAGCCGTCGGTCAACGGTCTCGGCGCGGTGGCTGAACTCGCCCGGGAACGCAAGGTGGCGTCCGGCGTTCTGGTAAAGGAGGCGTGATCATGCGCGATACCAGCTCCGTTCTTGATATCGATTCCGAACTCGACTACGAGTCGGACAAGACGACGAAGAAACACAGCCTGTTCGAGCGGCTCTACACCGGCACCGGCGGATTCGAGATCGTCGGCCGGCGCAAGCTGTTCTACGGTCTGGCGGCGGTACTGCTGCTGATCGCCATCCTGAGCATCGGGATTCGCGGTTTCACCCTGGGCATCGACTTCGCCGGTGGTTCGCGGATCCAGCTGCCCGCGGACGGCGCCACCACCTCACAGGTGGAGAAGGTCTACAACCAGGCCCTCGGGCACGACGCCGTGACGGTCCAGAAGGTCGGTTCGGGTTCGGCCGCGACCATTCAGATCCGCTCGGACACGCTGTCCCGGGAGCAGACCGACACGCTGCAGAACGCGTTGTTCAACGCGTTCAAGCCGAAGGACTCGGGCGGACAGCCGAGTATGAACGCCATCAGTACCGCGGAGATCAGCGAGACCTGGGGTGGCCAGGTCACCCACAAGGCTTTGCTGGCGCTGGGCGTCTTCGTACTGCTGACGATGATCTATATCGCGATTCGCTTCGAACGCGATATGTCCATCGCGGCCATCGGCTCGCTGTTCTTCAACCTCGTGGTGACCGCGGGTATCTACTCGCTCGTCGGTTTCGAGGTGACACCGGCGGCGGTCATCGGCCTGCTCACCATCCTCGGTTATGTGCTCTACGACAATGTCGTCGTCTTCGACAAGGTCGAAGAGAACACCGACGGGGTGCTGAATCTGACCAAGCACACCTATGCGGAGAAGGCGAACCTCGCCGCCAACCAGACCCTGATGCGATCGATCAACACCACCATCATCGGCATCCTGCCGATTATCGGCATGCTGGTGATCGCGGTATGGCTGCTGGGCGTGGGCACGCTCAAGGACCTGGCGCTGGTGCAGCTGGTCGGCATGATCGTCGGCGCGTACTCGTCGATCTTCTTCGCAGTGCCGCTGCTGGTGACCATCAAGGAGCGCTTCGGCCCGGTGGCCGCGCATACCAAGAAGGTGCTGGCTCGTCGCAGCGGTGCGTCGACCGGGCGGGCAACCGATGCGGCCGCGCAGCGTGCGGATGCGGCCAGCCGTCCGGTCACCGTCGGTGCCGGGCGGGAAGCCTCCGCATCGCGTCCGCGCGGTGGTGAGGGACCGCGACCTGGAACTCGGCCGAGCGGGAAACGAACCAAGAAGAGGCACTGAGCTATGCGCAGGGGGTTGCCGTCGGTGGTCGATAAGAGGGCCCGCCGCGGGGGCTATTTCGCGGCTCGCCGCGGTGTCGTCGTCGTGCTCGCCGGTGCGGTTGCCGCGGGTATGGTGACGGGCTGCGCCGGGAAGAATCAGGTGCCGTCCATCGGGTACGGCGTGGACACGGTTGTCGCCAGTTACAACGGCGGCAGCACGCTGGGCGCCGAAAGTGGTGCGGCGGCGGTGTTCTCGCGCGTCCTGACCGGGTTCTTCTATACCGGTCCGGACGGGCAGCCGGTGGCGGACACCGATACCGGCACCGCCAAGGAGGTCCCGGGCGATGCCCAGACCATCCAGTACCGGTTGAATCCGGACGGTAAGTACTCCGACGGCACACCCACGTCCTGTGACGATCTGGTGATGGCGTGGGCCGCGCGCAGCGGCCGGTTCACCAAAGCCGGTCCGGGCGGACCGATTCCGATATTCGATGCGGCGAGTACCGCCGGGTACGCCGATATCGAGCGGGTGGATTGCACGCCCGGATCCAAGGACGCCACCGTGGTATTCCGGCCGGGCCGGCACTATTCGGCCTGGAAGACGCTGTTCAATGCCTCCGAGTTGATGCCCGCGCACATTGTGGCCACGGCGGTGCAGGCGCCGAATGTGGTGGTGCCCCTGCAATCGGGTGATCAGGCGACCGCCGAGCGTATTGCCGATTTCTGGAACAACGGCTGGAAGCTCGCCCCCGGCAAGCTGGACCTCAATGTGCTGCCGTCCTCGGGTCCGTACCGGATCGAATCCTTCGGTGACAAGGACGGTCTGGTGCTGGTGAAGAACGAGCACTGGTGGGGTAATCCGGCCAAGACACCGCGCATTGTGGTGTGGGACAAGAACACCGATCTGAAGGCCAAGGTCGCGGCCAAGGCCGTCGGTGTGCTCGATGTGGGCACGGGCGCGCTCGGTGACGGCATTCCGAGCGGTTTCTCGGCCGAGAATTTCCCCAGTCGCGGCGTGGAGCAGCTGGTGCTGAGCACCGGCGGCGTCTTCGGCAATGTCGCGGCGCGGCGCGCGTTCGCCCTGTGCGTACCGCGGCAGGCGCTGTTCGACAAGCTGGGCCACCCGGGTTTCAAGGTGGATTCCGGCCTCGGTGCGGGTCCGCTGAATTCCCGTACCGTGCCGCAGGATTCGCTGTACTACGGGGCGATCTCCGGTGCCGCCGACAAGTACAAGAACGGTGATGTCGCCGCGGCCACGCAGGCCTCGAGCGGGGCCGGACTGCAGAATCAGACCATCCGCATCGGCTATCTGCGCCCGGACGATCGGCGCGCGCAGACGGTCGCCATGATCGTCGACTCCTGCAAGGCCGCCGGTATCACGGTGGTCGACTCGGGGACGCCGGACTTCTCGGCGCAGCAGCTCACCGACGGCAAGGTGGATGCGATTCTCGGTGGTACGGCCGCCATGCCGGGACCTTCCGGATCGCTGTCGGCTACCGATGCCATTGCGGCGTTGCACACAGGCCAGGGCCTGAATTTCAATAGGTACGGTAACGGTCGCTACGATGCCATCGCGGATCAGCTTGCGGCGGAGGACAACTCGACCACCGTGCTGAACTTGCTCAATGAGCAGGAAAACCTGCTGTGGAGCGAGATGCCGTCGATTCCCCTGTTCGCCACCCCACGCACCATCGCGTTCGGTGACGGAATGCGGAATGGAGTCGCCAGCCCCACCAAGGCAGGTGCGGGCTGGAATATGGATCGTTGGGTGCTGGAGCGGTAAAGACCGCGGTGGCGTGGTGAAGAGGAGCGGGTGTAGATGAGCAAGCATGGAATGGTGGATACCGACGAGACCGTCGGTGAGCGCACCGCCCGAGCGGCCGAAGCCGTACAGCGGCTGACCCGCTGGCACGACGACTTCCCGACTCCCGGAGTGCGTTTCGCCGACCTGACGCCGGTATTCGCGGATGCCGAGGGCTTCCGCACGGTGCTCGATTGCTTCGCCGCCTGCGCACCGGACGCGGATCTGGTGGCGGGCATCGATGCGCGCGGTTTCCTGCTGGGTGCGGGTGTGGCCGCGGTGCTGGGCACCGGTGTGGTGGCGGTGCGCAAGGCGGGCAAGCTGCCGCCGCCGGTGATCAGCCGTGAGTACACGCTCGAATACGGTTCGGCGGCACTGGAAATCCCGGCCGACGGCATCGACCTGAAGGGTCGCCGGGTGCTGCTGCTCGACGATGTGCTGGCCACCGGCGGCACGCTCGCCGCCGCGGCGGCGCTGTTCCAGGCGGCCGGCGCCGAGGTCATGGCCGCGGCCGTGGTGCTCGAGCTGGGCTTCCTCGACGGCCGGTCGAAGCAGGGCGATTACCCGCTGACCTCGATCGTGAAGCTCTGAGCCGAACCCGCACGGTGGTCCGTCAGGCGACGATGCGGGCGATGATCCCGGTGACAACGAGCCAGAACAGTGCGGCGAGACCGTAGTTCACGGCGATGTCCATATGGGGTGTTCCGGTATGGAACAGGCCGGGGAAGAACAGGGCCAATGGTTCGGCCCACGCTTTAATGATGGTGAAGAACCGGTTCGTCTGATCCGCGCCGAAGTCCAGCAGCAGAATGTAGACGACTTCGATGATCGCGAAGAGAGCGCCGATGCCTCCGATCAACCGGGCGGCGGTGCTCTCGCGGTAGGTGTCGTACATATAGGGCATAGGGCGGTAATGCCCTATCCGCGCCCCTCGAAACGGTACCAGCGACCGGTCGGTCGCGGAAAAACCGTGCGGGCGTGCAGTTTGTTCGGATGACAGGATGTGAGCAGCCTGTCATCCGGATTGCCCTGCTGTGTCCGTTTGCCGTGCAGGCGGATTCGTTCACGCTCACAATATCGAGATGAGTACTGCACCGGGGGAGTCGGCAGCACCGTTCACGGAATTCCTGACCGCGCACCTGCCAGAGGTGGCGCGGGAGATGATGACCGCCGTGGTGCGGGCGGTCCCCGACTACGAACAGCTGCCCACCGAGCGGGTCGAACAGGACCTGATCCGGCGCTCCGAGGAGAACCTGCGCCTGTTCGTGCGCCTGCTGATCGAGGAGCGCGAACCGGGTGCGGCCGACCTCGACGAGATGATCGAGGCGGCGGTACGCCGTGCGCGCGAGGGGATTCCACTCGATGCGGTGCTCGCGGTGTATCACCGGGGCGCGGTGGCGGCGTGGAATTTCATGGCCGCGGGGGCGCGTACCCCGGAGCAGCGTGATGCGCTGATCGCGGCGGTGCCGCAGCTGCTCGGATATCTGGGCGCGGTGGTGCCCGGCGTCGCCGCGTCCTATCTGCGTGAGCGCCAGGATCTGCACTGGGAGCAGCGGGAAGTGAAACGCGCACTGGCGCAGGCGCTCCTGCAGGGTAAGCCCGCCGAATTGCTCGCCGAGCGCTTCGGCATCACGCTCGGCCGCTATCACGTGCTGGCGCTGCGCACCGCCGAAGTTCCCGCCGCCACCGACGGAGCCCGGCCCGCCATGCGCGTCATTCACGGCGAAATCGACGCACTGTCCCCGCAGGCTCTGACGGTGCTGGACCGGTCCGGCGGCTGGGCGCTGGTGCCCGCGACCGAACCGGGCGCGCGCCTGGATGCCGCGATCGCGGGTATCGCCGCCGCGGCGGGCGTGCGGGTGATCGCCGGAACCGCCACCGCCACACTGACTTCCGATATTCCGGCCCGTGCCGAGGAGGCCGGTGAGATCGCGCGCCTGGCCATCGGATTGGGTCGACCGACCGGTGTGTATCGCATGGCGGATCTGGCGTTGCAGTACCAGTTCGCGCGACCGGGACCGGCCCGCGCCTGGCTGCTCGGGCTGCTCGAACCCCTGACCGCGCACCCGCATCTCATGGAGGCCCTGCGCGCCTATCTCACGCACGACCACAATCGGGTCGCGGCCGCGGAGTCCCTGGTGGTGCACCGCAATACGCTGAACTACCGGTTGAACCGCATAGCCACCCTGACCGGCTACGACCCGGGCCGGTCCGAGCACACGCCGCTGTTCGCCGCGGCACTCACCGCATTCGACCTCGCCGCGGCCGATCTCTAGCGGGCCACCATCCGTGCGATGAAGCCGGTGACAACAAGCCAGAAGATAGCCGCCAGACCATAATTCAGGATGATGTCGATGGTGCCGTTGCCGGTGTGGAACAGTCCCGGGAAGAACAGCGCCAGCGGTTCGGCCCATGATTTGATGAAGACGAAGAACCGATTGGCCTGATCGGCCTCCAGTACCAACAGCAAGATATATACGCCCTCGAACAGGGCGAACAGTGCTCCGACCCCGCCGATGATTCTGGCGGCGGTGGCCTCATTGCGCGTGACGTACGGCATTAGGTAGGGATGCCCGATGTGTGCCGCTCGAAACGGCGTCAGCGCGTGTCGAAACAGTGTTGTGCTCCCTGAAACCGTGTGTAGGCCATGGCATGATGTTCCTGTGACCTCTGCGGCGGCCGTGAGTATTCGAGCGTGAAGGCCAAAGCCCTGATCGTCGGCGCCATCGGCCTGGCCGGGATGGTGCTCCTGCTGCTCCTGGTCATTATTCTGCCCTCCAGCGAAGAGACCTGTGGCGCGGGCACACCGGTGGTGCCCTCGACCACCCAGGCGCTCACCGAACCCAATTGCCCCGCCACCGGAGCGGCTGCCGAGGCCGGTTTGCAGGACGGCGCGCTGCGCGCGCTGCGCTGTGTGGTCGCCCGTTTCGGCATGCTGGATATGCGCGGCGTTGTCGCCGACGACGCCTATCCGGACCATAGGGAAGGCCGGGCCGTCGAATTCATCGTCGGCAATGACCAGGCCAAGGGTGATGCCATTGTCGCCTTCCTGCAGCAGAGCGCGGCCAACTTCCACATCGACTACGTGATGTGGAAGCAGCGCAGCTGGACTCCCGACGCTGCCAACGGCACCCAGTGGACGCCCATGGAGGATCGCGGCGATCCGGTGCGCAATCACATGGATCGTGTCCAGGTGACCATCAAGACCGTGGTGGCCACCTCGACCGTCAGCGCGCCGCCGGAGGTTTCGCTGGCCTCGATGCCGGGTGCGGTCAATGAGGCGGGCAAGCTGACCGGTGTGGGGCGGCGTCAATACCCCATGGCGGCAGGCTCTTTCACCGTCTCCGATGTGTTCGGCGCCCGCGGCGGCACGCATATGGGTGTCGACTTCGCCGGTGCCGCGGGCACACCGATCTATGCCGCCTCCGATGGTCTGGTCGTCGCTTCCGGTCCGGCGTCGGGTTTCGGTGACTGGGTGGTCATCGACTCGATCGACGAGAGCGGTAAGCGCTACTCCACGGTCTACGGGCACATGTACGAGTCCGGCATCTTCGTGCACACCGGCGATATCGTCACCATGGGACAGCACATCGCCGATGTCGGTTCCAATGGCGAATCCACCGGCCCGCACCTGCATTTCGAGGTGGTGCCCGGCGGCCGGCTGACCGGTGGAAAACAGGTCGACCCCCTGCCGTGGCTGGCCGGTTCCTCGCTGCCGACCGCCAATGCGCCCACCTGTGAGAACGGATTCGGTTCTGCCGGAGGCAATCTCGCTCCGGGCAAGGTGCCGCCCGAGCTGGAGATCTGGTATCGGCGCGCCGGATCGCTGTGCCCGCAGATCAGCGCCTCGCTACTGGCCGCGCAGGGACAGCAGGAATCGGGTTTCCACCGCGGTCTCACCTCACCCGCCGGCGCGGAAGGCTTGGCGCAGTTCCTGCCGGGTACGGCAGCCTCACTGGCCCCCGACGGACAGCCGTATGTGATCGACGCGGACGGTAATGGCAGCGCCAGCCTCTGGGACGACGGCGACGCCATCATCGGCCAGGGCCGCTATATGTGCGCCATCGCGCAGAAGATTCAGGGCTGGGAGAACGAGGGCAAGGTGACGGGTGATGTCACCGCCCTCTCCCTGGCCGCCTACAACGCGGGTGAGGGTGCGGTGCTGGCGTCGGGTGGCATGCCCAACCAGGTGGCCGCGCACTTCACCGAAACCCGCCCCTACGTCACGAATATCCTTGCGGCCGAGGCGAATTTCCGCAGTATGGGCAGCGACGGCCGGTTCCAGCCCGATTCCTCCGCCACGCTCGGCCCGCAGGTCGTCACCGCCGGGCAGCAATGGCTCGGTACCCACTATGTTTTCGGCGGCGGCGGTGCGCAGGGCCCATCCAACGGCGGCTTCGACGAACCCGGTTTCACCACGGCCTCGGTGTTCGCCGCGAGCGGCGGCGCCATCACCCTGCCGGGCACCGCCGAGCAGCAGTGGGAACAGGGCGTCGAGGTCCCGCTGATCAAAGCGCAGGCCGGTGACCTGGTCTTCGGCAATTTCGGAGTCCGCGGCCCCGCGACCGTCGGCGTCTACACCGGCGACGGCCGCATGCTGCACGCGGAACCCGGCGGCGTAGTCGCCGAAGTCCCCCTGCAGAACGGGATGAAGGCCCGCCGCATCGGGCAGTGAGAGTCAGGGCGTGAACGCCCGTAGGACCTCATCCACGTAGTGCTGCCAATCGCCGGGGTTCGACGGCAAGGCCGCCGGGACTGTGCGCCATAGCTGCGCGTTGCCGAGGTAGGCGCTGTAGACCAGCACCGCCCGTCGCCGCGCGACCTGTTCCGGGAGACCCAATTCTTCGAAAAGCTTTGCGATGTAGGCGATCCGGCGTTCGGTGACGCGGGCCAGCACCGGCTCGAGTATCGGATCGCCGGTCCCCGCGAGCAGTACTGCCAGATTGTCCCTGGTGTGCACGAACGCGGCGGTGAGCAGCGTTCGTAGCCGTCCGGCGGCGTCCGGAACATTGTCGACGAGTGCGATGACCGCGTCGGTCTCGTCGTGCTCCCAGCGCTCGAGTGCGGCTCGCAACAACTCGTCACGGTTGGCGAAATGCCAGTACGCGCTCCCTTTTGTCGCGCCGAGCTGGGCGGCCAGCGGTTCGATGGCCACCGCGCCGACGCCCTTCCGGGTGAGTGCGACCAGGGCTGCCGCGATCCAATCCTCGCGTCCGAGTCGTCGCCTCTTCTCCGCCATGAATCCATACGGTACCGTATGGAAAATGTTCCATACGGTACCGTATGGGGGAGGGGATCCAATGATTCGCAATGTTCACCTGCGCACCGTGCCCGTGCCCGCCGACGTCGCGGGCACACTGCTCGACCGTCTCGCCGAACCCGGAAATCCCGTCTGGCCGAACCAGAACTGGCCCGCGCTGGTCCTGGATCGTCCGCTGGCAGACGGTGCGGACGGCGGCCACGGCCGTAACCGATACTCCTGCACCAATTACCAGCCCGGTCGGCGGGTGGAGTTCACGTTCGGCCCCGAATCGCCTTTTGTGGGCACACACGCTTTCGACGTGCTGAAGAGCGGCGCGAATGCCTGCGTACTGCGGCATGCCATTATCGCGACCCCGCGTGACCTGCGTGGCCGTCTGCAATGGAGCCTGGTCATCCGGTGGTCGCACGACGCGATGATCGAGGAGCTGCTCGATCGTGCGGCGACAGCGGTCGGCCATCCGCCGGCGCGGCCCGCCCGATGGTCCCCGTACGTTCGCCTGCTCCGTGGCACCCTCGCGCGGTGGAAGCAGCATCCGGAGGGTTGAGGTTCCCGAAGCTCGGTGACCGCATGCGGTGAGAGTCGGGTCACGAAATATGTACTTGCACGGCCTCGTTGACCTTGGTTATCGTGGAGCCGTTCCCAGCCCCATCCGATCGGAGACATTGCGTTGATTTCTTGAGGTAACCGCCGCGTGGCCCGCAGTTCGTGCGCGCCGCATTTTCGCGATTACCGCTGGGAGTCCGTATGTCATATCCCGTTATTTCTGTGTCCGATC
>NZ_JAODNK010000104.1 GCF_025465275.1 Nocardia sp. | reverse complement strand
ACCTGACCCTGCCGCCCGGTGAGGCCGCCGAGTTCGATACATCCCTGCCACACTGGCTGGGCAGCGCGGACGACGGCGTGGTCGAGCTGCTGATTCTGTTCGGCCTGCAGGGGATGCGTGCGCACGTGCGTGCCGACCCCCTGCGTTCGGCGATCACGGGGCCCAGTTGAGTCATCTCGGATTACGAGGAGTTGGGAAGGCGCGCATGGGGTTCGAGGACGATCGGACGGGTGGGCTGACGCTGTGGGCGGTGGCGGCGTGGGGCGGGATCGCCGCGGTACTGACGGCTCCGATCGCGGCGGCGCTGGTGGGGAGCATCTATCGGTTTCCGATCCCGTTCGGCGACAATGCGAGTGGTGTGGATGACGCCGTCAATGCGGCGCTCGCATCGGTGTTCTACCTGGTCATGGGTGAGGGCGTGGTGCTGGCGGCGCTCGGTGGTGTTGCGGGCTATTTCATCGCGCGGGCTGTCGGGCCGGGACTGTTGCGCCCATTGGCGCTCGCCGTACTGGCCGCTTTCGGCCTGACCCTGCTCGGCGCCCTCATTCTCGCGGCCTTCCGGTAGCTCGCCGGACCCGCGAAAATGGTTGTCAGAGCGGGAGTTCGCGCAGCCGGCGGCGGGAGGAGATGCCGAGCTTGCGGTAGATATTGCGCAGATGAGTGTCGATCGTGCGCGGGCTGAGGAACAGCATGGCGGCAACCTCCTTGGACGTCGCGCCGGCGGCGACCTTCACCGCGATGAGCCGCTCCTGGTCGGTGAGCAGATCCCGCGGGTTGGTTCCGTCCCGGTGCGGGCGTTGCCCGGTGGCCATCAGCTCGCGGGCCGCGCGTTCGGCGAATGCGGTCGCGCCGATCGCCGTCAGCGTCTGGTGTGCCGCCTGCAGTTCGGCGCGGGCCTCGGCGCGCCGGCCTTCGCGGCGCAGCCATTCCCCATACGTCAGGCGCGCACGACCGTAGTACACCCGCGCATCGGACTGGGCGAGTAGGGCGATAGCTTCCCGGTAGCGGCTGTCCGTGCTCGCCGCCGTCGGATCGAGCAGTGCCTGCGCGACCAGGTGCGTGGCGACGGCCCATGCGGTGCGGCCGGTGCGCGCCAGGGCTTCGAGCCGGGCCAGGGCCGGGACGGCTTCCTCCGGGCGGCCCGCCCGCGCGGCCGCTTCGACGAGTTCCTGGTCGACATTCCAGACCATGTAGGAACCGCGTCGTTCCTGTTCCTGGGCGGCGAGCGCGGCTTCCAGCGCAGCGGTGTAATCGCCGAACCCATTGTGCAGCACCGCGATTGCGCAGAGTTCGGCGACCACCTCGACGCGGCCGACACGTCCGCGCATCATGTCCCGCAACTCGCGGACCCGATCGGCGTCGCCGCGCCAGCCGGCCAGAATGAGTTCGGCGAAGGCGAGATTGACGGTGCCCGCTGCTTCTTCGATCGCATGAGCTTCCTCGAGGCTCGCGGCGGCCTCCTCGAACCGGCCGAGTACGGTCCTGGCGATCGCGTGACACCGCAGCGCCTGCGACAACACGGTGAAAGCGCCTTGCGCACGGGCTGATTCGACCTGCCTGGTCGAGATCAGGGCGGCGGATTCATCGTCACCCAGGTCGAGCGCCATCAGGCAGGCGAGCTCCATCCACCACGGGTCCGCGGCGGTACGGAATGCGGCGACCGCGCGCCGCATCAGGGGCACCGCGGCCTCGACCGGCAGCAGGACCTGGGCGAGCAGCGCATCCAGCAGCAGGTCGACCGGGCGTGGCTGCTCCCGGCGCGGCGCCTGCTCGCGGATGCGCGCACCGAGCTGCCGCAGACCTCCCGGCATGCGGTCGACGAACATGGCCGAGGAGAACGCTTCGAGATAGGTCTCCCTGGCCTGGTCGGGCTGCAGGTCGGCGGCGGCGTCGACGAGCGCGGCGGTGGCCTCCGCGCTGCGGGCGATATGGAAATCGATCAGGGCGCCCTGCAGGCGAGCGTCTGCACGGTCGGCCGGTGCCATCGGACGGCGCTCGGCCTGCGCGAGCAGCTCACGGGCCTGCGCGGGCGCGCCCGAATGCAGCCTGGCCCGGGCTGCGGCGAGCATCCGTCCGGCCTGCCGGCCGGGATCCGGAGTCAGCTCTGCCGCGCGTTCGAGGAATGCCGAAGCCGCGGCGAGACCGCCGCGCCGCTGTGCCCGCCCGGCGGAACGGACCAGCTCCGCGGCGACCTCCTCGTCGGTGTCGACCACGGCGTGGGCCCGGTGCCAGGCGCGGCGGTCCGGATCGATTTCCGGGTCGGTGGCGTCGGCGAGCGCGGCGTGGACGCTCCTACGGGTGGCGGGGGTGGCCGAGTGATAAGCGCCCGAGCGCACGAGTGGATGGCGGAAGCGCAGCCGGGGACCGAGGTCGATCAGCCCGTCGTCCTCCGCGGCGGTCAGCTCGGCCGGGTTCAGTTCGAGCAGGTGCGCGGCGCGGCGCAGCAGACCGAGATCGCCGACCGGTTCCGCTGCGGCGAGCACAACCAGCAGCCGGGTCGCGGAAGGCAGCAGCTGTACGCGGTGGGCGAACCGGTCCTGCAGCGCGTCCACCACGCTGGCCCGTGCACCCACGGCGGGCAGGCCCAAAGGTCCTGTTCCGTAGTCGAATTCGAGCAAAGCGAGCGGGTTGCCGCCGGCCTCGGCGAGGATTCGTTCGAGCACCTCGTCGTCCAGATCCGCGCGCGCGGTCGAACGCAGGAGGGACCGCGCGTCCGCGTCACTCAGCCCCGCCAGCAGCAGGTGCGGCGGATCGGTGAATCCGAGCTCCGGAGGCGGGTTCCGCCCGGCGAGCACCACCGCGATCCGCTCGTTGGCGACGCGCCGCGCGACGAAGCCCAGCACCTGTCGCGTTCCCGAGTCGATCCACTGAATGTCGTCCACCACGCAGCACACCGGCTGGAGTCGAGCGAGCTCGTGCAGCAGTCCCAGTACGGCGAGGCCGATCGTCAGCGGGTTCGGCGTCATCGCACCGCCGAGCCCGAACACCGACTCGAGCGCCTGCCGCTGCACTTCGGGAAGCCCGCTGCGGTGCGCGATCACCGACATGCAGAGCTGGTGCAGCGCGGCGTAGGGGAGGTCGCGCTCGAATTCGGTACCGCCGGCGCTCAGCACCAGCCACCCGTCGAGCCCGCCGATTGCGGCTTCGACCAGCGCGGACTTGCCCATCCCCGCTTCGCCGGTTACCAGCAGAGCGCCACCGCGGCCGTCCGCGGCCGCAATGGTCAGGTCCGCGAGTGCGCGCAGCTCCTCACTCCGGGCGACGAACGGCACGGCGTCGGCTTCCTTCCCGGTCGGGTGACTGCTACCGGCACCCTAACCGCCCTGTTCCGCAATTACGTAGCCACGCGATCTACGTAATTCTCGCCGACGCGCCGCTCGCCCCTGCCACGGCACAGTCGATCGAGCCACCACCCTTCTGGAGGAATCATGACCACCGTCCGTCGTTCCGTCATCGCCATCACCGCTGCCGCCGCACTCGCCGTCGCCGGAATTTCCGGGCTGGCCGCGTGCAGTTCCGGCAATTCCGGCAAGTCTCAGGATCAGGGGAGGCCGGCCATCGCCACCGACTGGGAGGCCGGCTGGAAAGACAGCGACCCGCAGCACCTGGCCACGCTGTTCACCCAGGACGGCGCCCGGTACACCGACCACGCCTTCGGTCGCACTGCTACCGGCCGTGACGCGATCGCCAAGTGGGCGGGCACTACCAAACAGTTCATCCAGAACGCCTCCCTCAAAGTCGACGATGCCTTCGGCGGCGACAGGGTCGCGATCAACTGGACCTTCAGCGGCCAGTTGGCCGGAGCGCCCAAGCCCTTCTCGGTGCCCGCCGTCGCCGTTCTTCAGTTGCGCGGCAAAGAGATCCTGTCCGACGACGACTACTACAACCTCGCCGACGTACTGCGCCAGTCCGGTCTTCCGGCCGATACCAACTTCGGCTAGCAGGACCGCACTCCGCAGGCGTATCAGGCTGTTGTGGAGGGGATTTCGGGGGAGGCCCGGATTCTTACACGCCTTTGCCGTTCGTCTGACTCGGCTTTGATGTTGGGCGCGCACGATTCCGTGAGCGGCTCGGCGACAGCCGAGTTGTCACCTGCGGAGGAGTGAGGGATATGCGCGCTGGTGTGCGGTCGATAGTGGGGTTCGGGCTGGCTGTGGCTGTGGTCGGTGGGTTGATTACGGGATGTGCCGGGGGAGCGTCGGATCGGGCCAGCAGTGCGCCGAGTTGGTGTCCGGCCGTGGAGGGGCACGGGGTGGACTGCGGAGTGCTGGAGCGGCCGCTGGTGCAGGGGCGGGCGGAGTTGGGGACGGTGCAGGTCGGGTATGCGCGGATCAAGCACAGCCGGGGGGAGGTGGCGGCGGCGGGGACGATCCTGCCGAATCCCGGTGGGCCCGGGGTACCGATGATCGGGCATGCCGCCGAGGCGGCGAAGGTGTCGGCGGAGTTGCTGGACGAGTATGACGTGCTGCTGATCGATCCTCGGGGTACCGGGGTGTCGAGCGCGCTGAATTGCGGTGTGGGAGAAGACGAGTACCAGTTGGGGACTCGGGAGCAGCAGTTGCGGGCGGTCGCCCGGTGCGGGCAGCAGCTCGGGGCGAAGGCGGCGGGATACACCTCGGCGGCGACCGTGGACGATTTTGATGCGGTGCGCGCGAAACTCGGGATCGACAAGGTGATTCCGTACGGGATCTCGTACGGGACCTATCTGCTGCCGATCTATGCGCAGCGCCATCCCGGGCAGGTGCAGTCGATCGTGCTGTCGGGCGCCTATCCGAATGACGGCGACCAATTGCAGCGGCCCAATGCCGAGGCGGTATCACTTACCCTGCAACGTATTTGCGAACGCAGCCGGGTCTGCGACGGCAATACCGCCGTCAGCGACCTGACCGCAGTGGCGGCGCGGCTGCGCGACAAGCCGATCACCGTTCAGGGCAAGGGCCCGATTCTGCTCACCGAGGCCAAGCTCGGCAGCCTGGTGTTCGAATCCGCGACCAGCAATGTGGGCGCCGACCCGCAGACCCTGACTCCGCTCGGAATACTGCCTGCCGCACTGCATTCGGCGGTGCGCGGTGACGATGCCGGATTGATCGAGTTCGTCCGCCGCACCACCGATGAGCCGGCCTACGAGAACATCGGGTTGTATATCACGGTGGCCTGCAACGACTATGCGCCGCTGTGGTCTCCCGAAGCGAACCTGCCACAGCGTGAGCAGCAGTTCGGCGAGGCATTGGCGCAGGCCTCGGGCGGGTTCGGCGCTTTCAGCGCACCGGGTTTCACCGCCGCGCAGCGTGACGGCGGCGACGCGTGCATCCGCTGGCCCGGTATCAAGGGTCTGCAACGCCCCGACCAGGTGCACACCGCCATGCCGGACGTACCGGTGCTGGTGCTGTCCGGTGATCTGGATGCGATCACTCCCGACGCCAACGGCAAGCTGGCAGCGGCGAAATTCGCGCATTCGACATTCCTCTCGGTGCCCAATACCGGGCATGTGCCGGATCTGGAACCCAGCGGCTGCGTTGTCGGCATCGTGGCTCGTTTCGTCCGCACCGGTACCGCCGGGCCGACAGACTGCGTAGCCACGATCCCGCCGATCGTCGTGGCTCCGGTCACGAACTGACAGGGCCAGCACCATGACCGCAACCACCGCCAGCCAGACTGGTCCGGTGACTTCAGCAACAGTGCTCGTGGTCGAGGACGATCCGAATGTGCGCAGCACTCTCGAGCAACTGCTGCGGTTCGAGGGGTATCGGGTGCAGCTGGCCGGCGACGGTCAGGAGGCCCTCGACCTGCTGGCGCACGAGCGCCCGGATCTGGCGGTGGTGGATGTGGTCATGCCGCGCATGGACGGCCTGTCGCTGTGCCGGGCGCTGCGCCGCCGCGGTGACCGCCTGCCGATTCTGGTGCTCACCGCGCGGCAGCAGGTCGGCGATCGGGTCGCGGGGCTTGATGCCGGAGCCGACGATTACCTGCCCAAGCCTTTCGACACCGAGGAATTGCTGGCTCGGCTCCGGGCGCTGCTGCGGCGCAGTGCACCGGACGAGGCCGGCGCGGAGATCCTGGCGGTCGCCGATCTGACCTTGGACCCGGCGACCCGGGAGGTGCACCGTGGCGATCGGCTGCTCGAACTGACTCGCACCGAATTCGATGTGCTGGAGTTACTGCTCCGCAATCAGCGAGTTGTGCTCTCCAGAAGCCAGATCTACGAACACATCTGGGGTTTCGACTTCGACACCGAATCACGTTCGCTCGACGTCTATATCGGCTATCTGCGCCGCAAGACCGAGGAGGGCGGCGCGCCGCGATTGATCCACACCGTCCGCAATGTCGGCTACACCATCCGGACGGCATGATGCTGCGCGCGCGGCTCACCACGGTCGCGGTCGCGGCCACCGTCGCGGCGATTCTGATCACCGTGGTGACCGCCTACCGCAGTGTCTCCCCGCTGATTGCCGATCAGGTCGATCGCGGCCTGGCCGATCGCGCCGATATGGTGCTGGCGCTGCTGGATGCCGGGGCGGCGATCCCGGTGCGGCCGGATATGACCGAGCAGCTGCTGCTCCCGGACGGCACGGTGAAACTCCTGACTTCGGGCCGAAACCCGTTGCCGGTGAACGATTCCGATCGTGCGGTCGCCCGCGCGGGTGCGGGCAGCACCGAGACCGATGTCGACGTGGCCGATGTCCCGCACGGTGTGCTCACCAGGGCCCGCCCCGGCGGTGGCGCGGTGATGGTCGGCCAGAACTATGCCGAAGTCGACCGCATCGACAACGAATTCCTGTGGCGCACAGCGTGGATCACCCTCGCCGCGGTCGTCGCGGCGGCGCTGATCAGCTGGCTGGCCATCGGCCGGATTCTGCGCCCGATGCGCCGGCTGGCCGATGCGGCGCGGCGGATCACCACCACCCGAGATCTGGCCACCGTGCTGCCGGAGGCGGGCCGCGACGAGGTCGGCGAACTGACCCGCGGCTTCCATTCGATGCTGGCCGCCCTGCGTTTCTCCCGGGCCCAGCAGCACCGCCTCGTCGAGGACGCCGGTCACGAACTGCGGACACCACTGACCTCGGTGCGAGGTAGCGCCGAACTCCTGCAGCGCGCCCGCGGCAAACTCGGCCCCGAGGACGAGGCCCAGGTGCTGAGCACCCTCGTGCAGGAGGCCAAGGCACTCGACGCATTGGTCGGTGAACTCGTCGAACTGGCCACCGACCAGCACACCGCGGAAACTCCGGCGGTGCTGGACCTGCCTGATATCGCCGAGGACTGTGCGCAACGATTCCGCCGCCGCACCGGCCGCACCATTACCGTCCATGTCGAGGATCCGGTCCCGGTGACCGCCCGCCCGCAGGCCCTGGCCCGCTGCGTCGACAACCTGCTGGACAATGCCACCAAATACAGCCCGCTCGACACCGCGATCGATATTCATATCAACGGCGCCCGGCTCGCGGTGCTCGACCACGGCCCCGGTATCGACCCGACCGCACAGCGCGCCGTCTTCGATCGCTTCTACCGGGCCGACCGCACCCGGGCCACCCCGGGATCGGGCCTGGGCCTGGCCATCGTGCACGACATCATCACCGCCCACTCCGGCACCGACTTCGCCGCCAACCGCCCCGGCGGCGGCGCGGAAGTGGGTTTCCAGCTCCCCGGCGCGGGCTGAGGACGCAGGTGCGGGCCGCATCCGCACTGGGTGGCGATTGCGGCGTGCGGTAGAAAAGGTCCAGGCATTGTGAAGATGGACGTCTTCCCCGATGCTGCCGCCGGACCGGGTTCGTGCGGCCTCGCAACTACATCTGTCGAACGGAGAGAGGCTGTTTCATGGCGACCTCTACAGCGCGTGCCCAGATCGGCGTCACCGGCCTGGCGGTCATGGGTAGCAATATCGCCCGCAATTTCGCACGGCACGGCTACACGGTCGCGCTGCACAACCGCAGCATCGGCAAGACCGACACGCTGCTCAAAGAACACGGCGGCGACGGTGACTTCATCCGGACCGAGACCGTCGAGGAGTTCGTCGCCGCGCTCGAGAAGCCGCGCCGCGTGCTGATCATGGTGAAGGCCGGCGATCCGACCGATGCCGTCATCGAGGAACTGGCCGCGGCCATGGAGCCCGGCGACATCATTATCGACGGCGGCAATGCGCTGTACACCGACACCATCCGGCGTGAGGCCGCCATGGCCGCGCGTGGACTGAACTTCGTGGGTGCGGGCATCTCCGGTGGTGAGGAGGGCGCGCTGAACGGGCCCGCCATCATGCCGGGCGGACCGAAGGAGTCCTACGCGTCGCTGGGCCCCATGCTGGAATCGATTGCGGCACAGGTCGACGGCACCCCGTGCTGCACCCACATCGGCCCGGACGGCTCCGGCCACTTCGTCAAGATGGTGCACAACGGCATCGAGTACGCCGATATGCAGCTGATCGGCGAGGCCTACAACCTGTTCCGCGATGCGCTCGGCTTCGACGCCAAGCAGATCGCGGATGTGTTCACCGACTGGAACTCCGGCGATCTGGAGAGCTACCTGGTCGAGATCACCGCCGAGGTGCTCAATCAGGTCGATGCCAAGACCGGCAAGCCGCTCGTGGATGTCATCGTGGATGCCGCCGAGCAGAAGGGCACCGGCCGCTGGACCGTCAAGTCGGCGCTCGATCTGGGTGTGCCGGTGACCGGGATCGCCGAGGCCGTGTTCGCGCGCGCCCTGTCCGGTTCGCGGGCGCAGCGTAAGGCCGCGGTCGGCCTGGCCTCCGGTCAGCTCGCCGAAAAGCCCACCGACGTCGCGGAATTCACCGAGGCCATCCGGCAGGCGCTGTACGCGTCCAAGATCGTCGCCTACGCGCAGGGCTTCGACCAGATCGAGGCGGGCAGCGCCGAATACAACTGGAATCTGCACCCCGGCGATCTGGCGACCATCTGGCGTGGCGGCTGCATCATCCGGGCGCGCTTCCTGAACCGCATCAAGGATGCCTACGACGAGAACCCGGCGCTGCCGAGCCTGATCCTGGCCCCGTACTTCCGCGAGGCCATCGAGACGGCCATCGACAGCTGGCGCCGCGTGGTGTCCACGGCCACGCTGCTCGGAATTCCGGTGCCCGCGTTCGCCTCTTCGCTGTCGTACTACGACGCCCTGCGCGCCGAGCGGCTCCCGGCGGCCCTCACCCAGGGTCAGCGCGACTTCTTCGGCGCGCACACCTATGAGCGCATCGACGCGGACGGCAAGTACCACACGCTGTGGAGCGGCGACCGCAGCGAGATCTCCGCAGGGTAGTTCACAGGGTTAGTTCACCTGAAAGTTCCGAATCCGGCCGAGAAGGGCGGAGCCTGTGCCAATCTGGCAGGGCTCCGCCCTTTTCTGTTGGGCGGTATAGCACACGGCTTGCGTAGGGGCGGCTGAGAGGTTTCTGGGGATCCGCATGGAGTCTCCCGGGAATGCCGCTGCGGGCCTCGGCAAAGTGCGTGGGCTGCAGTAGTTTTCGTATTGCTTCATTGGGAATGGATGGTTCGAAAGGTCGTCGGGATGGGTCTCCTAGCAGCTCTCTTTCTTGGCCTCTGCGCGGGCAGCGCCGGTGCCGCCGGTTTGGCCGGTCTTGCCGCCACCGGCGCGGGGAATATCTCCGATTCATTCTGATCATCGTGGTTGACCGGATTACTTCCGGGTTCGGTCGACCGCGTGCGGATTGAATCGGTAGTGGCGTCCGAATCGGACTCGTCGTGCGGCCGTAGGGGGTTCAGCATGTCGGCCGATTCGGGCGCCACTGTTTTTTGCCGGTGGGTGTGCGAGTTTCTTCGTATATTCCGGAGGCGGGGGCGTTAGCGTCATCGACATGGACTCGCTGGTGCAGCGAATATTGAGTTTCTCCCCGGTGTGGACGTATCTAGTGGTCGCCCTGCTGGTGTTCGCCGAGGAGGCGATGGTTTTCGGGCTGCTGGTACCGGGGGATACGGCGGCGATTCTCGCTGGGGTGGCGGCCAGTCGCGGGCGTTTGAACCTCGCTACGACGCTGGCGTTGGTAGCGGTATCCGCGTTAGTCGGGGCGAGTGTCGGATTCGCGGTCGGCAAGATCTACGGCACGCGTGTGCTGGAATGGTCGATTTTCAACAGGTATCGCGCGAATCTCGGGAAGGCCGTGAAGTTTCTGGAGCGGCACGGCGGCTGGGCGATTGTCTTCGGCCGGTTCAGCACGTTCTTCCGAACCATGCTGCCGCAGTTGGTCGGCATGTCGCCGATGTCATATCAACGGTTTCTGGTGGCCAGTTTCGTGGGCGCGATCATCTGGGGTTCGGCGATGGTGCTGGCAGGTTATCTGGTGGGACAGTCGTTCGCGGCAATCCTGAAACAGATCGACTCCGATCTGGCGATCGTCATTCCGGTACTCGCGATACTCGGCCTGGCCTATTGGAAATGGCGGCAGCATCGGCAGGCCGGCAAAGCTGTGAACTCCGATCAGGAGTGAGGATCGGCCGCCCTGGCTGCCGGCGTGGTCGGCGGGTGCCCCGGTAATTGGGGGCGGGAGGGATTGCTGGAACGGCGGTGCGAAGGCTGCGCGGGTTTGTACACTCGCGCAGAAGTGAATTACGAACACTTCAGTTCATGATTCGAGGTTCTCATGAAGTGTGGAAACAGTGGCCGATGGATGTGCGCGGCCGCCGTGGCGATCGCCGCATCGGTGAGCGGAACCGCCGCTGCGGGGGCGGATGCCGTGCCCGACGGCAAGACGGTTGTGGTGCTGGGTGATTCGTACAGCGCCAACAAGTGGGACTTCTTTTCCGAGAACGCCGAATGCGTACACGGCGACACTTCCTGGCCCACCCAGCTCGCCGGACTCATGCACAGTTCCGAGCTGCTGGACGGGTCGTGCCCGGGCGCCTCCATCGACACTCCGCCGGGGTACACGCTCGGCATCGAGACGAAGACGGCCGATAGGGCCGGCGCTTTCGGCCCGCGCACCAAACTGGTGACACTGCAGTTCGGGCTGAATGATCACTGGGGCTCGAATGATGCGACCCTCTGGTCGTCGCTGCAGAAATGCGTCTTCGATCTGGTCGACGGCTGCGGGCCGGAGGCGGTGGATCAGGGGCGGATGCCCGACTACCACGGCGTTTCGGGTGCGATTTACGCGCAGCGCATCAGCAATGCGGTGACTTACATCAAGTACTACGCGCCCAATGCGCGCATCGTGCTGGTCGGCTATCCGGAACTGTTCCCCTCGGGGCAGGACACCGTCTGCATCAGCGTGCTCGGCGTCGCCCCCTATATCCAGCCGCGCGGCCGGGCTCTCATCGAATTCCTCGATCGCATAGACCAGGCGCAGCGCGAGGCCGCCGGCCTGCTCGGCATCGACTTCCTCGACACCCGCACCCCGACCGCCGGCCACGGTCTGTGCTCGGATCAGCCCTGGCTCAACGGTTTCGGCGACTTCCGTGCCGACCCCGGTGGCCTCCCCTTCCATCCCTCGGCCAAGGGTGATTCGGTAGTCGCGGGCGCCCTCTACGCCAAATATGGGCAGTAGGCGATCAGGCGGGCTGTACGCCGATCATGGGAAGTATGGTGCGCCGGGCGAATTCGCGGGCGGCCTGCTCATCGGCGAGCGGGATGAGCCCATCCGGTGTGAGCGCGAGTGACTGTCCCAGTCGTGCAAGGACTTCCGCCACCAGATCGGCGTCGAAATCGCCGACATTCCCGGATTCCTGTAGCCCGCGCAGCTTTTCGGCGAGGTAGGCGCGGCCGACCGCGAGCACCGGTCCGGCCTCGGTGGTGAGCCGGGGCAGGATCACGTCGGGTTCGGTACGCAGGAGCCGTTGCAGCAGTTTGTTGTTCGCCAGATTGGTGATGAAGGCGACGAAGATCTCGACCAGCTGATCCTCACCGGCCTGGCCATTGTGTGACAGCTGCCGCACCCGCTGGTCGATCTCGGCGATGAACTGCTGCGCCTCGCGCACGCTCACGGCCTCGACCAGATCGTTCTTGGATTCGAACCGGCGGTAGAGCGTGGCGGGGCTGATGCCGGCGCGACGTGCGATCTCTCCCATACTGGTTCGCTTGATCCCGAAGTCGAGGAAGGCCGACAGCGCGCTCTCCAGGAGCTGTTCGCCTTCGGCCCGGGGCTTCTCCAGAATGCGTTGCAGGATGGCGGGCACGGACGGCATCGAGTCTCCAGTCGATCGGCTGAGATCCGCCACGTTGCGGGTATGGCCGCAAGGCGCAGGGAGGTGGAGACGAATTATCGCATCGCGGTCCGTACTCCCGGCATCTGCGGCCGACTGGTGTCCACTCAGTGGACGTTGAGTGCAGCCATCTCGCGTTCTATCGCATTGGCCGCGAAATCGATTCCATTGGAACGTAATTCGTGTACTCGGCGCTGTAGCGCCTCGATGCCCCCCGGCTGGTCCGCAATGTCGGCCACGCTGATCCGCTGCCGGTGCATACCGTTCTGCTCGTACGACACCGTATGAAACCTCCTGCTAGCCACGAGCACGCACCCGGCAAGCGGCGGCACAGCCCGGGCCGCCGGGAACGCATCGTCGAATGCTAACAGCGGGCCATATGGTCGCTTGTTCAGTGTGGGAGTTCTCACACACCCTCTCGAGTCACACCTCTTGACCGTTACGGTGCAGGCTCGTGTTGTGCAGGTACACTGCGGCATTCAGCCGAATGCGATCCAACTCGGCTTCGCCCAGCTCGCGCCGTATCTTGCCCGGCACCCCCGCCACCAATGACCCCGGCGGAATCTGCGCGCCCTCCGGAATCAGCGCATTCGCAGCGATCAAACTGCCCGCACCGATCACCGCACCATTGAGCACCGTCGCGCCCATGCCGACGAGCACATCGTCGCCGATGGTGCAGCCGTGCAGAATCGCATTGTGCCCCACCGAAACCCCCGCACCCACGGTGCACGGGAACCCCGGATCGGCATGCAGCACCGACCCGTCCTGAATATTGCTGCCCGCGCCGACGGTGATGTCCTCGAGATCCCCGCGCAGCACCGCCGAGTACCACACGCTCACCTCCGCGGCCAGGCGTACCCGCCCGATGACGGTGGCGTTCGGCGCAATCCAGGCGCTCTCGTCGATTTCCGGAGCATGCTCACCCAGCTGAATCTTCATGATCGAGAACCTATCGCCGTCCTGCGGAACAAGGCGCGGTGGGTTGCCGGGCTGGTACCCAACTGCCGGTGGAAGTGATGACGGAGGTTGACGGCGGTGCTGAGCCCGGATTCCGCGGCGACGCGCTCCATGGTGTCGTCGGTGGATTCCAGCAGTAGGCGGGCGCGATCGATGCGCTGATGCAGCAGCCACTGCTGCGGGCTGGAACCGGTGCGGTCGCGGAAGCGGCGGGTGAAGGTGCGCCGCGACATGAGGGCGGTGCGGGCCCAGGTATCCAGGTCGACCGGTTCGTCGAGATGTGTGCGCGCCCAGACCATTGCGTGCTCGATGGGGTCGTCGTCGAGGGCCTCGGGAACGGCGACGGGAATGTACTGGGCCTGCGAGCCGCCGCGATGCGGGGCCAGCACCAGGGTGCGGGCCAGCTCGGTGGCCAGGTGACTGCCGAAGTCGCTGCGCACCAGATGCAGGCAGCAGTCGAGGGCGGCGGCGACCCCGGCGGAGGTGACCAGATCCCCGTGATCGGACCAGAGGGTGTCGGCGCGAACGCGGACGGCGGGAAAGCTGCGTGCCAGCTCGGTCGCGGCCGACCAGTGCGTGGTGATCTCCCGGCCGTCGGCGAGCCCGCTGGCCGCAATCGCCCAGGAGCCCAGGCAGAGTCCGACAATGCGGCTCCCGCGCTCATGTGCCCGGTGCAGTGCCGCGCGCGTGGGTTCGGTGAGCGGCTGGTGGCGCTTCCAGCTCGGAATGATCACCGTCTCCGCATGTTCCAGGACGTCCAGGCCGTGGTGCACGACGATATCGAATCCCGCTGGGGTGGAGATGATTCCGGGCTGCTCGGCGCAGATGTCGACGTGGTACCGGGCATCCCGCTCGCCGCCGGTGCCGATGCGGCCGAACACCAGACTCGGCACCGACAGATGGAAGGGGCTGATCTGATCGAAAGCAAGCACCGCCACGGAACGCATGGCCCGATCTTATCGATAATCGGCCTTCGGGCCACTGTTGGGCGGGGTTCTGGTGGGGCAAACTTTGTGTCATGACGAACACGATCGACCGCACCGCCTCCACCACCGTCGAGATCCTGCACATCGGCGGACCCACCGTGCGCTTCCGCTACGGCAACCTGACCTGGCTGACCGATCCGACGTTCGACGCGCCCGGCGACTACACCTCCGGCCCGGTCACCCTGCACAAGCTGACCGGCCCGGCCGTCCCCGCCGCCGAGATCGGCCCGGTGGATGCGGTCCTGCTCTCACACGATCAGCATTGGGACAATCTTGATCATGGCGGGCGGGAATTCCTCACCACCGTCGAGCGGGTGCTGTCGACCCCCGACGCCGCCGGGCGTATGGAAGGCGTTACGGGACTGGCGAACTGGGAGTCCGTGACCATCGGTGAGGTAACCGTCACCGGTGTGCCCGCCCTGCACGGCCCCGAGGGCGCCGAGGTGCTCTCCGGTGTGGTCACCGGCTTCGTACTGCAGGCCGACGGTCAGCCGACCGTATATGTCTCCGGTGACAATGCCTCCGTCGATCTCGTTGCGCAGATCGTGGAGCGCATCGGCCGCATCGATCTGGCCGTCCTCTTCGTCGGCGCCGCGAATGTCGACCGCTTCGGCGACAGCGATATCACCCTGAACGGCCGCAGCGCCGTGCGTGCCGCCGAGATCCTCGGCGACGCCGTGATCGTCCCCGTCCACGGCGAGGGCTGGCATCACTTCTCCGAAACCCTCGACTACCTCGCCCGGAACTTCGAATACGCTGGCCGCGCCGCCCAACTGGTCATCCCCACCCCCGGTGAACTCCTCGCGGTGACCGCCCACTAGCAGTTGCACGACGCTGTGCCCCGGTATCCGGCCCGGCACGTGACCGAGCGCGCACACGCCCATCATCGGTATGTCATCCCGGCATGCTCTCGGCCGGGATCCACACCGGCGGTGCTCCCACGGATTCGGTGAATTCCGGCTGGCATTCGCAGTCGAAGCCCCAGCGTTCACCGCAGAAGTCGAGCCGTGGCGGTCGTGGCGGCGGCCGGGTGTGTGGGACACGATGGCGGTATGCGAATCGGTGTGCCACGGGAGGTCAAGGAACAGGAATTTCGGGTCGCGCTGACCCCCGCTGGAGCTGGGGAGTTGGTGCGGCAGGGGCATGAGGTGGTGATCGAGGCGTGTGCCGGCATCGGCTCCGGATTCGTGGATGCCGACTATGTCGCTGTCGGGGCGCGCATGCTGGCCACCCCTGACGAGGTGTGGGGTGCGGCCGACCTGATCTTGAAGGTGAAAGAGCCGATCGCCCCGGAGTATTCGCGCATGCGGGCCGGTCAGGTGCTGTTCACCTTCCTGCATCTGGCCGCCTCGCGCGAGTGCACCGAGGCGATTCTGCATTCCGGAATCACCGCCATCGCCTACGAGACCGTGCGCGCGGTGGACGGCTCGCTGCCACTGCTCGCACCCATGAGTGAGGTCGCCGGAAAGCTGGCTACCCAGGTCGGCGCCTACCAGTTGATGTCACCGCAGGGCGGGGAGGGCGTGCTGCTGGGCGGGGTGCCCGGGGTACGGCCCGCCGATGTGGTGATCCTCGGCGGCGGGGTGGCGGGCAGCAATGCCGCCGCGGTCGCCGTCGGCATGGGCGCGCGAGTCACCGTGCTGGACACCAATATTCCGCGATTGCGTGCGCTGGATGCGCAGTTCCGCGGACGCGTCAGCACCATCGGCTCGAACACCGCCGAACTCGAAAAGGCGGTAATGGCCGCGGATCTGGTGATCGGCTCGGTGCTGGTGCCGGGTGCACGTGCGCCGAAACTGGTGCCCGATACCCTGGTCGCCCGCATGCGCCCGGGTTCCGTGCTGGTGGATATCGCCATCGACCAGGGTGGCTGCTTCCAGAGCTCGCATCCGACCACCCACGCGAAACCCACCTTCCGCGTGGTGGATTCGCTCTTCTACTGCGTCGCCAATATGCCGGGAGCGGTACCGCACACCGCCACGGTGGCGCTCACCAATGCCACCCTCCCGTACGCCCACGCCATCGCCGATCTGGGCTGGCGAGCCGCCTGTGACGCCGATCCCGGTCTGGCGCGGGGATTTACGGCCGATGCCGGGCAGCTGTGCTCGCCGGAGGTCGCCGCCGCCCACGGCCTGCGCCCCGTCGGGCGAGCAGTGCACTGAGCGAGTAGGACGACGGGCCCGCGACCGGAGCGAATCCGGTTGCGGGCCCGCCGATATGAGGATCAGCTCGCGTCGCCGGCGGGCGCGTGGTCGCCCAGCGTCCAGTCGGCGTCGGCCGCGGCCGGGAGGTTGTGCAGCTTATCGGGGTTGCGGACCACATCGATATTGGTGATGCGGCCGTTGTCGATGGTGAACGAGAGTACGCCCAGGAACTTGCCGTCGAACACCACCAGGCCGGGCTGACCGTTGACCAGCACCGAACGGCCCCATGCCCCACCGGTTTTCGTCATGAACTGGTGGAAGGCGAGCAGCGTGTCCGCGACCGAACCCGAGCCGTGCAGCGGATGCAGGAAGGCCTGCACCTTGCCGCCGCCGTCGGAGGTGAAGGTGACGTCCGAATCCAGCACGCCCAGTAGGGCACTGAGATCGCCCGAGCGCCAGGCGACGGCGAAGGCCGACACCACCTGCTCGTGCTCGGCCCGATCGGCGGGGAAGCGCGGGGTGCCCGACTCCACATGCTTGCGTGCGCGAGAAGCCAACTGGCGCACCGCCGCCGGGGTCCGGCCCACCACCTCGGCCACCTCCGGGCCGGTCATACCGAAGACATCCTGCAGCACGAATGCGGTGCGTTCGGCGGGGGAGAGCGATTCCAGCACCACCAGCAGAGCCGTGGTGACGCGCTCGTCCTGGGTGACGCGGTCGGCCGGGTCGTCCCAATTGGTGATCTCGGGTTCGGGCAGCCATTCACCGACGTACTGTTCACGCCGGGCGCGCGCGGAGCCCAGATGATCGAGGGAGAGCCGTCCGGTGACGGTGGTCAGCCAGGCGCGCAGGTTCTCGATCTCCGCGCCGTCCGGGCTGGTCTCGTAGTAGCGCTGCAGCCGCAGCCACGCCTCCTGCACCACATCGTCGGCATCGCTGAGACTGCCCAGTGTGCTGTAGGCGACCCGGCGCAGATATCCGCGATGCTCCTCGAACCGGCGCGCCAACTCGTCCTGACCGGGTGCACCGTGCCGTGCGTCGCTGCTCATAGTCGCCTCACCGTTCGTTTCCACTCGCCCGTTCGGACGAGTCACTCACCGAACCGACGAAACAGACGCACACACTGTGACATTGCCGCGTTCCGTTCCGAGCGCCGGGCCGGATTCAGCGGCGGGCGAACACAACCGCCGCTGCGGCCAGCACGCTCGCCAATTGCACGGCCTCGGAGAGCTGGACCGCGCGGCGCAGATCACGCACCCGAGGGGCCGGGCCGTCACCGAGCGTGGGCCGCATTTCGATCCCGTGCCGGTACTGCGTGAGCCCACCGAGCTGCACTCCCAGCGCACCGGCCATCGAGGCTTCCGCCACACCGGCATTCGGGCTGGGGTGCTTGCCGCCATCGCGCCGCCAGGCCCGCCACGCAGCGGCGGGCTTGCCGCCGACCACCGGCGCAAGCACCGTGGTTATCACACCCGCAACCCGCGCAGGCCCCACATTGGCGACATCATCCGTGCGAGCCGCAGCCCACCCGAACCGCCCGTACCGCTCATTGCGGTACCCGACCATCGCATCGAGCGTATTGATCGCGCGATAAGCCAGCAGCGCCGGCACCCCCGCCACCGCACCCCAGAACAGCGGCGCCACAGTCGCATCCGAGGTGTTCTCCGCAATAGATTCCAGCGCAGCCCGAGCCAGCCCGTCCGCATCGAGAAACTCCGGATCCCGCCCACACAGCGAAGGCAGCAATTCCCGCGCCCCCACCACATCCCCCGCCTCCAGCCGATCCGCCATCTCCCGCCCCGTCCGCGCCAGCGTGGTCCCACCCAGCACAGTCCAGGTAGCAGCCGCAGTCAGCAGAATCTCGCCCACCGCCCGCCCCGCGCTGCCCCGCCCGCGCCCCGCATTCGAGCGCCTGTGCCCGGCGAGCGCCATCGATCCGGTGCGAGACCCGTCGCGCCCGGATCGTCGTCCGCGAACTGCCGCCCGAGCCCCGATGCCCAGCGTGGTGACGGCCCCGACCAGGGCAATTTCATACACCACCCCGGCCCCGCGCCCGTCCCGGTAAATCACCTTCTCCAAAGCCAGTGCCGCCGACCCGAACCCAGCCACCGGATGCCCCCGCCGCGGATCCCCGAGCCCCCGATCCAGCGCAGCCCCGAGCACCAACCCAGCCGCAACAGCAGTCCCCGTACGCACCCGGCGAGGTTATCCACCCCCGCCCGTCCCACCCTCACCGCCCTCACAAGCCCGGCGCCGACCACCCCAAGCAAGCTATCCGCCCCGTACTCGCGTAAGCCGCACCAGTCGGGCAGCGCTCCCCCTCCGGCGCTATTTCAGCCCGACGGAACAGCCCGTGTCCCCGCGGCACAGCTTCTACACGGCGTGCACGACTGAGACACGGGCTGTTCCGCCGATGCTTCGGGTGATCGCCGCCGGGCGGGACCCTGCGCGGCTGCGCTCGGATGGTCCTGGAGCCCAACGGTGGATCGCGCAGCGCGGGTCTCAGTGGGACAGCGTCTACAGGGTGTGTGCGGCTTGGACACGGGCTGTGCGGTCGATGCTTCGGGTGATCGCGGTCAGGTTGGGACCTTGCGCGGCTGCGCTCGGATGGCCTTGGAGCCCAACGGTGGATCGCGCAGCGCGGGTCTCAGCGGGACAGCGTCTACAAGGTGTGCGTGCCTCGGATACAGGCTGTGCCGTCGACGGGACAGCTTGTGTTCGGCGGTCGATGTGACGGCTGGACGGGTTACGCCGGGGGCAGCGGCGGGCCGGCGGGGTTCGCCGGGGTCAGCGGCGGGTGTCGCCGTAGCGGCTGGCCAGGCGGGCTTCGTTGGTCGGAGGCTTGGGGGCGGGAGGCGTGGTCGGGCTGCCGGGGGTACTGCCGGGAGTACGGGCTTCGAGCGTGGGGGTGGGTTGTTCGGTGGGGGCGGCTTCGGCGCGTTCGCGGCGGCGGGCGCGGATTTCGGCGAAGACGAAGTAGCCGAGGCCCAGGGGGGCCATGATGCCGAAGGCCAGCCACTGCAGGCCGTAGGAGAGGTAGGGGCCGGCGTCCAGTTGGGGGAGGTCTACGGGGGTGAAGGCGCCGGGCTGGTGTTCGTCGAGCTGGAGGTAGCCGCCGCGGGCATTGGTGGGCAGTGGTGTGAGGGGGATGCCCATGACGGTCGATTCCTGTTGGGTATCGATCGAATACACCTGGCGGTAGCCGTCTCCGGTCATGGGTGGCTTGGAGTCGATGATGCCTTCGGAGGCCCGGACCCGCCCTTCCAGATGCTGCTGGCCGGCGGGCGCATCGGGGACCCGCGGTGTGCCCGAGCCGTTGACGGCGGCCAGCAGACCGCGGTCGATGAGCACGGTGCGGCCGTCGTCCAGCTTGAAGGCCGAGAGCACCGAGAACGCGGGCGCGGAGCCGAGATGCTGCAGGCGCACCAGCAGTGTCGATTCGGGGACGTAGCTGCCGTTGGCGGTGACCCGCCGCCATTCGGTGTCCTTGGTCGACCCGCTGAGCAGTGTGCCCACATCGAGGGGCGCGGCGTGCACCGAATCGGCAATGCGCTGATTGCGCGCGGAGGTGGTGGTGTTCTTACCCAGCTGCCACGGCGCGAGCACCGTGAAGCACAGGTACGCGAATCCGGCGACCACGGCGGCGAGGATCAGCCAGCTCGGTCGCAGCAGGAAGGTGAGGCGGCGCAGCAGTGCGGTTTTCGAGCTCATGCGCGATCGCCTGCACCGAGCTGTGCGTGCACCCAGTCCAGCATGCCCGGCATCGCGGCCTCGATCTGTTCGCGAACCAGGACGAAATCGGACTGGTCGCCGTAGTAGGGGTCGGGCACATCCGGCCCGTCGGCGTCCGGGTCGAAACTGCGTAGTAGTCGCCTGCGTTCCGCTGGCACACCCAGGTGCGCCAGCGCCCGCTCGTGCCCGGAATCCAATGCGACCAGCAGATCCGCGTCGAGATGATCGTCGCCGATCACCGCCGCGGCATGCCCGACCGGATATCCGTGCGCACGCAATTCGCCGGTCGTGCGCCGATCCGCCTCGTCCCCGACATGCCAGCTACCGGTCCCGGCGCTGCTCACCCGCACACGATCGGCCAGACCCGCCTGCTCGAGATGCGCCGCGAAGATCTTCTCGGCCATCGGAGAACGGCAGATATTGCCCGTGCAGATGAATGTCACATGCAGCTCGCCCACGACAGCCATTCTGTCCGGTGTGCCCCGAGCCCGGCCACGTAGGGTGTTCGCTGTGCCGCAGAACACGGCGGAAAGCCGCGACCCAGACCCCGCCGCGAGCCGTGAATCGGCCCGCGCGACCGGTCTTGTCGCTGGTACCGCCTCGAACTGCGCGGACAGGGCCCCGGCCACCGCGGCGAACGGTGCGACGGACGTCGGTGCTCGCCGTGATACCGCCGATGTGGTGGGCGGCGAGTCGGTGTCTACCCGCGGGCGAACATCGAACTCTCCCGCAGGCAGCGACCGGATCGTCGCTGCGGATGCGGCAGCCGTGGTGGGCGACGCACCTGGGAGCGAACCAAGTGTCGGGCTGGATCATGGCGAGAGTCCTGTCGACTACTCGAAGCTGCGGCATCACGGGGATGTCGAGGCGTATGCCGGGATGATCGACTTCGCGGTGAATGTGCAGGGGAGTGCGCCGCCGGAGTGGTTGCGGGAAAGGCTGGCCGGGCGGCTCGGGGAGCTGGGGCGGTATCCGGATGCGGGGGAGGAGCGGGCGGCGCGGGCGGCGGTCGCGGCGCGGCACGGGCGGCGGGCCGAGGAGGTGCTGCTGCTGGCGGGGGCGGCGGAGGGCTTTGTGCTGTTGCCGCGGTTGGGGTCGAAACTTGCCGCGGTGATTCATCCTTCGTTCACGGAGCCGGAATTGGCGCTGCGCGAGGGCGGGGTTCCGGTGGCCCGAGTGGTGCTCGAGGCGCCGTACACGCTGGATTCGGCGCAGGTGCCGGAGGCGGCGGACCTGGTGGTCGTGGGCAATCCGACCAATCCAACATCGGTGCTGCATCCGGCCGAGAGCCTGCGGGCACTGCGGCGACCGGGCCGAATCGTGGTGGTGGACGAGGCATTCGCCGATGCCGTGCCGGGTGAGCCGGAATCCCTTGCGGGAGAGTCGTCTTCCGATGTGCTGGTGCTGCGCAGCCTCACCAAGACCTGGGCGCTGGCGGGATTGCGCTGCGGATACCTGCTCGGCGACCCGGCGCTGTTGGCGCGGTTGAATCACGGCCGCCCGCATTGGCCTTTGGGCACACTGCAATTGGAAGCGATCACCGCTACCAGTGCGCCTGCGGCCGTCGCCGAATCACAGCATCAGGCCGAGGCGATCGTCATGAATCGGCGTGCCATGATTCCCCGACTGTGCGAACTCGGTATCGACGTGCACGAACCGGCGCAGGGACCTTTCCTGCTGATTCGGGTCCCCGATGCCGAACTGTTGCGAAAGAAGCTTGCCGACAAGGGAATTGCGGTCCGCCGCGGTGATACGTTCCCCGGGTTGGAAACGGGATTCCTGCGATTGGCGGTACGCCCGGCCGGAGAAGTCGATCGGCTGGTGGCGGCCATTCGGGAAGTCGGTCTGTGAATCACCCGCACTGCGGGTGACATTGGTGAATGTGTCTCGGAGGAGGTTCGGTTGTGGTGACGGCGAGCTCGCAGACGGTACGACTTTCCGATGTCATGGCGGCATTGGATGCGGCATATCCGCCGAGGCTCGCCGAATCATGGGATTCGGTCGGGCTGGTCAGCGGTGATCCGGCCGATTCGGTGTCGCGCGTCCTATTCGCCGTGGACGCCACCGCCGCAGTGGTGGACGAGGCGATCGCCTGGGGCGCACAGGCATTGGTCGTGCACCATCCGCTGCTGCTGCGCGGGGTGGACACGGTGGCGGCGAGCACCCCGAAAGGCGCACTGCTGCACCGGCTCATCCGCTCCGGGTGCGCGCTGTTCACCGCGCACACCAATGCGGACTCCGCCGATCCGGGCGTCTCGGATGCACTCGCGGCTGCCATCGGATTGACGGTGACCGGGCCGTTGGAGCCGAAACCCCTTGCGGCTCTGGATACCTGGGTGGTGATGGTGCCGACGTCGCATGCAGAGTCGGTGCTGGACGCCCTCTTCGCCGCGGGTGCGGGCGCGACCGGGAACTATCGGGACAGCGCCTGGCGTGCGGAGGGCATCGGCCAGTTCCGTCCCATGGAGGGTGCGAATCCGACCCTCGGCGCGATCAGCGAACTGCACAGTTCCGAGGGTTACCGCCTCGAGGTCGTCGCGCCGCCCGCCCGGCGCACGGCGGTGCTGGCTGCGCTGCGCGCCTCCCATCCGTACGAGGAACCGGCCTATGACGTGACCGAGCGTGCGAAGCTGCCGTCCACCCTGGGAATCGGGCGGGTGGGCGAGCTCGCTGCCCCGGAGACGTTGCGCGAGTTCACCGCTCGCGTCCGAGCGGGGTTGCCCGCGACCACCTGGGGTGTGCGGGCCGCCGGTGATCCCGACCGGATCATTCGCACGGTGGCGGTGTGCGGCGGTGCGGGTGATTCGTTCCTGAATACCGTCGCGCGGCTCGGCGTCGACGCGTATGTCACCTCGGACCTGCGCCACCACCCGGCCGACGAACATTTGCGTGCCGGTGGGCCCGCGCTGATCGACGCCGCCCACTGGGCCACCGAATTCCCTTGGTGCGCACAGGCCGAGGGGGTTGTTCGGGCGGCGCTACCGGGGGTGGAGACGCGGATGTCGGGTGTGCGGACGGATCCGTGGAGTATCGGGGCGGCTGAATGACACCGGCCTGAGCGGTCACAAACCGCCGCTGACCGTCAGTATTTGACGCCCTACGGTGAAAATTGACCGCTCCGGCCGGATTTCACGACCCCGCGACGATCGTCGGCTCGTGCCCCACCGGGAAATTCACCGAATTGGCGATGAAGCATTTCTTGTGCGCGTCGGCGTGCAACCGCTCGGCGGTCTCGAGCATGCCGGGTTCGGTCACCGTGATGGCGGGGCGCAGCGTGACGCGCTGGAACCGCTCGTCGTCCATGGTCCCGATGGCGCTGTCGCGGTACTCGGTCACCACCACCCCGGCCTCGGCGCACAGATGCAGATACCAGAGCATGTGACACTCCGACAGTGCTGCGACCAGCAGCTGTTCCGGATTCCACCGGCTCTTGTCGCCGCGGAATTTCGGATCGGCGGTCCCGGGAATCGGCGGGCGACCGGGTGCCAGCACCGCATGGTTGCGTGAGTAGGACCGATAGTCGGTGGTCGCGCCCGACCACGTGACCTCGACCTCATATGTGTGCTCTCCCATGGGCCGACCCTGCCATATTCCCGCCGTCGCGCGCCCGCGGATTTCCGGCCTTCACGATCGAATGTCCAGCTAGATGCGGGGTTGGCCGATCGGGCCTGTTCGGGCGGGTACGCTGGCAGTCTTGAACCGTCCATAGCGTCCAGGAGACACTCCGCGTTGAATGCCGAACCTTCGATCCAGTCCAAGCTGCTCGACCTCGCCGCTGTCGACGCCGAGCTGTCCCGGATCGAGCATCGCCGCAAGGTGCTGCCCGAGGAGCAGGAGGTGCAGCGGCTGGAGACCGAGCGGACATCCCGTAAGGATGCCGCGGTGAAGGTGCAGATCCTCATCGACGATCTGGACCGCGATATCCGCAAGCTGGAGGGCGAGATCGACGCCGTCCGCAAGCGTGAGGATCGCGACCGCACCATGCTGACCTCCGGTTCGGTGGGCGCCAAGCAGCTTTCGGAGTTGCAGCACGAGCTCACCAGCCTGGAGCGCCGCCGCAAGGTGCTCGAGGACGACGAGATCGATGTGATGGAGCGCCGCGAGGCCGCCGCCGCCGATCACGCGCACGCCGGCGCCAACCTCGACCAGGCCGAAACCGATCTGATCGACGCGCAGCGCCGCCGCGACGACGCCCTCGCCGACCTGGCCGTCGCCCAGCAGCGCTGCGACTCCGACCGCGAGGCGCTGTCCACGTCCTTCCCGGCCGACCTGATCGCCGCCTACGAAAAGCAGCGCGCCTCCACCGGCATCGGCGCCGCCCTCCTCCAAGCCCGCCGCTGCGGCGCCTGCCGCATCGAAATCGACCGCGGCGAAATCTCCCGCATCACCCAGACCGCCCCCAATGTGGTCGTCCGCTGCCCCGAATGCAACGCAATCCTGGTGCGCACCAAGCACTCCGGACTCTGATCTGACGGCTGCCGGAGCTCCCCCCGGTGGCGTTCCGTGCTGAGTGGTGACTTCCAGACCCATGGAGGGTGTGTAGCGGTGGTGGACAAGGTGATCATCGAGGCCGATGGCGGGTCGCGGGGGAATCCGGGGCCGGCCGGGTACGGCGCGGTGGTGTGGGATGCCGATCGGCAGCGGGTGCTGGCCGAACGGAAGGAATTCCTCGGTGTCGCGACCAATAATGTTGCCGAATACCGGGGATTGATCGCCGGGTTGGAGGCGGCCGCGGAGTTGGGTGCGCGTGAGGTTTCGGTGCGCATGGACTCCAAGCTGGTTGTCGAGCAATTGTCCGGGCGCTGGAAGGTCAAGCACCCGTCCATGATTCCGCTCGCCGATCGTGCTCGCCGGCTGGTGGCGGGTTTCGATCGGGTGAGTTTCGCCTGGATTCCGCGCGCGGAGAATTCGCACGCCGACCGCCTCGCCAATGAGGCCATGGACGATGCGCCCACCGTCGACGAGGTGCGCACGGCGCTCTTGTCGCCGGCCGACCTCGCCGTGGAATCGGCTCGCGCGGAGGCGTTCTCGTCGCCGACCGATACCGCCGCGAACCCCACCCGAGTGGACGCCGCGGCACCCGGATCACCGGTCGCAGCATCCACAGCGGCGGGATCACCGGCCGGGGCATCCACAGTCGGGGGGGCGCCGGCAGGGGCATCTGCCGTCGCGGGGTCACCGGCTGGAGTATCGGCCATCGCGGGATCGGCACAGGGCGCCAAGGATTCGGCGCCCGGCTGGACCGGTGCGATGGGGAAGCCCACCCGCTTGTTGCTGCTGCGTCACGGGCAGACGGAATTGTCGGTGGAGCGCCGCTATTCGGGCCGCGGTAATCCGCCGCTGACGGAGCTGGGCCGCGAGCAGGCGGCCGCGGCCGCGAAAATGCTTGCGACCAAGGGGAATATCGCCGCGATCGTGTCATCGCCACTGGGCCGGGCCCGCGAGACCGCCGAAGCGGCCGGGCGGGCGCTCGACCTTCCGGTGCGCGTCCTCGACGGCCTGATCGAAACGGATTTCGGTGCCTGGGAAGGACTTACCTTCCCGGAGGCCGCCCAGCAGGACCCGGAACTGCACGCACGCTGGCTGGGTGACGCGTCGGTCCCCCCGCCCGGCGGCGAGAGCTTCGACGAGGTGCGCGAGCGTATCGAAGGCGTCCGCCGCGACCTGGTCGCCCTCTACCCCGGCGCGAATGTCCTTGTGGTCAGCCATGTCACGCCGATCAAAACGCTTCTTCAGCTGGCCCTGGGCGTAGGCCCCTCACTCCTGTACCGCCTGCACCTGGACCTGGCCTCACTCTCGATCGCCGAGTTCTACCCCGACGGCGGCGCCTCGGTCCGCCTGGCCAACGACACCTCATACCTGTAGCCCCCCACCGGCTTTGCGCCGAGACCTACGGGCGGAGAACTGCGGTGAGGAATTCCGTTTGGTCGTAGACGGCCTTCTCGAACCAGTCGTCGAAGTAGATGTCGAAGTGGCCGATCGGGTACTGCTTCACGACCGCGTGCTTGGTGCGCTCGGCCGCGCGCAGTGTGGGGCCGGCGGGCGCGACGCTGTCGTTATCGCAGATCGCGTAGAACACCGGCGCCTTGATGTCCTTGGTGCGCCGAGCAGGGGCGTCGAACAGTGTCGACATGCCGATCCGCGCAGGTACTTTCGGCCGGTAGTGGGTGCTCTCCTCGGCTAGGCGGCCGAAGCCTTCGGGCACATCGGCGGCGCTCATCAAGGCCGACGAGTGCCGCTTGCCGGCCAGGCGAGTCGAGATCGGCCGGCGGATGATCGGGCTGACTACCAGATCCGTGAGGGCGAGGGTTCCCGTCTTCACCAGGCTGATGGGCCCCTTCGCCATGGCCGACGCCCAGCCGCTGGTGAACGGGCACTGCGCGACCACAGCGGCCAGGTAATGGTCGTCCGGCGCCACGGACAGCGCGTGCCCACCACCGAACGAACTGCCCCACAGCGCGATTCGCGTGGCATCGATGCCACGGATCGTGCGCGCGTAGGCGATTGCGGCATGCCAGTCGGCCCGCTGCTTGCCGATATTGATGACCTGCCGGGGTTCACCCGCACTGGCCCCGAAATGCCGATAATCAAAGGCCAGCACCGCGATTCCGGCCGCGGCGAAGCGCCGCGCATACCGGTCGAGTCCCATTTCCCTATCCGCCCCGAGCCCGTGTCCCATCACGACCAGCGGTCGCGGCCGCAACGGCCCATCCGGCATATACAGCCACCCCGCGCACTGTTCCCCACCAGAAGGGAACCCCACCTCGACACGCTCCATGACCCGTTACCGTACCCTGGTGCGCGCGGACGAGTCGGTCGGGCGGCCGCGGCGATGGGAACGGGCATGCGAATGCCGCTGCTCGTCGCCGAGGAAAGTCCGGACTCCACAGAGCAGGGCGGTTGTTAACGGCAACCCGGGGTGACCCGCGGGACAGTGCCACAGAAAATAAACCGCCGGTGGCGCGCTCGCGAGAGCGCAATGCCGGTAAGGGTGAAACGGTGCGGTAAGAGCGCACCAGCGTGCCGGGTGACCGGCGCGGCTAGGTAAACCCCGCCCGGAGCAAGGTCGAAGGTCGCACTCGCGAGAGTGCGGCTGCGCAGGTGCCTGAGGGCTGCTCGCCCGAGCCTGCGGGTTGACTGCTCGAGGCACCCGGCAACGGTGTGTCCAGATGGATGGTCGCCACCCGGTGCTCGCACCGGGGACAGGATCCGGCTTACAGACCGACTCGTCCGCCCCTTTCGGTCATGATCTCGCGGTGCCATGATGGTGGTGGGCTGCGGCCGGATACCCGTGGCACGGTGGGAAATTGGCGCGCTATGGACGTTCTGTCTGTACTGATCGCAGTGATCGCAATTCTGTTCGTGCTGACGGGGCTGGTGCTCGCCTCGGGGGTTCGGGTGATCGCCCAATACGAGAAAGGCGTGGTCTTCCGGCTGGGCCGGGTGCGCGCGGTGCGTGAACCGGGTCTGCGGATGCTGATTCCGGGCGTGGATCGCATGCGCAAGATCTCCACGCAGGTCATCACCATGCCGGTGCCCGCGCAGGACGGTATTACCCGCGACAACGTCACCGTGCGGGTGGACGCGGTCGTCTACTTCCGGGTCGTCGACCCGCTGCGCGCGATTATCGAGGTGCAGAACTATCTGTTCGCCATCGGACAGGTGGCGCAGACCTCGCTGCGTTCGGTCATCGGCAAGAGCGACCTCGACGATCTGCTCTCCAATCGGGAAGAGCTCAATAAGGGCCTGGAGATCATGATCGACAATCCGGCGCTGAGCTGGGGCGTGCACATCGATCGGGTCGAGATCAAGGATGTGGCACTACCGGATTCGATGAAACGGTCCATGTCCCGGCAGGCCGAAGCCGAGCGTGAACGCCGCGCCCGCATTATCTCCGCCGAGGGCGAACTGCAGGCGTCGCAGATGCTGACCGATGCCGCCACCAAGATGGCTGTGGCCCCGGGCGCACTGCAACTACGACTGCTGGAAACGGTTGTTCAGGTTGCGGCGGAAAAGAATTCGACACTGGTGCTGCCGTTCCCGGTGGAGTTACTGCGCTTCCTGGAGAGCAGCACCAAGGCCAATGAGCGTGCGGCGGCTGCGGACTCGGCCGCCGAAGACGCGACTGAGTCGAACTCGAGAGCGCAACAATCGGCGATAGCCGATGGGAATGAAAAAGCGGCGCAACCGCGGGCGGCCGCCCCCGGTGCGATCGAAGAAAAATGATGAGGAGCAAGACCATGTCCGTACTGATCCAGCCGTTGGCGGTAATCGTGCTGTTCGTGATCGCCTACCTGTTCAAACTGCTGTCCACGAAGTACCCGACCGGATTACGCAGCGAGTAGCCGCCGGGCGGGCAGCCGATAACCACCAGGCACGCAGGAGATAGCTGCTGTCCGGCGTGACAGAGCGGCGTGAGCTACACCGCTTTGCCGTACGGGTGCGAAAACCGCCGAGTTGGACAACAATGACAGCGCGTCGCATGGCGTGTATCGGCGCGGCTCGGCGTGTCGACTGGGTGATTGACCCGGGACTGGCACCAGACGTGATCGACGTCATAAAGTGTGCGCGTTGGAAAGTTCCGTTGCGGCCATGCAGCGGGCAAAGGGTGTTCAACAAACGTCGGAAAGCAGGTCTCGTCTATATGCGAATTGCTCGCAAACTGGCAGCGGGTGCGATTCTCGCCGCTGCCGCCTCCGTCTCGGTTGTGCTTGGCTCCGGTGCCGCTTCGGCTCTCGTGGTGACTCCGCTTCCGGGCGGGGTGCAGGTGGATCTCTCCCCGGCGGATACCGCCTGGGTCGCGAGTTCCCACATCGGGCAGGCGATTGCGGGCCTGCCGCATCCGTCGGCCGCGTCTTTCGGTGAGTCGCTGGATTCTGCCGCCGCATTGTCGACGGAGTACCCCAACGGCCGCGTGGTCTTCACTGTCTACGGTCCGTTCGATCAGTTGAACGGCACGATGCTGGCCCTGCAGTAGGGCTGGGCTGACTAAACCCACCCCACCGCAGTGGAATTGCATCAGCGGATCGTGTCGGCGCCGGTTGATTTCGGCGCTGTCCGAACCGAATTCGGATTGGCCTCGGACTATCCGTCCGAGGCCGTCTCGGAAGCCCGCAGCGCGGTCGACGCGTTCGCGGGCGCTCGGGTCGATCGCACCGAGATCCCGCTCGTCACCATCGATCCGCCCGGCGCACTGGATCTGGATCAGGCGCTGGCTCTGGAACGCACCCCCACCGGGTTCCTGCTCTACTACGCGATTGCCGATGTCGCCGCCTTCGTCACTCTCGACGGGCCGCTCGCGCATGCCTCCCTGGCTCGTGGCCAGACCTTCTACCTCCCCGACGGCACGGTGCCGCTGCATCCGCTCGTGCTGTCCGAGGGGCGCGCCAGCCTGCTGCCGGATCAGGATCGCCCGGCGGCGCTGTGGATCATCGAATGCGATGAAAACGCCGAGCCCCAGCGATATTCGGTGACGCGCGCCCTGGTGCGCTCCCGTGCCCGCCTGGATTACGCCGGCGTACAGGGTGATGCCGATGCCGGCCGCCTGCACCCCTCCATTGCCGCACTCCCCGAATTCGGCCGGCTGCGTATCGAAGCCGGTGTGCAGCGCGGCGCGATCTCGCTGCGACTGCCCGCCCAGAGCGTGATCCGCGACGGCTCCGAGGCCGACGGCCGCAATCACTGGCAGCTGGTCATCGAACCGCGCACCGCCGCCGACGACTGGAACGAGCAGGTCTCACTGCTCACCGGCATGTGCGCCGCGCGAATCATGCTGGAATACCAGGGAACCGATCGTCTGGGCCTGCTGCGCACCATGCCGCCGCCCGCCGCGGCCACCGTCGATTCCATGCGCCGCACCGCCACCGCCGTCGGAGTGGACTGGCCCGCAGGTGATTCCGTGGGCCGCATGCTCGCCGGTCTGGACCCCAACTCTCCCGCCGCCCTGGTCCTCATGTCCGAGGCTATCAGCCTGCTGCGCGGCGCCGCCTACACCGTTCTGGATAGTCAGCCCCCGGATACTCTGCAGCACAGCGGAATCGGCGCCGCCTACGCACACGTCACCGCACCGCTGCGCCGCCTGCCCGACCGCTACGCCACCGAGATCTGCCTCGCGCACTGCGCCGGAACCGAAGTCCCGCACTGGGTTCGCGACGGCCTGACCGAGGTCGTCGAATCCATGCGCCGCAGCGACGCCATAGCCGGCAAACTCGAACGCGCCTGCATAGACCTCACCGAAGCCACCCTCCTGTCACCCCGCGTCGGCACCGACTTCGACGCCATCGTCCTGCGCGAATCCAATGGAAACCGCACCGCCGACGTCTTCGTAGCCGACCCACCCGTCCTCGCCAAATGCACCGGCACCCCACCCGAGGGCAAACATGTCACCGTCCGCCTGACGACCGCCGACCCCACCACCCGCACGGTAACCTTCGCCTTCCCTGCCTTACCTGAGCCTTCGGTGACATACTCGGAGCCATGACCGTCGAGCCGTTTCCGCAGTGGCTGCGTCCACCGACCGGGGGATTCGTCGCCGAGGATCTAGATCGCCTGCCCGACCTGCCTCCGCACACCGAATTGATCGACGGGAGTCTCGTCGTCGTGAGCCCGCAGGCGCAGTTCCACGTATTGGCGATCACTCTGCTGGACGGTGCATTGCGCCAGTTGGCCCCGGCGGCGATTCGTATCCGTCGCGAGATGACAGTCACCCTCGGCAGCAATCAGCGCCCCGAGCCGGATGTCATCGCCATACACGCGGACCGAGTCGGCGGGCCCGAACTGACGACGTACCAGGCCGAGGACGTCGTGCTGGCGGTAGAAGTCGTCTCGCCGGAGTCGCGCACCCGGGACCGGGAACGCAAACCGCAGCTCTACGCCAAAGCGGGCATACCGCATTTCTGGCGAGTGGAAAACGTGGACGGTCGGCCGGTCGTGTACGTGTACGAGCTCGATCCCGCGACCAACTGCTACGCACTCGCGGGCATCCATCACGATCAGTTGCGATTGACCGTGCCGTTCGACATCGACATTGACCTCCGCAATATCGATAGCCTCTGACGACCGTGCTCTAGAGGGCGTGGTGGTCGAGGAATTCTGTGGTGGCGGGGTATTGCTCGAGGGCTTTGGCGGCGGCGGCTTCTTCGGCGGCACGGAGGCGTTGGTAGCCGGGTTCTTGTTCGGCGGAGGCGTGGGTGTGGAGGGTTTCCAGACCCTCGACGGCGTCTCGGTGATCGCCGAGGACAGTTTGGAGTTTTTTCGCCTTGCGGGCCAGTTCGGCGGCGGGGTCGCCGAGGACGGTGGTCGCGGCTTCGGCGGAGTAGCGCAATCGCTTGGCGGCCTTGCGGATATCGTGCAGGTGCTCGATGTATTCGTCGCTCGTGGCTTCCGGTTCGGTATGGACCAGGTCGCGGAGTTTGGCGAAATCGTGGTGCAGTACATCGGTGAAGAGGTCGGCAGCGGGCTTGTCGGCCTTGCCGCGCAGCGGGGGATCGGCGAGCAGCGCCGACAGCTTGGTCAGCAGCGTCCGGTAGCGGGGACTGTCGAACGCCTGCACCGCGATCTTGTGCGCCGCAGCATATTTCTCGCGCTCCTCGGCCACCAGTCTTGTCCCGAAATCGACTATGGCAGTTGATTTCTCAGCTGCGCGACCGGCCTTCCCGTTGCCGTTTGCGGAACTCGACCGCTTGCCCG
This sequence comes from Nocardia sp., assembly GCF_025465275.1. Classification (GTDB taxonomy): domain Bacteria; phylum Actinomycetota; class Actinomycetes; order Mycobacteriales; family Mycobacteriaceae; genus Nocardia. The sequence goes on along the minus strand of NZ_JAODNK010000104.1, from coordinate 43,887 downwards.
CCGCTGTCGGCTTCTTCCCGGCGGTCGTCGCTGCGAACTTCTTGCTTGCGGTCGATGCAGCGTTCTTCTTGTCCGCGGACTTCTTGCCATCGGCAGCGGATCTGCCGTCCGGAGCGGACCCATCGTCGAAGAGCGCGCCGTTCTCGCCGAGCAGCGCTTCGAACTGGTCGGCGCGGACCTCGGCGTCGCGGGCAACGCCGAGCAGTCCTGCCAGCCAGCGTAATTCGTCGCTGAGCTCGGTGACGGGGCGGCGGGCGAAGGCGGGGCGGTAGGAGCGCAGCAGGCTGCGCAGGCGGCGGGTGGCTACGCGCATCTGGTGGACCGAGTCCGGAAGGTCCTGGCGCACTTCGGGTTCGGCCACCCGCAGCCGGTCCACGTCGGCGGCGAGGGCGTCGACCAGGGCGGGACCGGCTGTGGTGTTCATTTACGTCCTATATTTATCGGTGGCCTCGACCAGATGGTGCGTGATGCCGGGTTCGGCGGCGGCGTGACCGGCGTCGGGTACCAGGTGCAATTCCGAATTCGCCCATGCCCGATGCAGATCCCAGGCGCTGACGGCCGGGCATACGACATCGTGGCGGCCCTGCACGATCACACCGGGAATGTGCGCGATGCGGTCGATATCGCGCAACAGCTGGCCCTCGTCGAGGAAACCGCGATGGTGGAAGTAGTGGTTCTCGATGCGGGCGAAGGCCAGCGCGAACCGCGGATCGGCGGTTTCGGCAACTCGATCCGGTTGGGGCAGTAGGGAACTCGTGGCGCCCTCCCAGGTGGACCAGGCGACGGCGGCGTCGGTGGCGATCTTCTCGTCGGGGGAGTGCAGCAGCCGGTGATAGACCTCGACCAGATCGTCGCCGCGATCGGACTCGGGCACCGGTGCCAGGAACTTCTCCCACTCATCGGGGTAGACGAACCCCGCAGCGCCATTGTAGTACCAATCGATTTCCTTGCGGCGCAACAGGAATATCCCGCGCAGCACCAGTTCGGTCACCCGATCGGGATGGGTCTGCGCATACGTCAGCGCCAGCGTCGAACCCCAGGACCCGCCGAACACCTGCCAGCGCTCGACCCCGAGATGCGCGCGCAGCGCCTCGATATCGGCCACCAGGTTCCAGGTGGTGTTCGACTCCAGGCTCGCGCCGTCCGCGATATGCGGCACGGACTGCCCGCACCCGCGCTGATCGAACAGCACGATGCGATACGCGGCCGGATCGAAGAACTGCCGATGGAACGGCGCGGTGCCGCCGCCGGGCCCGCCGTGCAGGAACACCACCGGCTTCCCGTCCGGATTCCCGCTGACCTCCCAGTAGATTTGCTGACCGTCACCGACATCGAGCAAACCCTGCTCGTACGGCTCGATCGGCGGGTACAGGGTGCGCATCAGCCCACCAGCCCCGCAGCCAGATTCGGGATCTCCAGCGCCGAGATCGCCTGATCGCGAACGTCGGAGCAGCTCTTGGTGGTGACCCGGTCGAGGACTTCCTTGTCGCCGAGCACCTTGAGGTTGATGCCGCCGTTACGCAGCGCCCACTCGTGCACGGACGCATTGAGCGAGATCTTGCCCAGCGTCGGCCCCTGCACCCGCCAGTCCGACAACTGCGGACGCAGCATGTCGCACAGCTGCTTTGCCGCATCATCGGAGACGGTGAGCTGCTCCCCCTGCGTGGATGCGCTGCCACTGGTCGTGGTGGGCGTGCCCGACTTGGTGGTGAGCGGTGCGGACGATCCCTGCGGCTGCGACGATCCGCTGGTCGTGCTGCCACCACAGGCGGCGGTCAATGCGAGGACCGCCGCCGTGGTCACGAAAAGCGGCGCGCGCCGAACTAGGCGAGTGCTGGTCAGGCGGCGATGCGACATGAAGTTCCCTTTGGTCGTTCGAGCTCGTTGTTTCCGAGTCTGCCACCAAACTGTGATGGTGGTCTGTGAAGACCGTAGGGAAATCCGGGACGATAGCGATCGGCTATCGACCGGATTGTGGAACGTCCCCGTTGTGGTTCACGGGGACGAACCTCATGGCGCCGATCAGTAGCTGTGCTCCGGGCCGGGGAAGACCCCGCGCCGTACCTCGTCCGCATAAGTGGCTGCGGCGCTGCGCAATTCGCCACCCACATTGCCGAACTGCTTGACGAACTTGGCCGTCTTACCGCTGGTGTACCCGACCATGTCCTGCCACACCAGCACCTGCGCATCGCATTCCGCGCCGGCGCCGATGCCGACCGTCGGAATGGTCAGCTTGCGGGTGACCTGCCCGGCCAGATCCGCGGGCACCATCTCCATGACGACCGAGAAGGCCCCGGCCTCCTGGACCGAGATGGCGTCGGCGACAAGCTGCTCGGCGCTGTCACCACGCCCCTGTACGCGGAACCCGCCGAGAGTATTGACACTCTGCGGAGTGAAGCCGATATGTGCCATCACCGGGATGCCAGCGGCGGTGATCTTGGCAATGGTGGCGGCCATGCGCTCGCCACCCTCCAGTTTCACCGCGTGCGCGCCGCCCTCCTTCATGAAGCGGACGGCCGTGGCCAGCGCCTGCTCGGGTGAGGACTCGTAGCTGCCGAACGGTAGATCCGCCACCACGAGGGCGTGCGGCGCGCCGCGCACCACGCCGCGCACCAGCGGAATCAATTCATCGATGGAGATGGCCACCGTGGTGTCGTAGCCGTACACCACATTGGCGGCCGAATCGCCGACCAGCAGCACCGGAATTCCGGCCTCTTCGAACAGCCGCGCGGTGGAGTAGTCGTAGGCGGTGAGCATGGACCAGCGCTCGCCGGATGCCTTCAGCTCCTGCAGGTGCGGCACTCGCGTCTTCCGCTTGGCGGGGGTATGCGGTGCAGGTGCTGAGCCGTAAGCGGGTGTTTCCGCATCTGATACGGACATCATCGTCCCTTTCGTCGTTTCCTCGAGGCCCTTGCGGGTCCCCGGGCTTTGCTGACGGTCTAAGTTTGCCACCGCGCGCGCCTCTCGCCTCGATGCAATTCCTCACACTCGCGAACGGCCTTCGCTCCGAACTCCTAGCGGTGCGTGCCCCGTGTTGCGGGTGTGGCCGACGAGCGCGATGTATTCGAAGACGCCGTGGTGACCGAAGGGAATGCGAAGGTGCGTAAAGCGAGATGGCACGATCGGGGCATGGCGTTGAAGCGAACCGGGCGGGTCGTGCTGATAGCGACGGCTTTGGCAATGACTGCGACCGCGTGTTCCACGGTGGTTGACGGGAAGCCGGTGGCGACGGCCCCGGCGGGCATGGGGCAGTACTACAACCAGGCGGTGCAGTGGGGGAGCTGTGCGGAGTTCGGGGACGAGGACATGCCGAAGAACGCGGAGTGCACCCGCGTCACCGTGCCCGTCGACTACGCCAATCCGGACGGCGGCACCGCCAAGATCGCGGTCTCGCGAATCAAGGCCACCGGCAAGAAGATCGGTTCGCTGATGTTCAATCCGGGCGGCCCGGGTGTGCCCGGTATGTCGATCGTGAATATTGCCGACACGACCGCGCTGGCCGACAGCTTCGACCGCATCGGCTTCGATCCGCGGGGCATCGGCGCTTCGCAGCCGTCCATCAAATGCATGACCGCCGCTGAGGACGATGCCCAGCGCGCCGAACCGAACCGGGACAATTCGCCCGCGGGTATCGCGGGCGCGGAGACGGAGAACAAGCAGTTCGCCGACAAGTGCGTGCAGCGCACCGGCAAGGATTTCCTCGCGCACGTCGGTACCCGGGAGGTCGTGCAGGACATGGACGTCATCCGGGCGGCGCTCGGTGATGCCAAGCTGACCTACCTCGGTTACTCGTACGGCACCCGCCTCGGTTACGCCTACGCCGAGAAGTTCCCGGACCACGTGCGCGCTCTGGTGCTCGACGGTGCGTTGGACCCGCAGCAGGATCCGGTGAAGGAATCGGTGGCCCAGGCCGCCAGCTTCCAGAAGGCCTTCGACTCCTATTCCGCCGACTGCGCGTCCAAGGCGGACTGCCCGCTCGGCAATGACCCGGCGCAATCCACGGCCCGCTTCCGGGCGCTGGTGAGTCCGTTGTGGGACAAGCCCGTTCCCACCGACGACCCGCGCGGCCTGCACTACGGCGATGCCATCACCGGCGTGCAGCAGACGCTGTACTCCAACCGGCTCTGGGGCGCGCTGACCAAGGGCCTGCGCGAATTGGCCGCCGGGCACGGCGACACGCTGCTGGCCCTGGCCGATATGTACGACGGCCGGCACGACGACGGCAGCTACGACAACAGCTCCGATGCCTTCAATGCCATTCGCTGCGTGGATGATCCGCCGATCACCGACCGTGCTGTCGCCGCGCAGCAGGATGCCGACTACCGCCGCGTCGCCCCGTTCCTGGACGACGGGCGCGGCAGCAATGCGGCCCCGCTGGAGCTGTGCGCCATCTGGCCGGTGCCCAGTACCAGTAGCCCGCACAAGCTTTCGATCCCCAACCTGCCCAAGACCGTGGTGATCTCCACCACCGAGGATCCGGCCACGCCGTATCAGGCCGGTGTGAATCTGGCCGATCAGCTGGGCTCGGCGCTCATCACCTACAAGGGCACACGCCACACGGTGTCCCTGTCCGGCGTGCAGTGCGTCGACGACCCGGTAATCGCCTACCTCGTGAACTTGACGGTGCCCGCCCAGGGCCTCACCTGCTGAGCAGCTTTTCGAAGACTCGAAGCGAGGTCCCCCGAGTGAACCCGGCAGCCGGAATCATCGGCTCGCCGAGGGCTCGGGGGTAGTTTTCGGAAGTTCGCGAGTGGAGTCTGGGGGCTGTTTCCGGGGTTCGCGAGGGAGTTTTCGGGCGGTTTCCGGGGGTTCGCGGGCCGAGCCCCCGGGAGTCATCGGGGGGTTCGGGGACGCGGCCCCTGAGAGTCGCCGAGAGTTGGAGTCATCCATGTAACACGGATTTAACTCCGGGTGCTTACGCTCGCGGTCATGGACCGTCAGAAGGAATTCGTCCTCCGCACGCTCGAAGAGCGCGATATTCGTTTCGTGCGCCTCTGGTTCACCGATGTCCTGGGCTATCTCAAGTCGGTAGCCATTGCGCCCGCCGAGCTCGAGGGAGCCTTCGAGGAGGGCATCGGCTTCGACGGTTCGGCCATCGAGGGGTTTGCCCGGGTCTCCGAGGCGGACATGGTGGCACGACCGGACCCGTCGACCTTCCAGATTTTGCCGTGGTCCACCTCCAAGGGGCATCAGCATTCCGCGCGCATGTTCTGCGATATCGCCATGCCGGACGGTTCGCCGTCCTGGGCGGATCCGCGGCACGTGCTGCGCCGGCAGCTGAACAAGGCTGCTGACCTGGGCTTCAGCTGCTATGTGCACCCGGAGATCGAATTCTTTCTGCTCAAGAACGGCCCGATCGACGGCTCTATGCCGACGCCGGTCGATCAGGGTGGCTTCTTCGACCAGACCGTGCACGACGAGGCGCCGAACTTCCGCAGGCACGCCATCGACGCGCTGGAGTCGATGGGCATCTCCGTCGAGTTCAGCCATCACGAGGGCGCGCCCGGCCAGCAGGAGATCGACCTGCGGTACGCGGATGCGCTGTCCATGGCCGACAATGTGATGACCTTCCGCTACCTGATCAAGGAAGTGGCCATCGACGAGGGCGTGCGCGCCACCTTCATGCCCAAGCCCTTCGCCGAGCACCCGGGCTCGGCCATGCACACGCATATGAGCCTGTTCGAGGGCGAGCAGAACGCCTTCCACGATCCCGATGACCCGATCAACCTGTCGGAGACCGCGCGGGCGTTCATCGCGGGCATTCTCGAGCATGCGCACGAGATCAGCGCGGTGACCAACCAGTGGGTGAACTCCTACAAGCGCCTCATCCACGGTGGCGAGGCCCCGACCGCCGCCTCGTGGGGCCGGTCGAATCGGTCCGCGCTGGTTCGCGTTCCGATGTACACGCCGAACAAGTCGTCCTCGCGTCGTGTCGAGGTCCGCAGCCCTGACAGCGCCTGCAACCCGTACCTGGCCTTCGCGGTGATCCTGGCCGCCGGCCTGCGCGGCATCGAGAAGGGCTACACGCTGCCTCCGGAGGCGGAGGACGACGTGTGGTCGCTGACCGCCGCCGAGCGTCGCGCCATGGGCTTCCGCGAGCTGCCGGCCAGCCTCGACGAGGCGCTCAAGAACATGGAGAAGTCCGAACTGGTCGCCGAAACCCTCGGCGAGCACGTCTTCGACTTCTTCCTGCGCAACAAGCGCCGCGAATGGGCGGGCTACCGCAACCAGGTCACCCCTTACGAGCTGAAGGAATACCTGGGCTTGTAGTTTCCGCCTCCCCCTCACTCACCCTGCAGCTCCACTCACCCCAAGGTCGCGGCCGTCCCGGTTCTGGACTGAGTGGAGCGGGGGAGCGAAGCGGAGGAGCGGAGGGAGGGAAGAACCGGGACCAGGGGCCGCGACCCCGCCCGGAGCGCAGCGTAGGGCAAAATACTCAGTATGGTCCGGCCACCGACTGCCCGTTCCGCTGTCCCAGGTGTCGGACGGCTCGGTTTGCTCGAGCCGTCGGCCGCCGACTCGCTTCGAGAGTTGGCGTGGGACAACGTCGAGAGTGTTCCACTGCTGTGGGCGCTGTCGCGCTCACCCGACGCCGATCTGGCGCTGCTGACGCTCACGCGTTTGCGGGAGCAGCTCGGAAGCGATTGGGGCGAGCTGGATTCCGCATTGCGGGCGGAGACCGCGCTGCGCGGCAGGCTGTTCGCACTGATCGGATCGTCCAGTGCGTTCGGCGATCACCTGGTGGCAGATCCGGTCGCCTGGCGACTGCTGCGCCGGCCCGAGCTGCCCTCGCGCGAAGAGGTGCTCAGTTCCCTCCTCGACGCCGTGCAGGCGCAACCGGAGACAGGGCCCGATAACGGGCCCATGCTGTTTCGTGCCGCTATCGCGGGTCCGGAGGCAGTCGCGTTGCTGCGCAAGCGGTATCGCGATGAACTCATGCTGCTGGCCGCCATCGATCTGGCTGCCACCGTCGAGAACGAACCGGTACTGCCGTACCAGCAGGTGGGGTGGCATCTCACCGATCTCGCCGATGCCGCACTGACCGCCGCGCTCTCGGTGGCGGTGGCGCGGGTGTGCGTCGACCGCGAGGTGCCGGTGCGGCTGGCCGTCATCGCCATGGGCAAATGCGGTGCGCGGGAACTGAATTACGTCTCCGACGTGGATGTCATCTTCGTCGCCGAACCCGCCGACACCACTGCCACGCGCCTGGCCGCCGAAACGATGAGTGTGGGCGGGGCCGCCTTCTTCGAGGTTGATGCCGGACTGCGCCCCGAGGGCAAGGCGGGGGCGCTGGTGCGCACCCTCGAATCGCATATTGCCTATTACAAGCGCTGGGCGCGCACCTGGGAATTCCAGGCGCTGCTCAAAATGCGGCCCGCCACAGGCGATCTGGAATTGGGGCGGCAGTATCAGGCCGCGCTCATGCCGATGGTGTGGGCGGCGTCCGAGCGCACCGATTTCGTCGCCGATGTGCAGGCCATGCGCCGTCGTGTCGAAGATCTGGTGCCCGCCGATATGCGGGAGCGGGAACTCAAACTCGGGCACGGCAGCCTGCGCGACGTCGAATTCGCGGTGCAACTGCTGCAATTGGTACACGGTAAGGCAGATGAGGCGCTGCATACGCAGGGCACCGTCGAATCGCTGGGGGCGCTGGCGGCGCGCGGTTATATCGGCCGTGACGATGCCGCCAACCTGACCGCCTCCTACGAATTCCTGCGCCTGCTCGAACACCGTCTGCAGCTGCAGCGGCTCAAGCGCACGCACACCCTGCCCGCCCCCGATGACGAGGAGGGCATGCGCTGGCTGGCGCGGGCCGCGCATATGCGCCCCGACGGCCGGCAGGATGCGGTCGGTGTGCTCAGTAGCGAGATCCGGCGCAATGCGGTGCGGGTGCGGCGGTTGCACGCCAAGCTCTTCTACCGTCCGCTGCTGGAATCGGTGGCGCGCCTGGATGCCGACTCGTTGCGGCTGAGTCCGGAAGCAGCCGTGCGGCAGTTGGCGGCGCTGGGTTATGCCGCGCCGGAGAATGCGCTGGGGCATCTGAAGGCGCTTACCGGTGAGGTCGGGCGCAAGGGCCGGATTCAGGCGCTGCTGCTGCCGACTCTGCTCGAATGGCTCGGCGAGACACCGAATCCCGATGCCGGGCTGCTCGCCTACCGGCGGGTGTCCGAGGGCCTGGACAATGAGATCTGGTTCCTGCGTGAGCTCCGTGATGAAGGGGCCATCGCACAGCGTTTGATGATCGTGCTCGGCTCCTCGGCGTACCTGCCGGACCTGCTCATCAATGCTCCCGAAACCATTCGCATGTACGCCGACGGACCGAACGGCCCGCTGCTGCTGGCCCCCGATGTCGGTGACGTCGCGCGCGGAATCCTTTCGGGCGCAAGTCGTTACGACGATCCTCGGCGTGCGGTGGCTACCGCGCGCTCGCTGCGCAGGCACGAACTGGCCCGCGTCGCCTCCGCGGATGTGCTCGGCATGCTGGATGTGCAGCAGGTGTGCAAGGCGCTGTCCTCGGTCTGGATCGCGACCCTGGAAGCCGCACTGCAGGCGGTGATTCGGGCCAGCGGACCGCAGCCCGCCGACTTCGCGGTCATCGGCATGGGCCGGCTGGGCGGTAAGGAACTGGGCTACGGCTCCGACGCCGATGTGCTGTTCGTCTGCGACCCGCGGCCCGGCGTGGACGAGACCGTCGCCGTCAAATGGGCCATCGGCGTCGCCGAGCAGGTGCAGCGGTTGCTGGGCGCACCCAGCACCGATCCGCCGCTCCAGGTTGATGCCGGACTGCGGCCGGAGGGCCGTAATGGCGCGCTCGTGCGCACCCTGGCCGCCTATTCCGCCTACTACCAGCAGTGGGCGCAGTCATGGGAGATCCAGGCCCTGCTGCGGGCCCGCCAGGTGGCCGGTGATCCGGAGTTGGGTGTGCGCTTCCTGCACACCGTCGACCCGGTGCGCTACCCGATCGGCGGCATGTCTCCCGAAGGCGTCCGCGAAATCCGCCGCATCAAGGCGCGCGTAGACGCCGAACGCCTGCCGCGCGGCGCGAACCCCGCCACCCACACCAAACTCGGCCGCGGCGGCCTCGCCGACATCGAGTGGACCGTGCAACTCCTGCAACTCCAGCACGCCCACGAGGTACCCGCACTCCACAACACCTCCACCCTCGAATCCCTGGATGTCATCGAAGCCGCCGAACTCATCGAAGCCGCCGACGTGGCACTCCTCCGCGACGCCTGGCTCACCGCCACCAAAGCCCGAAACGCCCTGGTCCTCGTCCGCGGCAAACCCGCCGACCAACTCCCCGGCCCAGGCCTCCTACTATCGGCGGTAGCCCGCGTAGCCGGCTGGCCCAATGACGACGGCAGCGAATTCCTCGACCACTACATGCGCGTCACCCGCCGCGCGAAAACGGTGGTGGAGCGAGTATTCGGCGGCTAGCACGCCTGATATGAAGCAGCTCTCGGCGGGCTCTCAATGTCAGGGCAGGGTGTCGGTCTGGATGCGGGGATGGGTGGGCCACTAGCCGGGCCGAGCCGGTCCGCGGTGCGGAGTGCCCTTCGCGTTCAGCGGAGTGGTCGGCGAGGAGATGCGTTCTGTGGGAAGGTGATCGGCCGCGCATGCGTAAAAGCAGCTTCGGCAGACAGGTTCTGTTGGTGTGTTCGGCCGGGGCAGTTCGCGGTGCGGGTGGCGGGGAACGCGGTAGCGGTCGCAGCGGGGCGCGTCGGAGGCGGATGAACCTCAGGGGAGTTCGATCCCTCCTCATATGGTGGCGTCCGGGGTGATGAGATCTGTTCGGGCTGCGGGGATCTCGGCTCCGAGGACGGCGGGCACGGTTGGGGGTGGAGTGCCGAGGAGTTCCTGCTCGCGGTTTCGGATCAGCCATTCGGGGGTGCGGTGGGTGCTGTCGGCATCCGAGGCGCTGCGGCCTGCGGGTGGGAACATGCCGGACATTCCGGGTGTCGGCGGTCCTGCTGGTCGCGTGAGCGCGCTGGAAAGTGTTGGTGTGGAGGGTGTTCCGGGGGTGAGTGGAGCCGGGTAGCTGATGCCGGGTCCGCCTGAGGCGGGGGAGCCGGTGGGGTAGCCCAGCGTCTTTGGTCCGTTCGGAACGATGTTTGTGAGTGGGGACAGGGGGCGTTCGCTGTCATCGACGTTCGCGGGTTTGGTGAACACGCCGGTATCGCGGATTGGGGAATCCTGCTTCGACGAAATCGGCTGGGCTTCCTGAACTGACTGTGCTCCAGTGTTATTCGAATCGTCCGTGCGGATATCTCCCCGCTGTTCGGTCTGCTGGTGTGGGCCGCTGGAGGCCACTGAGTCGCCGGAGGCCACTGAGTCGCCGGAGTTCGCGGCGCGGTCTCGGCTTCGCGCGCCGTCGCCGGCCGTCCCGCTACGGCCAACGGGATTCTGGCCGATCCGTGCCGGGGCATTTCCGACGCGCGTGGAATCCTGCCGCAGTGAACTCACGCTCGCGACTGGGCCGGCATCGGCGACAGCGGCTGTTCCGCTCGACCCGAAGGCTGGGACACCCGATCCCGCAGGCGGATACGTTGGTACGTAATTGGCGTCGAGCGCCGCGAGAGCGAGTTGATACTGCTCCGCGCGGGCCGCCTCGAACTGGTGCGCGTCACCGGGTGCGGCAGCGCCGGTCACCAGTGCGGCGTAGGTCGAGATCGGGTCGGACCCGGTGGACTGCAAGGGAACCGGCGGTGGGGGAACGGTTCTGCGCACGGCCTCGGCGCCGTACGCGGCCGCCAGAATCCGATGCCCGGTGCTGTACGCGATCTCGGTCACGTCCAGTGCCCATTGCACGAATTCCCTTGCCGCCGTGTCGGCAGCCGCCGCCGTATGCCCCCGCATCCCGTCGGCCAGCGCACCCTGCACCGTGGTGTACAGCCCGTTCACCGCTCCCGACAGGCTGTCGGCGATCTCCACCCACACCTCGGCGTGCGTATGCATGGCTCCCGGATCCATCGCCTGCACGCATTCATAGATCTCCGCATGGGAGAGCCCGGCGAAATGCTCCAATCGCTGGATGTAGTCAGGATCGACCCCGCCCTGCGAAATCCGCCGCCCTTCGCATTGCGCCCCCTGCTGGGCTTGTCGCGCACTGCGGCGCAGCATATTCGGGTCCACCGGAGTCCTCCCCTCGCCGTGGTCACTCACCGAATTGGACGCGCGAGGCAGGCGCCCGGTTCCCCGGTGTGAGTGATGGTTACCGGGGAGGTGTGCCTACGCGGAGGCGGTTGCCGTCGGGGTCGCGCAGGATGGGGATGAGCTCTTCGTTCATCGGGGTTCCTTACGGGCTTGCAAGGTGTAGGAGAGCGGCACGCGTTCGGGATGCTGGGTGAGCCGCCATTCGCCACCCTCATCGCGGAACATGCGGCCGGGCAGCGCATCCCAGGGCACGCTGTCGTGTTCGACCAGTTCGGTGAGGGTCAGGCCGGCTGTCAGCAGCGCACCGACGATCTGGCCCAGCCCGTGATTCCAGACGTGTGTGACACTGCTGGTGAGTTCGCCGGTCGTCTCGACATAGGTGCCCGTCTCGGCGAACACCATGGGCTCGGGGGTTTCGAAATAGGGATATCCGATGGTCAGCCCGTCGGGCCGGGACTCGTCGATCGACCAGAGCACCGGGTGGCCCTCGCGCAGGAACAGCCGCCCGCCGGGCCGCAGCAGCGCGGCGACGATATCGGCCCAGCGCCGGATATCGGGCAGCCAGCACAGCGCACCGACACCGGTGAAGACCAGATCGAATTGCTCCGTGCCCAGCACCTGCTCGGCATCGTAGACATCGGCTTCGACGTATTCGATTACGGTGCTGTTGGTCTCGGCCAGCGCGCGGGCCTCGGCCAGTGAGGCGGGAGAGAAGTCGAGGCCTGTCATATCCGCGCCGAGTCGAGCCAGCGACAGCGTGTCGGTGCCGATATGGCATTGCAGGTGCACACCGCGCAGTCCGCGAATGTCACCGAGGCGTGGCAGATCGAAGCGGACGACATCGCTGAGGAAGCTGGTATCGGTGCGGAAACGGTTCAGGCCGTATTCCGAGGAGGCGGCGTGCAACGGCGCACGCTCATCCCAATTGGCACGGTTGAGTTTGCGATAGTCGGTCACGTCAACCGACTGTGCCACGGGTTGCCCCGTGACCGTCAGCTATTTTTCCGCGTGGCTACGCCGGAATGTGCGCGTCGAGCCAGTTCACCAGGTCGGTGAGGACCTTGTCCTGCTCGGGTTCGTTGTAGATCTCGTGGAACAGACCGGGGTAGCGGATGACGGTCTTGTCCTTCGACGCCGCATCGCGTTCGAGCAGGTCGGCGCCGGTGGGGGAGGCCAGACCATCGGCGGCGCCGTGCTGGACGAGCAGCGGGACGGTCAGCCGGTCGAGGTGCGACAGCACGAAGGTGCCGGCGCGCAGCATCTCACCGCCGGTGCGGGCCGGGACGCCGCCGTGATGGACCAGCGGATCGGTGTCGTACGCCCGCACCACCTCGGGATCGCGGCTTACCAGCTTCGAATCCAGTTTCAGGACAGGAAGATTCGGGAGGAAGCGGGATACCACCGGGGCGAGGGTCCGCTGCACGATATTTCCGGCCTCGATCACGATCGCGGGACCCGACAACACGATGCCGGTCACCTCCAGCGGTGCGCGGGTGGCCAGATAGGCGGTGGTGAGCCCGCCCATGCTGTGCCCGATCACGAAACGCGGCAGACCGGCATGTTCCGCGGAGGCGAGGGTGAGCAGTGTCTGCACATTGTCGGCAGCCCCGTCGAGCGATTCGATATTCGCGTTCCCGCCGTCGGATCGGCCGTGCCCGATGTGGTCGAGTGCGTACGCCGCGATCCCGGCATCGTTCAACCGCTTCGCCACATGCGCATAGCGCCCCGAATGCTCGGCATACCCGTGCACGATCACGGCCACGGCGCGCGGGTCACCGTCCGGCAGCCACGCCTGCCAGAACACACGCCCGCCATTGCCCTGGAATTCGCCGGTCTCGTTTCGGGTCATCGTCGCTCCCTCTCGATGGGATAGGTGTCGGCACGCTGCCGGGGGCATCCGCACACGTCCCGCGCGGTGCTCCGCCCGAATTGTCGCGTACCGGCCGAGTTATTCTCGCGCACCACCACCGCTCCCGTCGCCGCTCCCGCCGATTCGAGCGCGATGCTCGCCGGACTCCGTAGGTCAGGGCTGGGCGAGGCGGTCGATGAGGCGGCGGTTGAAGGTGATGAGGCGGGCGTAGTTGGCGCGGGAGATGCGCTCGTCGGTGCCGTGAATGCGTGCCAGGTCTTCAGCGGTGAGGATGATGGGGGCGAAATTGCAGCGGGTGGCGGCGAGATCGTCGTAGTAGCGCGCGTCCGTGGCGCCGGGGACGATGCCGACGGTGACCGCGACACCCGGAACTACCTCGCGCGCCAGGTCGGCGACGAGCTCGAAGGCGGGGCCGGCGGCGGGATCCGGGGAGGGTTCGGAGGCGGTGCCGGACAGCTCGATGGCGACGTGCTTGTCGCGGACCACGCGACGGCAGTGCGTCAGCACATCGGCGACCGAATCACCGGGCAGGATACGGAAATTCACGTACGCCTCGGCACGCTGCGGCAGCACATTGGGTTTGACTCCGCCGCTGATCATCGTCGGTGCGGTGGTGGTGCGCACCAGTGCCTCGGTCGTCGGCCGCGCCGCCAGCACCCGTGCCACCACGGGCCCGGCCACGCCCACCAGCCCGAGCAGGGTGCGCCGTGGCTCCGAGATGACACTCCGCAAACGCGAAAGCATGTCGAGCGTCACCGGCGTCAACCGCAGCGGAAACGGGTGATCCTGAATCCGCGCCACCGCCCGCGCCAACTGCCCGACCGCGGTCTGCCGCCCCGGCATGGACGAATGCCCGCCCACCGCGGTGACCGACAGCCGCACCGTCGCAAACCCCTTCTCGCCCACCATGATCGTGGCCACGGGCTGCGCCACTCCAGCAGCCACACCGGTAGTGATCACGCCACCCTCATCGATCAACAGATCGGCTCGAACCCCCGCGGCCCGCAGCCGAGCCGACATCCGCCCGGCCCCACCCTCCCCGAACACCTCTTCGTCATGCCCGAACGCCAAATACACAGTCCCCCTGGGCTGTACCCCTGCTCCCAGCGCCGCCTCGACCGCCTCTAGGATCGCCATCACCCGACTCTTGTCATCGATAGCCCCACGCCCCCAAATGAATTCGTCATCGACCACCCCCGCGAACGGCGGATGCGTCCACCCCGCCTCATCATCCACCGGCACCACATCCATATGCGCCAGCAGAATTGCGCCCACCCGCTCGATGCCACCCGCGCCGCTGCCGATCGCAGCAGTGTCGGCGGCCGTTGCCGGATTCTCTGCAGATGTCGCCATATCGCCTGGACCAGTGCGGGGCGTTGCCGCACTGCTGCCGGCCGGGGCATTGCCATTCGCGAACGTGCTGGGTGCACTGCCGGTGTCAGCAGCCGTTGCTGGACTGTTCGAGGTAGTGGCAGGCCTGCCGGTTGTCGCGTCGCCGGAGGTCCCGGCCCAGCGGTAGAGGCGGCTGTGGCCGAAGGTCTCGCATTCGAGGTGGGTGTGGACCAGGGGAAAGCAGTGTTCGAGATGGGTGGTGAGGCGGTCGAATTCGGCAGGGTCGATTTCGGTGTGGTCCTCGCGGGAGATGGTGGCGCAGCGGAGGGCGGCGGCGAGGCGTTCGGCGGCGGCGGCGTCCACGGTGGGTGTGGTGCGCGAGGCGGTGCGGGTCATCGGTCACCTAACCTGTCCGGGGCGGGAAGTCGACGGTCACAGTCGCATTGTTCAGCAGATCGGCGGGCAGCGAGACGGACTTCTCGTTATGCCACTTCGGGATGCCGTCGGAGACGCCGCCGGGCTGGTCGGGGCTGCGAATGGCGGTGAGCATCGGCAGTTGCACTCGGGCGGAGTTCACTGTGACCTTCGCGAAAGCCGGCGGGTGCGCCCAAATGTCGTCGACCACATCGGTAATGCGGAACCCGATGCGATGCCCGGCGCTGAGCGGCCAATCCTGGGCCAGCAGGCGCAACTGTGTATCAGCGGTCGCCGGTGCGATACCGCGGGTGATGACGGTGGCCAGCCCGTCCGGCGCAATGTCGTACATCTCCAGCGCAACCGTGGTCTGCGGCGGCGCATCGAGCGTCAGGGCTGCCGTGGTAATCCCCGAGAGATGCTGATCCTGCGCCAAAGGCTGGCTGACAGACCAGATTTCGCGATCCGCCCCGGGAACCAGGCCCCGGTCGGTGTAGATCCCGGTGCGCAGATCCACGGGCACCGGCCGGCCGTCGGCAGGCGGCCACGCTGTCTCCGAACGCCACTTCGCGTCGAACTGGCCGACGGTGATTCGTGGCCCGGGCACCGGCGCAGCCTTCCCCGCCACCAGATGATCGAAGAATCCGAGCAGCTCGGAGGTGAATTGTGGGGTGCCGCACTGTGTTTCACACGTCCGATGCCCCCACTGCCCGAACCACGCCTTGTGCTCACCCGGCCCGAGCCCGTTCCACAGCTGGAAGACGCGATCCGCCTTCGTGTTGTAGTCGATGAACCCCTGCCCGAGAAACAGCGGAATGGTGTTCCCGCGCAGCTTCGCCACCAGATCGCGATCCTGCCAGAAGGCCGAGGCGTCATCGTGATTCGTGATCTGGTCGACGTAGTTCGCGTAACACGCCGGGTCGATGCTCACCGCATTCGCCTGGTACTCGGGCGAATCCTCCGGGCGTCCCGGGGTGGAGGCGATGAGCAGATGCTCGAACCCCGCGAGATCCGAGGGCCGCACACCACTTTCGGTGACCGGCTTACCGGAGAACTTCCACGCGATCCCCTGCATGTACAGATACGCGTTCGGATCGACCACCGGCTCGAATGCCGCCACCGCGGCCAGCCCCGCCGGCTTCTCCGCCAAACCCATCAATCCGGTCCACGCCTCGTACGAGGTGCCCACCAGCCCGACCTTGCCGGTGGACCAGGACTGCCCCGCCGCCCACTCGACGGCGGTCTTCACATCGGACCGTTCGCCCGGCCCGCCGAAGTCCGGGCACCCGTTCGACCCGCCGAACCCGCGCAAATCCACGATCACATACGTGTATCCCGCACCGAGGAACATCCCGACATCGAGGTCGACGGTGGACGGCCCGCCATTGAGCCGCGGCTCACTGAGATAGGCGAGATGCGCCCGATACGGACTGACCGTCATGATCACCGGCGTCTTCGCATCGTCCGCCATGCCCACCGGCCGCAAAATATCCGCGTGCAGCCGCGTCCCGTCCGGCGCGGTGATGTACTCCTGCCGCCACTGGTACGGCGCATCCGCTCCGGCCCGAGCCGGTAAAGCCACAACCCCCACCACCAGCAGCACGCCGACCAGGGCCCGCCACAACACCATCCGCATGATCACCATAGTGACCTTGGTGGGTTACCCCGCCGCAGACCAGCCCCAGGAAACGGGGTGTAACAGCGGGGATCGGCCCGGGTATCGCCGTTTTACATGGGGCGCAGGTCGATGATCTTGCGCAGCCGAGCGCGGTCGCGCTCCAGCCGGCGCGCCTCGTAGGCGATGGGGAAGTAGCGAATGCGCTCCGGCAGCGCGGGGACCGTGCGGCCGATGACCCAGCCGAGGGCGCGCAGCGTGCGCTCATCGCTCTCGGTCCAGGTGAGGCCGAGCTTGTCGCGAATGATCTCGGGGGTGGTGCCGACGGTGAAGAAGTACTGCAGTCGCCCGATCGGTGTGGTCGCGGCACGCCAGACCGGTCGCAGCGGCGCCGGAACCTGCTTGGGCGGGGCGATCTTTCGAATGACCTTCAGATAGTCCTCGGCGACAGTGGTTGCCACGAGATGGTTTTCGACCTGGTGTTGGAACCACGGCTCCCATTCGGCGTAGGTCGCGGGAATCTCCTTGGGCGCCACCGAGAAATTGCGCATGAGCTGCACCACCTCCTGGTAGTACGACTCCTTGTCGGCCTCGGTGAGCTTCTCGCTGGAGAAGTACCGATTGCCTTCGGTGAACGCGTGGATCGCGGTGTGCAGCACCCACGCCCACGGCCCGGAGGACAGCGCCTGATGTTTTACGCCGTGCGCATCGGTGGTGTTGAGACCGGCGTGCATAACGCGCAGCCGGTCGGCCTCGGCGAGGGCTTCGTCGCCGCCGTAGATCCACATCATGACCGAGGCGATACTGCGGAACGCGCGGCCGAGCGGATCGGTGCGGAAGGTGGAGTGCTCGTCCACGACCGCGGCAATGCTCGGTTCCATGGTCTGCAGCAGGAAGGCCGAGCCGGCGGTCAGGGAGAAGGTGATGAGACCGGTGTCCTGCCAGACGCGGGTGTCCGGGTCGAAGGGGCGGCGTTCGGGGCGGGCTGCTCTGGACGCATGATCGATCGGCGCGACGGCGGCGGTCATGGTGATCTCCTTTGATCACGATCCTGTCCGAGGGCCACACCCCGACAGGATGAGAGAGTTATGGTCGAATCGTCTCATCTTATCGGTCGAGTGGCAAGCGCCACATACGCGAAAAGCCGGATGACGGGACCGGCCGGGTAGGTTTTTCGGCCCCGTCATCCGGGTCTGGGCGTGATGCGGCGGGCGCTACATCACGATGCGCAGGGGATGCTCGATGAGCTCCTTCAATTGCTGCAGGAAGCGTGCCGCGACCGCCCCGTCGATGGCGCGGTGATCGGCAGAGAGCGTGACGCGCAATATCTTCCGGGCCACCACCTGCTCGCCATCCAGGCGCAGCTCGTCCTGCACTCCGCCGACCGCGAGGATCGCCGACTCCGGCGGGTTGATGACCGCGGTGAACTGCTCGATGCCGAACATGCCCAGATTGGAGATGGTGAAGGTGCCGCCCGACATCTCCTCCGCACGAAGCTTGCGGTCGCGGGCGCGTCCGGCCTTGTCGCGGCTCTCGGCCGCGATCTGGGCGACGCCCTTGTGGTCGGCATCCCGGATCACCGGGACGAGCAGGCCGGTCGGGGTGGCGACCGCGATGCCCACGTGAATCCCGTGGTGCCGCAGCAATTTGTCGCCCGCGAAGCTGACATTCACCGACGGATCGCGGCGCAGCGTGGCGGCCACCGCCTTCACCAGCAGATCGTTCACGCTGACCTTGCCCGCGCCGGCCTCGGCGAGGGTCTCGTTGACCTGGGCGCGGAAGATGAGCAGTTCGGTCACATCGATCGCACTGGTGAGATAGATGTGCGGTGCCTGCTGCTTGCTCTCGGTGAGCCGCTGCGCCGAGACGCGCTGGATATTCGTCAGCGGCACCTCCTCGTAGTCGCGCGAGGCCGGAGCGATGGCCACCGCACCGGAAGCGGCCGGAGACGCCGAGCCGGAAGCAGCCGGGCTTGCCGACGTGGCAGCCGAAGTCGCCGAGGTGGAAGCGGGCGGGCTCGCCGAGGTGGCGGCCGGAGACGTCGAGTCGGCGAGTTCGGCTGTGCGGGATGCGGATTCGACATCCAAACGGGTGACGCGGCCGCCGGGGCCGGTGCCGGCCACGGTCGCGATATCGACACCGAGCTCGGCGGCGATCTTGCGAGCCAGCGGCGAAGATTTCTTCCGCCCACCGGACCCGGCGACGGTCGAAGCGCCGCCCGCGTCATCGATTCCGGCTGCCGACTCGGAATCGCCCGGCGTGCCTGCGATTCCGGCCGCCGACGCCGAATTTCCGGGCGCACCGCCAGATCCCGTGGCGGCGGCTGATCCCGCCGCCGTGGGCTGTGCGGCCGGGGCTGCGGATTCGGTTGCCGGGCTTGCTGGCTGCGAGGTCGCGGCCGCGGCGGACGCACCGCTGCCATCGCCGTAGATGGCGATGGGCTCGCCGATCGGCACCCGTGAACCCACCTCGGCAATGATGCGTTCGAGCACCCCGTCCTCGTAGGCCTCGAGCTCCATGAGCGCTTTGTCGGTCTCGATTTCGGCGACCACCTCACCGCGGGTGATGGTGTCGCCCACCTGCTTGAGCCAGGCGGAGACGACCCCGTCCTCCATGGTGTCGGAGAGCCGGGGCATGGTGATGTCAGGCATGTGTTCCTCCGGTTCTCAGCGTCGCTTGCCCACGGCGGCAAGGGTTTCCAGGGCAGCGGTGTACAGCGAATCGGCCGACGGCAGTGCCAGCTTCTCCAGCGGCTTGGCGTAGGGGAGCGGCACCTCGGCCATGGCCACGCGGCGGACCGGTGCGTCCAGGTAGTCGAAGGCGCCGTCGGAGATGGAGGCGGCCACCTCCGCCCCGATGCCGTAGGTGAGCCAGTCGTCCTCGCCGATCACGACGCAGCCGGTCTTGCGCGCCGAGGCGACAATGGTGTCGCGGTCCAGCGGCCGCAGGCTGCGCAGGTCGACGACCTCCGCCGAAATCCCGTCCGCGGCAAGCCGTTCGGCGACCTGGGTGCAGATGGTCGCCATGCGGGAATATCCGATGAGGGTGATGTCGGAACCCTCGCGGGTGACCGCCGCCTTGCCGATCTCGACGGGCGGAAGGTCCTCGGGCACTTCGCCCTTGGTGTTGTAGAGCGACAGGTTCTCCAGGAACAGCACCGGGTCGTCGTCCTCGATGGCGGCCTTGAGCAGGGCGCGGGCGTCGGCCGGTGTGCTCGGTGCGACCACCTTCAGCCCGGGCACGAACGCGTAGTACAGCTCGATATTCTGCGAATGCGTCGCGCCCAGCTGCTGCCCGCCGCCACCCGGGGTGCGGATGACCATGGGCACATTGGTCTGCCCGCCGAACATGCCGTAGATCTTGGCGGCGTGATTGACGATCTGATCCAGCGCCAGCAGTGAGAAGTTGATCGTCATGAGCTCGACGACCGGGCGCAGTCCGAGCATGGCGGCACCGATGGCGGCGCCGACGAAACCCTCTTCGGCAATCGGGGTGTCGCGCACCCGCTTTTCGCCGAATTCGGCGAGCAGCCCGGCGGTGATCTTGTAGGAGCCTTCGAAGACGCCGATCTCCTCCCCGATGAGGAAGACATCGTCGTCGCGCAGCATCTCCTCGCGGAGGGTTTCGCGCAGCGCTTCCCGGTAGGTCATGACAGCCACAGCGATGTCCTTAGCTGGTGAAGAGCGGGTCGGCGGGCAGGCGGCGGGAGTCGCCGGCCACCGGGGTGGCGTAGTTGTAGTCGAACAGGCTCGACGGATCCGGATGCGGGCTGGAGTCGGCGAATTCGACTGCGGCGGCGACCCCTTCGGCGACCTCGCGCTCCAGGGCGGCGGCCGAGTCCTCGGTCAGCACGCCGGCCTCCAGCAATCTGGTGTGCCACAACATGATCGGGTCGTGCTCGCGTACAGCCGACACCGTGTCCTGGCTGCGATACTTCGCCGGATCGACCACCGAGTGGCCCTTGAGCCGGTAGCTGACCGCCTCCAGCAGCGCCGGTTTCCCTTCGCGCCGTGCGGTTTCGATGAGCTCGCTCGCCATATCGCGGACGGCAAGCACATCGGTGCCGTCCACCCGCTCGCCGCGCATACGGTAGGCGGCGGCCCGCTTCCACAGATCCGGCTCGGCCGAGGATTTCTCCACCGTGGTGCCCATGCCGGTCTGGTTGTTGATCACCAGGAACACCACCGGCAGGTTCCACAGGGCAGCGATATTCAGCGACTCGTGGAACGCGCCGATATTCGTGGTGCCCTCACCCATCTGGCACACCACCACGTCGTCGCCGCCGCGGTAGTCGATGGCCAGCGCCGCGCCGACGGCGAGCGGAACCTGGCCGCCCACAATGGCGTAGCCGCCCAGCAGCCGGGTGGCGGTGTCGTACATGTGCATGGAGCCGCCCCAGCCCCGGGAGGTTCCGGTGGAGCGCCCGTACAGCTCGGCCATGACCCGGCCGGGCTCGATGCCCTTGGCCAGGGCGTAGCCGTGCTCGCGGTAGTTGGTGAACAGGTAGTCGGTGGGCCGCATGGCCGCACCGAGGCCGACGACGGTGGCCTCCTCACCGAGATTCAGGTGGCAGTAACCGCCGATCTTGGCCTGCTGGTACGCCTGCGCGGTGCGCTCCTCGAAGCGGCGCACGAACAGCATGTCGCGATAGAGGCTGCGCAGGGTCTCGGAATCTTCACCGCCGAACGGCATGTCGGCGGCGACTGCGCGCGCGGGCTTGCGGCTGCTCTTGCGCGGGGCCGTTGATGTGGTCACGATGCTGCTCCTGGGCGCTTCCGGGGCGGCGCGATGTGTACCGGCAGGCCGAGCCCGGCCAGCGCCGTCTCCATGCCGATCTCGCCGAGGGTGGGGTGGGCGTGAATGGTCTCGGCGAGCTCATCGAGGGTCGCCTCCAGCGAAATCGCCAGTGCGCCTTCGGTGATCAGATCGCTGGCCGACGGGCCGATGATGTGCACGCCGAGCACCTCCCGATGCCGTTGCCCGGCAACGATCTTCACGAAGCCCTCGGTCTCGCCGAAGGTCTTGGCCCGGCCCAGCGCCGCGAACGGGAACTTGGCGGTGAGTACCTGGTGGCCGGCGGCGCGGGCGGCATCCTCGGTGAGGCCGACGCTCGCGATCTCCGGATGGGTGAAGGTCGCGGCGGGGATGACGGTGTAGTCGATGTGCGCGTCGTGACCGGCGATCACATCGGCGGCGGTCAGGCCCTGATGCGAGGCGACATGTGCGAGCAGCGCTTTGCCGGTGACATCGCCGATGGCGTAGACGTGCTCGACGCCGGTGCGCAGCTGCTCGTCGACCGGGATGAAACCCCGTGCATCCGTGGTGATTCCGGCGATATCCAGGCCGAGTTCCGCGGTATTGGGGCGGCGGCCCACGCCGACCAGCACCACATCGGCGTCGAGTTCCCGCGCCTGGGGCCCGCCGACGGTGACCCGCAGGGCGCCGGTGGCCTGGGCGACGGCAGTGACCGTCGAGCCGGTCAGTACTGTAATGCCGCGCTTGCCGAACGACCGGCCCAGCGCGACGCCGATCTCCTTGTCCTCCAAGGGGACCAGGCGATCCTGCATCTCGACCACGGTCACTTCGCTGCCGAAGGTGGCGAACAGGCTCGCCCACTCCGCGCCGACCGCGCTGCCGCCGATGATCGCGAGACGCTTCGGTACCTCGGTCAGCCCGAATGCGCCGTCGGAGGTGATCACACCGGGCAGCTCCGCGCCCGGGATGGGCAGCAGCGCGGGCACCGAACCGGTCGCGATGATCACATCCGTCGCGCTGACCTGCCGGATCGCGGTGGTCGGAGCGGCGGCATAGCGGGGGCCGCCCTCGAAGATGGGCGATGGGCCCACCTCGTGCACCTCGACCGTGGTCGGCGCGGTGAAGCGCGCATGGCCCTCGATCACGGTCACGCCATTGGCCTTCAGCAGGCCGGCGACGCCGTCGGTGAGTTCTTTGACAATCCCGTCCTTGCGCTGCCGTACGGCCGCGAAATCGAAGCGCACATTATCGGCGTGCACGCCGAAATCGGCTGCCGCCCTGACGGTGTGGTAAACCTCGGCGGACCGCAGCATGGCCTTGGTAGGAATGCAGCCCCAGTTCAGGCAGACGCCGCCCGGGCGCTCCTTCTCCACCAGGCCCACTCGCAGGCCGCGCTGGGCGGCGCGGATCGCGGCGACATAGCCGCCGGGGCCGCCGCCGACCACCAGAAGATCGAATTCCGGCACTCGTGGTGCTCCTCGTCTCGCTGACTCTTCGGCCCGGTGTCGGGTGTGATCCGGGTCATCCTGTTGAGTCTCGCGGTCGTGAATTGCACAAGCAATTCACTCGCAGCCCAGATATCGGAGCGTGAGATTGGGCGCTGAGCACAATTAGTACCGGCGGGTAGGGGTCAGTCTCGGGACGGCTGTCCGAGTTCGAGTGCGGCCAATGCCAGCGAAAGTTCCAGGTGAGAGCGTTGGCCCTCCAGGGAGCGGCCGAGCAGCGTGGTGATGCGCTGCAAGCGGTTGATCACGGTATTGCGATGGCAGTGCAGGCGCGGCGCGGCATTGGCGGCCGACGAGTTCTCCTCCAGCCAGACGGTCAGCGTGCGCAGCAGGATGTCACGCTCCTTGACCGGAAGCTCGAGCACCGGGCCGAGCGTGCGGGTCACCAGTAACTCGGTCAGATCGGGGGAACGCAGCAGTAGCGCCTCCGGATAGCGCTCGTCGAGTGCGACCACCGGATTCGCGGCGTCACCCGTCTCCAGCGCGAGCACCGCCAGCCCGTGCGCCGTATCGATTCCGGACAGTCCGGGCGCCGCCGGTGAGACACCTGCCCGCCACCGCAGCAATGGTCGAAGTTGTTGCAGCACAGCGTCGCTGCCCCGCTGCTCCAGTGATACCAGGCCCACCGTCGAGTCCACCCGGTCGTGCCACACCGATCGGATTCCCGCCGCCGCCAAGGCCGTCTCGGCGCCGGTCTGTAGCGGCCTCCCCTCGCCGCGCGCGACGACCACGAGATACGCGCCGTGCGCCGGCAGATTCAAGTCGCGGGCGGCCCTCGCGGCGAAGGTCGCGTCCCGGGCGCGCCCGGCCAGCAGGTCCTCGATCAGCGCGTGCCGCCGGCGTTCGTCGCCGCGCACCCGCTCGAGTTCGGTATTGCGATAGGAGGTCACCAGCGCCGACGACATCCCGTCCACCACCGCCCACATGACCGAACCGACCCTCCGGATCTCAGCCGGTCCGATGTCATCCGCCTTGTCCAGCAATGCCTCCCACACAATCTGCCCGCCCAGCCGGAACGTGCGGAGCATGGCCTCCAGTGGCACTCCCTGCTCCGCACGATGCCGCCCGATGGCGGCCGCCACATCGTCGCCCTCGGGATCGGCCGGCTGCCCGCCCAGCAGATCCAGAATCCGCGTCAGATAGCGGCGGCACCCGTCCCGCAGATCCGCCCGCGGCACGGCCGTGTAATCCGTCCACTCTGGATTGTCCGTGAATATGGCCGACATCAACCGCCTGGTCAGCGCCGGCACCTCGGCCCGACACGCGGCCGCCAGTTGCTGGGTACCGGGCGCGGGAGCCGGATGCCTGGGTGCTGCCATACCCGCCAACCTACGTCGCGCCTGTCGCATTCGAGCCGTCGGTGCGGTGGAATTGCTCGACTGAAAAGGATTCGTAAATCTGGGCGCGCGAATCTTGCGCGCCCATCGAATCTTCGGGTGTGCTGTAGACATGGCTCTCACCGGCGCACCCCGTGTTGCGCGGAGCCGCGTCTCCGATACTTCCGGAGGACGCGGCCGGGGGCAGTTACGCCCGGAAATGGTGCCCTCGGTACTGGAACGCGACGGATTCGGCTGCGACGACGAACCTCCTCAGCCCGGTACACCGCACCCGCGCTGCTGAACGGCGGCTGCTACCACGGTCGCGACACGATGAAACCGGCTGCGCTGGTGGGGAATTCATGTTCGCCGGACCGGCTGGCAAAGCTCACCGGGCAGCCGCTCGCTGAGCGCTGATATTCACAAGAGATTTACGGCCACCTGGGCTTTTCATTGGAAGAATGGCTGTTTGAGGGCAATGGATTCAGGAACAGGAGTGCAATGAGCGCAGTGTCATCGGTTCTTCCTATCGCGCCGTCGGTGTCGGTGTTCGATACGTTGCGAGTGCAACTTCGAGAATTCGTTGCACGCCATAGTTTCACGGCAGATGAACGCACTGCCCGTTTCTGTGCGCGCACTCCGCTCGCGGTGCTCGGCGCCGTGGACCAGCGGCGATAGCTGGTCATCGAGGGGAGCCGCGGCCGCACGCAGTCGACTCGGTCGCGGTTCCCGCCGATACACAAGTGCGCCAGAATTATTCGGTGACCCGGAAGATTCGACGGCGTATGATCGGCCTCGATGGGCACCCGGGGGCAAGAACAAGATGAGGCATTGGTAACTTCCGACTGGGACGCGTTTGTGCAGGCACTGGCGCGATGTCTGCAGGAATTACCTTCTCGCGCCACCCTCGTCATTACGGCTGCCGGAAACCGATACGTTCAGTTCCAGCAGTTCGACATCAAACTCTCCGCCGAGCTCACCGGCAATTACTATCTGGCCGAACCGATTCCGGAAGCCGCAGCCCAGCGACTACGCGAGCTCGGCTGGTCCGCCCCCGTGGTCCGGCACGAGATCGAGAACTGGCGCCGCTCCCTGCTCTGGCCCATCCCGCCCAGCCGCCTGATGGAACTCGCCCGGTCCGCGGCCATCGGCCTGCACGACGCACTCGGCATCGTCTCACCGAACGAACTGCGCGCCACCGGCTGGACCGAGGCCTCCGGCGACCTCGACCTCAGCCCCCTGGGCGCGATAGCCCGCCGCGGACTCGGCTAGCCGCAGCAGCCCGAAACATGCTTGGACCTGTGGGTTTCATGACCGAAACCGGGTGAAACCGCAGTGCAGCCACGCTGAAACCGGCGCAGCGCAATCTTCTTCTCGACAGCGACCACCACGGTCGCAGAGACCCGAGGAGCAAGACATGACGACCGGTCACCGCCCACCGGCCATTACGGCCACCGGGCTGCGCAAGTCTTACGGAGCGCACACCGTGCTCGACGGCATCGACCTGAATGTGCCCGCCGGGACGATCTTTTCGCTGCTCGGCCCGAACGGCGCCGGGAAAACCACCGCGGTGCAGATCCTTTCGACCCTGATCGGCGCCGACGCCGGTGACATCACCGTCGCAGGCCACGATCTCACCCGGGATCCGGAGGCGGTGCGCGCCGCCATCGGCCTCACCGGCCAGTTCGCCGCGGTGGACAACCTCCTCACCGGCGAGGAGAACCTGGCCATGATGGCCGTGCTGCACCACCTCGGCCGCGCCGAGCGTAAACGCCGGGTGGCCCGGCTCATCGAGCAGTTCGACCTGGTGGACGCGGCCCGGAAGCCGGCCTCCACCTACTCCGGCGGCATGCGGCGGCGACTCGATATCGCCATGGGGCTCATCGGCGATCCGCAGGTGCTGTTCCTGGACGAGCCGACCACCGGTCTCGACCCGCGGAGCCGCCGCGCCGTATGGCGGCTGGTCCGGGAACTGGTGGCGGGCGGTACCACCGTCTTCCTCACCACGCAGTACCTCGAGGAGGCCGATCAACTGGCCGACCGAATCGCCCTGCTCGACGGTGGCAAGGTGATCGCCGAGGGCAGTCCGGAGGAGCTCAAACGCCTTGTCCCGGGCGGGCATATCAACCTGCGGTTCGTGGAGCCGCGCGCTCTGGAGGCGGCGGTGCGGTTGCTCGGCGCGGTGGTCCGCGATGAGGACGAGCTGACCCTGCAGGTGCCCAGTGACGGCGGTGTCGACTCACTGCACACACTGCTCGACACCCTCAAGGCCGCAGGCATTCCCACGGCCGAACTCTCCGTCCACACCCCCGATCTCGACGATGTTTTCCTCGCCCTCACCGGCAAGCCGAAGGAGTCCGTGCGATGAGCACCATGAAATACGCTGCCACCGATTCACTGATGATGGTGCGCCGCAGCCTGCTGCACATCGTGCGCTACCCGGCCATGACCGTGCCCCTCATTGTTTCACCCGTCGTCGTTCTGCTGCTGTTCGTCTTCGTCTTCGGCGGCACCCTCGGCGCCGGGCTCGGCGGCCACTCCGGCGGCCGCGCCGCCTACGTCAATTACGTGGTCCCGGGCATCCTGCTGCTCACCGTGGCCGGGGCGGCGACCGCCACCGCCGTCTCGGTGTGCACCGATATGACCCAGGGCATTGTGTCCCGCTTCCGCACCATGGCCATTTTCCGGCCGTCCCTGCTGACCGGGCATGTGGTCGGCAGCATGGTGCAGACCCTGCTGAGTGTGAGCGTGGTGCTCGCCGTCGCCGGCATCATCGGCTTCCGGCCCACCGCCGGCGTGGCCGAATGGCTCGGCGCCGTGGGCATTCTGGTGCTGCTGATCATGGCGATCACCTGGGTGTCCGTGATCATGGGCCTGGTCAGCGACAGCCTCGAGACCGCCAGCAATCTGCCCATGCTGCTCATGCTGCTGCCGTTCTTCGGCAGTGGCTTCGTCCCCACCGATTCCATGCCCGCCTGGATCGGCTGGATCGCCGAGCACCAGCCCTTCACTCCGGTGATGGAGGCGCTGCGCGGGCTGCTGCTGGGCACCCCGATGGGCAATAGCGCCTGGATCGCCATCGCCTGGTGCGTCGGCATCATCGTGGTCAGCTTCCTGGGGGCCAAGAAGCTGCTCGATCGGGAACCGGGTCGCTAGGAAGCCCTGTCCCGCAGCGCATTCAGCGCGGCGGTGCGCAGAGCCGGAATATCCAAGGCAGCGTATGTCGAGACAGCCTCGGCATACGCTGCCTTATCGGCGTTTTCGGCATGGGTGCGAATTCGGTTGCTGGACATGGTCGGATGGAATTGGCGCGGGGGATCGAAACGCTCGGCCAGTGCGATCAGGCGGGCTCCGGCCGCGGAGTGGCCGCGCTCGATATCCGCCATGGCCAAGGCCAGAAGCACTGCGCCGGAGGCGGTCAGCTCGGCCAGGAATCCGCCGGGCTGGGTGGCGGGGTGGTCCAGCAGCGCGGTCACCTGGCGGGGTAGATCCTCGACGAGGTCCGCTACCAGCGCCGACTGCCCGCGCTGGGCGTGGGCGAGCACCGTGGCCGAGCGAGACTCCAACGCCCACACCTGAACTCCGCGCGGATCGGGCCGGTAGAAGGGGTTCTCGGTGCCGGACGTCCACGCGGCCACCTCGCGCCAGCCTTGCAGGCCGTCCTCGACATCACCACGCGCGAGCCGGATTTCGGCGGCCGCCACCAGCCGGTACGGGTTGGCGAAGGGGTCCTTGGACTCGGGCGCGAGGGCCAGCCATTGCTGGGCGCCCTCGATATCGTCGAGTTGCAGCGCCGCCATGGCGAGACCGACCAGCAGATCGCCCCGATCCGGACGGGGGCCGAGGTCCGCGATCTGCCGCAGGGCACGTTCCAATTGCTGACGGGCCTGATCGCCGTGCTCCGCCAGCAGCGCCAGCTTCCCGATGCGGCAACGCGCCTGATACTGCATGAAGGTGTTCGAGGTGGTCTCGAAGGCGGCGAGCGTGCGGGTGGTGGCCGCGAGCGCCTCGACGCGGTCGCCGATCTGCTCGGCACGGAAGCTCGCTAGCAGATGGGCTACCCCGGCGAGTAGTCGACTGTCGCTGTCGCACAAGAGATTGAGGGCAGTGGGATCTGCCGCCATCACGTCGGTGGCCGCGGCAAAGATCGTGGCCACCGCGCGCACGAAGGTATCCGGTGAGGCAGTGGGCAGGCGGTGCAGGACCAGCTGGGAGCGGAGTTCGAAGCCGCCCTGGGTGACGCCGCTCAGGGCGCACACGACCGCCGCGGTGCGGGTCACCTCCACCAGTGCCGGCTCCGGGCGGTAATGCGAAAGCACCCAGGCGCATTCGGCGGCCCGCTCGGCGATACGGGCGTAGTGCGAGCCGACGAACCATGCGGGGCCCAAGGTCGCCCAGGCGGCGGCTACCGTCGCCCCGTCCCGGCGGTCGAGGCCGAACCGCAGGGCTCGGATGAGATTGTCCTGCTCGGCACGGAATTCGCTGGAGCCGCCCAGTTCGATGAAGGCGGAGCCATTGTGCCGGATGCCGAAATCTCGGGCCCATGCCAGGAATTCGCGTACGGCCTGATCGTCGTCGCCCGCAGCGATCCGCTCGGCGGCGCTGAAATCGCGGACCGTCTCCAGCATGCGGAAGCGGGTGCCGGATTCGCCCTCGCCGACCTGGATCAGCGACTGCATCACCAGATGCTCGAGCAAATCGAGGTTCGCATCGAAGTCGCTGCCCAGCAGTCGATTTGCCGCCGCCTCGGTGAACCCGTCCGGAAAGATCGACAGCAGGCGCATGGCAGTCTGTGCCGGCTCGTCGAGCAGCTTCCAACTCCACTCGACTACCGCATACAGCGTCCGGTGCCGTTGCGGCGCATCCCGGGAACCGCTGCGCAGCAGGGTGAACCGATCCACGAGGCGTTGCGAGACCTCGGCTACGGACATCACCCGCACCCGCGCTGCGGCCAATTCGATGGCCAGTGGCAATCCGTCCAGATGAGAACAGAGCGCGGCCACCTCCTCGCTCGGCAGGTCGACCTCCGGGCGGACCGCGCGTGCCCGCTGCTCGAACAGTTCGGCCGCCGTCTCCGCACCCAGTGCCGGAAGCAGATGGACCGACTCGGAGCTCAATCCCAGTGGCGCACGGCTGGTTACCAGTACCCGCAACTCCGCGGTCAGTGACACGAGCGGGCCGACCAGTGCCGCCACCCCGTCGACCACCTGCTCACAATTGTCGAGAATCAAGAGCACCGGCCCGGACCCCAGTGCCTGCGTTATGCCGGAGACGACACCGCCCTGCGCTCCGGCCGGTGCATCACCGGTCCCGAGGGCGCCGGCTACCTCGGCCGCCACTGCCGCATCGTCATCGACCGCGGCGAGCTGTACCAGATGCACCCGCCGTTGTTCGGCGCGCTGGCCGACGGCATGGGCCAGCCGTGTCTTACCCAGTCCACCCGGGCCGACGATCGACACCACGCGCGCGGACCGTAGCCGAGCGGTGACGGCGACGATATCGTTCGCGCGCCCGAGCAGCGGGTTGGGATCGTGCAGAATGCCCTGCCGCACGATGGGTTCGCTCGACAGCAGCAGCTGCCGGTGCACGGCCTGCAGGGCGTTGCCCGGGTCCGTGCCGAGCTCGTCGCGCAGCCGCCGTCGGTAACCGTCGTACCGTGCCAGTGCGGTTGCCGCGCCCGACGTCTCGGCCTCGGCGCGCAGCAGCTCCGCGAGCACGTCCTCGTTGCTGGGTTCGGTCCGTACCAGCGCCGCCAAGGGCTCTACCGCCTCGGCGTATCTGCCGAGCTGGGACAGTGTCACCGCGTGCACCATTCGGAGTGTGCGATGGGCAGGCTGCCGTGCAATCCGCAACTCGGACAGCGGATCTCCTGCCGCAGAGTCCTCGACCCGGCCGTTCCACAGCGCCAATCCAGCATCGGACCGAGTCAGTGCGGCCGCATGATCACCGGCTCGTGCATGCCGCTCCGCTGCGGCCGCATGCACCTCCACCGCCGTCGCATCGATCTGTTCCGCCGCCAGCGTCAGCCGATACCCCATCTGCGTGCTCGCGATGAGTTCACTTCCGAGCTGCGCACGAGCCCGGGAAACGACCACCTGTAGCGCCTTGGCGGGATTCTCCGGTTGCTCCTCGCCCCACAACCCGTCGACCAGACGCGCGACGCTGGCCCCGTTCCGCAAATCTGCCGCAAGCAGTGCCAGCAACCCGCGTGGTCGTGCTCCGGCGACCTCCCGGCCCTGCACCGCAACACCCGACAGCAGGGTCAACTCGATACTCACCCACTCACCGTAGCGGGCGACGACCGCTCGCTACCTGGTGCTATTGGTGAGAGTGAATTGCTTCTTGACAGTAACTGTCATATGGATAGATGCTGTCATGGTGTCACTACGCGAGCGGCAACGACGTCAGGTCCGATCCGAAATCCAGCGCGCGGCCTTCGAGTTGTTCGCGGACAAAGGATTCGACGAAGTCACCACGGAGGAGATCGCCGCTGCGGCGGGTATCTCGCCCAGCACCTATTTCCGGCATGTGCGCAGCAAGGAAGATCTGCTGCTGGAGCCGGTACGCGAGGGCGGTGCGGGCATTGCCACGCTGCTCGAGGAGCGTCCCGGCGACGAAGCGGCCGATGTGGCGCTCGCGCAGGCCATTCAGACTCGATCCACCACGCTGTCCACCGCTGATCTCGAACAGTGGCGGGCGGCCTTCCGGACCGCACCGCATCTGCTCGACCGCGTCGCGCTGATCACGCCGGAGCATCGCACCCGATTGGTCGAGCTTGTCGCGCAACGCATGTCACGTGATCCGGATGTCGACAGCAATCCCGGGCTGCTCGTGCATCTGA
The DNA here is from genome assembly GCF_025465275.1 of Nocardia sp. Taxonomy (GTDB): domain Bacteria; phylum Actinomycetota; class Actinomycetes; order Mycobacteriales; family Mycobacteriaceae; genus Nocardia. The sequence goes on along the minus strand of NZ_JAODNK010000104.1, from coordinate 13,085 downwards.
TGCTCGCGGCCGCGGAATTCGGCTATCTGCAATGGCTGCGCAATCCGAGCAATCGGGAAGCGTCGCTGCTGCTGTGCGTCGAAGGGGCGCTCAGCGCCGTGCTCGACGACCGCTGGCGCGCAGGCAGCTGACGCCGCATCAACCTTCAGTACCAAAGGATTCGAAGAATATGCACAACGACAATGCCGATACCTTCGACCTGATCGTCGTCGGATCCGGCGCGGCCGGTATGGCCGCCGCGCTCACCGCCGCCCACCACGGTCTGTCCACCGTGATCGTCGAAAAGGCGCGGCACTGGGGCGGATCCACGGCCCGGTCCGGCGGGGGAGTGTGGATCCCCGGCAATTCGGTACTCCGGCAGCAAGCTCCGGCCGACCATATCGAGGCCGCCCGCACCTACCTCACCAGCATTGTCGGTGAATACGGCGACGCCGGACGGATCGACACCTATATCGATCGCGGGCCCGAAGCCCTCGACTTCCTCATCGCGCACTCGGCCTTGAATCTGAAATGGGTGACGGGGTACTCCGACTACTACCCGGAGGCTCCCGGCGGCCGGGCGCACGGCCGGTCCGTCGAGCCGAAACCGTTCGACGCCAAGGGACTCGGCGCGGAACTGGCCACGCTGGAACCCGACTATGTGGTCGCACCGAAGAACTTCGTCGCCACCCAGGCCGACTTCCGGCAATTCCACCTGGGACTGCGCAACCCGCGTGCGCCCTTCCGCGTACTTCGCATCGGTGCGCGCTGGGCGAAGGCGCAGGTGCTGCGGCAGCATCTGCTCGCTCGCGGTCAGGCGCTGAGTGCCATGCTGCGCGCCGGTCTGCTCGAAGCGAATGTGCCGCTGTGGCTTGATACTCCGCTGCTCGACCTGCGTGAACACGATGGCCGCGTCACCGGGGTAGTGGTGCAGCGCGAGGGGGTCGAGCAGGTGCTCACCGCCAGGCGCGGCGTCGTGATCGCCGCCGGCGGGTTCGAGAACAATGAGGCCATGCGCAAGCAGTACCAGCGCGACCCGATCGGCACCGACTGGACCGTCGGCGCCGCGGCCAATACCGGTGACGGCATCCGCGCGGGTCAATCCTTGGGTGCGGCAGTGCAATTCATGGATGACGCCTGGTGGGGGCCCTCCATTCCGCTACCCCGTCAGCCCTGGTTCTGCCTCGCCGAACGCAATCTGCCCGGCAGCCTCATAGTCAACGACCGCGCCGAACGCTTCATGAACGAATCGCTCCCATACGTCGAAGCGACCCACCGCATGTACGGCGGCGATAACGGCCAGGGCGCCGGCCTCGCCGAAAACCTGCCCGCCTGGCTGATTTTCGACCAGCGCTACCGCAACCGCTACCTCTTCGCGGGCCTACCCCCGCGCCAGCCGCTCCCCGGCCGCTGGTTCAAATCCGGTGCCCTCGCCCGAGCGAATTCCCTCGCCGAGCTGGCCGCTGAAATCAACGTCCCCGCCGACACCCTGCAGGTGACGATCACCCGCTTCAACACCTTCGCCCATACCGGCCGAGACGAGGACTTCGGTCGCGGCGAAAGCGCCTACGACCGCTACTACGGCGACCCCCGCCACCACCCGAACCCGAATCTCGGTGCGCTGGAACAGGGCCCGTACTACGCCGCCAAACTGGTCCCCGGCGACCTCGGCACCAAGGGCGGCCTCGTCACCGACACCGCCGCTCGCGTCCTGCGCGAGGACGGTTCGATCATCGAGGGCCTGTACGCCGCCGGAAACGCCAGCGCCCCAGTCATGGGCCACACGTACCCAGGCCCCGGCGCCACCATCGGCCCCGGACTCGTCTTCGGCTACCTCGCCGCCCTGGATGCTGCCGATTCCTGATGACCCCAACCGGATCTACACCGGCGGGAAGGCGTAGATCCGGTCCGGGATGATGCGGACGATCAGCCGCTCGGCTTCGGGCTCGGGCGGGGGCGTGGCGCCGTCCATGTACCGGCCGTAGACCTGGTCGTGGAACTTCTCGCGGTCCTCGGTGATGTCGACCTTGCCGCGGATATTCACGTACTGACTGCTGGTCTTGCTCAAGACGAGCAGGCTGACCCACGGATTTCGTTTCATATTGCGGGTTTTCATGCGACCCTCGATGGTGCTGAACACGACGGTGTCGTCTTCGTATAGTACGAAGATCACCGACGACTGCGGCCGTCCTTCGTCGTCGCTGGTGGAGAGGATGGCGGAGTGCGGGCCGTCGATCAGCTCGCGAGCCAGGGTTTCGAGTTGGGTTCTCATGAAGGGGTAGACCATGCCCCGTCGCCAAAGGAATCGGGCGGTGCCCAGGAATCCCTCCGGATGGGCGAAGCCCCACCCGGCTCAGCGGATGGGGCTTCACGAGAACACTTGCAGTCAGACGATTCAGGTCAGTCGTGCGGAAATGCCCTTCACCAACTGATCAATTCGCGGCGCGAAAGGCCGGGCAGCTGATGTTGGTCGCGCCCTTCGGCCCGATCTCCCCGTCGTATGCCTGCAAGTTGATGACACGATCGTTCGTGTCGAAGGTCGCCAGGAAGATCGTGTTGTCCACGTCCCATTCGGCAAAGGTCATTCCCTGGTCGCCCAGACCGGTCATCCAGGAGTCGGCCTGATGTCCGTCGACTGTGCCCATCGAGGCCAGTACCGCATCCTTTGCGTCACCGAGATTCAGCGAGCACCAGACGGTCGGCAGGTTCGGATCAGCATAGGCGGGGCCGCTGCCGAGGGCGGCTGAAATGAGAACGGCGGGAAGCACTCCCGCGGTCGCCATACTGAGAATGCGGCCAACGGACCGGCGCTGAATCATCTGTTCCCCTCGTGAGCATGCGTCTCTAACCGGCCAAATGTATAGGTTGCGTGCCATGGGTGCGCGAGTAGTGCCCGCCAAGACTTTTCCCAGGGGAAGAGGTGCAGGCTGTTCTCACCTGTGCCAGGTTCGTGCTGTTCGTAGACGTGCACAGTGACTCCCCACTCCGAGAGCTTGCGGACGGCGTCCTGAATCGCGGGAAACCCGAGCTGTGCCCGATTCGAGAACGGCACCGCTACCACCGGCAGTCGCTTACCCACGGCCTCGACCAGCAGACCCACCGGGAGGGTGTCAGAGATACCAGCTGCCCACTTGGCCAACGAATTACAGGTAATCGGTGCGACGATCATTGCGTCGGCCGGGGGCAGTACGTCCGGTGTGCCGGGGTCCTTGTACCGACTACGAACCGGATACCCGGTCCGTGCTTCGAGCCCATCCACATCGATGAACCGCAGACCGTCCGGCGAGGCGATTACGCACACAACCCACCCCTCGGCCTGTGCCGACTCCACCAGCTTCCCCACATCTCGCGCAGCGGGAGAACCGGTGACGATGGCATACAGAACCGGAGCACCAAGCTCATTCATGGCTACATGGTGTCAGTTGCCGGGCGGCACCGCCCCAACTCGTTTCGCCAATCGACCGAGGTCGCCCGTATTCGTCCTGCACTCCGCAACCACCTGCGCCCGATGGAAGACGGGCGGCCCGAGCTGAACGGGGACTGAGTCGGAGCGATCCGGAGGTTGCAGCCCGGAACGGGCGAAGCCCCACCCGCCGAGGCAGATGGGGCTTCACGAGAACGCTTGTAGCTCAGACGATTTAGACGTCGTAGTAGAGCTCGGACTTATACCTGGGCGTTTGCTGGCGTTGGCGAAGTTGATACGTCCCGCTGACCAGCGGTTTCCATGTTGGCATTGTTGGGTGAGTTTGGGTCGCGGCTGATGCTGCTGCGTACTCTCTGCGTACCGAAATGCTGCCCGCACTAGTTGATTCGGCATTCGGCAGTCTCTCGGGCTATCACGCTATCGCGTCTGTCGGCGGCGGTGGGTTCGGCTCGTCGGTGGTCGGCTAGACATGTCCCCCGACTGTTCCCCTGGCCCTTCCTCCGAAGGCTTTGTGAACACGGATCGGTGATTGCTCAAGGGTGGCCGTTAGGCCATCGCCGTAGGCGACGCGACGCAGGAGCGCCCTTGAACAAGCGCCGGGCCGTGATCAGGCTCGTAGCCGAGGAAGGGCCTCCCTCGTGTCACGGCATCGGCTGATCGGCAGTCGATCAGGGCGTGATCGAGGCGCGAAAAACGCGCGAGAAACCCGCGAATCAGGCATACAAGAGGGTGCGGGTTTTTCGCGCCACGGACCACGACACCAACCCTGTCTGAGCTGGGGTTAAGGACATGATTTCTGCTCACTCCCCACCCCCACCCAGTACGACATCTCATCGCCCACTTCGTGTTCAACGAGATGTCGTACTGGGTGGGGGTGGGGAGTAATCAAAAATCAAAAAGAAGAAGTGAAGTGAGAGAAGAGAGTTGGTGTGGTGGTAGAGAGAAAAAGAAGTGGTTGCGTTGGGTAGGTATCGGAAAGTTAGCGAGTGGCTGGGCTGGTATACGGATCGCCTTGCCTTCGGCGGCGCTTCCAGCTGGTCGACTCATGGACGTGCGTGGCGGTCTAGAGACCGGGACTGTCCGTGATCGCCGAGACGTGTTGTGCCGGGGGCGGTATCGCAGCCTTCGTGTGTCTGGCCGGTTACCGCTTAGCGGGTGTTTTGACGCATATGCATCAAGCGTCGATCGTGGACGAGTTGATGTTTATGGATCAATACCGGGTTGAGGCATACGCATCAACGTCGAGATGTCGGCGGCCGCAGGGATTTCGTAACACGAGCCGCAGCGCGTGTGACGGCATGCGAGGGGGTGCGCGGTCGAGCCCGCGGAAGAGCTCGCACGGCCTGGCGGCCGTGTGTCCCTGGGTGGTGTCGCCTGCATTGTGTTCCCGCGCCCCTCACCGGTCAAGGGCGCCTGCGGCGTCGGCTTCGCCGATGGCCTGCGGCCACCCTTGACAGGCGAGCCTCTGCGCGAGAAGAGCAGGCTTTAAGGGGCAGGCCGGTGGCCTGCCCCGGCGTTGGCGCAAGCGCCACCACCCAGGGACAAAGAACCCGCCACCGCTTGCGGTCCACACGTAGAGGGGCGGGCGAGGATCTGCCGGCAGGACTACCGCATTCGAGATTCCGGATCTCGTGATTCCCTCGTACCGAGAGGATTTCAGTTCTACCGCATAAGAGGTGAGCCATGTATTGAGCCGTACCCATCAACCCGAATGATTGAGGCATACGCATCAATCCTGTTGCAGGGGAGCCTTTTATAGGATCGCCTACCCTGATCGGTGGTTACAGGGGTGAGTCGTGAAATCCACCTCTTAGGCGGTGATTTTCATCGATCCGGAAGACTGGTGACGGACCGCGCGCGCCGTTGCCGATGGAAGACATCGACCGACCGTCGTCTCTCGCGGCTGGCCGTCTCCCTGAGTCAGAGGAGGAGACGAATCGAGTCCAGTGCAACGCAACCGAATGGTTGGAGGAGACGATCGAGCGCCCGGAGGAGACGACGGAGGAGACAGTCTAGGAGATCCGCCAGGGTGGGAACTGGGTCGAGATAACAGCTGCTATAGCCATGGTCGCGGCGTCGACTGTTGCGTGCATTGTTTCAGCTATTACGTTGCATCAAAGAGCGCAGAGCGCATATTGCCCGTGGATGTGCAGCCAATTCGCGGCAAAATGCCCGCGACTCGAATCGATCAAACATGCTGCTAGAGGTAAGGATCGGGCCGTACCGATCGGCTGCCGACCAAAACGTGCCGTAGTCCAGCTGCACTCACGCAGCGGTCCGGCATTACAAATCCGATCACTGGCGCAGTCAGGAAATCCCGAGCAAGCCAGGCGCGCAATGGATTTCGATACCTATCAGGTATTGACACCCACCGTGTCTCCAGGAGACGGCTCAGCGTCTCCTGCCGTCTCCAACCCGTCTCCTGGAGACGACCGAGGAGACGGCATCCGTCTCCTGGAGACACCGATCTGGCGTTAGAGGAGACAGCAGATCGCCCCGAGGAGCGCCAAACCGCCGGCGGTTATGCGACCAGCCCCAGTTTCAGCGATGCGTCCCGGTTGAACTGCTGCACCTGCGGCACGCTCGCGTACGGCCGCAGTTTGCGCTGAAGGTCCGTCACGGCTTCCAGCGAACGCGATGAATTGACAGTCGAAGTGAGTTGTATGACGATCTTGCCGCGATCTGCTGCCGCTTCAACTTCGTTGCGCTGCAAGAACGCTGCTGCTACTGCGGCCTGGCTTAGGCTTCCTCGCCGAGCTCGCCGTTGTTCGACACATTCCGCGATCGACAGGTTCGCAAATCGATCAATCTCGGTCGGTTGGCCAAGATCCCGAAAGACCTGCGCGGCCTCTCCGAAGAAGTAGGCACGGTCAATGAATCGAGCCCATTCGGGCTCGGCATCATGATCAACCGTGTTGAAGATGCGCTCTGCCCGAGCGATCGACTTGTTCGCGGCCGTTGCATCGCCGAGGCTGGCCAGGGCTCGTGCTTCAAGAATCCCGAGATCGGCGTAGCAGGCAGGGGAGTTCCCCGGGGTGATCCCGTGCATCCCGGCGCGAGCCAGTGCGACAGCCTCGTACTTGTGCCCCAGTAGATTCGCCTGATCGGCCATCCCAGCGAGAACGTGTGCGCCAAGAACCGGGTTCTCTGCGGCCTGGGAGAGGCGGAGTGCCTGGATAAGGTATCGCTGGGCTAAGCCGTGTTCGCCGTCGTCGTACGCCATCCAGCCGATCAGATATGCCTGTTCGGCCGCCGCGTCGTACAACGCCAGCTGGACGTCTCGCTCGTGTTCGCGCCTTATCAGCGGAATTACGGTCGAATTCATGTAGCTGATCAGCGCCGTCCGCGCATGTCCGCCACCCCTCATGACGTCCATCTCTTGGAACAGGCTGAACATGTTCCGGATGCCTGCAACCTGGTTCATGCCGATTACCCGGGGACCACGGTCGGACGAGACTTCTTCGAAGGTCGAGAGTAGCCAGTCACGACTCGGTGCGGCGAGCGCCGCGAGGATGAAAGGGGCGCTGAACTGCCCGCTCGCGTAGGCGGTGCCCAGATCTTGAATCGTCTCAAGACTCGATTCCGGGTCATGTGGGTACTGGAGGCCGCGTGATGCCACAGACTCGAATCCTTCCATTCCGATGTCAGCCGGACGGATGCGCCGGCCGAGTCGCTCGGAGAGCACTCGACAAATGAGAATAGGCGTTATGCCCCGAGGCTTCTGCCCCTTGGTCACCCATCGGTTCACCGCGGTGTAGTCGTACCGGAGTGCCTCGCCTTCGTCGGCGCCGAGGTCGTTGATACGCTTCGCGAGCCCAGCCCAGGAGACGCCTGCTTCGCTGATCAGTTCGCGGAGCTCGGAGTTCGGTTCACTCATCGACCCACCTCTTTCACGATGTCCGTGACCTTGGGTGATGATACGCCCAAGGTGTTGGCTATCGCTGAGGATGACTGTTCGCATCGGGCAGCGCTGTCGCACATGGGGTTTCACATGGTGCGCTGGCTATACAGGGTGGGCTTTTCTGGATGAATGACACAGAACTCAGGCGAGCAGGGAGCGTTGAACCTACTGTGGTTCGTCGCTTTGCGGGGCAGGTTGATGCCCTGCCAGCTCGAACAGCTTTGCCACCTGAGTTTCAAGTCGCTGAACGCGGGTTTGCAGATCCGCCTCTTGTGCCGGTTCTTTCGCGCGAACGAACGTACCGACACCTTGATGAGACTCGATAAGGCCAAGGTCACGCAGCACGTCCAAAGCCCTGTCAACAGTGTTGAGGGCGACGCTGTACTGCGCCATCAGTTCGGCTTTCGTCGGCAACAAACCGTCCACTTCAAAGACGCCGGTGGCGATCTTCGCTCGAAGGTCGTTTGCGATGGCCTGGTACTTCGACGAGGCAGCAGACTCGGTCATAGCCCCAATGGTAGGGGGTGAGTCAGCGTCACCCACGTCCATCCCTTGTCCCATTCAACTGAGTGACCTATGATTGACCTAGTTGACAACGTTGGAGACGTTGCAACAAAAAACTCCCCGGCAGTGTCTAGCCACCGGGGAGTAAGCACCAAAGCGGTTCACAGCCGCTTCAGCAATCCAATTCACTTCAGGACGGAAGGTCCCAGAAGCATGTCCAGTGTAGAACGGCAGTTATCGCCGAACCAACGGCTGGCGCAGGTCATGAAGGATCTGCAGATCAGCAACAAGGGCTTGGCGCATCGGATGCAGCAATGCAGCCAGCAGGACGGAGGCCAGCCGGTACGGCCGACACATACGACCGTGGCCCGGTATATCGCCGGTCGGAACCGCCCCCGGCCGCGCACGTTGGAAGTCTTGGCTGCGGCGTTGGGCGAGAAGGCCGGACGCTCGGTCACCCCCGAGGAGATCGGCTATCAAGAGATCGCGCCGCCTCCGAACCCATCGGAGGTGTGGTCACGATGGGCAGAGCGGCAGCTTGCCGAGAAGATGAATCGACAGCTGCGCGAGATTGGCATCAACACTGGCCCCGCCGGTGCTGATGCCGAGCGTGAGGCGCAGGCCGGTCGGGGAGCTGAAATCCCTTCCAGCTCAACAGGTAACGCCTCGCTCGATGAACTCGACGTGGTATGGCGCGCAAAGCACCCGGACCGGGAGGGACGTGTCCAGGCGCGACGTGACGCTCAGGCGGTGCATTTCGCGATGAGCAGTGAACTCGATGCCATGCAGGAGGCAGGCATGGCCGAGTTGATGAACTCGATGCCGGGCACTGTCGGGCGGTCGGCACTGTCGGACTATCGGGCGGGCACCGCTCTGGCGGATCGTGGCGACGGCCACGATCGTGGCGGGTGGGAACGATGAGCGCCAATGCTCAACTGCGGCAAGCGATTTTGGATGCTGGATTGTCTAACGAGCAGCTGGCGCAGAAGATCGGCGTCGATCCGAAGACCGTTGAACGGTGGATCACCAAGGGCCGGACTCCGTATCCTGCGCACCAATACGCGGTGGCAAAGGAGTTGGGGACCGCGCAATCGCAGTTGTGGTCAGAGTCGGGGTCTGCTCAGCGGACCCGGCTGGAAGCTGAGAACTCGCGCCTGCGTCACGCCATTTTTGCGGCAGGCATGACCCGTGAGCAGCTGGCCGAGAAAGTGCAAGTGTCCCCGAAGACCGTCGATCGGTGGGTTTCGAACGGCTGGGTTCCGTGGTCGGGTAACCGGCAGGCGGCATCCGTCGCGGTCGGTGTTCCCGAGTCCGAATTGTGGCCCGAGAAGCAGACGCCAGAAGGTTGGCGGTGGGTCGATATGACGGAGGAGACCGGCCGACGCTTTTCGATTCCGGAAGAGCTGCCTGCACCGGCTGCGGCCAAGCCGCTCACAGCAGTTCGTGAGCATATGGAAGCCGAGTACGAGCCACGGGTGAACGCTGTCACTGAGACGCGGATGCGAGAGTTGATGAGCTGGGTGCCGGCGCCGGAGCCGACGCGTTCCGCACTCGCCGGATATCAGCCCGGTAGTGCCCTGGTGGATGTTCTCGTACGCGACGGCCGCGATGGAGTGGAGCGATGATCCGGCCTGCTCCTCGCGAAAACATCGCGACGCTCGTGTCCAGTTGCCCCCGTGCGGTGAACACCGGTGTCCAGGTGGGGCGGCAGAGTGTCCGCACGCCTGGACGGCAGGTTGCCGCTCAGGCGACGTCGAAGCGACAGCGGGGGACAAGACTTGTCGCCTTAGTGTCCGCAGGCGACACGGACTGGACATCGCTGTCCAGGCTGGCGACACTGCGCGGCCGCCCTGTCTACTCCGAGGTGACGGACTACACCTGTGCCCGCGAGCAGGATAAATGTCCTGTCTTGCAACGAACTTCGGGACTTGTACCCCGCTGCTGCGGGGGAGTCCACAGGGCGACGGCCCGGCGACGCTTGCGTATAGAGACCGAGCCGCGCTGGACAGGAACTCGACGGGATTGGACAGCGATGTCCAGTCGACGTCGCCCGCTGTCGCCTTCCTCGCTTCGCCGCTTCCTCAATTCAACTGATTACGAAAGCTGAGAACCGATATGAACACCGACCGCTACTTGCAGGCCAAGGATTGCGAAGCACTTACCGGTATTCCGGCCGCCACATGGCGCTACTGGGCGCATATGAGTGACCGGACCAAGCCGCCGAGTTTCAAGCTCGGGCGGCGTCGGGTCTGGCGTGAGAGCGCAATTCTGACGTGGATTACGGAGCAGGAGGCCGCAGAGGCTCTTGAGCCGAGCCGCAAGGCTGTCTGACATCAGAAGTCGTCCGGCCGTCCGGTCGTTGCCCGAGTGCAGCGCTGGGCGGCCGGACTGCTGATCGGAGCAAGCGCAGTAGCGCAGCGCGGCAACGTCATTCGACGGTTCGCCGTCCAGTTTTCTAGACAAAGTCTGACCACCGACAGCGAGATAACCGAGGGTGTAGCTAATGACAGCGAGACGAAACCGCCGGGCCGGAGTCGAAGATCTCTGGTCTAAAGAAGAACGCGACGAGAGCGGCAAAGTCCGGCGCGTTCCATCAAAGCTGCACGGTACCGGTAAGCGGTGGCGGGCTCGCTACGTCGATGACACCGGTCAGGAGCACACCCAGCGGTTTACCCGCAAGGTGGACGCACAAGCCTGGCTGGACAAGCAGCTGGCGGCGCTGGTGCATGGCACCCACGTCTCACCGCGCGATGCGCAACGCACTGTGGGGGAGTGGTGCGATGAGTGGATCAAGGGCTATGCGGTGCACCGCGACAGCACAGTCCGGCAGGCCAAAACGCACATCGCACAGATCAAAGCGGAGTTCGAAAATATTTCGCTGTCGGCGATACGACCGTCGATGGTCAAGGCGTGGACCGCCAAGCTTAAGGAACGCAAGCACGAGGCCAGCTATATCTACGCATTGCACTCCCGTCTCTCGCAGATTCTCGGCGACGCTGTACTGGACGGAATTCTGGTGCGCAACCCGTGCTCCAAGCGGACCTCGCCGCCCGCCGGGAGACAGAAGGTCTATTGCGCCACTACCGAGCAGGTATGGGCGCTACACGACGAGGTGCCCGAACATCTGCGGGCGGCAATCCTGCTCGGTGCGTTCGCGGGCTTGCGCGTAGCCGAGGTCTCGGGGCTCAGGGTGACTGATGTGGACTTCATCCGTGGCATCGTGCACCCGAAGCAGCAGTGGCCGGCCAAACCACTGAAGACCGATGGATCCGAAGCACCGATCCCGATTCCGAACGAACTCGCACTCATGCTGTCGGCGGCGGTGAAGCAGTGGCCCGGCGAGCGCATGGTATGCAACGAATTCCGCGAGCCGGTACCGCCCTGGCAGATCGATCGCGCGATCCGTGCTGTCCGCGGTGACATCCCGGGCTTGCCGGAGGAATTCAGTTTTCAGGACCTGCGCCATTACCTCGCGTCGCTGCTCATCGGCAACGGCGCGAACATCAAGGTCGTCCAGGCGCGGATGCGGCATGCAACCGCCAAGACGACTCTCGACACGTATGGGCATCTGTGGCCGGATACGGACGAGTCCACCCGATTGGTGATCGCCGAAGTGATCACAACGCGGATGGACTCAATCTCGTCTACTGCGTACCCACTGCGTACCAAACGCCCGAATTAGGCGTAAACGCGCAGGTCAGGCTTACACGTCGTAGTAGAGCTCGAACTCGTACGGGTGCGGGCGCAGGTTGACCGGGGCGATTTCCTGGGTGCGCTTGATGTCGATCCAGGTTTCGATCAGGTCGGTGGTGAACACGCCACCCTCGGTGAGGTAGTCGTGGTCTTCCTCGAGGCGGTCGATGACCGACGCCAGCGAGGTGGGGGCCTGCGGGATGTTCTTGGCCTCCTCGGGCGGCAGCTCGTAGAGGTCCTTGTCGACCGGAGCCTGGGGCTCGATCTTCTTCTTGATGCCGTCCAGGCCGGCCATCATCATGGCGGCGAAGGCCAGGTACGGGTTACCCGAGGAGTCAGGCGCGCGGAACTCGATGCGCTTGGCCTTGGGGTTGGCGCCGGTGATCGGGATGCGGATCGCGGCCGAGCGGTTGCGCTGCGAGTACACCAGGTTGATGGGGGCTTCGTAGCCCGGCACCAGGCGGTGGTACGAGTTGACGGTCGGGTTGGTGAACGCCAGCAGCGACGGGGCGTGGTGCAGGATGCCGCCGATGTAGTGACGCGCCAGATCCGACAGGCCCGCGTAACCGGCCTCGTCGTGGAACAGCGGCTTGCCGTCCTTCCACAGCGACTGGTGGGCGTGCATGCCCGAGCCGTTGTCACCGAAGAGGGGCTTCGGCATGAAGGTGACAGACTTGCCTTCCTGCCACGCGGTGTTCTTCACGATGTACTTGAACAGCTGCAGATCGTCAGCAGCGCCCAGCAGCGTGTTGAACTTGTAGTTGATCTCGGCCTGACCGGCGGTGCCGACCTCGTGGTGGGCGCGCTCGAGGGTGAAACCCGCGTTCTGCAGGTTGGTCGAGATCTTGTCGCGCAGGTCGACGTAGTGGTCGTACGGGGCAACCGGGAAGTAACCACCCTTGTTGCGCACCTTGTAACCAAGGTTCGGGGAGCCGTCGGCGTTGCGCTCCTTGCCGGTGTTCCAGGAACCCGAGACCGAGTCGATCTCGTAGAAGGACCCGTTCATCTTCGAGTCGTAGCGGATCGAGTCGAAGATGTAGAACTCCGCCTCGGCACCGAAGAAGCAGGTGTCCGCGATGCCGGTGGAGGCCAGGTACTGCTCGGCCTTGCGGGCAACGTTGCGCGGGTCGCGGGAGTAGGCCTCGCGGGTGAACGGGTCGTGCACGAAGTGGTTCAGGTTCAGCGTCTTCGCGGCACGGAACGGGTCCAGCTGCGCGGTGCTGAAATCGGGCAGCAACAGCATGTCCGACTCATCGATCGACTGGAAGCCGCGGACGGACGAGCCGTCGAACGCGAGGCCTTCTTCAGCCAGGTCGGCCGTGAAAGCCTTCGCCGGGATCGAGAAGTGCTGCTGCACACCGGGGAGGTCGGTGAAACGAATGTCGACGTATTCGACCTCCTCCTCCTTGATGTACTTGATGACCTCGTCGGCCGTGCTGAACGCCACTTAGTACTCCTTACGGATCGGTTCCCAGCCAGTTCTACTGCATGGGTTCGTCGCGACCAGACGGTATGGACGCGGTGTTTCCCCGCAATCAAGGCTGTGTTTCGCCAGTGTTACACGTACAGCTGGCCGGGGGTTCG
>NZ_JAODNK010000026.1 GCF_025465275.1 Nocardia sp. | reverse complement strand
CCACCGCGGCGCCGCCGAGGGCACCGAACATTGCGGTGAGCACGCCCGCGGCGGTGGCCAGCACCGCGCCACCGACAACACAGCCCACGGCCGCGCCGCCGATGCCACCGACCAGAGTGCCGATGGTCGCGCCGGTGGATATGGTGTCCCGCAGGCGATTCCACGCCGCCTGTTCACGGTCGTAATCCGATTTCCAGGGCGCCGTGTTCTCGTAGGGCAGGGCGACCGGCTTGTATACGGCGTGCTCGGTATCGAACTGCGGTGTCAGGGTCGCAGTACGGTCCTTGATATCGGCCGCGATCGGAAAGACGAAATCATCTACCCGAAAATTCAATTCGGAGCCCGCCACGGTGGAGCCGTTGGCGGCCATGATTCTGAAGACACCGTCCTCGACGACCAGGGAACCGGCATCGGTCCGGATGATCGTACTGGCCCCGGTAGTGGTGGACGTGTAGTTGATGACGCCGGGATCGGTGGTTTCGGGCGCCGCGCCCGCGGTACCCGCGGTGGCGCCCAGGGCAGCGATCAACAACGCCGCGGCGGCGGCGAATTTCTTCGATAGCATTTCTTCGGTTTCCTCATCGAGCGGGCCGTAGGGGGAACGCGGTTATCGAAAACCCCGTGGCGCGAACATAGCTCGGTCCGAAGGCCGCGTGAATATGAAAACTCACGCGGCAGCTTCGGATTCCGCCGAGCGGAAACTATTTGGCGGGAGCCGGGTTGATCGACGGCTCATTGATGGTGGAGAAGTACTGGATAGCGGCCAGGATCGCGACCGGGGCCGTGACGAGCAGCTGACCCGCCAGCGTGCCCAGGAAGCCGACGACGCTCATACCGGCGATGCAGCCGACGATACCGGCCGGCAGCGCACCGAACAGGGCGGTCAGGGCGCCGGTCACGGTCGCGCTCACCGCGCCACCGACGATGCAGCCCACGGCCGCGCCACCGATGCCACCGACCACGGTGCCGATGGTCGCGCCCACACCGATGGTGTCCCGCAGACGACCCCAGGCGGCCTGCTCACGGTCGTAGTCGCTCTTCCAGGGCGCGACGTTCTCGTACGGGAGGGCCACCGGCTGGTAAACGGCGTGATCCGTGTCGAGCTGCGGCGTCAGGGTCGCAGTACGGTCCTTGATCTCGGCCGCGATCGGAAAGACGAAATCGTCTACCCGGAAGTTCAATTCGGTGCCGGCGACCGTTATCCCATTGGCCGCCTTGACCTTGAAGACACCGTTCTCGACCGCCAGCGAACCCGCATCGGTAGAAATAATGGTGTTCTTCTCGGAATTCGTTGCCGTGTAATTTACTACACCGTTGTCTGGTGCGGCCGGGGCCGCCCCGGCCGTAGCCATCGGCGCGATCGACGCCGCGATCGCAAGCGCCGCGATCCCGGTTAATTTCCTCATCTTCATTTGGTACTGCTTCCTCGCCACTGCCTGAAACGAACTGATAGCGGCAAGCATCAAGCAACCAGCGATTTCGCTGGAGGTTAAAAACCACCTTGATTTTGGCGGGCAACCACACCGCATTCGGGTGCCGCGGCGTGGCGGCACGAGTTCATCGAGCAGTGGACGCGGTCAGGCCTGTTTGGCGGCGGCCTTCGCCTGCTTCTTGAATTCCCGTACCTGCGTGAGGGTTTCGGCATCGGTCACATCCGCGACCGATCGCCGGGACCCGTCCTCGCCGTAGGCGCCCGCGGCCTCGCGCCAGCCGCCGGCGGTGAGCCCGCCCTGTTTGCCCAACAGCGCCAGGAAGATTCGGGCCTTCTGATCACCGAAGCCCGGCAGCGCCTTGAGGCGCTTCAGGATTTCCTTGCCGTCGGGATCGCCCTGTGTCCACAGGCCCGACGTCTTGCCGTCGTAGTTCTCGACGATGAAGTGGGCCAGCTCCTGCACCCGGCGGCCCATGGAACGGCCGTAGCGGTGGATGGCGGGCGGGGTGGAGGCCAGCTCCTCGAATTCCGCCGGATCGGTATCGGCGATCCGCCGGATATCGAAGCCGCCCATCCGATCGGCCAGCTTCTGCGGGCCACGGAAGGCGTGCTCCATAGGAAACTGCTGGTCCAGGAGCATGCCGGTCAGCAGGGCGAAGTCATCGTCCGACAACAACTTGTCCGCCTCGGGGTCCTGCGCGAGGCACAGTTTGCGGCTAACCATCGTCAGATCATCCCATCCCGGCTCGAATCCGGACCGATTGCCCGGCCCCCTCGGCCCCGCCTTGCGGTGACGCGGGTCACGACTAGGCTCGGCGGCATGCCCGACACCATGGCTATTTCGACAGTGGGAACCGTGCCGCACGATGGCACCGGGGCCGGCTTACGTCCGGACCGATTCGACAGCAACGGCCAGGATCAACTGGTCGATGTCCAAGATCTGCAGGCAGCGCTACCGGGGATCCGGCGACTGCGGAACTGGGCGCACGAGGCTCTTGCCACCCAAGCCGGCGAAAGCGCCGTCGACATCGGGTCCGGCACCGGGTCCGAGGTCTTCACCTTCGCCGATCTGGTCGGACCGGACGGCACCGCGATCGGCGTCGAACCCGACCCCACCCTGCGCGCCGCGGCCGAACGCCGCGCCGAGCAATCCGGGTCGGCCGCGAAGTTCGCCTCCGGCGACGCCTACGGCCTGCCCTTCGGCAACGACACCTTCGATGTCGCCCTGTGCGAACGCGTCTTCCAGCACCTGACCGGACCGGCCCGGGCCGCCGGGGAGATCGCCCGCGTGCTGAAGCCGGGCGGCCGCGTGGTCGTCCTGGACAGCGATTGGGGCACTGCCGTCGTCCATCCGGGTGACCGGAACGTGGTGCACGAGGTCATCGAGACCATGATCGCCCGCACCACCAACCCCTTCGCCGGACGGCGACTGGCCGGACAACTCACCCAGGCCGGACTGGTCGTGGACGATATCGGCTCGCACGCGCTCATCCAGGACGGCGGCATCGGCGCCGGCGCACTGGTCGCCCGCATCGCGGACATGTCCGTCGCCCGCGGCTCCATCACCGTCCCGCAGCGAGATCAGCTCATCGCCGACCTGGAAGCCGGTGCGGCAACCGGCGATATCCACCTCTCCGTGACCATCTTCGCCGTCCTCGCACACAAACCCAGCTGAGTTACGAACGATTAAGGCCCGCACCGGTTTTCCCGGTGCGGGCCTTCTGATTCTCTAGTTACGTTTCGCAACAACTGATTTCGTGAGATGCGGGTAACTCACCGGGTACGCCCGAAACGTAATCCGCGCCCAACCGCCGGCACGCGTTGCCAACCCTCGCGGCACCCGAGCCGGGCGCTAAAGGTTCGGGGAGGCGGAAATGAGCTTCTCGGTTGCTGCCAGCAGGACGCAGGTGGCGACACCGTCCATGGCCTTCTCCAGTTCCGCGAGGGAGGGGAAGCTGGGGGCGAGGCGAATGTTCTTGTCCTCCAAGTCCTTTCCGTACGGGTAGGACGAACCGGCCGGAGTCAGGGCGATGCCCGCCTCCTTGGCCAGTGCGACCACGCGGGTCGCGGTGCCCTCCAGCACATCCAGGCTGATGAAGTAGCCGCCCTTGGGCTCGGTCCAGGACGCCACCTTCGACGCACCCAGCCGGTCCTCCAGAATCCGCAGCACCAGTTTGAATTTCGGCTCCAGGATGGCGCGGTGCTTCTGCATATGGCTGTGCACACCCTCGACGTCCTTGAAGAAGCGCAGATGCCGCAGCTGGTTCACCTTGTCCGGGCCGATGCTCTTCTTGCCCGCATGGCTCAGGTACCACTCCAGATTGGCGGTGGCGGACCCGAAGAAGCTCACGCCCGAACCCGCGAAGGTGATCTTCGAGGTGGAGGCGAAAACGTAGGGGCGGTTGGGGTTTCCGGCCGCAGCGGCCAGCCCCAGTACATCGAGCACCGGATCGGCGGTGTCGGTCAGCGGGTGCACGGCGTAGGCGTTGTCCCAGAACAGGCGGAAGTCCGGCGCGGCAGTCGGCATCGAAACCAGTTCCCGTGTCACGGCTTCGGAGAAGGTGACGCCGGTCGGGTTCGAGTAGTTCGGCACCGCCCAGATGCCCTTGATGCTCGCGTCCGACGCCACCAGCTCCGCGATAGCGTGCACATCCGGGCCGTCGTGGCCCATCGGGATCGGGATCATCTCGAAGCCCAGCGATTCGGTGATCGCGAAGTGCCGGTCGTAACCCGGTGCGGGACACAGGAACTTGAGCGACGGCTCGTCGATCCAGCGCCGCTCCGAATCGACCGCGCCGTGCAGCATGGAGAACACGATCACGTCGTGCATGAGCTCCAGGCTGGCATTGTTGCCGGCCAGCAGGTTGGAGACCGGAATGCCGAGCAGCTCGCCGAAGATGGCGCGCAGCTCCGGCAAGCCGTGCAGGCCACCATAATTGCGCACATCGGTGCCGTTGCCGTCGCGGTAGTCGCCGTTGCCCGGCAGCGAAAGCAGATCCAGGGACAGATCGAGCTGCTCGGGCGCGGGTTTTCCGCGCGTAATGTCCAGCGTCAACTTCTCGGTCCGGAGCTTCGCGTAGTTCGCGGTCTGCGATTCGTGTTCGGACACGAGCTCCGCATGGCTCATCAAACCGATCTGCGTTTGCCGGGGCATCAGACAGCCTTTCCACGGGCTAGGGGCAATGTAAGCGGGTCCTCGCGCACGGCGGACGGACCCAGCGATCACGTTACTTGGTAGGACCTCACCCTGGGGAGCTAAATATCGGCCCGCGCACCCGGAGATCCGTGCACCGGAAGATTTATGTGCACCCAGAAATTAAAGGGGACCCAGCGCACCCGGCAGAGCCCGTTGACCCTTGCTGCCTTCCGGCCCTGGGGGAGTTCACAGGATGCGCGCCGCGCTGGATCCGTCGGCCAGTGTAGCGGCTCACCGATGCCCTTGCCGCCCGGGGTCGTTACGATCCAACCGACATCGCGGGGGCACCCGCTCGTTACCGGAGGGGAAACCAGTAGTGACAAGCAACAATCCAGGACCGGGCGGCCCTCAGGACCCCGCCAACCACCAGGAAACCGCGCAATGGTGGGCTACGCCACCCACCGGAGCCGAGGCGGGTCAGCCGGTCACCGGCGCCGATCCGACCATGCTCAACTACGGCACCGCGGGCATGGCGTATACGCCGCCCGCACAACCCTTTCCGCCGCAGCAGCAGCAGATGCCGCCGCAGATGTCACAGCCACATCAGCAGCCACCGGTGAACGCCTACCCGGGGCAGCAGCCCTATATGCAGCAGCAGCCCGGCCCGGCCCCGATGAACGGCGGCTACAGCTACGGAACTCCCCCGCGCCCGCCCGGCGGCGGCAACAAGACGCCGTGGATCATCGGCGGCGTGGTCGGCCTGGTCGTGATCGTCGGCATCGGCATAGCCGCCGTCGCGCTCACGCAGGGGGACAAGCCGATCAGTCCGCTGGGTGACGACAAGAAGAAGAACATGGACGGCAACTACTCCATGGACAAGGTCACCAACTCCTGCAGCCTGATCGATCCGACCGCGCTCGCCAAGTGGTCGAGCACCCAGAAGGGCACTCCGGAGCACTCCGAAACCAAGGCGAGCGACTACACCGGCGGCCGCGCGAGCTGCAATGCCGATTACTACAGCTCCTCCGCCACCGACAAGTACCAGACCAATACCGCGCGCATCGCACTCGATGTCGAGTTCACCGGCGCGTACGGCGGCCCGCAGTACGACTCGTGGAAGCAGTACGACACCGGCACCACCGGCTCCGGCCGCACCTCCGGTGATGTCGCCGGAATCGGCTCCGCGGGCTACTGGCACGCCGAGACCCGCGACTACTCCTCCTTCAACGATCTGGACTACACGGTCGCGGTCAAGGACAGCAATGTCTCGGTCAAGGTCGAGATCAGCCTCAACCGCGCCTCCGGCGAACCGGTCTCCAAGGACGACGTCGCCACGGTCGCCAAACAGCAGGTCCAGAAGGTCCTCGCGGGGCTGAAGAAGTAGCGACCGAGCCGGCCGGAAGCGGCCGCGGAACTCCGCGATTTGCTTTCGACAGGGGGGCAGCCGGTATATTGCTCGACGGAGGATTCGCCTAGTGGCCTATGGCGCTCGCCTGGAACGCGGGTTGGGTTAACGCCCTCAGGGGTTCAAATCCCCTATCCTCCGCTCACGAAGGCCCCGCCCGGACTCAGTCCGGACGGGGCCT
>NZ_JAODNK010000228.1 GCF_025465275.1 Nocardia sp. | reverse complement strand
GGCAATACCTCGGGCCTGGTGAATCCGGCGCTGCTGATCGCGCCGATCGTGCTGCTCATCCTGAACGGGTTGCGGGACAAGACAATATTCCTGGCCGCTCGTGGCGAGCAGTATCTGCCCGCGCTGTTCTTCTTCGCGGTGCTGCCGTTCGTCGACATGATCATCGCGTTGAAACTGCTGATCGTCATCGTGTGGGTGGGCGCGGGAGTGTCCAAGTTCGGCAAGCATTTCGCACTGGTGGTCCCGCCCATGGTGAGCAACAGCCCGTCGGTGCCGTTCACCGGGCTCAAACGCGCCCACTATCGCGACTTCCCTCGTGATCTGCGGCCGTCCCGCATCGCGGATGTGATGGCGCACGCCGGCGGCACCACCGTCGAGGTGATCGCGCCGCTGGTGCTGCTGTTCTCGACCAGCCACTGGCTCACGGCGGCAGCGGTCGCGGTGATGGTGATCTTCCACCTCTTCATCGTGTCGACGTTCCCGCTCGCGGTGCCGCTGGAGTGGAACGTGCTGTTCGCCTACGCCTCGATGTTCCTGTTCCTGGGCTTCCCGAACGGGAACGGCTACGGCCCGTTCGATCTCTCCTCGCCCTGGCTGGCCGTCGCACTGCTGGCAGGGCTGCTGTTCTTCCCGATTCTCGGCAATTTCCGGCCCGACAAGGTCTCGTTCCTGCCGTCCATGCGGCAGTACGCCGGCAATTGGGCCTCCGCGGTGTGGGCGTTCGCTCCGGGCGCGGAGGGCAAACTGGATAGGGTGACGCGCACCGCGAAGAATCAGGTCGATCAGTTCGTCGAGTTCGGCTACGAACCACAGTGGGCCGAAATCACCATGCAGCAGGTGGTCGCCTGGCGGACCATGCACAGCCAGGGCCGGGGACTGTTCTCCGTCCTGCTGCGCAACCTCCCCGATATCGACTCCCGCACCGTGCGCGAGGGCGAGTTCCTGTGCAATTCGCTGATCGGCTTCAACTTCGGTGACGGCCATCTGCACAATGCGGACTTCGTGGCCGCCGTGCAGCGCGAGGCCCGGTTCGAACCGGGCGAGGCGGTCATCGTCTGGGTCGAGTCGCAGGCGTGGGGGAGCAAGGTGCAGCACTACCAGGTCATCGATGCGGCGCTCGGTGTGATCGAACGCGGTACGTGGGTGGTGGCCGACGCCGTGGCCGAACAGCCCTGGCTGCCCGACGGCCCCATCCCGGTGACGGTCACCTGGACCCGGCCCGAGCCGGAAGCGGCCCGCCGGAACGAGATTCGCGATGAGCAGGACCACGGACGTGGAGCGCTGGCATGACCACCGCGACCGTCGTCGGCGGCGGGCCCAATGGACTCGCCGCCGCCGTTGCCCTCGCGCGGGCGGGCGTCCGGGTCACCGTGCTGGAAGCCGATAGCGAGATCGGCGGCGGTACCCGCACCGTGGAGGCGATCGTGCCGGGACTGCTGCACGACCAGTGCGCGGCGGTGCATCCGATGGCGGTGGGCTCACCCTTCCTGGCCGAGCTCGGACTGGAGCAGTACGGGTTGTCCTGGCGTACAACGGAAATCGACTGTGTGCATCCGCTCCCTGATGGCCGCGCCGGTGTGTTGTACCGATCCGTCGAACGCACCGCCGCCGGGATGGGGCGGGACGGACGGCGGTGGAAGCAGTTGTTCGACAGGCCCTCCGAGCGCTACGACGCGCTGGCCGAGGACATTATGCAACCGCTGCTGCGGGTGCCACGGCACCCGCTCACGCTCGCCCGATTCGGTGCGCCGACACCATTGCCGGCCTCCGTGCTGGCCCGTGCCTTCCGCACCGAGGAGGCCCGGGCTCTGTTCGGAGGCGTTGCGGCCCATGCCTTCAGGCCACTGCATCTGCCGATGACCTCGGCGATCGGGATGGGCATCCTGACTGCGGGCCATCGGCACGGCTGGCCCGTCGCCGCCGGTGGATCGCAGTCCATCGCCCGAGCGCTGGCGGCCCTGCTGGCCGACCTGGGCGGCAAAATCGAGACCGGAGTCCGGATCGATACCGCCGCCCAGCTCCCGCCGTCGGACCTCACGATGTTCGACCTGACCCCGGAGTCCGTCGCCGATATCCTCGGCGATCGGCTCCCGCCGCGAATTGCCGACGCCTACCGGAACTTTCGCCGCGGCCCGGGTGCGTTCAAGGTGGATTTCGCGGTGGCGGACGGGGTGCCCTGGACCAATGCGGACGCCCGGCGCGCCGGGACGGTCCACCTCGGTGGAACCTACCGCGAAATTGCCGCCGCCGAACGCGACATCCACGCCGGCCGGATGCCTGAACGTCCGTTCGTTCTGGTCGGCCAGCAGTATCTGGCCGACCCGCAGCGCTCGGCCGGTGATATCCACCCGATCTGGGCCTATGCCCACGTTCCGCACGGTTATACCGGCGACGCCACGGAGGCGATCATCACCCGCATCGAACAGTTCGCGCCCGGATTCCGGGACCGTATCGTCGGCCGGACGACCCGCAGCACCACCGAAATGGCGGCCCACAACCCCAATTTCATCGGCGGCGACATCATGACCGGCTCCAAAGACATCCGCCAGCTCGTCTTCGGACCGCGAATCACACTGTCCCCGTACACGATCGGCGTTCCTGGTATGTACCTCTGCTCGGCGGCGACTCCGCCCGGCCCGGGAGCACACGGCATGTGCGGCGCGAATGCCGCCGGTGTGGCACTGGCCCGTCTCGCTACCGGCGCTCGGCCCGAGTAGCCTCTCTGGCAAGGTGATTGGAGTCATCGTCATGCGATTGGTGATCTTGGGGCCCAACGGTTCCGGTAAAGGCACGCAGGCGAAGATGCTGAAACAGGAGCTCGGGGTGCCGCACATCTCGACCGGCGAGCTGTTCCGAGCTGCGATGCGGGACGGAACCCCGGTCGGGCTGGCGGCCGGAGCCATGGTGGCGGCCGGTGAGTTGGTGCCCGACGAACTGGTCCTGAAGATCCTCGGCGAGCGTCTGGCCGAAACCGATGCGGCCGGCGGCTATATCCTCGATGGCTATCCCCGTACCGGCCCGCAGGCCGCAGCTCTCGACGAACTGCTGACCGCCACCGACCGTGCTCTCGACCGCGTCGTAGAGCTCGCCGTCCCCGATGACGTGATCATCGGCCGCTGCGAGATCCGCTTCGCCGCACAACACCGCACCGACGACGACCCAGCCGTAGTCCGCGAGCGCCTGGCTCTGTACCGCAGCCACATTTCCACCATCACCGCCCACTACGCCGACCACGGCATCATGACCACAATCGACGGTCTCGGCGACGTGACCGCAGTCTTCGAGCGCATCCTCGCGGCATTGCCCCGCTGACCGGCAGTGTCAGCGGGTCTGCGCGCTCAGGTCCTCGATCACCTTGATCAGCGTTCCCATAGAGCCACTGTTCCACTGCATTCACTGATCCCGGTCCTTCGGCCGCGTTGGCGCAGATCGATCAGGGGATCGGCAATAATCACCGCAGGTCCTCGCATCTTCCGTCGGTAGCCGACGCCGCGAAGTCGGTGAAGTCGCTCTGTTTCGACAGGCTTTCGAAACGCCCTGTTCGCCGGGGGATGGCACACTCGCCGCCGCGCTGCCGACGGCTACGCAGGAGGAATAGGAATCGACGTGCGTCTTCGCTCGACCATGCGGCGAATGGCAATCATGATCGCGGCGGGCGTCCTCGCCGCCACCTCGGCATCGTTCATGCCCGCGGCGGAGGCTGCCCCGGCGGCGAATGATCCTGGTGACCGGGGTGTTTCGGTGGTAGCGCCGGATGGTTCACGGATTGTGAACACCCACGCCGACGGTGACAGGCATCTGGTTCTCACAGTTTTCTCGGCCGCGATGAACAGCGAGTTCACGGTGGAGGTGCAGCGACCGGCCGATACCTCCGTTCCGCGGCCGGTCCTGTACCTGCTCAGCGGCGGCAGCGGCGGGAAGGGGCCGGCGACGTGGGATCACGAAACCCATGCCACCGACTTCCTCGCGGACAAGGACATCAATGTGGTGCAGCCCGTCGGTGGCGCCGCGTCCTATTACGCGGATTGGCGGGCACCGGATCCCCGGCTGGGCGTCGTGAAATGGAAGACGTACCTGACCGAGGAGCTACCACCGCTGATCGATGCGGCCCTGGGCGCCAATGGGGTCAATGCGATTGCGGGAGTGTCGATGTCGGGCACCTCGGTGCTGCAATTGCCGATCGCGAAGCCGGGCCTGTACCGGTCGGTGGCGGCGTACAGTGGCTGCGCGCAGATCGCGGATCCCGCCGGCCAGGCCTTCGTTCGCCTCACGGTCGCCTACAGCGGCGGCGATGCGCAGAACATGTACGGGCCGCCCGATGATCCGATGTGGGCCGCCAATGATCCGTATGTGAATGCGGCCGGGCTGCGCGGTGTCGACCTGTACCTGTCGAGCGGCAACGGGATGCCCGGCCCGTACGACAAGGCGGGCGACCGGCATCTTGTCGGCGGTGGGGCAGGCGCACTCGCGAACCAGATCCTCGTCGGCGGCGTGATCGAGGCCGCGGTCGACCAATGCACGCGCGCGATGGCAAACCGATTGGCGCAGTTGGGAATTCCGGCAACCACGGAACTGCGCCCGTACGGCACCCACTCCTGGGGATACTGGGACGACGAGCTGGCCGCGTCCTGGCCGGTGCTGGCGCACGGGCTCGGGCTCACGGCCGGATAAGCCCACTTCGCCCGCCGGGGTCAACTGGCTGATCGTGTCGCCCCTCGGCTCGATCAGCCGTTCTCGCCCGGCTCACGGGCTGCTGGCTGATTGTCATCGGTGTCATGGAGGCCGCACCGCCTTCCATGGATGGACTTGCGGAGATGAGCCGGTGACATCGCCCAGCATGTCGAGTGGCGTAGCTGTGACATGTCTAATGGAAATCTGGATCGGCGTGCTCGATCGGAGCTGGTCCTACGGTCGGGTAATGAGGCACGGCGTCGAAGTCATTGCGTCCGAGGTTGTTCCGAATGCGCTCACTCACCGTGTTGTCGTCTGCTTCGATTACCCGGATCATCCACTGGTTCTGGAATACGCCGCAACCCGTTCGGAGGCTTGGGAATTCGCGACTGCCGCAGCGCAAGTAGGTCTGACGGTCCGGGTGGATCGCAGGGTCCGGACCGAGCTGCGGCAGCTGCCGTGTCGTCGCCTCTGGCGCTGACCACAGGCAATGGCGGATTCAGCTGCGGATCTTGCCGGTGCCTGCGGCCGTGACCTTGCTCGGTGATCTGTGCTGGTGGGCGCCGAAGTGGCTGCGGCGCGGAAGCAAAAGCTGAGTGGATCTTGCCATCAGCCGCTGGCGGAAAGATCCGGACTGTTCCAATTGCGACGCTTTGCCCAGGCCATCACCATGATTCGCCGTCGATCAGGCTTCGGTTCGAAAGGGAGTAGAAGGTGAGCTGGCCTTCACTTTAGAGTTCGAACTCCACCGTGAAAGTGCGGTAGATCACCTCGGAAGGGAGTCGACGATGACAACCGACGGAGCGCTTCGAGCGAGCCTGACAGTGTCCGGCAAGCCGATGTCCGGCCCGCTGCAAGATGTCGGGACCGTATCGCGGCAGCTGGTAGGGCATTTCATCGACAATGTGATTCCGTGCGGCACCTTGCCTGGTGATGTCATCTCCGGCGACATCACCAGCGTCACGCGCAGCTGTCTGGAATTGGCCGTGAGCATGCTCGACGGTCAGGACATTCCAGCCAAGACCGGGAGGCTGGCCGAGGCGGCGGCCGGCTGGGCGCGCGAGGGCGTACCGATCGATACCATCCTGCATTCCATTCACGAGGGGTTCAAAGTCGGCATGGACCTCATCCATGCGAATGCGACCGCACAGGACTACGCCAGTCTCATGAACGGCGCAAAGCTGGTGGTGGAGTTACTGGACACCATCAGCGCGACCGTCGCCCGCGCCTATGTGCGCGAACACAAAGCGGTGGTCAGCGAGCACCACAGTGCCGTTCACATCCTCACCTCCGCACTGCTCGGCGGACACCCCACCTCGACCATGGCCCGCGAATGCGGTATAGATATCGCCTCCGCGTATTGCGTACTGGCACTGGATATTCCGGTGCATCCGGATGAGCGCCACCCGATGCTGGACGGCAAGGTGGTCGCCCGCCGTAAACTGCGACGCCTGCAGGCCGAACTCGCTACTCACTGCGGGGAGACGGCACTGGCGCTGCTGAGTGTGGACGGCGGCACGATTCTCGTTCCCACGACCACGCCGACCGCCGACCGCCTCGACGAACTGCTCGCCGAATTGTCCACGGCAGCACGCGTTCCCGTCACCGCGACCGTAGTAGTCGCCTCCCCGGCCGACGTGCCGTCCGCAGCCGACCGCGCCCATGAACTACTGGACATGGTGCAGCGCCTGGAGTGCGTAGCCGGACTGTACCGGTTCGCCGACATGGCACTGGAATATCAGCTCACCCGCCCGGGCCCGGGCCGGGAAACCCTAGGGGCACTACTGGATCCACTCGACGCCCACCCCGAACTGCTGCACACGCTCCGCTGCCACATCAGCACCAACCTCAACCGCCAGCGCACCGCCCGCCTCATGCACATCCACACCAACACCGTCGACTACCGCATCAAACGCATATGCCAGCTCACCGGTTTCGACCCCACCGCAACCTCCGGCCTATGGCAGCTACGAGCGGCACTGATCGCACGCACTTTCGGCGACCACACCGACACCCACCGAACCGCGTGAATCGTCCTAGACCCATCGCGCCACTGGAAGAGCAATCCCGAACAACCCGGTCAGCGATCATAGGCCCCGACCAACAGTCACCTTCGATGTCGTGACGAGTACCGGCGATCCAGCAGCGATGGCACGAATGCCATTCACCCAGTGCGGATTCCGCCCCGCCCAGCCACCGCCACAACGCAAAAAGACAGAACGAAAGGACGAAAGACGCCCGGACATAAAGAACGAAAAGATCAAGAACCCAAAGAGCAAGAACCCGAAAGGCCAAGCCGGGCAACGGCTTGTAGCACCGACGGGACGAAACCTGTCGGTGGCACCCGGGGACGGGGAATCCTGTTGTCGCGGCAGGGTATTACGGGCCGAACCAATTCCGTCGGGGCGAACCGGTCCCGCAGGGGTGCGGTGAGAGGGAAGAACCAAGTCGGGCAGCGGCCTGTGCCACCGACGGGGTGAACTTGTCGGTGGCACCCGGGGTGGGGAATCCTCTTGTCGTGGTGGGGGTATTGCGGTCCGGCGGGGCGAACCAGTCCTGCAGGGGTGCGGTGAGAGGGAAGAACCGAGCCGGGCA